>JBPOHI010000028.1:0-91332 GCA_052035735.1 Acidobacteriota bacterium
CGCTGCCGCGCGACGTCGCGCCCGGCGAGACGGTCGACCTCGAGCTCGAGATCGCGACGCCGAAGAAACCCGGCGAGTACATCCTCGAGCTCGACGCCCTGCGTGAGCGTCTCGCCTGGTTCTCCGACCGCGATCCGGGCTCGACCCGCCGCCTGACCATCACCGTCCTGCCGTCCGACGATCGCTGAGGCGGCGTGAGGGATCGGCCGGCTCCAGGCACGGCGGCACCCGATACCTCCCGGGGTCTGCTGCGTTCGAGCGGCGCCGCGACCCTAGCGCAGTTCGTTCGGGTCGCCGCGATCCTCGCCACCCATCTCGCGCTCCGCCGCCTGATCCCACCCGCCGATTGGGGCTTGCGCGACTGGACGGAGTCGCTCTTCCTGCTGCTCGCGACGGTGCGCGATCTCGGCCTCCCCAGCCACGTCGTCCGCCTGCGCCCGATTCCGCTGGGCAATCTGCTGCGCCTGCAGGCCCTATGGGGCGGAGTCCTGGGGCTGGCGCTGCTCGCCGCGGCACCGTGGCTCGCCACGACTTTTCGCACGCCGCGCCCGGACGTCGCGCTGGTCCTGCAGGTGATGGTCGCCTACCTCCTGCTCGAGGGCTTGGCGAGCGTCCCGCTCACCCACTTCGAGGCCGAGCTCCGCATCGGGCGCTCGCTTCTGCCGGAGCTGTCGCGGACCTTTGCGTACTGCGGTGGCGCCCTTTCGCTGGCTCTCGCAGGCTGGGGAGTCTGGTCGTTCATCCTCGCCATGGTCGGCTCGCAGGCGATCTATGCCGGGCTCCTCTGGTGGCGGGCGCGACCGACGATGGCGCTGCACCTCGCCCCTGGCGGGACGCTCCCCATGCTGCGCTCGAGCGTGCCGCTGGGCAGCATCTGGCTGCTCGCCTTCGCGGTCACTTATGCCGACGCGCTGATCCTCGGCAGCCGCTTTCCCGACGCCGTCGTCGGCGGCTACATGTTCGCCTATGTCTGGGCGTTTTTCGCCTCGCGCGTCCTGCAGCAACCGATCGGCCGGGCGCTCTATCCTGCGCTGGTGCAGTTCGGCGATCGCCCGGATCAGCAGTTCCTGGCCTATCGCCTGGCGACCAAGGCGCTGCTCGCGATCGAAGTGCCGGCGGCGCTGTTTCTCTTTCTGAACGCCGATCTCGCCGTCCAGCTGCTGGGCGGCGAGCGCTACGCCGGGCAGGCCGGCCTCCTGCGTCTGCTCGCCTTCGCGCCGCTGGTCGATCCGCTCGGTCGTTTCGGCGGCGAACTTCTCGTGGCGCTGCACCGCGACCGCGACCGGATCCTCTCGCTCGTACTTCACCTCGCCGCCCTGGTCGGTGGCGGCCTCTGGCTCTCGCAGCACTGGGGGCCGGTGGGCATGGCGTGGGCCAACTTCCTGCCGCTCGGCGCGCCGGTGCTGCTGGTGGCCCTCGCACGTGTCGATCGCGCGGGGCTCGGCGCGCTGGTTCTCGACCTGGTCGAGACCTATCTTGCGCCTGTGCCGCTTTTCGCCCTCGCCTGGTTCGCCGCGGGAGACCAGCTGTGGCTGCGGTTCGCCTTCTCGGCCGTAGCCGGGCTGGGCAGCCTCGCCTGGTTCTGGTGGCGATTCGGCGGCCGTTTCCTGGGCTTTTTCGCCCACCGCCAGCCCGTCCAGGAATCGTCCGCTCAGGATCGATAGAATGCACGCTCGGCGCGCAGCCGAGTCGACTCCAGCTGCATCACCGCAGTGCGACCGTTCGAGGATGACCGCGATGAGCGACTTCAACTGGCAAGGCAAGCGAGTCCTGATCACCGGCCACACCGGCTTCAAGGGGACCTGGCTCTGCCTCTGGATGCAGCTGCTCGCGGCGCACGTGCACGGCTACGCCCGGTTGCCGCCGACGAAGCCGAATCTCAACGACCTCACCGGCGCGACGCTCGAGATGGACTCGACGATCGGCGACATCCGCGATTTCGACCTTCTCCAGGCTACTTTCGATCGTGTCCAACCGGAGATCGTCTTCCACCTCGCGGCACAGCCGATCGTCCAGCTCGCCTACGAGGATCCGGTCGAGACCTTTTCGACCAACACGATGGGGACGGTGAACCTCCTCGAATGCGCCCGGCGCACACCGAGCGTCAAGTCGATCGTCGTCGTCACCAGCGACAAGTGCTACACCAACCACGAATGGCACTGGGCCTACCGCGAGAAGTCACAGCTCGGCGGCCGCGACCCGTATGCCGCCAGCAAGAGCTGCGCCGAGCTCGTCGTCCACTCCTATCGCGAGTCTTTCTTCAACCCGGAGGAGGGCGGCAAGCCGACCGCGCTGCTCGCCTCGGTACGCGCCGGCAACGTCATCGGCGGCGGCGATTGGGCGCCTTACCGGCTGGTCCCGGACATCATCGCCAACCTGCGCGAGGGCCGGCCTCTCGCCCTGCGCCATCCGCAGGCGATCCGTCCCTGGCAGCATGTGCTCGAACCTCTCCGCGGCTATCTTCAAGTGGCCGAGAATCTCTACAACGGCGATCGACAGAGCGCCGGGCCGTGGAACTTCGGGCCGGTGGACGAGGATTGCCTGCCGGTCGCGTGGCTGGCACGTGAGCTCTCCCTCAAGTGGGGCCGGGAGGTGCAGTGGGAGGCGGACCGGATCCCCCACCCGCACGAAGACACCTTCCTGAAGCTCGACTGCAGCAAGGCGCGGGCGCTCCTCGGCTGGGCCCCCGTCCTGCGCCTCGCGGACGGGTTGGAGTGGATCACGGACTGGTACCAGGCGATGGACGCCGGCGCCGACATGCGTGCCGTGACCCTGGCGCAGATCGAGCGCTACCGCACGCTCGCCGCCGGGCGCTCCGACCGGACCCTCAACGCCGCACTGGCGTCGGTCTAGTAGCGCTTCGCGACCGCCGGCAGGCGGCGCGGGCGGAGCCGCTTCAGCCGCTCCTTCCACTCCTTGAGCCGCAGAAAAATGGGGACAGTCCCCATTTTCCCCATTTTCTCCGGAAAAATGGGGACTGTCCCCACTTTTCGGGCGCCGTGGAAGCGGGCGAAGTAGCTCTGCTGGGGGATGCGATCGGCGGTCGCGCCGGGGATCTTGGTGGCGACGACGAAAAGGGCGACCTGCCGGGCGCCGAATCCTCCGTAGGCTAGGTGATCGAGGCAGCCCGGCGTGTAGCGGCGGATCTTCCACGGCGTCGAGTGAAAGCGGCCGCGAAACCAGTAGGGAAAGAACTCGAAGAAGTACTCGGCCTCGATGCGCCAGCCGTTCTCGGTGTAGAAGTCGTGGAAGAGCGTCGGCGAGAACATGTAGAAGCCGTGATCCACGTGGTTCGTCGACGGCGCCATGCCGTGGATGACCCGCCCACCCTCCCTGAGCAGGGTGTGGAGGTTGGCGAACACCTGCGGCAGGTCGAAGACATGCTGGATCGTCCCGGCCTCGAACAGGGTGTCGTAGCGTCCAGCGAGGCTCGCCGGCACCGGCAGGTTGAGGTCGAAGATGTGGTCGGCGCCCTCCCAGTCCGAGACGTCGGCGCTCTCGACGCGTTCGCAGCCGAGCAGGCGAAAGAAGGAGCGGTCGTCGATGCAGCCCGCGGCGGCGAGCTCCGGCTGGTGAGAGCGCGCGACCTCGGCGAACGGCGCGAGCGCTGTCGACTGCTCGCGCGCCCAGCGCTCGATCTCCCCGTGCGACGCGTAGACCGCCATTCTTCCGAGCTCGAGGAGGCTGCCTGAAAACGGGCGCTCGCGTGCCTCGTCGAGCAGCAGCCGGGCGGTACCGCGGGGAATCCCCATCAGCGGCCGGAGGCGAAGGCGCCGCTCGCGAGCTCGCCGCGCAGACCGACGATCGTGCGGTGCAGCCCCTCTTCGAGGCCCACCGTCGGGCGCCAGCCGAGGCGGGAGAGACTCTTGCCGATGTTCGCCCGGCGCACCGCTTCGAGCGGACGATCGGCGAGCGCGCCGATCTGCGGCGGCGGCGCGGCCAGGGCGTGGCAGATCTTCTCGACGATCTGGCGCACCGTCACCAGCTCGCCGCTACCCAGATCGAACGACTCCCCCTCGACGCCAGCGGCCTCCGCGGCGGCCAACAGGCCGGCGACCACGTCATCGACGTAGATCCAGTCCACCGGTCGCGCGCCGCTCGAGAGCCGCGGCGCCTCACCGCGCAGCGCCGAGAGGATGGAGTAGGGCACGACCTTGGTGTGGTCGACCTGCCCCGGTCCATAGACCATGAAAATCCTGGCGCTGACCACCGGCGTGCCGTAGAGGGAGTGAAAGAAGCGGGCGTAGAGCGTCGCCGCCGCCTTGGCGACCGCATACGGTGAGCCCGGAGCCTCGATCGCGTTGCGCTCCGGCTCTTCCATCGAGCCGGCGACGACGATCCGTCGGCAGAGTCCCGCCGGAGCGGCGCTCGCCGCGGCGAGCAGCCGGACCGTGCTCTCGAGGTTGGCCTGGAACGCCGGCAGGACGTACTCGAGCTCGCGCCGGCCGGTGACCAGGCTCGCCAGGTGGAAGACGATCTCCGGACGGGCACCTTCGATCAGGCGCTCGCATTCGCCGGCGACGGCCAAGTCCGTCTGCCACCAGCGCAGGTTCGGCGATTCGGCCGCCTGCGGCCGCCGGGAGACTGCGTCGACGCGGCAACCCGCCGCGAGCAGGGCGCGGACGAGGTGGGCGCCAAGAAAGCCGGAGGCGCCGGTGACGAGAACGGGAACGGGCTGCAAGGGCGAAATCATACGGCAAAGCCGGCGCGGCAAACCGCTGTGATACCTTGCCAGCCTGCATGCGTGGAAGTGCCCTCGCCGGCCGCGGCCGGCGTTTCTTCGAGCGGCTGTCGCGACGGATCCGGCGGATCGAAAGCCGGGTAGTGTCGCTCGCGCCGGCTCAGGCCAGCACCCGCCCGGCCGCGCGGCCGGGCGGTCGAGCGCTCTTCTCCTACATCCTGGATCCGTTCCTGCTCCCGCCGGGGAGCGCCGAGCCGCACTCGCATACCCACTTCTGGGAGTCGCGCGAGATCGGCCGGCTGCTCGTCGAACTCGGCTTCGAGCTCGACGTGGTGCACTGGACGAACCGGACCTTTCGGCCTGCGCAGGGCTACGACCTCTTCGTCGACGTCCGCCTGAACCTCGAGCGTCTGGGCCCACTCCTGGGACCCGACTGCCTCAAGCTGATGCACATCGAAACGGCGCACTGTAACTTCTACAATCCGGCGCAGCGGCAGCGGTTGGCGGCGCTCGCCCAACGCCGCGGCATCCACCTCGCCCCCTACAAGCTGCTCGAGCCGAACGGCGCCATCGAACACGCGGACGCGGCGACGATCCTCGGCAACCGGGCCACCCAGGCGACCTACGCCCACGCCGGCAAGCCGCTCTGGCCGGTACCGATCTCGCAGCCATTTCTCTATCCGTTTCCTGCCGCGAAGGACTATGCGGCGGCGCGCCGCCGGTTCCTCTGGTTCGGCAGCGGCGGGCTGCTGCACAAGGGGCTCGACCGCGTGCTCGAAGTCTTCGCCGGCCTGCCCGATCTCGAACTGACCGTGCTCGGGCCGATCGACCGCGAGCCCGAGTTCTCGCGCGCCTTCGCGCGCGAGCTCTACCGCACGCCGAACATTCACACGCACGGCTGGATCGACGTCGCGACGCCGGAGTTTCTGGCCATCGCCCAGCGTCACCTGGCGCTGGTCTACCCCTCGTGCTCGGAGGGCCAGAACGGCGGCGCGATCACCTGCATGCACGCCGGGCTCATTCCGGTGCTGTCGCGCGAGAGCGGCGTCGACCTCGACCCGGACTATGGCGTCGAGCTGCTCTCTTCGTCGATCGAGGAGATCCGCGGGCGAGTGCTCGAGCTCGCCGCGCGTCCGCCCGAGGACCTCGCGGCGATGAGCCGGGCCGGCTGGGAGTGGGTGCGCGCCCACCATACCCGCGACCGGTTCTCCCGGACGTACCGTCTCGCCCTGCTCGAGATCCTCGGACGTTTCCGCCCGGCGCTCGCCCGATCGGTTCGCGAGCGCGGCGCATGAGCGCCTCGCGCGCTTCTCGCTGGCTCTACCTGTCGCCGCATCTCGACGACGTCGCGCTCTCCTGCGGCGGACAGATCGCGCAAGCGACCGGCGCCGGAGTGGCGGTCGACATCGTCACCCTCTTCGCCGGCGACGAACCCGGTCCGGACCACCCAGCCGCATCGCCGCTGGTGGAGCGGATTTATGCGCTCTGGGACCTCGCCGCCGGCGAGGTCATGGCAACGCGTCGCGGTGAGGATCTCGCCGCCTGTCGCGTCCTCGCGGCACAGCCGCGGCACTGGGAGCTCCAGGAGGCGATCCACCGCCGGGCGGAGCCCGGCGGCGAAGCGCTCTACCCGACGCTCGAGCGGCTCTTCGGCAAGATCGCACAGCAGGAGGAGCCCCTCGTCGCTCGCCTCGCCGAACGACTCGCCGCCATCCCCGGTGCCGCGGACTGCGCCAGGGTCGTCGCTCCGCTCGGCGTCGGCGGCCATGTCGATCATCGCATCGTACGGGCCGCCGCCGAGCGCGCCTTCGGCGGAGCGCTGCTCTACTACGAGGAGTTTCCCTACATCGTCTGGAAGCCCTTCGCGCTCCTCCGCGCCGGCATCTTCGGACGCTCCTGGAGCGCCCTGCGGCAGCCGCTCGCGGCCGGCGAAATTGCCGCGCGGATCGCTGCGATCGCCTGCTACGCTTCGCAGGTGACGCCGCTCTTCCGTTCCCCAGATCGCATCGGCCGCCTGGTCGGACGGCACGTCCGGCGCGCGGGCGGTGAACGCCTTTGGCGGCGACTCGAAGCCCGCGGAGCCCAGTCGTTCGCCGCCAGCGGAGTGGTGGAGTGAGCCGCTCCGCGAGCCTGCGCGTCGCGGTGAGCGGGGGCGCCGGATTCATCGGCAGCCATCTCTGCGAGCATCTCGCCGCCGCCGGTCACGACGTGCTGGCGATCGACGATCTTTCGCGCGGGCGGCAGGAGAACCTCCCGCAGGGTTTTCCGCTGGAGGTTCGCGGCATCGGCGATCCGCTCCTGGGAGAGCGCCTGGCCCGCTTCGCTCCCGACGCTCTGGTACACCTCGCAGCCCAGGTCGATGCGCGACGCAGCCTCGAGGATCCGGTCTTCGACGCCCAGGTGAACATCCTCGACACCGTCCGTCTGTTCGGCGCCGCCATCGGCGCTGGCGCGCGACGGATCGTCTTCGCAAGCAGCGCCGCGGTCTACGGCGACCCGGAGGAGATTCCGACGCCCGAAGCCTCGCCCTTGGCGCCCCTGTCGCCCTATGGCGTCGCCAAACTCGCCGGCGAGGGCTATCTCGCCTACTTCGCCCGCCGGCACGGGATCGAAGGCGTCGCATTGCGCTTCGCCAACGTCTACGGTCCGCGCCAGGAGTCGGTCGGAGAGGCCGGAGTCGTGGCCGTCTTCAGCCAGCGCCTGCTCGCCGGCTCACCGGTGACCATCCACGGCGACGGCCGCCAGACGCGCGACTTCGTCTACGTCGAAGACGTCGCCCGGGCCTGTGCGCTCGCCCTCGACGGCCCTTCGGGCGTCTACAATGTCGCCACGGGAGTCGAAACCGACGTCCGGCGCCTCCATGCGTTGCTCGCCGCGGCGCTCGCCCCGGGCAGCCAGCCGCTGCACGGACCAGCGGTCGCCGGCGAGCCGCGTCGCTCGGCGCTCGATCCGTCGCGCGCCGAGCTCGAGCTCGGCTTTCGCGCCGGGCGCGGACTGCAGGAAGGACTCCGCCGCACCGCCGACTGGTTCCAGGACCGATCGAAGGAGAGATGATGAACGAAGGGGGCAACGACAGAACCCGACCGGCGACTTCCGCAGCCATCGCAGCCATGCCGGTCGTGATCCTCTGCGGCGGTCAGGGCACACGCCTGCGCGAACACACCGACAACGTACCGAAGCCGATGGTCGAGATCGGCGAGCAGCCGATCCTCTGGCACATCATGAAGCTCTACGGCATGCGCGGCTTCCGCCGCTTCGTCCTGTGCCTGGGCTACAAGGGTTGGGTGATCAAGCAGTACTTCCTGCGCTACCACGAGATGCGGCGCGACTTCACCGTGTCGATGAAGGGCGACCCGCCCGAAGTCCGTTTCCACAACCAGATGGGAGAGGAGGATTGGCAGGTCACCTGCGCGGAGACCGGGGCCGACAGCGGCACGGGCGGACGCCTCAAGCTGGTCGAGAGCTACGTCGACGCCGAGGATTTCTGCTTCACCTACGGCGACGCCGTCGGCACCGTCGACCTCGACGCGTTGCTTGCCTTTCATCGCGCGCAGGGCCGCATCGCCACCGTCACCGGTGTCCACCCGACCTCCCGCTACGGCGAGATGAAGGTCGCCGGCGGCCAGGTGGTCGAGTTCAACGAGAAGCCGACGGTCGCCGAGGGTGTGGTCTCGGGCGGCTTTTTCGTCTTCAATCGCCGCGTCTTCGACTACCTGGGCGACGACCCGAAGGTCTTCCTCGAGCTCGAGCCGCTGCAGAAGCTGGCGCGCGACGGCGAGCTGTCGGTTTTCGTCCACGAGGGCTTCTGGCACCCGATGGACACGTATCGCGACTGGCTCCACCTCAACGAGCTGTGGAAGTCGGGGCGAGCGCCGTGGAAAGTCTGGGAGTGAACCAGCCGCACGAGCCGCGCCTGTCGCTGGTCATTCCGCTCTACAACGAAGCGGAGAATCTCCCTGTGCTCGCGGCGGAGATCCGCGGCGCGCTCGAGCCCCTGTCGCTCTGGTGGGAGACTCTCTTCGTCGACGACGGCTCGACCGACGGCAGCTTCGCGGCGCTCGCCGCGCTGGCCGCCGAGGACCCGACCGTACGGATCCTCCGCCATCGCCGGAACGCCGGACAGTCGGCGGCGCTCGCCGCCGGATTCGCCGCGGCACGCGGGTCGATCGTCGTCACCCTCGACGCCGACCTGCAGAACGATCCGGCGGACATTCCGGCGCTCCTCGCCCGGCTCGGAGACTCGCCGGCCACGAGCGATTGCGACGCCGTCTCCGGCGTTCGCCGCCGGAGGCAGGACAGCTGGGTCCGGCGCGCCTCCTCGCGAGTCGCCAACAGCGTGCGCAACTGGGCCACCGACGAACAGGTGAGCGATGTCGGCTGCTCGCTCAAGGCCTACCGCCGCGAAGTCCTCGAGCGTCTGCCGATGTTCAACGGCATGCATCGTTTTCTGCCCACCCTGGTGCGCTGGAACGGCGCACGCCTGGCGGAGATCCCGGTGAACCACCGCCCGCGCCTCCACGGCACGGCCAAGTACGGCATCGGCAATCGCCTGTTCCGCGCCCTGGCCGACCTGATGGCGGTGCGCTGGATGCGCACACGCTGGATTCCGCGCGGCAATGTCGAGGAGATCCGCCCGCCGGTCGCAGAAGCGCGCGCCGAGCGCCAGCCATGAGCCTCTTCGAACGCCTGGGCCTGCTGCTGCTCGGTCTGGTGCTCTTCCTGCCCGGGATCGGCGGGCGCGACCTCTGGAACCCGGACGAGCCGCGCTACGCCGAGGTCACGCGCGAGATGCGCCAGAGCGGCGAGTGGTTCGTACCGCATCTCAACGGCAAGATCTACTCCGAGAAACCGCCCCTCCTGTTCTGGTCGATCGCCGCCGCGTCGCTTGCGACCGGTGAGGTCGGCCCGGTCGCGGCGCGGATTCCCTCTCTCGTCGCCGCCCTTGCCACGCTCTTCCTGCTCTTCGGCATCGCGCAACGACTGTTCGATCGCCGCGTCGCCTGGTGGTCGGTGGTCATTCTCGCCACGTCGGGCCGCATCCTCTGGCAGGCGAGGGTCGGGCAGATCGACATGCTGCTGCTCGCGTTCGTCACCCTGGCGATGTACAGCTTCGTGCGCGGCTGGCTCGAGAACCGACCCGGCTTCTTTCGCCTGTTCTTCGTCGCCGCCGGCCTCGGAACGCTTGCCAAGGGCCCGGTGGGGCTGCTGCCGCCGCTGCTCTCGATTCTCGCCTTCGCGCTGCTGACCCGCGACCGCGCGCGGCTGCGCGAGATGCGGATCGCTTCGGGCCTGGCCATCTGGGCCGGAGTGGTCCTGCTCTGGCTGGTGCCGGCGGCGGTTACCGGCGGCTCGGCCTATCTCGAAACCCTGGTCATCAAGCAGAACGTCACCCGCTACGCCGACCCCTGGCACCACTTTCAGCCGTTCTACTACTACCTGACCACCGTCCCGGCGGACTTTCTCCCCTGGTTCTTCTTCCTTCCGGGTGCGCTCTGGCTCGGCTGGCGGCGCGCCACCGCCAACGACCGCCGCGGCTACCTGTTCGCCTGCTGCTGGATGGCCGTCACGGTTCTCTTCTTCAGCCTCTCGCCGGCCAAGCGCACGGTCTACGTGCTGCAGATGTTTCCGGCCATGGCGATGATCGTCGCCTGGTCGATGAGCGAAGTCGCCACCAGCTGGTCACGGTTGAAGCGATTCGCCCTCGTGCCGGCAGCCCTGCTCGCGCTGCTCTTCGCCGCGCTGCCGCTCGCCTGGATCGCGCTCGGGCGCCTGAACCCGGAGCGCGCCGCGAAGCTCGCGCGACAGTTCGAGCCGCTCGGCCCGGGGTTGTTCTCGGAGCTCGCCATACTGGTCGGCATTCTCTTCGCGGGCGCCGCGGCCGGTTGGTGGCTCGGGCGTCGCGGCCACCCCGGACGGGTCGTGGGCGCGATCGCCACCGGCATGGGAGCCGCCGGCGTCCTCGCCGTGCTGCTCGTTCTGCCGCGCTTCGACCCGATCAAGAGCGCGCGGGCGATGTCGCAGAAGCTCCTCGAGCTGCAGGCACCGGGAGAGGCCTACGCGATCTATCCGCGGCTCGACCCGCGCTTCGTCTTCCACACCCGCCGCTACGTCGAGACTCCGGGTTCGGAGGAGGAGCTGCAGGCCTTCGCCCGCCGCGAGGGGCGTGTCTGGCTGCTGATTACCCGGCCGGCGCTCGCCAAGCTCGCGCTGCCGCTGCCGTTGGGCGAGGTCGCGCGCGACGCCGATCGCGAGGACGGCTATGTTCTGCTGGCGACCGGCTACCCGCCGGGGACGGCTGCAGACGACGGAGCTGCCGCGCGCTAATCTGCTCCGCGGCTAGCGCGGGCCGCTCTCGACGGGGACTTCCGGTTCGCTCGGCCGCTTCCAGGTGGCTTCGCTCTCGTCGAAGGCCGGCAGATCGAGCTTCTCGCCGCGCGCCTCGCGAATGCGGTACTCCCAGAGCCTGGCGTACTTGAGAAAGACGCCGAACGACTGCAGCGAGCAGAGCACCAGACCGTGCATGCCGTCGAGGATGCCGAGCTGAAGGAAGTACGTGCGCATGAACCGCCACCAGGGGCGCAGGACCATCTCGACGAGCCCGGCCCGGCGACCGTCGCGGAAGGCCTGGGCGGCGCCCCACTCGGCATAGTTCAGGAACTTGCCGAAGTACTGGTCGAAAGTGCGGAAGGTGTAGTGCAGGAAGGGGTTCTTCAACACCGGCACCGGACCCGCGATCTCGAGATCGGCATGCACGCGCCGATTCGGGTAGCGCCCCTTGTCACGCCGGAAGAGCCGCACGACCTTGTCGGTCGACCAGCCGGAATGACGGATCACCTTGTCGATGAAGATGTTCTCGCGCCGGATATAGAAGCCGTCGATCGCAGGCTCGCTCGCCAGCACCGCGAGAATCTCCCGCGCGAGGGCCTCCGGCACGCGCTCGTCCGCATCGATGATCAGTACCCACTCGTGCTGTACCCGGTCGAGCGCCCAGTTCTTCTGCGCCGCCGAGCCGAAGTACTGGCGCTGCAGGACGGTGATCGGGAAGGTCCGGGCGACCTCCACCGTGCGATCGGTCGAGAAGGAGTCCACGAGGACGATCTCGTCCGCCCAGAGCACCGACTCGAGGCACTCGGCGACGTTGATCTCCTCGTTGAAGGTGGTGACGATGACCGAAAGGTGCTTGCGCCCCGGCGCGGCGCGCAGGGAGTCGAGAGTGGGGTTCTTCGCGGCCATGAATCGGACTCCTGCGTCAGGCTCCTGCGTCCGGTACCAGAAAACGATCGATACCGCGGGCGCGTCCCGAGGTCTCGTCGATGTCGATCAGCACTCCAGCCAGTCGCACGTCGCGCTTGGCGACCTCGAAGGCGGCCGGCGCCTGGGTGAGAAATCGCTGCAACACGCGGTCCGAGCGGAAACCGATGACGCCTTCGTACGGGCCGGTCATCCCGGCGTCGGTGAGGAACGCCGTGCCCTGGGGCAGAACGCGGTGATCGGCTGTCGGCACGTGGGTGTGCGTACCGACGACGGCGCTCACCCGCCCGTCGAGATAGACCCCGAGCGCCTGTTTCTCGCTCGTCGCCTCGGCGTGAAAATCGACGAAGACGACCTTGACCTTCTTGTCGAGCTCGGCCAGGAGCCGGTCGGCGACGCGGAACGGCGAGTCGAGGTTCTTCATGAAGACCTGCCCCTCGAGGTTCATCGTCGCCACGCGCACGCCCGCGGCCGTCTCGCCGACATGGACGCCACGCCCCGGGTTGCCTTCCGGGTAGTTCGCCGGCCGCAGCAGCCGCGGCTCGTGCACCAGCATGTCGAGGACCTCCTTCTTGTCCCAGACATGGTTGCCGGTGGTGAGGGCGTGAATCGGCAGGTCGTCGAGCTCGGCCAGCGTCTCGGGTGTGACGCCGAAGCCGCCGGCCATGTTCTCGACGTTGACGACGACATAGTCCACCCGGTGCTCATCGACGAGCTTCGGCAGAAGTCGCTTCAACGCTTGCCGGCCCGGCTTGCCGATGACGTCGCCGACGAAGAGCAGCTTCATCGCGCGAACTCGACGGCGCGCGTCTCGCGGATGACCGTCACCCGGATCTCGCCCGGATAGGTGAGCTCGGCCTCGATCCGCTTGGCGATGTCCTTGGACAGCCAGATCGCCTGCTCGTCGCCGATCTTGCCGCTGTCGACGATGATCCGCACTTCGCGGCCCGCCTGGATGGCGAAGCTCTTCTGGACCCCCTTGAAGCTGTTGGCGATCTCCTCGAGCTTCTCGAGCCGCTTGACGTAGGTCTCGAGGACTTCCCGGCGGGCGCCCGGCCGGGCTGCCGACAGGGCGTCGGAGGCGGTGACCAGCACCGCTTCGACGGTCTGCGGATCGAAGTCGCCGTGATGGCAGGCCATGGCGTGCACGACCTCCTCCGACTCGCCGTACTTGCGCAGCAGCTCGATGCCCAGCTGAACGTGGGTTCCGTCCACCTCGCGATCGATCGCCTTGCCGATGTCGTGCAACAGCCCCGCGCGCTTGGCGATGGTGACGTTGACCTTGAGCTCGGCCGCCATGGTCGCGGCGAGGAAGGCGACCTCTTTCGAGTGCTGCAGCACGTTCTGCCCGTATGAATAGCGGTAGCGCAGCCGGCCCATGAGCTTCACCAGCTCGGGATGCATGCCGGGGATCTTGAGCTCGAGGAGCGCGGCATCGCCCTCCTGCTGGATGCGCTGCTCGAACTCCGCCTTGACCTTCTCGACGACCTCCTCGATGCGTGCTGGGTGGATCCGGCCGTCGGCGATCAGGCGCTCGAGAGCGACGCGGGCGATCTCGCGGCGGTACGGGTCGAAGCCGGAGAGGATGACCGCCTCGGGCGTGTCGTCGACGATCAGGTCGATGCCGGTGGCGAGCTCGAGGGCGCGGATGTTGCGCCCTTCGCGCCCGATGATCCGGCCCTTCATCTCGTCGCTCGGCAGCTCGACGACCGAGACCGTGGTTTCGGAGATGTAGTCGGAAGCGAGCCGCTGTACGGCCAGGCCCATCAGCCACTGCGCCTTGCGGTTTCCCTGCTCCCGCGCTTCGTCCTCGATCCGCTTCACCAGATGCGCGGCATCGATGCGGGCTTCGTTCTCGAGACCGCGCGTCAGCTCGTCCTTGGCCTGCTGGGCGGTCAGACCGGCGATCTGCTCGAGGCGATTGCGCTGCTCGGCGACCAGACGTTCGGCCTCGGCCTCCTTGCCCGCGACCTCCTTCTCCCGCCCGGTGACCATGCGATCGCGGCCGACGAGCTCCTTGTCGCGCTGGTCGAGCTCCCCGAGACGCTTGTCGAGGCTGTCCTCTTTCTGGGTGAGGCGGCGTTCGAGGGTCTCGAGCTCACCGCGACGGGCGCGCGAGGCCGTTTCGAACTCGGTGCGCGCCTGGAGGAGTTTCTCTTTGGCCGCGAGCTCGCCTTCCTTCAACTTGGCTTCGCTGTCCCGCCGCGCCTCTTCGCGCATCCGGGCGGCTTCGCGCTCGGCCTCGGCGAGGCGCTTCTCGCCAGCGTGGCGAATCTGCGACCAGCCATAGGCCAGCACGGCTGCAGCGATGACGATCGCGGCGATCGCGATCCATAGAGCCGTATTCATGAGCCCACCCCACAATCGTGCTGCGTATCGGGGCGAGGCCGCGATGCAGGGTGCCGGAAGGAAAGAGACACCCTCTGAGGGAACCGCGCGAGACGCTGCGTTTAGAACCTGAAACGCGTCAGGTGGGTGTCCTCATGTGCGGCCGTCAGCGTCCCGGTCGGAGCCGGGCAGGCACGGGCCGCGCGGATCTTGGACTCCCTGTGTAGCAATGTTGGTTCTACAGTGCGTCGGCTCGTCACGGTCCCCTCAGAGGATGCCGCTCAGTGTCACTCCTACTGCCCTTCCCAGGTTGCTCGAGGCGTCGTCGAAGTCAGGACTTCAGGACTTCCACGAGCCTCTGCGTCAGCTCCGTCACCCGCGTCTCGATCTCGCTCCGCTCCCCCGCCGCACTCTGCTCGCGGCGGGAAAGTTCATCCGCCAGGTTGAGGGCCACGAGAATCGCCAGTTTGCCGGTGTCCGCAGTGACCGCGTGACCCGCCAGCTCGCGCATTCTCCGGTCCACCTGAGCGGCCAGATCGGCCAGATTGCCTCCGTCGTGCCCGCCGCGGATATGGTACGTGGCGCCGAAAATCTGCACTTCCGTCGTGCTGGAAGATAAAGACTCGGACATCTTCGCCACCCCCATCCGCTCTCGGGTCCCGTCCGGGAGCCTCTGCCGGGCCGGACTATACCATCGGGTGGGGGTCCGGGCGCCTTCCGGAAGGCACGGAAATCCCTGCGGGAGCGGCGGTTACGCCGCGCTGCGGCGAAGCAACGCGGAGCGATTCGACCGACCCCAGGGGCCGGTTCCTGACGAACGTAGAGGTGAACCAGAGGGCTCGGCCAGGCGCCTCTGGTCCACCTCCCGGAGAACGGTCAGACCTTGGGCGTTTCGACCTCGACCTGCGGAGCCGCGGCCGGATGGTGCTCCTTCATCCACCCTCCCAGCCCTTCCATGTCCCGCACCAGGTCACGGAACTCCTTGCCCTTGGCGGTGAGCTTCTTCGAACCCGGCTTGCTGACGTGGCAGCTGGTGCAGGCGCCGAAAGTCGCCTTGAGGTCTTCGAAGCCGGCCAAGGTACGCATCGTCTCGTAGTACTTCCCCTGGTCGGTCAGGAGCTTGCTCCCCGGCTTGTCGTGACAGACCGTGCAGGAGACGCCCTCCTGCTTGCCGACCTTCTCGTCCCCCGAGGCGAGCGAGCCGGTGAGCAGGGCGACGGCCGTCATTCCAACTGCGGCGAGGATTCTGGATCGGTTCATTTCGTCCTCCATCAGTGGCTCGACCGCGACTTCGCCCACGACATCCCGAAGGCGACCGTCCACTGGCTGTGGTCGACGCGCGCGCCGGGGCCGAAGGGATTGACCATCGGGTCGGTGTTGTTGTTGGTATTCGAGGCGTTGAGAGCATGCTCGACGGCAAACTCGTAAGTGACGCTGCCGCGCAGCACGCTGGCGCCGACCGAAAGATGATGCTCGGTGGTTGCCGGGAAGAGCGGCGTCAGGGTCGCGTCGGGAACCGGGTTCTCGCCGTAGTTGTAGCCGGCGCGCAGCGTCGTCCGGTCGCTCGTGCGCCACTCACTTCCGAGGGCCAGGACCCAGACGTCCTTCCAGTTGAAGACGAACGGCAATTCGACACGAGTCGGGGCGCCGGCGACAGATGGGCCGGTCCCGACGACCTGGATGGTGTCGATGGCGCCGTCCCAGAAGTAGCGCTTGACGTCGACGAGGAGCAGCCAGTCGTCGGTCACCCGCACCGACGTGCCGAGTCCCGCCTGCGCCGCGAAGGTGAAACCGTTCATCTCGCCCTCGTAGTCGACCCGCTGGGCGAGTCCCGGCATGTCCAGGAAGTTGACCCGCAGGGTGCCGCCGTCGAAGGTGCTGTTGGTCTTGGTCTGGTAGATCGCGCCGAGCGACCAGCGAGGATCCGGTCGCCACCAGGCGCCGAAGCGCACGCTGGTCTGCAGCCCGCCTGCATCCTCCATCTTCGGCCCGAAGAAGCTCATCTGGGGATTCTGGGTATTGAAGAAGGAGGTGTCGGGAAAGAACCGGAACGCCGCGTCGGCATAGCCCAGGTTGAGGGTCGCGCCGATCGAGAGATCCTCGGAGAAGGAGTAGGCGACGGTCGGCGAGATCGTCATGAACCGCACCTGGGTGTAAGTCTGATCCTGGGTGCCGAAGAAGGTGTTGAGGTCGTCGAAGGTCGCTCCCATCCCTCCCTGGGCGATGAAGCCGACGCCCCAGGCCCACGGGGTCTCTTTTCCGGACCGTACCCAGGCAAAAGCGGGCAACGGGAAGTACCGATCACTCGCGGCGGTGGGGGGATTGACCATGTTCTCGAACTCGAGCTTCGGCGCGAGGACCGCGAGGCTCGCGGTGAAGTGATCGCCCTGCAGCTGGGCGATCCCGGCCGGATTCGAGTTGAGCCCGAGCGAGCGGTCCGAGACGGCGAGGTTGGCCCCACCCCGGCCGAGCTCCTCCGGACCGTAGCCGGAGAGATAGAGGCCGTTGGTGGCGAAAGCTCCAGCGGCGACGGATAGAAACAACGCGATTGCGGTCAAGTGGCTGCGGTGGTTGCTCATCGATGGACTCCCTAGAATTTCATCCTCAGGAACATCACTGCGCTTTCACAAACAGAGGCGGCCGCGGCAAGCCGGCGATCTTCGGCAGAAGCTCCAGCGAGCGGTGACGAAATAGCCGATCGAGCTCGGCGAGGGGTAGATCCGCGCTCCTCGCAACTGCGGCAAGGTCGGGAACGAGGCCTTCGCGCGCAGCGACCTCACGGCAGCAGAGCAAGACCCGCCAATGGCGCGGACCGAGTGCTTCCAGGCCGCACTCCCGGGCGATCCTCTCGGCGATCTCCGGCGTCCAGTCGAGCCCGTCGAGCAGAAAGCCGTTCTCATCGACGGCGACATCCAAGCCCGGCATGGTGCGTCTCGGCAGTTGCGTGCTCATCCCGCGGAGGCTCAACGCACCTCCCGTGCCGAGCCAGCTTGCTACTGGAAACAGGTCACTTACGGCCCATCGCTCCGATGGCGATCCGGCTGAAGAAACGCCGCGTTGCAACAGCGTGTTGCATCGTGAAACGTGCACTGAAACAACGCCAAGGGCGGAGCGAGCCCACCGAACCAGCGGGGGCCACTCTCAGCAGCCGCCCTTGACCGCCTTGGGTGCCGGGCGCGGTGCGCTCGGGGCTTCGCGCTCGGTTCGGATGCGCTCGCGCAGCGTCGCTTGCGCCCGCGACCGAAAGCGCGCGACGTCGGCAGCGTAGCGACCCTCCGCCGCGACTCCGACCGTGTTCTCGAGAATCGTGCGTTCGAAGGCGCTGTAGCCCCCGGAAAGCACGGCAAGGTTCTCGTAGCCGGCCTCACCGAGCAGATAAGCCGCTACGCGCGCCTCCCCCTCGCTCGCCGCAACCAGTACCTTTCTCACGTGACGACGGCTGAACTCCGGCTGCCACTGCCTGCCGAGAACGGTGTCGAGAGCGACCGGCGCTGCGCCGGGCATCGGATGCGAAGCGCGCTCGGCCGCCTCGCGAAGATCGAACACGCGCGTCCCCGGATCCAGATCGACCAGGCGGAAGGCCAACTCATCGGGCGTCATGGCTCGCACTGCATGGCGCGGAACGTAGCCGTCGCTCGTGACCTTGGCCTGCAGGCGCTCCGCTCTTCCCGGCAGCACGGCGGCGACCAGAGCCACCGCGAGGAGGCCGACTGCCGCCACGGCGTGGCGCCGCGTCGAAAAGGAGAGCGCAGGCGCCGTCGCCGGCGCCAGGCGGCGCTCGATCGCCCCGCCGATGACGAAAATGAGCACGGCCGCAGTCGCCAGGAGAAGGACGAACAGTCCAGGTGCGATTCCGAGCCAGTGCGGCACCTGCAACGGCCCCAGGGCCGTCGAGTCGGCGAAGGTCGCGACTCTCGGGTAGAGCTCGGCATAGGCGAGAATCCCGAGCAGGCCACCGAACGAGAAAACCATGGCGTCGAGCTTTCCGATCGCTGCGCCGCAGAAACTGGTCCCAGGGCAGTAACCACCTAGCAGAAAGCCGAAGCCCATGAGCACGCCTCCGGCAACGGCGGGCCAGAGCCACGTCGGGTTGACGAAGACCGCGCCGAGATCGAGTAGACCTGTCGATGCGAGCAACAGCACTCCGACAGCTGCGGTGACCGCCGCAGTGAAGAAGACCCGAAGAACCGTCAGGTCGTAGCCGTAGAAAACTCCGACAAGCCGGCGCGACGAAGAGAATCCGGCCTGCTCCAGGACCCAGCCGAAGAGAAAGCCGAGAACCAGCGCGACGAAGAGATTGAGCTCGTCTGAAATCAGGTCAGGAACAAGGGGGCCCATGGCGTCACCGCCCATCCCTGCTCTGGAGCCAGAGACCGCGCGTGGCCCAGGAGAATGCGAACCCGGTGCCGAAGATGGCGACCATGGTCAGAAAGCCGGCCACCGAGAGCACCGCCATCCCCGACAGGGCGGCGCCGCTCGTACACCCCCGCGCCAGTTGAGCTCCCACGCCGAAGAGCGCCCCGCCAGCGAGAGCAAAGGCGAGCCTGCTCCGCACGGCGACACCAGGGCCGCGCTCTGTGACCAGCTTCAACCGATCGGAAGCCAGGCCAGAAACGAACGCCCCGAGCAGCACGCCGGCGATCTCGAAGACCAGCCAGCCCTTCAGCGGGTTCTCGTGACCCGGTCCGAGGAGCTTGGAGTAGAACGGGCTCGCTGCGGCATGCTCCGGCGCAACTGCGCCGACGACCGCGACGACGACGTTCTTCGACGCGCCGCTCGCGCCGAGTCCGCGTCCGGTGACGAAGATCGTCGAAAGCAGCACCAGACCGAGGAGAAAGCCGGCCAGATATGGGTTCATCGTCTTGTTGTTCATGGCAGCACCTAGCGTTCTGGATGCGGGGACGAGCCCGCGGCGGAGGCGGTCGGAAGTTCGGCCGCTGGCGACTCCTCATCGATCTCTTCCCAGCCGGTAACCATCGCCTTGAGGTTGGCGGTGATCGTCCGGCCGGTGGTCGTGAGGTAGATGTGAGCAACGACGAAAGCGACGAGCGCGAAGGCGCCTGCGGTGTGGACCAGGGCGATCGGTTCGAGCGCCCGCACGTCGAGTGCCAGGACCTCATAGCGCTGCGGATAGCGATAGAACATGTAGAGCAACCCCGAAACCACCACGACCGGAATCACCAGGACTTTCAAGCCCGCGTAGGTGAGCTTCTGCAGCGGATTGAGCTTCTGCAGTCGGCTCTTCCTCGTCGGATGCGGCGCCTCCCGGAAGATGCCGAAGAGGTAGTACTCCGCCTGCGCCCGCAGATTCGTGAGGGTCGGCAGATACTGCCGCCACTCGTCGGTCGTGACGTGCCAGAACACCGCGAAGGCGATGAGAACAAGAAATGCAACGGCGGCGCCACTGTGCAGGCGCGCGGCCTGATCGAAGCCGAAGAAGGAGATCGAACCGTGGATCTCGAAACCGGTGACGGCGAGAAAGAGGATCAGCAGAGCCTGGGTCCAATGCCAGAAACGCTCGAATGCGGGATAGACGATTTCGCGCTTCATCTCAGTTCGCTCCTTGTCGGCGGCGACGGAACCAGAGCCGCGCCCCGCCGTGGAGCACGACCGCGGCGAGGGTCGACATCACCATGACTGCACCCAACCCGTCGAGCCATCGGCTGCGATCCCTCCCCGGAAGGTAGAAGCCACCGAGCGCCGCGAGCCGGCCGCCCTCACGTCGATGGCACTCCTCGCACGACAGCGCCTGCTCCTTCGGGGCGACCATGTGATTGATCGGCCAGTTCATCTCGGTGGCAGCGAAGCCGTACTTGCCGCTGTAGGGCAGGCCCACCTCCCGCATACCGGCCTCCGCCGCCCGGTTCCAGTCGAACTCCTTCCAATAGCCGCTGTCACCCGGCGCCGCGGAGTAGAGCTTCGGCTGAACGAGAATTCGGCTCTCGACGTCGTAGATCTGCCGTGCGCGGTGGACCTTGAGGGGGACGATCTTGGCATCCGGATCGTCGTAGTCGCCGAAGAGCGGGTTGAGGACGGTGGGCTTCGCGGGGTCGATCTCGTCGCCCAGCAGGTAGTGCGATGCGGTGCCGTCGAACCAGGCGTACTCGGGCCGCAGATCCCTGCCCCAGATGAAACTGCCCTTGGTCGACATATAGGTCGGGTTCCCCGCCGCATCCGACTCCTGGTAGGGCTTGCCGTCGCGGAGCGAGCCAGCGGTCGACCAGTCCCACGCGAGCTTCGTCGCCGCGACCTTGGCGTAGGTCGGAATGTGACAGGTCTGGCAGGCGACCTTGTAACCGTGCTGGTTGAGGATCTCGTCTTCGTGCGGAAGCGCTCCGTGACAGCTCTCGCACTCCACGCGATCGCGGTTCATCGACGAAAGCGAGTAGGACTTTCCGAGCATCTTGTGATTCTCGGCGCGGTGGCACTCCACGCACGACATGTCGCCGCCGTCGGCAGCCATGTGAACATCGACCTGCCGGTCGGTCTCGAGGAGCGCGACCTCGAGATCGCCGTGCTTGACGTTGTTGCCACCGCCACCGAGGAAGTGGCAAGCGCCGCAGTTCGCCCGTTGCGGGCGGCCGACCGCTCTCGCCACCTTGGCCAGGTCGATGCCGGCGGCGGGCATGCCGGCGCCGGCAGTCTTCTTGGAGTAGTCGCCGCTGTTGTCGTGACAAGCA
Organism: Acidobacteriota bacterium; assembly: GCA_052035735.1. Classification (GTDB taxonomy): domain Bacteria; phylum Acidobacteriota; class Thermoanaerobaculia; order Multivoradales; family JAGPDF01; genus JAGPDF01. Next base: position 20,941 of record JBPOHI010000028.1, read on the forward strand.
AGGCAGTCGACATTCAGCGGATCGTCGAGATCGAAGGTGGCGTCGGACCAGCCGTAGCCTACATGGCAGCTGTCGCAGGTCTGTTGGCTGCCGGCGACGCCGATGCAGAAGTTGTTGAGGATGTTCCTCTTGCCGATCGAACGAATGCCCTTCCCCTCGATGTACTCGAGTCGTTCCCAGTTCCAGTGCGACGATGCCATGACCTCGGCGTGACGTGAGTTGTGGCAGTCGATACAGGCCGCCGTGACCTCCTGCGGCCGCGAGAACGGCCCCGCGAGCTGCTCGAAGCGGGCATGGTCGACAGCAGGGCCCCGCACCTCCTGGTGCTGCTGGCGCAGCAGATCGAGCGGCTTCGAGCCCTGCCCAGACGGGCGCAACGCAAAAACCGAGAAACCGACGGCAGCCGCGAGCGCCATCAGCATGAACAGGATCTTCCTCATCGAATCCCCCAGAATCGCAGTTCGTCCGAGCCAAGGGGCCTTCGATGTGCGACGTCGCGCCGCGCGTGGCGGGCGCTCGCTAGGAGGCCATATCGCTCGTCACTAGAGAAGAGACCGAAGACGCGCGCCGGGTTCCCGGAGACTCACCGCCCCTCGTTAACCGTTGGGCTATTGCCTGTGGCCAGACGAGAACGCTCGTGGATCGGGCGTCGAAAAGGCAACGCTGGCGCAGCCGGAGAGGTCAGGTAGCGAAGCCGAGCTCGCGCATCTTCCGCCAGAGAGTTGTGCGACTCATTCCAAGCGCCCGCGCGGCCTCGGTGCGGCGCCAGTTGTGCAGATCGAGCGCTCTGCGGAGCTGCTCGGCCTCCAGACGGCGCCTCGCCTGCACCAGGCCAACTGCGGCTTCCTGGGGGACGGCACTGGTTGCGGCCACCGACGCCGCAAGGGGGCTCGAACCGCTCTCCCCGACAGTCGCGCCCCACGATTCGAGAGCGCTTCCGGGCGGCGCTCCCAAGCCCTGAGTCCGGCGCGCGAGCGTCGGCAGGTCCTCCGGAAGAATCGTCTGCCCGTGACAGATCGCCACCGCATACTCGAGCGCGTTCTCGAGCTCGCGAACATTGCCCGGCCAGTCGTGCGCCAGAAGGTCGCGCAGCGCATCAGGCGACAGGCGCAGCGCCCGCCCCTGTCGTGCGGCAACACGCGCGAGGATCGCGCGGGCCAGCGGCTCGATATCCTCCACCCGGCGGGCGAGAGGAGGAATGTCGATCGGTACGACGCGCAACCTGTAGTAGAGATCCTCTCGGAAGCGACCCTCACGCACCGCGCGCGTCAGATCGATGTGGGTCGCGGCGATCACCCGTGCCCGGCTCACCCGGCTGCGGCTCTCGCCGACGCGTTCGAATGAGCCGTCCTGGAGCACACGCAGCAGTTTGACCTGCAGGGGCAGCGGCAAGTCTCCCACCTCGTCGAGCAACAGCGTCCCCTCTGACGCGACTTCGAAACGACCCAGCCGGTCACGAAGCGCACCGGTAAAAGCGCCGCGGACATGTCCGAACATCTCGCTCTCTAGTAGCTCGCCCGGCAGCGCGCCGCAGTTGACTGCGACGAACGGCCTGCCTCTGCGCGGCGAATGCTCGTGTATCGCGCGTGCGACGACCTCCTTGCCGACCCCGCTTTCGCCGGTCAAGAGAACGGTCGTGTCGCTTTCGCGGAGATTGTCGATCAGGGCGAAGATCTTCTGCATGGCGGGAGAACGGGCGACGATCCCGCCGAAGGCCGCCGGCCCGCCGAGGACGGCAGGCATGTCCTCTTCGGCCGGCCGCAGAATGACCGCGAAGGCGACCCGGGGATCGCAGGCGGCCTCCGGCGGCGGACAGATCGGCGCCGCCGAAAGCGCGACCAGACGCTGATCGCCATCTCGCCCAGCGACCAGTGCGCGCCAACCCTCGCGCCGCTCTCCAGCGAGGAGAGCCGAGCGCAAGGCGCCTCCCTCGGCAAATAGGTCTCCGCACACGAGCTCGTCGATCGGCCGCTCTTCGAGTGCCGCCGCCGTCCCTGCTCCGGTGAGGTCGTCGAGGACGTAGGAGGCGTGGACGATCCTGAAGGCGCGGTCGAGGCAGAGGAAGACCCTCCCGAACGCCGCGAAAGAGGTGGCGACACCGCTCCAGGCGATCTCCTCCGGCGTCAATGCCTGCGCCTCTCTCGTCGGTTCGTTCATCGCGACCGGATCCACATTCCGCTCAGCATCCCTCTTTCTTCTTCTTTGCCGCCGTCCCCGACGCGACCGGTGCAAGCGGAGCCACGACCTTCGGAAGCGGCGGCGCCACGGCAGCGACCGCGCTCGCCGTGGCACCGTCGCCGGCCGGTGCGCGCGCCGCACCTCCAAAGAACTTCGCGCGCTCCGCGGCCTTCGCGAACTCGATGCGCTCGGTGGGGGCCGCCCGCTCCGCCGGCGCCTCCGGGAACAGGACCTGCTCGTTCCATTGCTTGAGGCCGCCGAGCAGGATGTAGACCGCGGCGTACCGTTTCGCCTTGAGCAGGAACCAGGCCTGCGCCGAGTGGATGCCCTCGGCAGAGTAGAGAACGATCTTCTCGTTGCGCGCCAGGTCGCTCGCAGCGAGCGCGGTGATCGCCAGATTCTCCGCCTGTGGGATGTGATACTCCGCGTACTCCTTCGCGCCTCTCAGATCGATCAGGCGGAAGTCCTGCCGGCCGACGACGATCCAGTCGGCTAGCTCGTCGGGGGTTACGTGGTCGACCTCCCCTTCGACGATCGCCGCCAGCTCTCGCTCGTCGATCGCCACCCTTCCCGTCTGCGGAGTGCCGATCACCAACGCGCCGAGGCCGAGCGCGAGAGCGAAGATCGCCAGCTTCTGATGGCCCGTGAGGTGCTCGAGTCGTGGCAGGCTCACTCGCCCTCCTTCGCCGGGCGATCAGCGAACCGGCGCTCGAGCGCACCCGCGCCCCAGAATCCACCGATGGCCATGAGCACGACCAGGAGGACCACCAGGCCCATCGGCAGATGAAGCACCTCGGGCAGGGTCAGTCGACCCAGTGCGGACGCCTCGGTGAACCCCGCGATCGAAGGCCAGAGCTCACCGATGACGAAGATACCGACGAAGATTCCGGCCACGTTCACCAGCGCGTCGACCTTGCCGGTCGACATCGCGACCACCGAGGTTCCCGGGCAGTAGCCGCCGACCACGAATCCGACCCCCAGGAGAAGCCCGCCGACAATCTGCGGCCAGAGGTACGTCGGCTGAATGTAGACCAGCGACAGATCGACCCAGCCTGCTGCGGCGAGATAGAACAGGCCCAGCATCGCGGTGACGATGGCGGTGAACATCACCCGGAACACCGCCATGTCCTTGAAGTAGAACTGGTCGGTGAGCTTGCGCGCGGAGCCGAAGCCGGCCTGCTCCAGGAAGAACCCAAAGCCGATTCCGATCGCGCAGGCGACGATCAGCGAGACCTCGTCGCCGAACAGTCCGAACTTGAAGAACGGTGCGTTCATTGCCACTGCCTCCTCACCATCCAGGCGGCGCCGTAGCCACCTGCGAAGACCATCATCATGAAGGCCCAACCTCCCGCGGACAGCAGCGCCCCGCCCGTCAGCGCCTGACCGCTGGTGCAGCCGCGCGCGAGCTTGGCGCCGATCCCCATCAGCACGCCGCCAGCGAAGGCGAAGAAGAACCGGCCGCGGACCGAGATGCGCGACCCTTTCTCGACCGTCCGGCGCACTCTCCCTGCCAGGAGGCCCGAGAAGAACCCGCCGACGAGAACCCCCAGAACCTCGAACACCAGCCACTCCTTGAGCGGATGGCCGAGCCCGCCAGAGAGATAGTCACGCCAGAAGCTGTTGCCCTGCGCATGGGCAGGCGCGACCGCGTCGACCGCCACGGCGCAGGCGGACGAGAAGGCGCCCGAGGCGCCGAGGCCACGCCCCATGACGACGAATGAGGCGAGCAGCACGAGACCGAGGCCGATCCCGGCGAGGTATGGATTCATGTACGGCGCCGGTGCTCGGCGTGCGGCGTGTGGGTCGGAGGACATGGGGTCCACCTCCTTGAGGGTCAGAGACCTGGGAGGCGGGGCCAGTGACTGACCTGGCCCGCCTGGACGATGACGAAGCGGAGCGCGAGGCCGCCACCGATCACCAACAGCGGAGCGATGGGCGTATGCGCGACGCGATGCTGCACGGCGAGGAGCTGGATTGTGAGCGGCAGGACGATGCCGAGACCGATCACGCCAACCCAGAACAAGGCGCTCCACGGTCCACCGAGGACGAGTCCAGCGGCTCGCAGATGCGCCTCGGTGGACGACACGAGGCCGATCAGAAAGAGAGTGATGAAGACCAACTCGGCGATCAAGAAGCCGTTGTCCGCCTTCGCCAGGAGCTCGCGCTCGCCGACGTCGGGGGCGATCAAGTGGACGAAGGCGGCCGCCGCCGAGATCCCGGAGATCAGGAAGAGCGGCCCGAGCAGCGCGCTGTTCCAGAGCGGTCGGGCGCCGAGCGACGAAAGCAGGACTCCGGTGTAGACGCCGAGCAGACCGCCCCAGATCATGTTCATGGCACCGATCCAGCGGAGCATCTCCGGACGGGCGATCAGGCGATCCGAAAGGGCGCCGATCGCGGGCACCAGCGCACGCATGGGCCCGGGCAGGCGCAGCAGGAGATTCGCCAGCAGCGCCGGATAGACCAGCAGGAGGATCCAGGCCCCCCAGGACATCGGCGACATCCACTCGAAAGCGGTGTACAGGCGCCAGACATGGAGCTTGTGCTCGAGGTCGAGGAAGAGAGCGAGCATTCCGAGCGACAGGAGAACGAGACTCACCCCAGGCAGGACGAAGCATGCGGAGCGGGTATTTCGCCACCTGCCGGAGAACAGGAAGTAGCCGGAGATGATCATCATTCCTGCGACCAGCCCGCCAAGGAAGAGATAGACGGGAATCTGCCAGGCCCAGACCTGGAGGACGGGGTCGACGAGATGATTGGCGCGCGTCGTGGTGAGCTCGATCACGTCGTTTCCCCTCCTCAAGTCAGGTAGTAGATGCGCGGCCCCGTGCCGGCTTCGGGAATGAGCGCATGGTGCGTCCGCGATGCCAGGAGTTTCGAGACCTCGGCGTTGGGATCGTCGAGGTCACCGAAGTGCATGCAGCGGGTCGGGCAGACCGCGACACAGGCCGGGTCCTTGCCGTCCTTCACCCGGTGGATGCAGAAGGTGCACTTGTCGGCGTAGCCCTCGGGGTGGATGAACCGCGCATCGTAGGGGCAGGAGGCGAGGCAGGCCTTGCACCCGATGCACAGGTCGCGATCGACCAGGACGACCTTGCCGAACTCCTCGACATGCGAGGCCCCGGTGGGACAGCACGAGACACATGGCGGCCGGTCGCAGTGGTTGCAGCGCTCGGTGCGGATCTCCATCGTGAGCGTGGGGAACTTGCCGCGCACCTCGGTGGCGATCCAGTCGCGACAGAAGCCCTCGGGTACCTCGTTCTCGGTCTTGCAGGCGACGACGCAATCCATGCAACCCACGCAGCGCCGGGTATCGATCACCATGCCGAAGCGCGCCATGGTCAGGCCTCCCCGGCGGCGAGCGGCGCGAAGGTGACGAAGTTCACGTTCATGCCGGTGCCGCCCATCAACGGATCGACCGCGTAGCGGGTAATCAACTGGGCGTCCGAAGCCCCCTTGCCGACGGTACGCTTCAACCCCTTCGCCGTGTGGCCGAAGCCATGGACCAGATAGACACAGTCGGTGCGAATGCGCTCGGTCGCCTTGACCTTGACCGGCAGCGAGGCGGCGCCGTCCTGATTGAGCAGCCGGACCCGCACGCCGTTGTCGAGACCCCAGCGCCGCGCGACGTCGGCGTTCACCCAGACTTCGTTCTCGGACATCGCCTCGCTCAGCAGGGGGTTGGTCTGCGTGCGCGAGAAGGTGTGCACCGGCGCGCGGCCGAACAACAGGCGGAAGTAGCCCGGCGGCGGCTCGGCGTGCGGCGTGTACCTGGGCACCGCATCGAAGCCCTTCTCGGCCAGCTGCGTCGACCAGAACTCGACCTTTCCTGAGGGCGTCGGGAACGCCACGGCGTGTCCCTCTTCGAGGTTGATCGGGCGATGCGGACCGACGACCACCCCCTTCCGTTTCATTTCGGCCAGCGAGAGACCGGTGCCGGCGAGGCGCCCCTCGAGGTACTCCTCGACGTCCTTCCAGGGGAAGTAGGCACCGAGCCCCAGCTTGAGCGCCAGCTCTCTGGCGATCCACCAATTGGGGCGCTGCTCGCCGGGAGCATCGACCACCGGCTGACGCAACGACACGAACGGCTCCCTGAAGGCCTCGGTGTTGAAATCGTCGAAGCGCTCGAGATAGACCGCTTCCGGCAGCACGACGTCGGCCCAGCCGGCAATCTCCGAAGGGACGACGTCGACGACGACCATCAGGTCGAGGGCCTGGATGGCACGGATCGTTTCCGCTTGCGAAGGGAGCGCCTGGAGGAGGTTGGTCGCGTACACGAACCAGCCCTTGATGGGATAGGGCTCGGCCGAGAGCGTCGCGGCCCGGATGCCGTTGGTGAGCCCGAGGTCGGCGAAGGGATACTTCGCGCCCGGGTTGTCGACCGGGCCGCGCTCGCTGTGCGGATACGGCGGATAGGGGTACTTGGCGAGCGCGAACGACGCCGGGAAGTAGAAGCCGCCCCGTCGCCCCCAGTTGCCGAGCAGCGCATTGACCAGGGCGATCGCCCGGCTGCGCTGCGCGTCGTCGCCGTACCAGGTGACATGCCGTCCTGGGTGCACCAGCGTCGCGGGACGATGCCGCGCCATCTCGCGCGCGGTCTCGCGGATCGCCTCCGGCGCCAGGGTGGTGATCGGGTAGGCCCACTCGGGGGTATACGTTGCGATCGCGGCGCGGAAAGCCTCGAATCCGAAGCCGTGCGCCTCGACGAACTCCCGGTCGTAGAGATTCTCCGTGACCAGAACGTTCATCCAGGCGAGCAGGAGAGCGATGTCGGTGCCGGGCTTCACCGGTAGGTAGTGCTTGGCCTTTCCCGCGGCGACCGAGAAGCGCGGATCGGCGACGATGACCGTCGCCCCCGCGCCGACAGCCTCGGCGAATTCCTGCACCTGGCTGTTGTGCATGTTTTCGCCCAGGTGGGAGCCGACCAGCACGAGGCAACGGGCGCCTGCAATGTCGGTGCGCTCGGGCGTCGAGATCTCCTCGCCGAAAGTGAGCTGGAAGCCGACGTCGCGCGGGCCGCGGCACTGGGCGTAGGACGGCGCGACCAGATTCGGCGTGCCGTACGCCTTGAAGGTGTGCTTGAGAAAGTTGCCGCCGATGCCGTGGGAAAAGAAGGCGACGGCCTCCGGCCCGTGCTCGGCGGCGATCTTCCGCAGCTTCTCGGCGATGAAAGTCAGGGCCTCGTCCCAGGTCACCTCCACCCATTCGTCCTCGCCGCGATTCTGGCGCCGCAGCAGCGGCGTTCGCAGACGGTCGGTGTCGTAGTGCGTTCCGACGCCGCCGGTGCCACGCGGACAGAGCCGGCCGCGAGATAGCGGGTCGGCGGGGTTACCCTCGATTTTCCACAGTCGACCGTTCTTCTTCGTGGCGATCGCGCCGCACTTCCAGAAGCAGAGGTCGCAGTAGGTGGGGATCTCCTCGATGCGATCCCCGGGCGCCGCACCGCCGAAAAAGTCGGCCCAGGCGGGAGTCCCGGGCGAAAAGGCTGCCGCAGCACCGGCGCCGGCAGCGCCGGCCCCGATCTGGAGGAATCTACGTCGCGAGAGAATGGTCATAGCCTCGACTCCGCGACAAATCGTTTCAACGCCGCAACAACGCTGAAACACCCGATCTGGGGAGCGCTACCCCACCCCGACAGGCAGGGGCCGGCGACCGGTCAGAGGTAGCTCCGTTTTCTCTCGTAGAGCCGGAAGGTGATCCACAGCGCGGCCGCGATCACCGCACCCTCGATGGCGAGCGTCCAGGGGAGCGCGGTCCCTCCCTGCCGAAGATCGCGGAAGTACCGGGCGAGGACCGCGAGCTTCGGTCCGAAGAGGAACATCCCGTTGCCGGCGAGGAAGATGAGACCCACCGCAGAGGCCATCGTCCAGCCGTGGGACTCCGAGACGATCGCCGTCGCCAGCACGAGCGAAAAGAGCGCGAGGAAACCCCCGAGCACGAGAGCGAAGTAGGCGATCCACCCCGCGGCATGCGCGAGCAGACCGCGGCCATCCGCGGCCATCGCCGCAAACACGTCGACCGGAGCGAGGTGCACCATGGCCGTCGTGGCGAGCAACCCGCAGGCCGCGTACATGACCACCGAAGAGACCAGCTTGGCCGCCACGATCTCGCGCGGCGAGACCGGGAGGGAGAGAGTGAACGCGAGCGTCCGGTTCTGGCGTTCGCCGAGGACGTTGCTCAGGACGAGATGAAAGCAGGTTGCGATGAGGACGTTCGCCGCCAGGGTCAGACCGAGCGAGCGCGCTGCGCGATCATCGAGGCCGGAGAGGACGACCGCCAGCGCTCCCATCGCAAGGTAGAGCAGGAACGGCCAGCGCAGAAGGGAGAGGTCTTTCTGCGCCAGCCTGGCCACCGTGCGCGCGTTCACGCCACCCTCCGTTCAGCGGCTGCTGCGGTCGAATCCAGGAAGACGCGCTCGAGCGGCCCTTCGGCAAGCAACTCGGATGTGGGAGCACGGCGTACGATTCGCCCGCGATCGAGGATGGCGATCTCGCTTGCCAGCGCCGTCATGTCCTCGGTGAGATGGGAGGAGAAGACGATCGTCATGCCGTCTTCGCGCGCCGCTCTCGCGAGCTCGCCGCGGACCTCGTGCCGGACACGCGGGTCGAGCCCGGTGGTCGGCTCGTCGAGCAGCAGCAGGGCGGGCCGGCGCGCCAGGGCGCAGACCAGCAGCAGGCGCACCGTCTGGCCGCGCGACAGGCCGTGCGCGCGCTGCTCCGGCTGCAGGTCGAAGCGCCGGAGGAGCGATGCCGCGAGCTCGCTGTCCCATCCCGGGGAGAGCGAACGCGCGAGGTCGAGATTCCACGCGATCGACTTGCCGCCATAGGGCGCCATGTCTTCCGAGACGAAAGCGACGCGCGCCTTGATCGCCCGCTCGCATTGCGGCATCGGCAGTCCGGCGACTTCGACGGCCCCGGCATCGGGCCGGACGAGACCGAGAAGAAGACGCAGCAGCGTCGACTTGCCCGCGCCGTTCTCCCCCAGCAGCCCGAGCGTGGCGCCCTCCCGGAGCTCGAGGTCGATGGGTCCGAGGCGGAAGAAGGGGTAACGCTTTTCTACGGCAGCGAGACGAAAGGCGGCAGTCTTGTTCTGTGGTGCGGCGGGATCCATGTCTCTCTCCTCCGCACACAGGATCCGCCAGGGAGGCAAGTGTTACAGGCGAGGCGTCGCGCCTCGGTGTTTCGTCCGCGGAAGGTGGATCCGCGCAGCCTGCCTCAGGAGAGGAGCGACTCGAGCCGGGCGATCAGGGTCTCGAGGCGACGGCGGATCTCGTCGCGCTCTTTCGCCCAGGCTCTCTCCGCCTTGTCGCTCTTCTCCGCCCTGGCCGGCACCTCGGCGGGCGCAGGCGGGGGCGGCGGCGGGGCGAGCAGCGGCAGCTGAGCGAGCTCCGCTTGCAGGCGGAGGTTCTCGCGCTGGAGCTCCTCGATTCTCGCCGCAGCCTGGTGCACGCGAGCTTCGAGATCGGCCATGAAGTCGCGACTCATGCTTGCGGCTCCGCTCCCGCCCGTTCGACTCCGAACTGGCGCTCGAGGCTCGCGGCGAGTGAGAGGTGTCGGGCATTGACCGCCTCTTGCGTCAACGAGCGCTCGGGAGCGTTGTAGTGGAAGGCGATCGTCGTGGCGACCGCGCCGGCGGGGATGCCCTTCCCCTGATAGCGGTCCTTGAGACTGTAGCGCTCCAGGTCTTCGACTCGCTCTGCGTCGATCGCCCGCGCAAGCTCCTGCCAGGGGACCGCCAGCGGGTGCGTCAAGGTGAAGTCGACATCGATCCCCGGGTAGCGCGAGGGCGGCTCGACGCTGAATCGGCCGCGTGCGAGCGGCAGCCGGTCGAGCCGCAGCTCGGCAGCGAAAAGCGCAAACGGTCCCTCGAAGCACTGCAGCCGGCCGAACCAACCGATGGCTTCGCCGGCGAAGCGAAGCTCGGCGCCTGTGCCGGGCGTCACTCCCGGCAGCTCCGCGGCGACCACCTCCGCGACCACCCCGAGCTCGTCCAGCAGGGTTTCGAGCTCGCCTTTGACCGCGAAAAGATCGCACTCCGGACGCCGGTCCCACAGCCCGCCGTCCGACCCGCCGGCCACCCAGGCGAGCGCCTCGACCTCCGCCGTGTCGCCTCCAGGGAACAGATGCCCCGACTCGAACAGCCGCACGCCGCGCGCTCCGCGGTTGGCGTTGAACTCCGCCGCCGCGACCAGATTGGGGACCAGCGATCGGCGCATCACGGCGTAGAGCTCCGACAGCGGATTGGCGAGCGCAATCGGCTCCCCTTCGCCAACCAGACGCGGAAAGTCGCTGTCGGCGCGACGTTCGCCGAAGGCGTAGTGAATCGCCTCGGCATAGCCGAAGCCGACGAGCCGGTCGCGCAGGCGGTCACGACGGTCGTGCTCGGGATTCTTCCCGGCGTCGACGCCGCCAAGGGCCGGCAGGGAGGCGGGAATGGCATCCAGCCCGACCTGCCGCCAGATCTCCTCGAACAGGTCCTGCCGCCAGGCCTCGCGGGACGGCAGCCGGTCGGGCCGCGGTTCGAAGTCGACCTCGCGCCAGGAGGGAACGGCGCCCTCCCAGAGACGTTCCCCGGTCTTTCTGGGCGCGAAGCCGAGGCCGCCCAGAATGCGCTCGATCTCCGCGTCCCCGACCGCTGCGCCACCGAAGCTCTCGAGCTCGTGGCCCGAGAGACGCCAGGCCACCGGCTGCGGCCGCGTCGCGACCTCGTCGACGCCAGGGCCTTCGATCGCGCCTCCGGCGAGCTCGGCGATCAGTGCCGCGCAGCGCCGCGAAGCCTCGTCGCAGAGGGCGAAGTCGGCGCCGCGCTCGAAGCGGTGCGAGGCGTCGGTATGCATGCCCAGGCGCTTGGCGCCGATCCGGATCCGCCTGCGGTCGAAGTGAGCGGATTCGAGCAGCACGTCGGTCGTCGCCGCCGTGACTTCGGTGTCGAGACCGCCCATGACGCCGGCGAGTCCGATGACGCGGCTGCGATCGGCGATGACCAAGACCTCCGGATCGAGCGCGCGCTCCTTGCCGTCGAGCGTCGTCACCTTCTCGCCGGCCTTCGCACGCCGCACGACGAGCTCGCCGCCTGGAACAGTCGCGAGATCGTACGCGTGCATCGGCTGGCCGGATTCCCAGAGACAGAAGTTGGTGGCATCGACGACGTTGTTGATCGAGCGCGAGCCGATCGCCTCGAGGCGGCGCACGAGCCACTCCGGGGACGGCCCGATCTTCACGCCGCGAATGATCCGCAGCGTGAACCGCGGGCAGCCCTCCGGATCTTCGAGCCTCACCGACGCCCCTGGCCCCGAAACAGAAAGGCTCTCCGTAAAGGAAGAAACTGGCAGGCGCAGCGGCGTGCGGCGCTTCGCGGCGATCTCTCGCGCCAGGCCGAGATGGTTCATGCAGTCCGGGCGATTGCTGGTGACTTCGACATCGACCACGGCGTCAAGAGCGTCGGTACCGGCGCCAAGAACCTCGATGCCCTCGACGCTCAGTCCGACCGAAGTCAACTGCGTCGCGAGCTCCGCGGCGGCCGCGGAGATCGCCCCGGTCTCTTCCTGCGTCGACGCAAGCGCCGGGAGATCCACGTAGGTGGCGAGCCAGTTGTAGGAGAACTTCATGGACGCACCTGGCGCAGCAGGCGCTCGTCGCTCTCGAACAGCGAGCGGATGTTGGGGATGCCGAACTTGTTCATCGCCACGCGGTCGAGACCGAGTCCGAAGGCGAACCCCGAGTAGCGATCCGGGTCGATGCCGCAATTGGCGAGCACGCGCGGGTCGACCATGCCAGCGCCGAGAATCTCCATCCACCCCGTGGAAGAGCAGGTCGCGCACCCTTTGCCCTTGCAGATCTGGCAGGTGATGTCGACTTCGCACGACGGCTCGGTGAACGGGAAGTAGCTCGGCCGCAGGCGCACTTTCGTGTCGGGCGTGAACAGGCGGGTGATGAAAGCCTCCAGCGTCCCCTTGAGATCGCCCATCGTGATCCCTTCGGCGACGCAGAGCCCCTCCACCTGATGGAACATTGGCGAATGCCGCAGATCGTTGTCGTTACGGTAGACACGGCCGGGACAGATGACGCGGATCGGCGGCTTGCGCGCCAGCATCGTACGAATCTGCACCGGCGAGGTGTGGGTGCGCAGAAGCCGGCCGTCCTCGACGAACAGCGTGTCCTGGGAGTCGCGCGCGGGATGGTCGTCGGGAAAGTTGAGTAGAGCGAAGTTGTAGCGGTCGCTCTCGATCTCAGGTCCTTCTGCCACGCTGTAGCCGAGTCCGCGGAAGACCGACTCGATCTCGCGCGCCACGAGGGTCACCGGGTGAAGGGAGCCGCCTGCGGGTCGCCTCCCGGGCAGCGAGACATCGACTCGCGAGGCGAGCAGGCGCGCCGCCTCTTCGCTCCTCGCGAGGTCGGCGTCGCGCGCCGCGAGCGCCGCTTCGATGCGCTGACGGAGGCCGTTGAAAGCGGCGCCGAAGGCGCGCTTGTCGGGCGCCTTCGGAACCATCGCCTGCAACTCTCGAAGGCGGCCACTGCGCGCGCCGATCCAGGCCACGCGCAACGCCTCCCAGGCGGTGCGATCACCGGCCTGCGAAATCGCCGCTTCGGCCTGCGCTGCCAGCCGTTCCAGCTCTTCCGGGGTCGGGACCGGCTCGCTCGTCGCCCCCGAACCGCTCATCGCGTCAGGCCTTGGCGGGAGCCGCAGCCTGCGGGGCCTGGGCGAGCGCCTGCTTGGCGAGATCGACCAGACCGGCGAACGCTTTCGGATCCGCCGACGCGGCGAGTTGAGCCAGAACCTTGCGATCGAGATCGCACCCGGCGGCTTTGAGGCCCGAGATGAAGTGGTTGTAGGACAGGCCATACTGGTGCGCGGCGGCGTTGATCCGGACGATCCAGAGCGAGCGGAACTGACGCTTCTTCTGGCGCCGGTCGCGGGTGGCGAACTTGCCGGCCCGGTCGACCGCCTGCATGGCCATACGGTAGGCATTGGACTTCGTGCCGTAGAAACCGCTGGAGAGCTTCAGGACCTTCTTGCGCTTGTGCGCGCGCTTGGCACCGCGTTTGACGCGAGGCATCGTTTCCAACCCCGTTTCTCGCCCGGATTCGTCGAATCGGGCGGGTAAGGCCGCGAGGCGCGCACCGCATGACGGGTCGCTCTCGTGGCTTCCGGCGGCCGGGACGGGTCTTTCCCGGCGCGGCGGAAAGTGAGACTTCGACTACGAAATCATCGCGGCAATCGTCTTGCCGAGCGCGCCGCCCTGCACCACCTCGCGCCGCAGGCGGCGCTTCCGGGTGCGGGTCTTCTTGGTGAGAATGTGGCGCTTTCCGGACTGACCGCGCATCAGTTTCCCGTTGGCGGTGAGCTTGAAGCGCTTGGCGGCGCCACGATGCGTCTTCTTCTTCTGAGTAGCCACGTCCGACCTCGTTTCTACTGTGGTTTCGCGGCGGCGCCACCGGCTGGCGGGGCTGCCGGCGCCGGTTCCGTCGCCTTCTTGCTTCTGGCGGCGGGGGCCGCGGCCGATACCGGCGCGACCTCCGTCGGCTTCTTCACACTCTTCTTGCCCGGTCCGAAGATCATGTGCATCCGGTTGCCGGCCATCTCCGCGCTGCCTTCGGCGGATCCCTGCTCGCCCAGATCGGCGGTGAATCTCCGGAGGAGCTTGAGGCCCAGTTCCGGCTTCGACATCTCGCGACCGCGGAACTGCACGGTCGCCTTGACCTTGTCGCCCTCGTCGAGAAAACGGACCGCGTTGCGCAGCTTCACGCTGTAGTCGTGGTCGTCGATATTCGGGCGAAACTTGACCTCTTTCACCTGAATCGTCTTCTGCTTCTTGCGCGAGTCGTGCGTCTTCTTCTTCTGCTGGTAAAGAAACTTCCCGAAGTCCATGATCCGGCAGACGGGAGGGCGGGCCTCCGGAGCCACTTCGACCAGGTCGAAGAACTGCTCCTTCGCCATGCGCAGCGCCGTCTCGGTCGCGATGATCCCGACCTGCGTCCCATCGGCGTCGATCAGCCGGACTTCGCGAACCCGGATCCCTTCGTTGGTGCGTGCGGTCTTGTCGATGCGCTGCTCACCCCCTCAAGAGCGCCGGGCCGACGCAATCTCATCCGCGGACGGAAAATCCGGCCGCGGAGCGTGGCCCTTACCAGCAGAACTGCCGGAGTTTATCTGATCATGCCGTCGCGGGCAAAGACGCCGCCCGGAGCTTCGCCTGGGCGACCAGCCGCGGGACGAGCTCCGCCACCGGCATCGCGCCCAGATCTTCACCCGAGCGCAGGCGGACGGACATGCTCCCCTGCTCCGCCTCCTTGGCCCCGGCCACCAACATGTAGGGCACCTTCTCGAGCTGCGCCAGGCGAACCTTGTAACCCAACTTCTCGTTCGACTCGTCGAGCTCGACCCGAAGTCCGGCCGCGACGAGCTGGCCGGCGACGTTCCGCGCGTAGTCGAGGGTCTTCTCGGAAACCGGCAGCACTTTCACCTGCACCGGCGCGAGCCACATCGGGAAGGCGCCCGCCGTGTGCTCGATGAGAATCCCCAGAAAGCGCTCGAGGGAGCCGAGCATGGCGCGATGGATCATCACCGGCCGCGGGAACGTCCCGTCGCCGGCGACGTATTCGAGCTCGAAACGCTGCGGCAACTGATAGTCGAGCTGGATGGTGCCGAGCTGCCACCAGCGTCCGAGCGCGTCCTTCAGTTGGAAGTCGATCTTCGGACCGTAGAAGGCGCCGTCGCCGGAGTTGACCGAATAACCCTCGGTGCCCAGGTTCGCCTCGAGCGCCCCCTTGAGCGCCGCTTCCGCCTGGCTCCAGAGCTCGTCGCTGCCGATCGACTTCTCGGGCCGGGTCGAGAAGAAGACCTTGACCTCGTCGAAGCCGAAAGTGCGGTAGACCGAGAAGTACATCTCGATGAGCGCCCGCACCTCTTCGCCTACCTGCTCGTCGGTGCAGAAAATGTGACCGTCGTCCTGGGCGAACGAACGCACTCGGGTGAGCCCGGAAGTCACGCCGCTGCGCTCGTACCGATGCAGGCGGCCGAAATCGGCGTAGCGAATCGGCAGGTCGCGGTACGAGCGCTTGCGGGTGCCGAAGATCATGCAGTGCGTCGGGCAGTTCATCGGCTTGACCGCGAACTGGCGCTCGTCGACCTCGGTGAAGAACATGTTCTCGCGATAGTTCGCGTAGTGGCCCGACTTGTGCCAGAGCTCGACATCGAGGATCTGCGGCGTCACCACCTCGCCGTAGCCACGGGTCGAGTAGAGCTCGCGCACGTAGTCGACCAGTCCGTTGTAGACCGTCGCGCCCTTGGGGTGAAAGAACGGCGAGGCCGGAGCGAGCGGCGAGAAGCTGAACAGGTCGAGCTCGACTCCGAGCCGCCGGTGGTCGCGCGCACGCGCATCCTCGAACGACTTCTCGTACGCTTCGAGCTCCTTCTTCGATGTGAATGCGGTGCCGTAGATGCGCTGAAGCTTCTCGTTCGCTTCGTCGCCCTTGAAGTAGACACCAGAGGATTCGAGCAGCTTGACCGCACCGATCTGGCCGGCGCGCTGCACGTGCGGACCGCGACAGAGATCGAGAAACCGGCCATGGCGAAAGAGCGTGATCGTGTCGCCTTCCGGGATGTCGGCGAGCCGCTCCAGCTTGAGATCGTTCGCGCGCTCGTGAAAGATCTCGAGCGCCTCCTGGCGCGACACCTCGAGGCGCTCGAACGGTGCGTCCTCGGCGAGGATCTCGCGCATCTTCGCCTCGATCGCTTCCAGGTCCTCGGGAGTGAACGTGCGCGCGAAGCGGAAGTCGTACTGGAACTTCTCGCTGTGGTCCTTGCGCCCGGCGTCGTAGAGCGCCTCGGGCCAGAGGCGGGTCACTGCATCGGCGAGCACATGTTCGGCCGAATGACGGACGAATTCCCCCGCCTCGGCGCTGCGCGTGGTGAAGAGCTTGAAGGGTCCGCTCGCCGCGAGGGGCTCGCGCAAGTCGATCCGGCGCCCGTCGAGCTCGGCACCGACGGCGTCCTGCGCGAGCCGCGGTCCGATGGATCGCGCGACATCGAGCGCGGTCGTGCCTGCCGGCACCGTGCGCTCGGAGCCGTCGGGAAGAGTCAGTACGATGGTCATGGAATCCTGTGGGACTCTGGAGCGTGGGGGGCCGTCGACGACCTGGTAGGCGCTCCCGGACTCGAACCGGGGACCTCTACCGTGTGAAGGTAGCGCTCTAACCAGCTGAGCTAAGCGCCCGCAAATTTCTCACTGCCTGCCGAACTCGTGCGTCATCCGTGAAGCGACCGCGGGAGAGACTTGGTAGGCCCGAGTGGGCTCGAACCACCGACCTCAACGATGTCAACGTTGCGCTCTAACCAACTGAGCTACGGGCCTCCTGCCCTCCCACCGCATCTGCTGCAGTTCCTGCGGTCGCCTTCGCACCTTCCGAAACTTGCGACGCAAGCCGCTGCAGCCGAGGAACTTAGCAAGCCGTCCGCGGGGCTGTCAACCGGGCGCCGCGGTGGCGCCGGGCGGAGGGAGGCTCGCCGCCGGGCTCTTGCGGGCGCGCTCGACCGCCGCGCAGTGTTCCAGATGCCCGTCGACCGCCTGCTCGAGGGCCGTCTTCGCGCCGGCTTCGCGCAGGCGGGCGAGCGCCGCTTTCCACAGCGGCCCTCCGCGGGCCTCGCGCGCCCGGGCGATCGCCGCGGAGATCGCGGCGGCATCGCCACTACAGTAGAACGGATAGTCGTCGCCCAGGAGCTCGGTCGCGGCCGCGTCGCGCATGGTCACCAGCACCGCTCCGCAGGCGGCGGCGTTCGCCACCTCGCCGCCCGCCCGCAAGAGCTCGGCGGCGCCGGGAAGGCGAAGCGAGAGATGGCAATTGAACTGGCTCGCATGGCGCAGAGGATGACTGTCGATGAACGCCACGCCGCGGAGCCGGCCGAAGTGCTCCCCGGCAGCTCCGACACCAAAGCAGGCGACCCTGAACTCGCCCTCTGCGAGCTGGTGCGGCACCAGCCCCGGCTCGGGCTCGTCGTAGATCACCCGACTCGTCCAACGCGAACGGTCGAGGGCGCGCTGCTGGGCGCGGCTGCGGAAGATGGCGCCGTCCAGCAGGCGGGCGGCCCCGGGAAAAGACGAGCTCGTCCGCGATCCTCGGACATCGAGAAGTGTCGCGTTGCCCGCCATCCGCGAGCGCCAGAGCGGATAGGAACCGAAATCACCGGAGAAGATGACCGTGGAGCCGCGCACGCTGCCGGATCGCGCCGCCGGCAGCACCTGACTGCTCCGACCGCGCGCCGTCATGGCGGAAGCGAGCGCCGCGAGTCGGGCCGGCGTCTCGGCTTCGGAGCCGCTGTGCACGAAGATGACCGGGCGAGAACCGCCTGACGACGGAGCTGTCACGAGCGCCCGCCGCGCACGACTCCGAGCCAGCCCTTGAGGTATTCGCCCTGGGGATGAAAAACCGACACCGGATGATCGACGGCGGCGGCGAGCGGCGCGAGCAGGGCGAGCTCGACCTTCGCCTCGACCGCGGCGGCGAACAGGATCTGCCGGAAGAGCTTGCCGTCGATCGCGCCGCTGCAACTGAAGGTGAACAGGAGCCCTCCCGGCGCGAGCCGACCGAGCGCCAGACGATTGAGGTCCTTGTAGGCGCGCGCCGCTTTGTCGAGATGCGTGCGACGCTTGGCGAGCGGCGGCGGGTCGCAGACGACGAGGTCGTAGCTCTCCCGGCGCTGCCGCAGATCTTCGAAAACGTCCGCGGTCACGAGATCGGTACGCCCGGGGTCGAGGTGGTTTTCGAGCACCAACCGGCGACCGATGCCGTTCAGGCGTCCGGCAGATTCGACCCCGGTGACGCTGCGCGCCCGGCCGCGCAGGGCATAGATCGAGAACGCACCGGTGTGAGAGAAGAGATCCAGCACACGACGGTCGCGGGCGTAGCTCTCGACGAGCCGCCGGTTGTCGCGCTGGTCGCAATAGAAGCCGGTCTTCTGCCCGCCCTCGAGCTCGGCGACGAACTTGAGCCCGCTCTCTTCGAAAATCGCCTCGCGCGGCAGCGCTCCGGCAAGGGTCTCGGCGACCAGCGGCAGCCCCTCTGCGCGGCGCGCCGCGAGGTCGCCGAGGTGGAGGATCGGCGCCCCTGGATAGACCCGTGTTAGCGCCTCGTAGGCCGCTCCACGCAGCCTCTCGAGACCCGCCGAAGTCATCTGGCTGACGAGGACGTCACCGAACCGGTCGATCGTCCAGCCGGGCAGTCCGTCCCCTTCGGCGTTCAGCAGGCGGTAGCCGGTGGTGCCCGCCGGCAGCATGCGCTGCCGCCAGGAGTCGGCGGCGCGCAGTCTGCGCTCGAAGTACGCTGCATCGACGACGCCTCCCGGGGCATCGCGCAGCGGATCGGGTGCGAGCATGCGCACACGGATCTGCGAGGCGGCGCTGTAGAAGCCGGCGCCGAGCCGCGCGCCGGAAGCGTCGAAGACCTGGGCGACCGCCGCCTCGCGGTCGCCCTGCTCGGACTGAATCGCGCCCGAGAAGACCCAAGGATGGCCGTCGCGGATCGGGCGCTCGCGACCCGGACTGAGGGTGATGCGCATGCTCTACTTCAGATAACTCAGCATCTCTTTGGCGGTGGCCGCGTCGGCGTCTCCGGCCTCGGCGACGGCGATGAACGCTTGCAGATGCTCCCTCGCCTTGGCGTTCTCCCCCTGGCTGATGAAGCACATGCCGAGCATGTAGTGCGTCTTGCCGTAGCTCGGGTCGGCGGCGAGCGACTGCTCGAACAGCTTGAGCGCCGCCGCCATCGAGCCGGCGTTGTACTCACGAACGCCGTCGTTGAACAGCTCGATCGCCCCCGACTTCGGGTCGATGGCGGCAAGGGCCGCCGAAGCCGCCTTGGCGCGCTCCGCATTGCCGAGCGCCTTGTAGGACTCGGCGGCGACGCGCAGCGACTTGACGTCCTTCGGATCGAGCGCGAGCGCCTTGTCGGCCGCCGCGGCCGCCGCGGCGAAGTCCTTGTCGGCGTAGAGCATGCCAGCGAGCGCCGAGTGAGCGACGGTGAGCTGCGGATTGAGCGTCGCCGCTTCGGCCATCTTCCGCTTGGCGGTCTCCATGTCTCCCATCTGCGAAGCCTCGGCCCCCTCGTTGAAGGCGACGACGGCCTTCTCCTCCGGCGTCGGCTCCTGCGGCGTCTCGACCGCCGCGCCACGTTTGATCGCTTCGGCATTCGACAGCATCGTGAAGTCCTTGCGGTCGTTCGAACCGATGGGGACCTTCAGATCCTGCTGCATCGTCTGGTAGCCGGACTTTTCGTACTTGTAGTTGTAGCTCTTGGTGGCATCGAGGATCGTGACCGCCCAGTTGCCCTTCTGATCGGTGACCGTCTCGAGCTTGAAGGTCGCGATATCGGGGCAGGTCACCGTGACCTGGATACCTTCGATCGGCTTCTTGTTCTCGTCCGTGATGGTGCCGTAGAGGCGAGCCTGGTTGAGCGCATGCGCCGCCGAAGCGGAGCACAGAAGGACGACAGCGAGGAGCCACCAGCGCGAGCGATTGCGGGTTCTGAACATTGTGAGCCTCCGGCGCGTAGCCGCCCCCCCGGTCCATTGCCCTGCCGGCCGGTTGCCGGGCCTACGCTTGCCGGCATTCTACTGCGTCGAAGGCGTCCCCCGCCTATACTTGCGGACGAATGACCATCCTCGCGTTTCTCCTCTCCGAGGGCGCCGGCGCGCCAGAAGCGGCCTCCGGCGCCCTGAGCCCCTGGCTCGGCCTCGCCCTCGGCCTGCTGCTGGTCGCCCTCAACGGCTTCTTCGTAGCTGCCGAGTTCGCGCTGGTCAAGGTCCGGCCGACGCAGCTCGATCCCCTGGCGCTGGCCGGAAGCAGGAGGGCCAAGCTCGCTCGCCACCAGCTCGCCCACCTGGACGCCTACCTGTCGGCGAGCCAGCTCGGCATCACTCTGGCGAGTCTCGCCCTGGGCTGGGTAGGAGAGCCCGCCTTCAGCTGGGTCGTGGCCCCCCTGGTGCGCCGCATCCCAGGCGCCACGGACGCCCTGGTGCACTCCGTCAGTCTGACCGTCGCCTTCCTCTGCATCACGGTGCTCCATATCGTGATCGGCGAGCAGGCGCCGAAGTCGTTCGCCATCCGGAGGCCGCAGCCGACGGCGCTGTGGATCGCGATGCCGCTCTACGTCTTCTACTGGATCAGCTTCCCCGCGATCTGGCTGCTCAATCAGGCGGCGAGCGGCCTGCTGAAGCTCGTCGGCCTCAAGTCGGCGGGGGAGGAAGAGCTCTCCCATTCGGAGGAGGAGCTCCGTCTGCTCCTCTCCTCCTCGGAAATGGGCAGCCAGTCGAAGCTCAAGCGGGAGATCCTCGACAATGTCTTCGAGCTGTCGCTGCGCAACGCCCGCCAGGTGATGGTACCGCGCGCCGATGTCACCCATCTTTCGATCTCTCGGCCCATCGAGGAGAACCTCGAGATCGCACGCAGGAGCGGGCATACCCGCTTTCCGCTCTGCGAGCGCGACCTCGACAGCGTCATCGGGCTGATCCATATCAAGGACCTCTTCCGTTCGACCGAGCGGATCGCGGATATCGCTGGCCTCGCCCGGCCGGTGAAGTTCGTTCCCGAGACCACTCCCCTCGACCGGCTCCTCGGGCGAATGCAGGCCGAGCGGCAGCACATGGTGGCCGTTGTCGACGAGTACGGCGGCGTCTCCGGGATCGTGACGCTCGAAAACGTCATCGAGGAGATCGTCGGCGAGATCCAGGACGAGTTCGACACCGATCGCCCTGAAGTGACCCGGCGCGGCGACGGCAGCTTCACGGTCGACGGATCGATGCTGGTGGTCGATCTCGAAGACGAGCTCGGCCTGGAGCTCTCCAGTCGCGACGAGGACACCATCGCTGGAGTCGTGCTTTCGGAGCTGGGGCGCAAGCCGCGCGTGGGCGATCGCGTGACCCTGGGCAGGGCGGTCCTCGAAGTCCTCGAGATCCAGGGCAACCGCATCCGGTCCCTGGACCTCGAGCTCGACGTCGCCGCACCTGAGCGGCCTCCAGAAGCCTGAGCCCGGTTCGAACCAAATTCCTGCACTCCACTCCAAGAGTATGGATTTTTTCGCTGCCCCTTCGCGCCCCGCCCGCGACCGGGCCTCCACGTCCGCGCAAAACTCACGCGTGCTCTGACACTTAGCTCGCGACCCTCCGCCGAGCCCGGTAGGCCCTTTCTGGCACGGTTCTCGTATGGTAATTGAGCGGTTCGGGTTAAGCATGGCGGCAGCGGTAGACGAGAGTCGCAGGAGCCGGGAGGTCCGAGGTCGGGCCAAACGGGGATGACATAGGGATGAACGACCCTGTGTTAGACTTTTCACACCGCTGTAACCAAGTTGCGCTGGTCGGAATCGTTCCGCCGGCGGTCCCTATCAACCTGATGGAGGTTTGATGATGTTGAACAAGAGAAATTGGTGGAATGTCGCGGCCGTTGCGACCCTCGCCCTCGTGGCGTTGTTCGCGGTGGCTCCGGCGAGCGCCCAGGAGCAGGTGGGCGCCATCATCGGTACGGTCAGTGACGCCTCGGGCGCGGTCCTCCCGGGCGCGACCGTCGAAGCGGTCTCGGCTGGCGGCACCCGCCTGTCGGGCACCACGAACGAGTCCGGTGCGTACCGGTTCCCGCGCGTTCCCCCGGGCATGTACGTGGTCGTCGGCAAGCTCGACGGCTTCAACCCGGCGGAAGTGACGGACGTCTCGGTTCGCCTCGGCGACACCGTCACGGCCAACATCACGCTCGAGGTCGGTGCGGTCTCCGAGACGATCAGCGTGGTCGGCGAAGCCGGCCAGGTCGACGTCAAGAGCTCCGCTACCGCCTCCTCGATCTCCGCCGAGCAGATCGAGTCGCTGCCCAAGGGCCGTGACTTCACCGGCATCGCCACCCAGGCGGCCGGCGCCGCCCAGGAAGGCTTCCTCGGCGGCATCTCGATCGACGGCGCCTCCGGCTCCGAGAACCGCTTCATCATCGACGGCGTCGATACCACCCACCCGCAGGACGGCGTCTCCGGCCAGAACATGGTCACGGACTTCGTCGAAGAGGTGCAGGTGAAGTCGGCCGGCTACGCGGCGGAGTACGGCGGTTCGGTCGGCGGCGTGATCAGCGCCGTGACCAAGAGCGGCACCAACGAGTTCAAGGGCTGGGTCGGCCTCTACTACGGCGACTCCTCCTGGAACGGCGACCAGCGCGCCACCCCGTATCGCTCGAGCCCGACCCTCTATCGCACGTTCGAGAAGGACAGCGTCCAGACGACCGAGCCCGGCTTCGCCATCGGCGGCCCGATCATGCAGGATGCGGCCTGGTTCTACGTCGGCTACACCTTCACCGAGGCGGACATCACCCGTCATCCGGTAGGCAAGCCGGATGCGGACCGCAACGACAAGCGCGAGTACCTCTCGGGCAACATCAAGGGCAACATCGGTTCGCAGTTCCTCTACAAGGTGTCCGGCAACCTCGCGCCGCGCACCATCGACGGCAACCTGCCGAACCCGGATGGCTCGACCTCGCCGCTCGCCGACCTGTCGGTCGTCACCGAGTTCGAGACGGCCAGCTACTCGGCCTACGCCGACTACATCCCGATGGACAACTTCTATCTCTCCGGCCGGTTGGGCTTCTACTCGACCGACTCGAGCGACAGCGGTCTCGATGCGACGCAGCAGATCTTCTTCCGCAACACCGCCTACCCGATCGCGAACAGCCCGCTGTTCCGTCCGGCCGGTTTCACCTCGTTCCCCGGCAACTCCAAGATCGACGAGGATCTGTGGGAGCGCGAAGCGGCCTCCTTGGACGGCAACCTGTTCGTCAACGGCCTCGGCAGCCACGCCTTCAAGGCCGGAATCCAGTTGGAGAACATCAGCAACTCCGTCTCCACCGGTGAAGCGGTCAACCTCTACACCTTCCGCTGGGGTCTGCCGGATCGCTTCGGCGCCGGCGTCAAGGGCACCTACGGTTCGCTCGGCATCCGCCGCTTCCGCACCGAGGGCGCGGCCGACTCGAAGAACCTCGGCTTCTACGTCCAGGACAGCTGGTCGGTGCTGCCGAACCTGACGGTCAACATCGGCGTCCGCACCGAGAAGGAAGAAGTTCCGAACTACGGCGCCAAGGTCGATCCGACCCTGCCGACCAACGCCATCGAGTTCGACTACGGCGACAAGGTCGCTCCGCGCGTCGGCTTCGCGTGGGACGTCATGTCCGACCAGAAGCTGAAGGTCTACGGCTCCTGGGGCACCTACTACGACATCACCAAGCTCGAGATGCCGCGCGGCTCGTTCGGTGGTGACAAGTGGCTCGAGTACCTCTTCCCGGTCAACACCCTGGATTGGGTTTCGCTCCTCGCCTCGGGCAACTGCCACAACTCGACCAACGTCGCCTCGGACAATCCGTGCCCGGGTCTCGGCGCGCCGGCGGTCGTTCTCGACCTCCGTCACCCCACCAACCCGGAAGACGCCATCGACCCGAACCTCCAGCCGATGGAGCAGGAAGAGTTCCAGTTGGGCGCTGACTGGCAGTGGACCAACACCTCGGTCCTGGGCTTCCGCTACGTCAACAAGAGCCTCAAGAACACCATCGAAGACATCGGCTATCTGGTCAACGACCCGGTCACCGGCGTCCGCAACGAGGTCTACATCACCGGCAACCCCGGCAAGGGGCTGGTCGCGGGTGATCCGGATGGCGCGGGCCCGATTCCGGCGCAGCCGGAAGCGATCCGCGACTACGAGGCGATCGAGCTGTCCTGGAACCGCCGTTTCGCGGGCAACTGGTCGGCGCACATCGCCTATACCTACAGCAAGCTCGAGGGCACCTATTCCGGTCTCGCGAGCTCGGACGAGTTCGGCCGTGCCGACCCGAACGTCAGCCGTGCGTTCGACGCGCTCCACAACGCGTTCGACCTCAACGGCAACGTGACCGACGGTTCGCTCAACACCGAGCGTCCGCACCAGATCGATGCGCAGTTCATCTACCGCTTCGGCTGGGGCACCACGGTCGGTGTCAACCAGTACTACGGCAGCGGCACGCCGATCTCCACCCAGTGGAACTACGTCGGCGTTCCGTTCTTCCCGTTCGGCCGTGGCAACGCTGGCACGACCGAGGACCTCACCCAGACGGACCTGCTCGTGACGCACCCGTTCAAGATCGGCAACTTCACGCTGGAAGCCAGCTTGAACGTTCTCAACCTGTTTGACGAGAAGGCCGTCCTCCTCGTCGACAACAATCAGTTCGATGGCGACCTCTGCGACGCCGCCGACTGCGACGGCAGCTACGACTACTTCTTCGGTGGTGGTCTGGATCCGTCGGTTCTCGCCGGCACGGAGAACCCGTTCTACCTGAAGCCGAACACGGGCGTGTCCTTCGGCAACCCGTTCCAGGCGGCCCGTACGGTCCGTCTCGGCCTCAAGTTCCTCTGGTAAACGGCGCCTAAAGATAGGCTCGTTCGCGAGCCGAAATAAGGCGGGAGTGCTTCGGCGCTCCCGCCTTTTTCTTTTGTCCGCACGTCCGCGACGTGACCGCCCTTCACGGATCCAGACGCCGCACTCCTTCTCGAGCGGATCTCTACGAAGACAGGCCGACGGAAGGGACCTCGAGAGGATCCCGGCGCGCAGTGGCGGGGGCCCCCGTCCCTACGAAAAGAAATCCGATTTCCGGGGTCCCGACCGAGCACCGGGATCCTCGCGAGGTCCCTGCCGGCGGCCGGCGAACTCGCGAAGGGTGGGGCCCCCCGCCACTCCGCGCCGGGAATCCGACGATTCCACTACCGCCCGCCTGTCCGGGCAGCGGGACTAGCAGGAGCCCTCATTTGAGGCCCTTAGGAGGCCGCTGGCGGCGCCGTCAGCCGCGTTCTGCGGCCACCAGCTCGAGCGCCTTGGCCACCGCATCGGCTACCGGCACGAGGAGCTTCTGCCGGTCCCGGCGCAAAGCGAACTCGATCTGGCCGGCGGCGAGCGACTTGCCGCCGACAACGACGCGCAACGGGATGCCGATGAGCTCGGCATCCTTGAACTTCACTCCCGGGCGTTCGTCGCGATCGTCGTAGAGCACATCCAGTCCCCGTGCGGCGAGCTCGTTCGCCATCTCCTCCGCCGCCCGTGCCGACTCGGGCTCGTTCGGATTGAGCGCGATCACCAGCACCTCGAACGGCGCCAGCGGCATCGGCCAGATGATGCCGTCGGCGTCGTGGTTCTGCTCGATGGCGGCGGCGACCGTACGTCCGATGCCGAGGCCGTAGCAGCCCATGATCATCGGCTTCTGCCCACCCGCCTCGTCGGTGAACTCGCATTTCATCGCCACCGAGTACTTGTCGCCCAGCTTGAAGATGTGCCCGACTTCGATGCCGCGCGAGATCGCCAGTGCCTTGCCGCACTGCGGGCACGGATCCCCCTCGACGACCGTGACCAGATCGACCTCTTCGCCGGGCTGGGCGTCACGGCCCCAGTTGGCATTCAGCAGATGGACGTCGGGAGTATTCGCGCCGCAGGCGAAGTTGCGCAGGCCGACCACGGACAGGTCCGCGAGCAGTCGCAGGCCCGCCGGAAGGCCGACCGGCCCGAGAGAGCCCACCGGGGCGCCGGCGGCCGACTGCACCTTCTCCTCGCTGGCGAGCTGCAGGTGCTCGACGTTGAGCGCGTTCAGGAGCTTCACCTCGTTGACCTCCCGGTCGCCGCGGATGGCCACCGCCACGAAGCTCTTGTCGGTTTCGTAGACCAGGGTCTTGACGAACTGCGTCTCGGGAACGCCGAGGAAGCGCGCGACCTCTTCCACCGACTTCATACCCGGAGTGTCGCGGCGAGTCAGCTCGGCGGCGGCCGCCGCCGAGATCCCCTCCCACGGACCGCGGGAGGCCTTCTCGGTGTTGGCGCCGTAGCCGCAGGCTTCGCAGTGCGCCACGGCGCTCTCGCCGGTCGCGGCGGTGACCATGAACTCGTGCGACGAGGAGCCGCCGATCGTTCCGGTGTCGGCATCGACCACGGTGTAGTCGAGCTTGCACGCCTCGAAGATCCTCCGGTAGGCAGCGCGCATCGCCTCGTAGGCCTCGTCGAGGCTCTCCGCGGTGGCATGAAAGGAGTAAGCGTCCTTCATCAGGAACTCGCGCCCGCGCATGAGACCGAACCGCGGCCGGATCTCGTCGCGGAACTTGGTCTGGATCTGGAACAGATTGAACGGCAGCTGGCGGTAGCTCTTGACGTCGCGCCGCACCAGGTCGGTGATGACCTCCTCGTGGGTAGGTCCGAAGCAGAAGTCACGGTCGTGGCGGTCGCGGATGCGCAGCAGCTCCTTGCCGTACTTCTGCCAGCGTCCCGACTCGGTCCACAGCTCGGCTGGCTGCACCGACGGCATCGAGAGCTCGACGGCGCCGGCGGTGGCCATTTCGCGGCGAACGATCGCCGAGAGCTTCTGCAGGCTCCGCCAACCGAACGGCAGGTAGGTGTAGATCCCGGCCGCGAGCTTGCGGATCATCCCTGCCCGGACCATCAGCTGGTGGGAGATCACCTCGGCGTCGTTCGGCACCTCGCGCGTGGTGAACAGGTAGGTCTGCGACCACCGGGTCGGCGTCATCGGGGCAGAGGAGCGGGAGCTTTCGATCGTGGGCGTCACTGGGTCACCGGAGTTTCAGAACGGAATTGGAGCATCTCGTGGGCTATCGCTTCTGGCGTTGTTGCACGCGTTCGAGCAGGCGCGAAGAGTCGCGCATGCATTCCATCATCTTCTCCTCGAGCGCTCCGACGCGGGGCTCGAGGCTTCGCGCGCGGCCGAAGGCGCCGCGCGCCTTCTCCTCGTTACCCGAGGCGAGAAGGGCCATGCCGAGGTGGGTCAGCGTGGTCGGCGAGGATCCGAGCTCGTTCGACCGCGCGAGACACTCCACCGCCTGCTCGTACTCCTTGCGCTTGTAGTGCACCCAGCCCTTCGCCGCGAGCGGGAACTGCTTGAGCTCGTCGGGGGCCAGATCGAGGGCCTGTTGAGCGTACTCGAGCGCTTGGTCGAGGTCTTCCTCCATCTCCGCCAAGTTGTAGGCCATCTCGAAGTAGGCGATGGTGCGGGTGAAGTTGCTGGCACCGTCCTGCAGCAGCAGCTTGCCGATCCGATTGCCCTCGCGGAACTTGCCGCCGCTGCGCAACGCTGCGATCAGGGCGGCCGAGGCGGTCGCGCGCAACATCTCGCCCGGGTTGAGCTCGAGCACCCGCCGGGCCGCCGTCTCCAGCTCCTCCCAGCGATCGAGCGAGAGGCAGAGCATGGCAAACGACATGAGCAGCGTCGGGTTCTCCGGCTCGGCGTCGAGCGCTTTCTGATACGCGGAGAGCGCCCGGTCACGCTCGCCGCGCGCGCGATGCTCCTCGGCCTTCGCCATGTAGCGCGCCGCTTCGGTACCCACCTCGGGCAACGGCGCGCCGGTGCGCCCGGAGAGAAACTGCACCAGGTCCTGGTAGCGCAGCCGGCGCGGATTGAGGCGCTGGGCCTCGCGGAACGACGCCAGAGCCTTCTTGTTCCAGTGCCGGTCGAGATAGGCGAGACCCAGCAGGTAATGCGCCTCCTCGAAGGCCGGGTCGAGCCGGACGGCTTCGCGCAGGCTGCGGATGGCGTGCGCCGCCTGGCCCATCTCGTAGCGGCAGTTGCCCAGGAGGTAGAGCGCCTGCGGCACTCGGTCGAGCAGATTCGCCTGCTCGAGATAGGCCACGGCACGCGACAGGTCGCCGTGCGCGGCGTAGACGGCGCCGAGGCTGAAGTGCGGCAGGAAGGCGTCCGGATACTCCGCCACCGCCTTCCGCAGAAGCGCTTCGGCACGATGGAAATTGCCCTGCTCGTGGAAGATCACACCGGAGAAGACGAGACCTTCGAAGTGGTCCGCCTTGACCTCGAGAACCTTCTGGAAGTAGCCGAGCGCAGCCTCGGTATCGCCTTCGTTGAAGTAGGTCTCGCCGAGGAAGAGCGCCAGCTCGTAGTTCGTGCGATCCAGCTTCCAGGCCTGCTCGAGCGCGCGCTTGGCGCGCTCGACGTCGAAGGCGAAAAGAGCGTACTCGGCGTCGTCGAGATGCTGGGCGAAGAGCTTGGGGCGATTGCCCTGATAGAGCGCAGCGACGCGGTCGCGGATCGACATGAAGCGCTCGCGCTTCTCGAGCGCGCGCAGCTGGTAGTCCATTTTCGACTCCCAGAGGTCGCTCCACTCCTCGCGCCCGACCAGCCGGCGGCGTTCGAGGAGCTCGCGCAAAGTGGCGAAACCGGTCTGCGAGACGAGGAGATTCTTCTCCTGCTTCTGCACCGCCGCGACCAGCTTCTGCGCGGTTTCCGCGGTGCGCTTGACGGCCTCCTCGAGAATCGAGATCCGCTCCAGCAGGTGCTCGTCGAGCGAGAAGTCGGCGCCGCGCTCGGACTCGAACTGCTCCGCCTCGCCGCCGATCGCGCCCGAGATCACCATGAGCTTCTGGTGACAGCGCGCGCAGAACTCGCGGTCGCTCAGATTCTCCGCCCCGCAGACCTGGCAAAAGACGCTGGGGAGGCCCTCAGCCGTAGGCATAGAATCCGCGACCGCTCTTGCGCCCGAGATAGCCCGCGTCGACCATCTTGACCAACAGCGGGCAGGGGCGGTACTTCGGATCGCCGAAGCCCTCCTCGAGAACGCGCAGGATGTCGAGGCAGACGTCGAGTCCGATGAGATCGGCGAGCGCCAGCGGCCCCATCGGATGGTTCATGCCGAGCTTCATCACCTCGTCGATCGCCGCGGGTTCTCCGACGTGCTCGTGCAGGCAGAAGATCGCCTCGTTGATCATCGGCATGAGCACGCGGTTCGAGACGAAGCCCGGAGCGTCGTTCACCTCCACCGGCGTGCGCTGGAGCTTGCGGGTCATCGCGAAGACCGCGTCGCAGGTCGCCTGCGAGGTCTGCAGGCCGCGGATGATCTCGACCAGCTGCATGAGCGGCACCGGATTCATGAAGTGCATGCCGATCACTCTCTCGGGACGCGCGGTCGCCGCCGCCAGCCGGGTGATCGAAATTGAGCTGGTGTTGGTGGCCAGAACGGCTTCCGGCGCGAGCACTCCATCGAGCGCCTGCAGAACCTGACGTTTGACTTCGAACTTCTCCACCACCGCCTCGACGACGAGGTCGCAGCCGGCAAGAGCCGCGAGCTCGCCTGCAGAAGCGAGCCGCGCCTGCGCCGCCAGGCGATCTTCCGCCGCGAGCTTGCCCTTCGCCACCAGACGCTCGAGGCTCTTGTCGATCGTCGCGAGTCCTTTGGCGAGCGCCGCGCTCGAGATGTCGACGAGGACGACGTCGAAACCGGACTGCGCCGCTACCTGGGCGATACCGCTACCCATCGTTCCGGCGCCCACGACGCCCACTTTCCGAATCTCCATGCTCCCTACCTCCTGCTGCGGATCGTCGTTACGGGGGAAGCCTAGCAAGGCTGGCGCCCCTCCCGGAAAGCCTGGCTCCGCCAGAGTCCCGGCGAGAGCCTAGCAAGGCCCTCGCCCCGGCGAGAGCGCTCTCCCCGGGCCCGGTCGGAAAATCAGGCCAACGCGGCGGCGTCGCCGGCGAACCAGGGCTCGAACCGGCCGAACTTCGAGCGCAGCGTAGCGCCCACGCCGATGAGTGTCGCGGCGGTCCAGACCCAGACTCCGGCCATGGGAACGAGCTTGATCAGACCGAGGAGGCTCAGCCCGAACACGGCCGCGTGCAGTTGTACGACCCGGCGCCGCGCCAGACGCGAGGCGCAGAACCTGCCGAAGCTGTGAAAGATCGCGACCATTCCCCAGAGCTTGAGTGCGAGCGCGAGCAGCGCCACCAGGACGAGCAGGGGCACCGCGAGCAGAGTCGGCAGAAATGCCGACAGGAACAGGGCCGAAAGCACGATCGTCGCCAGGCCCACCAGGCCGGCGGCGAAGCAGCGCAGCGGCTCCTGCTGAACCTCCTCCGACGTGCGTACCAGCGGACGCCCAGCGGAGGCGAAAAGCAGCAGCGTAAGGGCCAGCCAGGCGGCGATCAGGCCCAGCTTCGCACCCAGGACGAGCGGCGAGGTGGCCCCCATTCCGAGGCTCGGCCCTTCGAGCAGAGTGAGCCAGGCGCGCGAAACGGTGGGATAGGCGACAGCGCGACCGGACAGGCGAGACCCTCCGGCGGCGACGAGGCGGCCACCGAGCACCAGCGCGTCCCCTTCGATGACCGCAGTGGAAGCGAGAATCAGGTCGCCGCCGAGCACCGTCACGTCCCCGTGCACCAGGCCCGAGACCCGCACAGTGCCGTTCAGCGCCGTGACCCCGGCGCGCGCCTCCCCGTCGACCTCCACTCCGCGCCCGACTGCGACGATCGGCTGCCGCGCGATGCTTCCGGCTTCGAGGCGCAGGCCGGACAGTGCCGGCACGTCCTCGGCTTCCGCAGCCAACGCCCGGCCCGGCAACGTCAGCAGAAGAGCGGCGCCCAGCAGGCACCCGACGACCCGCGGCATCATGCCGGAGAGTCTATCGGGATTTTTCGGCTGCAGAGCTTCGCGAAGAAGAACGTAGCAGGCGGAGAAGCAGGAGATTCAGTGCCAGCACCAGACCGCCGGCGAACGCCAGGTGCGTCTTCGAAGCGCCCAACCACTCGGCGAGACCGGAGCCCAGCCCACGCCAGGAGGCGCCAAGAAGTCCCGCCCCTGCGAGTGCCGCGCTCTCGAGCAGACGCGCCAGGGCGAGGAACGCGTCGAACGAACCGGCCGACGGTTCGAGCGACGCTGCCGCACCGCCCAGGAGAACGGCTGCAGCGCCTCCGAGAGCGAGCAGAAGGGCGAACGGCCAGCGCCAGACCACGAGCGCCCGCGCCTCCCATGGAGCCGGAGCGAGAGCCCGCATCACCTCGCCCGAAAAGCCCTCGCGCGGCTGGACGACGGCCGCAGCCAGCAGGTGCCGGACCTCCTCGAGCTCGCGGCGCTCCCTCTGGCAGACGGAACAGCCGGCCAGATGCTCGGCGAGCGCCGCTTTGCGGGCCGGCGCAAGAGGCTCCCCGGCGCCCTCGGGATCCAAAGCCGAGTCGAGGTCGAGGTCGAGGTCTTCCAACAGCTGGTCGTGGCTCATCGGCTCTTCCTTCCTCATCAGTTGCCGGCCTCGCGAGCACCCAGCAGGTGCTGCTTCAGCATCTGACGCGCGCGAAACAACTTGTTCTTCACCGTGCCGAGGGGCATCGCTTTGACCTCGGCAATCTCTTCATAGGCGAGCTCGCCATAGTGACGCAACAGAATGAGCTCTCGGTACTCCCAAGGCAGCATGTCGATCGCGGCCCGGATCGAGGCGTCGAGCTCGCGGCCCTGGAGTGCGTCGAGGGCCGAAGGCTGTCCGTCGGGCAGTTCGAGGTCCACCGTGGCCTCACCGCCTTCGTCTGCCCGGCGCGTCAGCGGTACCAGCTGAATCCGCCGCTTGCGAATGACGTCGATTGCGGCGTTCTGGGCCACCCGGAAGAGCCAGGTCGAGAATCGGTACTGGCTGTCGTAGCGATCCAGGGCCTGATACACGCGAATGAAGACCTCCTGCGTCAGATCGTGCGCCTCTTCGAGATTGCGCACCATGCGGTACAGATAATTCACCAGCCGCGTCTGATATCGCTCCACCAGCAGCTCGAACCGGTCGCGGTCCCCGGAGAGGACCGATCGAACGAGCGCTTCGTCGGTGGGATCGAGCGGTTCAACCGACACGACTACCTACGTGCCCGCGCTTCGAAAAGTTGCATCGGTGTCCACGAGCTGGACTCGGGCTGCGCGCGCAACTTACTCACCGGTCTCGACTTCCCTGATGGTGAGCAGATGGTCTCCCTGGCGGATCCGGTCGAGAACGGAGTCGTCCCCCTCGACCTGGCCGAAGACCGTGTAGCCGCCGTCGAGGTGCGGCTGCGGCGCAAGGGCGATGAAGAACTGGCTTCCGCCGGTGTCGGGTCCGGAGAGGGCCATGCCGACGGCGCCGCGGACGAAGCGCAATCGGTTGATCTCGTCACGGAGGGCGAAACCTGGGCCTCCCCAGCCATCCCCCCGCGGATCGCCGGCTTGCACCACGAAATCGGGCACCACCCGGTGAAAGGACTGGCCGTCGAAGTAGCCCTGGCCGGCGAGCTGCAGGAACGACAGACAGGTGAGCGGCGCTTGCGGACAGGCGAGGACGATGCGGAAGGCGCCGCACTCGGTCGTCACTTCGACCCGCCGCGGCCGGTCGGTCTGCAGCAGGATCTGGGAGTAGACCGGCCCGCTGCGATTCGTAGCGACCGGCCCGATCTCCGGCCGTGGCTCGCCCAGACGCACGAGGGCTGCCGCCGCTTCGCGCCGCACCAGGAAGTCCCTGTTCTCGGCGAGTCGCTCCAGCAGGTCCACTGCGCTCTCGGCCTCCCCCGGCGCCACCAGAGCCCGCGCGGCGAGCGCCCGGACACCTGCCAGCTTCGCGTCCGCCAGCGAGTCCTGGTCGGCCTCGGCCAGCGCCTGTCCAAGGTCGGAGGCCGGCAACACGGGCGCCGCCACGAGCGCCTCGAGCATCGTCGCGCGCACCGCCGGATCGCCGTCGGTCAGAAACCGGTGCGCGAGGGCGGCGACTCTGGCATGGGCATCTTCCGCTTCGCCAGGGTCGTTCGCCAGGCGTCCTTCGATCGCTGCCAACCGGACCATCGGCTCCGGATCCGCCGATAGCCTCTCCACCAGGTCGTCGAGCCCGAGTATTGCCGCGCTCTCCGCCGCAACCGCCCGGAGCGTGCGCAGCGCCGCTACCGCCGCGGTCCGGACGGCGTCCTCCGCCGCCGCATCGTCCGCCTCGACGAGCTCGCGCAGCGCCAGCTCCCGCTCCCTGGGTTCGCCGGCCTCGAGGCGCGCGAGGACGGCCTGGCGCACCGCCGGCTGCGCCAGCCACGCCGACGCCGACTCGATGGCGACGGCTCGCACTCCCGGCAAGGGATCGTCGAGCTGCGCGGCGAGCTGGCTCCCCCACCCCAGTGGAGGTACCGCCTGGGTGCGGGCGAGGATGCGCGCACCAGAGCGGAGCGCTTGCATCCGCGGCGACGGCTGGGGCGCGGCGAGAAGCGGTTCCATGGCAGCGAGGTCCGAGAGGTCGCCGACCTCTCCCAGCCCGCGCGCCGCCGAAGCGCGGATCCGCATCTCGGGATCGGCGAGCAGACGGCGCAGCAGAGGCAGGGCTGCGGCTCGCGCTTCGCGACCGAGGGCGTAGGCGGCCGCGCTGCGAATCTCCGGGTCCGGATTCTCCAGTAGCTCACCGGCGGCCGCGACGACACCGTCCTCCTTGAAGCGGAACAGCGCCGGTGCCAGACGGAGCGCCGCTTCCCGCGGCTCGAGAGCGCCGAGCGTCCTGCGGACGTCGGCGAGCGGCGCCTGGAGCTTTCCCAGCGCTTCGACGGCCAGCACGCCGGTCGTCGAGTCGTCGTCGACGGCGGCACGCGCCAGCGCGGGTATCGCCTCGGGCGCCCCGAGCTCGCCGAGGGCGAAGGCAGCGCTCTGTCGCACCGCAGGGTCGATGTCGACCAGCAGGCCCTGCAGAATCCCGCGGCCGCGCTCGTCGCCGATCCGTCCCAAAGTCACAGCGAGGTCACGCCGGACGCTCGCCGAGCTGTCCAGCAAGCCGATGAAGACGCCCTCTTCGAAACGCTTCTGATCGGCCATCAGCAGCAGGAGCGCCTGGGTATCACGCAGGTCCGTAGCGCGCGCCGAGCGCGCCTCTTCACGGGTCGGAAGGGGCTTCGCCACCGGCGCCTGCGAACAGGCTAGCGCCGGAAGCAGGAGCCAGAGGAGCGTCGGGCGGAGCGGGCGAGGGTCCATCATGGACGGATCATGCTACGCAGCGCCCGCCCTCTGTGGCAAGGCGGCGATTCCCCGGGAAGAGCCCAGCAGAAGGGCAGGCCTTTCAGGTCCCGATGGACAATCGGTCGGCGAGGAGCTTGGGCAACCCGGCCTTGAGGATACGCTGCTGCGCACGGTCGACCGGATAGGCGACCCGGTGCCAGCGGACGATGCGCTTGTCGGAGTCGTAAGTCATGTAGGCCGCGCGCGGATCGCGGTCCCGGGGCTGGCCGATCGAGCCGGGGTTGATCAGATACCGGTTGCCAGGCTCGATCGCGATGGTGCCGGTCTCGCCGCGCAGGAGCGCCACCCGGATGTCGCGCCCGTGATGAACGAAGAGCGACGGCACATGGGTGTGTCCGAAGAAGACGAGATCCGAGGGGTAGTTCTCGAAGATCTCCCACGCTTCGTACATCGAGAAGACATAGGTGTCCTCGTCGAGCGGCGAGCCGTGACAGATCGAGAATCCTTCGGGGAGGACCAGCGGTCCGCGCGGCAACTCGCGCACGAAGCGCAGGTTGGCCGCGGTCAGATGATCGGCCGTCCAGCGCGCGGCAGCGAGCGCCGCGTGATTGAAGTTGGCGCCGTCCTCGATGCCGGCGACGACCTTGTCATGATTGCCGCGGATACGAAAAACGGTCCCGGCGAGATCGCGCATCGCTTCGACGACCTGATTCGGTCCCGCGCCGTAACCGACCAGATCGCCGAGCACGAGCACTGCGTCGAAGCGCTTCCGCCGAACCCGGCGGAGGACCGCCTGGAGGGCTTCGGCATTGCCGTGCATATCGGAGAGGATCAGGTATTGCACGCGCGCCCCGCGACCAGAAGTGCGATGCGCGAGGCAACCTCCTCGACGCTCTCGCCTGCGGCGACATCGACCTTGATATCCGCCAGGGCATAGGCAGGCAGGCGCTCGCGATAGAGGGCCAGCACGGTCGCCTCGTCCCGGAAAAGCGGTCGATCCTGCTTGCCTCGCCCGCCGACGCGACGCGTCAGGGTGGCGAATTCCGGATTGAGCCAGACGACGAGCCCCGCGGCACGGGCCGTCTGAAGGTTGCGCGGAAAGGTCAAGGTACCCCCGCCAGTCGCCACCACAACCGGATCCTGGCGCATCGACTCGGCGAGGACATGGCCTTCGATCTCCCTGAACCTGCCTTCGCCCGCGCGCTCGAAGATCTCGCGTACCGACTCGCCGGCCAGCCCTTCGATCTCCTGGTCGAGATCGACGAACGGCCAGCCGAGGCGGTCCGCGAGACGCCGGCCTACGGAGGTCTTACCTGCGCCCATGAAGCCGGTCAGAAAGATCCTCATGCCGCCGCAGCGAGGAGCTCGCGGCAGTTTCGGGCGATGTCGCCGGCGCACACAGCGGAGATCACCGCCACGCTGTCCGCGCCTGCGGCGAGCAATTCCGCCACGTTCCTGACCTGCACGCCGCCAATGGCGATCAGCGGCTTGGCGGTGCGCAGGCGTAGCTCGCGGAGCCTTTCCAGCCCCACAACCGGATCGGCGTCGTGCTTGCTGTATGTCGGGAACACCGGCCCGAGCGCGAGCCAGTCAACGGCCGGCTGCAGGTCGGCCTCGATCAGTTGCTCTTCGTCATGGGTCGACGCGCCGATGAGAACGGTCTCCGGGAGCAGCCGCCGCGCCACCTCGGGCGGCAGATCCGTGCGCCCGAGATGGACACCGGCGACCGGCAACAGCATTGCGATGTCGACCCGGTCGTCGATCCACAAGGTCCCCTCCCAGGAGTCGAGCCCGCGCAGACAGGCTTCGACCTCGCCCAGGAACGACCTGCCCGACATCCGTTTCGCACGCAGCTGGATGGTCGCGATGCCGGACTGAGCCATGGTCAAGGCACTCTCGGCAAGTCCGCGCGGCGCCAGCGCTTCGGCATCGGCAATCGCATAGATTCTGCCCGGCCGAAGTGCGGCGACCGATGTCACGGGACCGCCGCCGCCTTGAGCCTCCGCCGTTCCGCGAAGCGCTCCATGAAACGCGTGGAGAGCCGCCCGGCGCGGAACTCCTCGTCCTCGAGGATCTCGCGATGCAGAGGAATGGAGGTCTTGATGCCTTCGACGACGAAGAAGTCGAGGGCGCGCTTCATCCTCGCGACGGCCTCTTCGCGCGTGCCGGCATGCACGATCAGCTTGGCCACCAGCGAGTCGTAGTTGGGCGGAATGAAGTAGTCCTCGTAGCCGTGCGTGTCGACCCGCACTCCGGGTCCGCCGGGAAGGTGGAACGTGGTCAGCCTCCCGGGCGACGGAACGAACGTCACCGGGTCCTCGGCATTCACCCGGCATTCGATAGCGTGTCCGCGCGGCTGCAGGCCGTTCGGAACGGTCAGCTTCTCCCCTGCTGCGATGCGGATCTGGAGCTTCACCAGATCGACGCCGCTGACCATCTCGGTCACCGGGTGCTCGACCTGGATGCGGGTGTTCATCTCCATGAAGTAGAAGCTGCCGTCGAGATCCAGCAGATATTCGATCGTGCCGGCTCCCTGGTAGGCGACCGCGCGCGCCAGCTTGACCGAAGCCTCGCCCATGC
This sequence comes from Acidobacteriota bacterium, assembly GCA_052035735.1. Taxonomy (GTDB): domain Bacteria; phylum Acidobacteriota; class Thermoanaerobaculia; order Multivoradales; family JAGPDF01; genus JAGPDF01. The sequence goes on from JBPOHI010000028.1 coordinate 57,441, forward strand.
GGGCGCGCAACTCCGGAGTGAGAGCGGGCGACGGAGCCTCTTCGATGAGCTTTTGATGGCGGCGCTGAATCGAGCACTCGCGCTCGCCCAGATGGATCACGTTGCCATACGAATCACCGAATACCTGAAACTCGATATGGCGCGGCTCCTCGAGGTACTTCTCCAGGTAGATCGAGCCGTCGCCGAACGCGGTCAGCGCTTCGTTGGACGCCGTCGCGAACTGCCCCTCGATCTCTTCCGGCGAACGCACGATCCTCATCCCGCGTCCTCCGCCTCCGGCGGCGGCCTTGAGGATGATCGGAAATCCGATACGTTCGGCGAGCTGGCGCGCCTCGTCGGCGGACTCGAGCGGCTCCTGACTCCCCGGCAGCACTGGCACGCCGGCGGCAACCGCGGTCTGGCGGGCGTTTGCCTTGTCGCCCATCTGCCGGATCACTTCCGGTGGCGGTCCGATCCAACCGATCTTGCAATCGCGCAGGACCTCGGCGAAGTGGGCGTTCTCCGAGAGAAATCCGTAGCCAGGGTGAATCGCGTCGGCTCCGGTGATCTCGGCCGCAGAGACGATGCTCGAGATGTTCAGGTAGCTCTGCGACGACGCCGGAGGCCCGATACAGACCTCTTCATCGGCGTAGGTGACATGCAGGCTTTCGCGATCCGCCGTCGAGTAGACCGCGACCGTCGGAATTCCGAGCTCGCGGCAGGCCTGAATGACTCGCAGAGCGATCTCGCCGCGATTGGCGATGAGGATCTTCTTGAACATCGGAAGGGGCTACTCGGAACGGATTCCGAAGAGCGGCTCGCCGAACTCGACCGGCTGTGCGTTGCGCGGATGGATCTCCGCGACCACGCCATCGACGTCGCACTCGATCTCGTTCATCAACTTCATCGCCTCGATGATGCAGAGGACCTGGCCCTTCTTGACCCGGTCTCCTACGCGCACGAAGGGATCCGCGGTGGGGCTGGGCGAGGAGTAGAAGGTGCCGACGATCGGCGAAGCAATGAGGTGCAGGGCCGCCGACGCGGCGGCGGCTGCTGCCACCGCGACCTGCGCTTCGCCGGCGGCTGCGACCACGTCCGGGTAGGCGGGTGGCGGCGCGATCGCCGGCGCGGCGACTGCGAGCCGCGCCTCCGGCGGAGTGGCTGCGGGCACGGCGCCGGTGATCTTCAGGCGAAAACCGCTGCGCTCGATCTCGAGCTCGTGCAGACGGCGCTCCGAGACGATCTGAATCAGTTCTTTGATCTGGTCGTAGGTCAACATGATGTACTCAGGAAAGCTCCTCTTCGAGCACCAACGATGCGCGCCTGAGCTCGAAGCGGGCGCGTCCGACGCTGCCTGCGGGTGCGAGCGCGAGCAGCAGGTAGTAGCCCCGCGCGACGGCGCTCACGAGAAAGGTCATCCGCTCGGCGACGACGGTGAACTGCTGCACCTCGCCCACCGAGAGCTCCTGCTGCTGTTGCGAAATCGCCCGCACCTGCGAGATCAGCTCGGCGGCGATCGCTTCCAGATCGAGCTCCGGGCTGGCGCTGACCGACTCGACCGGCATGCCGTCGCGGTCGACGAGGGAGAGTGCGATGGCCCCTTCGATCCGGCCGCTGATCGTCGAGAGGTGTTCAAGAAACATGGCGCTGGGAGCCTCTTCGAATGCGCGCCAGATAGTCCCTGAGCAGCTCGGCCTTGCGCGCTGTCAGACCTCCGATGATCAGACTGGGGGCGTCGGCAGGTGGGGTCGTCTCGTCGGCGAATGCGGCGGCTTCCTCGCCGCGCTGCTGACGTACCGACTCGAGACCGGCCAGAGCCGCGGGATCCCCTGGCCTCGCCTGCAGCACGGCCTGGAAGCTCTCTTCGGCCTCCGTCAGGTGACCCTGGGCCAGGTAGAGCTCGCCCAGGGTCGTGCTCGCGGCCTTCGGCGCGACCGAGATCGGAAGCACCGGAGCGACGGGTTCCGGTTCCGCGAATGCGGCAACGTAGCCCGTGTCCGTCTCGGACTCTTCGTTGCCACCGGCCAGCGGCGGATTCCCAACCCGGGACGCGGCGGCGCGGCTCGAGGCGTCTTCCTGCCAATCCAGGGAGCCATCCTCAGGCGCCGGGATTCTACTGGCGACAGGCTCCGCCGTGCGCGAACCGCGAGCCGTCTCCGTCGCGAGCTCGGCGGCGCTCAGGATCGGCTCCGCGGATGCAGCCGGAGCTGCGCTGACCACGGCAGCGGGAGGGGCGAGCGTGAAGATGCCCTGACGCGCGAGGGCAGACTCGATGCGCTGGACGGCATCAGATGCGTGAATCGGGCCGAACGGTTCCGCGGGCCGGACTGCGGCGTGCGGTCGTCGTGGAGGGGTGAGTGGGGCCAGGTCCACACCGGGCAGGCTCGCCGGAGCGGGCAGGTCGAAAAGCTCCCCCGCCGCGATGGGCGGCGCTCCAGGCCGGCTCTTCGCCGGCACAGAAGCCGGCAGCTGACCCTCGAGTGCCCGGATGCGATTCTCGAGCGGCTCGATCTCGGCGTCGCGATCGTTGAACAGTTTGTAGAGGTCGAGGCGCTCGCGCGCCTTCCCGGCCTGTCCTCGCGCCAGGTAGGTCTCGACGAGGAGCTTGTTGGCCACGAGCTGCGTAGGATCCCGGGCGACGGCGCGTTCGAGAAGCTCGACCGCGGCCTCCGGGTCACCCGACTCCATCAGGCAGCGGCCGAGGGCAACCTGGGCCGCGAGGTAGGTCGGGTGCTCTTCCAGGCCGGCGCGCAGGACGTGAACGGCATCGCCGAGCCGCCCGGCTCGGCGATACTCTTCGGCGAGCTGGAGGAACGCCCGAGACTTGGGATCGCGCTCCCAGCGCTGCCTCAGCTGGTGGAGATGGTCGGTCGAGAACGGCTCAGGCAAGGCTTTCTCCCCACGTGGAGAGCGCCTCGCCGGGCCCTTCGAAGCGGCGCAAGTGCATGACTCCGGAGAGTATAGCGCACCCTCCGAGGCGCCGAGAGCAGCCTAGTTGGTGATCTGCACCAGGTTACTGGCGGAGCTGTTTCCGATGCTGTTGCGCGCCGTCAGAGTGACGACATAGGTGCCCGCCGCGGAGTAGGTATGCACCGGATTCTGTTGACTGGAGGTCGGCGTGTTGTCGCCGAAATCCCACAGCCAGCTGGTCGGGCTGCCCGTCGAGGTGTCGTTGAAAGTCACCACCAGACCGGCGCGCTGGAAGGTGAACGCGGCCTGCGGCGGACGCTGAATTCCCACCTGGAAGGTGCGAGCGATGATGCTGCCGCCAGCTCCGCCGACTTCAGCGGTAACCTGGAAGTTGTCGTCGCCGACGAGCTGCAGGTCGGCGGCCGAGACGCGCAGCCTGTCCGTCGCTTCGCCGTCTGCGTCCGTGGTGATGAATCGACCTCCCGAATCGAGCTCTCCGACTTCAGAGCGGAAATTCACCTGCGCGCCCGAGAGCGGCTGCGAGACGTCGTCTCTCACCAGAGCGAGGAGATCCAGCGATCCGCCGGTTTCGGCAATGCTCGAGGGGGTGACCTGGAAGCTCATCGAGGCGGCGAGCTGGCCCACCGCGATGTCGATGGTCACGGGTTCGATCCCGCCCGAGAAGGCCGTGATCGTAGCGGTTCCGGCGCGGCCGTCGCCGCGCAACTGTGCCGTCGCCTGCCCGCTGTCCGAGGTATAGGCGACCGGGTCGACGACGCCGAGGGTCGAGCTCAGGCGGACTTCCGTGCCCGGATTCACCGGGTTTCCCGTCGAGCGGTAGGCGCTGATGGTCACCGTGGAGAGACCGCGGGTGCTGATCCGGGTCGGATAGGCGGAGACGCGGAGGATCGTCCCGGTAGGGGCTACCGGCGTACCTTCGCTGCAGCCCAGCGGGACCGCCAGGGCGGCAAGGAGGAACAGGGAGCGTCGGCTCATCGACCGCAGGTTTCGCATCTCGATGGAAGTATACGAACCGCGGTGCCGAAGCGTCCAGCACCGCGGCTGCGCGAGGGCTGAAAAGGAAGAAGGCCCGGTGTCTCCACCGGGCCCCCGTTCGATAGTGAAGAGTGGCTGACCGTCAGTCGCCGCGGCAGGAGCTATCCGTGGGGTTGAAGGTGAACACGCCGTTGAGTGTCGCCGTGCAACCCGTTGCCGGATCGGTGATTCTCACGTTGGCGGTGACCGGCAGATAGCGCTCGCCGTCCGGATCCGGAGTCGGGTCCGGCGGTACCGGATTGCCGTTGTCATCGCAGGTCTCGGTCTCGAGGGCCGAGTTCGGAATCGCCGGCGACCGCGCCGAAATCGACGAAGAGTTCGAAGAGACGATGTTCCCCGTGAAGGCCGTCCCTCCGACGACGAAGTCGACGATCATGTTCGCTGCGAAGTTCGAGCCGGTGAGCGTGACGGCCGTGTTGCCCGATTGCGGCCCACTGAAAGGCGAGACGCTGAACAGCAACGGCCGCGCCACTCGGTAGGTGAAGCTCGGCCCCGTGGCCGAATCTCCGCTCTCGATGTTGACGAGCTGCGTCGCTCCGGAGACATCTGTGCAGTTGGTGATCACGATCGGCACGGTGCGGACCACCACTTCGCTTCCGGAAACCGAGATCACCTGCTGCGCGTGCTGCCCCATGGTCACCGCGACAGGCTCGTCGAAGCCCTGCCCAAAGACCGTCACCAGCGTCCCGCCGGTTGCGGGCCCTTCGCCGGGGGCGATCGAGGTGATCCGGACCGAGGTGCCATAGCGGAACGAAGAGCTGGCGATGCCGAATCGTCCGCTGCCTTGGTTGGTCACTCGAATTCCGACCAACTGGTTCAGGTTGCCCTGCCCGAAGCCCGTCGCGGCGGGACTCAGGACCACCAGGCGAGTACGACTGGTCGACAGGACCTGTGCTGCCACCCACGGCCGGCTGGCGCTGCCGTCGCCGAACTCGACTGCCACCGGCGCCTCGAAGCCGTCGCCGTTGATCGTCACCTGCGTTCCGCCTTCGTTCGGACCGGAGGACGGCGTGACCGAGAAGATCTGCGGCTGAAGGATGCCGGTTCCGCCGTTGACGTAGACGAAGCCCGAGGCGAGCGAATCGGACGCCTGGCCCTCTTCGTTCAGGTTGATGGTGACGGCGACGGTGACCGCCCGGGTCTCTCCCGCCGGGAGGCCGCCCAGGAGCGGCGGTGTCGTGACCCGGATCTGGCTGGCCGAGGCAGACTGCACAACCGCCGTGACGCCGTCGAAGGTGACGCGGATCGGATCACTGAAGCCGCCGCCGTTGATCGTCACGATGTCTCCGCCCTGCGGACTGCCCGTGCTCGGGCTGACCGACGAGAGGAAGAACGTATCGGTAACGGGTTCGCGAACGCCGACCGAAGCGAAACCGACGCCACTCGAAACTGCGGCGCGGATGCTCGCGGTGCCGACGGTGTCGCCCGGGAACAGCACCACCGTCGCCTGACCGTTCACGAGTTCGATCGCGAGCGTCTGCGGACCGGCGGCGCTTCCGAAGCTTCCCAGCGTCGTGGTGACCGTTCCGGGCGTGAGATTGGCGACCGGTTGACCGTTGTCGGCGCGCGTCGCACGGACGACCAGAGTGGCGAAGCTCGTGCTTCCGGCCTCGAGCGATGCCGTCGAGGAGGAGACGGACACGTTGATGCCGACGGAGGGCGGTACCGGATTCGTTGGCGGCGCGGTCGGCGAGCTCGGGCTGTCCGTGCTGCACCCGAGGGTGAAGGCCAGGCCCAGGGCCAGAAGTGGAAAGCGGTAGCGTGTCAGGGCTCTCATAGTTACTCTCTCCTGGCGATTCAGGGCGTCACTTCGAGCGTAAATTGCGCCGTGTTGGACTCGACGGCCTTGCCGGACAGGGTGCGTCCGAAGAAGCGAATTCCGACTCGGAGCATGATGACGCGGCTGCCGGTTTCGCTGTCCACGCCATGATTGAACAGGTCCAGAATGGGCTGGGTATTGAACTGCTCAGACCGCATGATGGGCCCGTTGTCGAGCTGGTAGGTCCCGTTCACGCCGGCGACGCCGAAAATGTAGTTGATCAGCGCTGGCGGCTTGCGGGTGCCGGTGTCCGCACGATCGAAGGTGACCTGATAGCTGGAAATCTCGACGTTCATCAGCTCGCTGGTCGTGCCGTTCGGGTCCTTGGCGATGTTCGACAGGGTGATCTGGCCCACCTGGACCAGCTCGTCGGCGTCGCTGGCGCTGACGCTGACCGGCAGCCCGTCGAAATCGGAGATCGACAGCAGGACGCCGCCACCGTCGGTCTTGTCGGTGCGGCTCTGGCAGCCCCACATCGTGAGCACCAGGGATCCGAGAGTCAGGAGTTTCTGCGTGCGGTTCATATGGGTATCCTCCCCTGGGTTCCTAGAGCTTGATCACCCGCGGGGTGATGAAGATCAGTAGTTCTTCGTTGTCGTCGCCACGCCGGCGGTTCTTGAACAGGTGGCCGAGAACCGGAATGTTCGCGAGTCCGGGTACGCGGTCCTGGCCCTGGTCGGTGGAGACCTTGTAGATGCCACCGATGACCGTCGTCCCGCCGTCCCGCACGATGACCCGCGTCTGGGCCTCCTTGGTCGAGATCGGGGCATTGGTGGCGCCGGCAACAGCGAAGGCGAGCTGCGGCTCGCGCTTCTGTACGTTGACGTCCATCAGGACGGTGCCCTCGGCGGTCACGTGCGGCGTCACGTCCAGTCGCAGGGTGGCGTTGACGAACTGCACAGTCACGGTGTTGTTGGCGACCGTCTGGATCGGGATCTGCAAACCGGACTGGATGCTCGCCGACTCGTTGTTCAGCGTCGCGATCTTCGGCGCGGACAGGATGTTGATCAGGCCGTCACTCTCGGCGGCCTGGAGGGTCGCATCGAGATTGAACGTGTTGAGAACGTTGCCGAGCGCGAGCCTGAGCAATCCGTTGTTGCCGCCGGTGAGCACGTTCACGCCGCCTTCGACGGTTCCGTTGTTCGGGAACTGCAGGCCGGTGGTGTTGCCGTGCGCCGCGTCGGCGACTCCGTCGAATCCCCAGCGGATTCCGAGAGTGCGGCTGAACCGCTTCGTGGTCTCGACGATGCGCGCCTCGATCATCACCTGCGGCTCCGGGATGTCGAGGGTCTCGATGACCGCGATGACCGTGTCGATGTAGCTCGGCAGCTCCTTGATGATCAGCGTGTTGGTCCTGGCGTCCACGGTGACCGAGCCACGCTGCGAGAGGATGCCCGTTCCGCGTCCGCCCCCGGTGGCAAGGACGCGGGCCATGTCGTTGACGCTGGAGTAGCTGATCCGCTTGATCACCGTGCGCAGAGGGATCGACAGCGCCTGCGCCTGGGCGAGCGCCTGCTGTTCCTTGGCCTCGGCCTCGAGGACGTTGCGCGGCGCGATCCGCATGATGTTGCCGTCGAGCTCGTAGCCGAGGTTGTTGATCTTGAGGATCTGGTCGAGCGCCTGATCCCACGGCACGCTCTCGAGCTCGACCGTGACGGTACCGCGGACGCCAGGCTGGACGACGACGTTGAGTCCGCTGATCTTCGCGAACGAACGCAGGACGTCCTTGATGTCACCGTCCTTGAGGCTGAGCGAGATCGTCTCCCCGACGTACTCCTTGTGAGTACCGCCGATGGTCTGCTGGGCGAAGGCGGGGCTCGGCGCGACAGCGGGTCGCGGCGCTTCCGCCGCCTGGGTGTCGGCAGCCTCGAGGAGGCTGGTGTCGCGGGCCGCTGCTGGCCGCGAAGCGAAGGCGATGACCGGAGCCGTCTCTGTCGGCGTCGCCTGGATGCGAGCTACCGGCTCGGGCGCGGCCACCTGCTCCGGTACCGCCGCGGCCGCCACCGACTCTTCGGCGTAGGCCTGAACGTCGCTGGCGGCGTAACTCTCCGGAGCCACGGTCTCCGCTTCGGGCTGCGGCCGGATCGGTTCGGTGACCGCGACCGTGAGCGGCTCCTCCGCGGGAGCTTGTTCCGCCTGGGCATAGACCGCGACGGGCAACGGGCTCGGCTCCGCGGCCGGCGCGGCGGTGGCTACCGCCTCGACCGGCCTAGCCGCTGCGGCAGGACGCTCCCCGAAACGGACGACCAGGCCTTCCGGTCCGCGCTCGATGGTCGGCGGGACCGTCTGGCGCAGATCGAAGACGACGCGCGAGACCGCTTCAGGACTCTTCTTGAACTGCGAAACGCGGATTCTCGCCAGAATCTCGCCGTCGAGCGGCGCGGTGCTTCGTGCGCTCTGATTGACGACGCCATCGAGGTCGATGACGAATCGGTCGGGATTGTCGAGCTTGAAGGTCGAGTAGGCAAACTCGCCGTTGCCTGCGATGTGCACGACGGCGCTCGCGCCGTCTTCCACCACGTCGACGCTTGCGAGCATGGAAGCCAGGCGCCCGGTCGGAGGCGGCGCGATCATCGGACGGTCGGCCGTGCCGAGACCGGCAGGCCTCTGGGTGGCATCCGCGACAACTGCCGGCTGCGAAGGCGCGGCGGTGTCAACCGCCGGCTCGCCCGCGGAGACCGAAGCGGGAGGCTCCGGGGCCTCCGCGACCGCGATGGCTGAGGTGGCGCTTGGCACTCTCGCCAGACCCGCCGGGTTCAGGTCGACATGAAGACTGTTCTGGGAGGCGGCCAGCGTGTGCTCGGCCTCCTGCCGCGTACGCACCGTCAGCCGCGTGAGCGGCCGGTCGCTGGTTTCGTCGACGGCCACTTCGACCGCGGAAACCAGGCCGACTGCAGGCCTCTCGGCGACCACCGCCGGCAGCGGGCGGGCGTTGGGCAACTCGATGACGAGTGCTCCGTCCGCGTCGCGATAGGTGGTCCACACCAGCGCGGTGTCGGCCACGAGCTCGATCCGCGTCCCGGGCGCACCCTCCATCACGGCGAGCCGGGAAATCGTGGCCGGCAGGGATGCGGGCGCCGCCGCTGGCGGTACCGGCTCGGACGACGCCGCCGCGCTCTCCGGAGTTGCGGCGGCCGAGCCGCTCCAGATCGTCGCGGCCGCAAGAACCAAGGTCCAAGCCTTCCCGTTCCTGAGTGCCCTATTCATGCTTTTCACCACGTCTCCCATGTCGCTCGCCTCCATCGCGCAGTCCTGCCTGAAAAGAAAGGTTGGACTACGGGCTGAGCTTCTTGATCACTTCCCGAAACGGCTTGATCACCGTCGGGTCGCTGACGATTTGCTTGAAGACGACTTCCTGCTGCGTGATGCTCACGACGTCTCCGTCGTAGAGCTGGTCGCCTTCCCGAATGAGATAGCTCTTTTCCTTGTTCGACGCCAAAACCTGCGCCACGAAGCCGCGCGCGGTCCTGAAGATCCCCGTCAGGTCGATCTCTTCGATCAGCAGACCGGGGATCCCTTCAGGCAACGCCCCTTTGCGCTCGGCCTTGTTCTTCGCTGCGAGCAATGAGCGGAATGGATCCCGGCGACTGCCCGGGTCGTACGAATAGGTCGTGCCGGCGAGGACGTCCTCTTCGCCTGCGAGGATGTCATCGACACTCGTCGTCGCATCGGGAGAAGCCGGAGTTCCCGGCTGAGACGCTTCCGCGGGCGTCGCAGGAGCCTTTCCCTGCTGCGCCACGGCCGATGGAACGATGACGCACAGACCGAGCGCGATCAGGGTCAGCACCCGGAGCGACATCTCGGTCGCGCTCACGCCGGATACGGGCCCGCGGCTGGCGCCCGCGCTCGCGTCGAATGTGGCCTGCCTCAGGATACGCATCACTTCCTCCCCGGCTTGGACGCGCCCTTCTTGCCCTTCGCGTTCGTGACCGGCTCCGGAGGCGGCGCCTCGCGGTAGATGAAGGTCTTGGCGGTGAACGAGGCGTTGATCGAATGCCCCTTGAGACTCTTCGGCAACGTCGTGATCTTCAGATTCTCGATGTTGACGATGCGCGAGAAACGACTGACGCGATCGAAGAAGAGCGCCAGGTTGTGATAGCTGCCATTCAACCTGATCGCGATCGGCCACTCGCTGTAGAAGTCGCGGTCGGTGAAATTGCCGGGAGTGAAGCGCAGCAGATCGAAGCTCCCCTGCTCCGTCAGTTGGCGAATGCGCCGCAGCAGCTCCGGCGTGTTGCGGCGCGCCGGGAGAATGCGCAACAGCTTCTCGAGCTCGAGCTCCAGACGCCGGACCTCTTCGCGAAACTGCGGGAGTTTCTGCTTGGCCGCGCGACCTTCGTTGATCTGACCCTGGAGCGCGTCGAGTTGCTTGACCTTGGCGGCGATCTCCTTGTTGCGCGGAGTCACCAGCAGGTACCAGGAGGCTGCGACGAGCGCTGCTGCCAGCGCGGCGCCTGCGGCCGCGCCGAAGTACCAGGGCTTGCCTTCGAGACCGGTCTGGATAGCCATCGTCGCTTACTCCGCCCGCTTCTGTTGGGCGCCGGGCGCCGGAGCCGGGGTCGCCGCCGCTGGGCCCGCCGGAGTCGACTCTCCGCCGGGACCGGCCGCTCCGGTCGTTTCGGTCGTTTCGGTCGTCAGGGTGGGCGACTTCGCCGACTTGAAGGAGTAGCCGAGATTGATCTTGAAGTCGTAGGCCTCGAGGCGCGCGGCCTTCGAAGCCATCTGGGTGGCGTCATTGAGAATCGGCTCGGCGAACTCGTCGACCTTGTCCAGATTGTCGATGAAATTCGCCACCGCCGACATGTTGAATGCCGTGCCGCGGAGGTTGATCGTCGTCGGAGTGACGTCCAGGTAGCTCAGCCAGAGCAGCTCCGGCAGGGCGCGGGAGACCTGATCCATGATCTGGACCGGACCGCGCTGATTCGCCTTCAGTCCGTTGATCACGTCGATCTTGCGCTCGAGCTCGGCCTTCTTGACCTTGTACTCCTCGACCTCTTTGATGACCTGCTTGAGCTCTTCGACTTCCTTCTGGGCAGCCTGGACTTCCTTGGTCTTCTGACTGAGCTTGTTCTGCACCCAAAGCACCCAGCCGGCGCCGGCGAGCAGGCCGAGAACGATGCCGGCCACGAGCAGCATGTTGCCCAACTCTCTGGGCCCGCCACCGCCGCCACCGACGAGAGCCGATTTCGACTTGCGTGCAACGACGGGGCGTTTGCCCTCGGCGAGAAGATTGATCTTGATCATCTCGACTAGCCCCCCATCTTCCGGATCGCCAGACCCACGGCGACGGCGAGCATCGGCGAGATCGACTTCAACCAATCGCGATCGAAGTCGGCCTCGCGGAAGTGGACACGCCGGAGCGGATCGAGGACCTCGATCGGCACGCCGAAGCGCTCGCGCAGAACCTGCTGGAGATTCGGTGTCAGCGCGCAGCCACCGGAGAGGACGATCTCGTCGACCGGCCCCTCCGAAGAGGTGGCGGCAAAGAAGTCGAACGTCTTCTGGATCTCCGAAGCCATTTCCGCCGACACGCCATCGAGCACCGGCCGGGCATCCGTGGGGCCGTAGCGGTCCACCGCCTGACCGCGCTTCAGCCTCTCGGCCTGGTCGAACGAGAGATTGAACTCCCGCTGCAGCGCTTCCGTGAACTGATTGCCGCCGAACGAGATGTCGCGCCAGAAAGAGGTCTGCCCGCGCGCCAGGATGTTGATGTTGGTGACGCTCGCCCCCATGTTGACGAGAGCCACGACCTTGAGCGGGTCGAGGTCGTAGTTCGCCTCGTAGGCGTTCTGGAGGGCGAAAGCGTCGACGTCGACCAGCACCGGCACTTTGCCCGCCTGGCTGATGACCGAGACGTAGTCATTGACCTTGTCGCGCTTCACCGCCACCAACAGGACTTCCATGTTCTCGCGGCCGGCTTCCCCTTCGGACAGCACGACGTAGTCGAGTCGCACGTCGTTGATGTCGAACGGAATGTACTGCTCGGCCTCCCACTGGATCTGCTCGGAGAGATCCTCTGCCGGCATCGCCGGCATCTGGATCTTCTTGATGATGACCGAGTGACCGGAGAGCGAGGTGGCGTAACTCGGAACGGTGGCGCCAGTGGCGTCGTTGAGCTTGTGGATGGCGTCGACGACCAGGGACGAGTCCATGATCGACCCATCGACGATTGCTTCGGGCGAAAGGGGCTCGATGCCGAGCCGCTGCAGGGAGTACTCCCCTTTGCGCTCCTTGAGCTCGACGAGCTTCATCGCCGAGCTGCCGATGTCGAGCCCTACGAGTCCCTTCGAGCGTGAGAACAGCACGGCGTCTTCTACCCCCTTGCCAGCTGGCGCAGCAACCGCGTTCACTCCGAAAACTTGCATCGAAGGTAACAGTAACTGCAAGACCTGTCAAGGGGTTGGCGATATCGCTGCACAGATAGATGTGCAGCAGTTCACAGCCTCCTCCAGACGAACCCGAAGGGCGCGACGGACGTAGGGCACCCCTCGTCTTGCGCGCTACGCGCTCCTCCACTAGAATGACCCGGTTTCGCTCGATTCTTTTCCCCCGAACCAGACAGGGAGTCTTACGATGGCCAAGCAATGCGAGATCTGCGGCAAGGGAACGGCGACCGGCCGCAAGGTCAGCCACGCACATAACGTCACCTCGCGCACCTGGGAGCCGAACCTGCGCTCCATCAAGGCGCTGATCGATGGCACCGTGAAGCGCGTGCGCGTCTGCGCCCGCTGCATTCGGAGCGGCAAGGTGCAGCGACCGCCCGTGCGTACGTACGTCGCCACCGAGAAGCCCGCGACGGCGACCGCCAAGCACTGAATCCGGGCGCGAGCTCTGGTTCCGGGCTCCCTCTCCTCTGGAGACGGGAGCCCTTTTCGCGTCAGAAGAACTCTTCGCCGGCCTTGGATCCGCCCGCCATGCGCCGGGTGACTTCCAATACTCCTGGCAGATTGCGCACCGCCTGCCGGATTCGCTCGAAGTGGGCGCGGTTGGAAACTTCGATCACTACTTCGATCGACCCCCGGCCCGGGCGCGCGGTGTCGGCTTCGATCTGCCGGATGTTGGCGTCGAAGCGGGCGATCGCTTCCGTCAGCCTGGCGAGCATCCCGGGCCTGTCCTCGGTCTCGATCAGCAGCGAGACCGGATAGAGCCCCTTCTCCTGGCTAGCCCAGGCGACTTCGATCTCGCGTTCGGCGTTGTAGAGCAGGTTCTTGACGTTCGGGCAGTCCACCGAGTGCACGGAGACGCCACGTCCACGGGTGATGTAGCCGACGATTTCGTCGCCCGGAACCGGCCGGCAGCACTTCGCCGGCACGGCCAGCAGGTCGCCGTAGCCGCGCACCGTGATCGGGCCCTGGCCGCCCCCCGTCAACACCCGATCGATCGCCTTGCGGATCGCACCGGGCGGCTTCGGTGGCTCGGCGAGCTTGTCCTCGGGGAGCAGGTGCGCCATGACCTGCGCCACCGTCGTCTTGCCGTAACCCAGCCTTCCGTAGAGATCTTCCGGACGCGAAAGGCCTTCCGCCTCCATCAGCTTGCGGAACTCGGCACTTTCGACGACCTTCTTCGGGCTGAGCCGGTAGCGTCGCAGCTCGCGTTCGAGCATCCGTTGCCCGAGATCGGTCGCCTGGGCGGTCTGCTGCGTGTTCAACCAGTGACGGATCTTGTGTTTGGCGCGCGACGTGACGACCAGCGAGAGCCAGTCCCGACTCGGCACCCGGCTCGGGCTGGTGAGGATCTCGACGATGTCGCCGGTCTTGAGCGGCGTACGCAGCGGCACGAGGCGTCCGTTCACCCGCGCGCCGGTGCAGCGGTGCCCGAGGTCGGTGTGGATGCGATAAGCGAAGTCGAGCGGCATGGCGTCGCGCGGGAAAGCCAGTACGTCGCCCTTGGGCGAGAAGACGTAGACCTCGTCCTGATAGAGGTCGAGCTTCAGGCCGGAGAGAAAATGCCGCGGATCGGAGACGTCGGTCTGGAACTCCAGCAACTGACGGAGCCAGAGGACACTCTTGTCGACGCTCTCCGAGGAGGGTTTCCCCTCCTTGTAGCGCCAATGGGCAGCGATCCCCTCCTCGGCGACGAGGTCCATCTCGCGAGTGCGGATCTGCACTTCGAACGGCTGGCCGGCCGGCCCCAGAACCGTGGTGTGCAGGGACTGGTAGAGGTTCGGCTTGGGCATCGCGATGTAGTCCTTGAACCTCCCCGGAATCGGCCGCCAGTTCTGGTGGACGACGCCGAGGGCGGCGTAGGTATCGCGCAGGTTGGTCGTGACGATGCGGAACGCCAGGTAGTCGTAGAGCTCGGAGATGTCGATCTGCTGCCGGCGCAGCTTCTGGTAGATCGAGTAATAGCGCTTGACCCGGAAGTTGATCTCGACCTCGATACCGGCCTCGCCGAGACTGCTCGCCAGCCGTTCGCGCAGCTTCTCGATCGTGCCGCGCCCGACTTTGAGCTTCTCGTCGAGGCTGGTCTTGAGCGAGGCGAACTGCAGCGGATAGAGATAGTAGAAGGCTAAGTCCTCGAGATCCCCCTTGACGCGGGCCATGCCGAGCCGGTTGGCGAGAGGAGCGTAGATCTCGAGCGTCTCCTGGGAGATCCGGCGCCGCGCCTCCGGCGCCATGGCATCCAGGGTCATCATGTTGTGGAGCCGGTCGGCCAGCTTGACGAGGATGACGCGCACATCCTTGGCCGAAGCCAGGATCATCTTGCGGAAGGTCTCCGCCTGCGCCTCGTCCTTGCGCACGTAGGAATGACGGCCGATCTTGGTGACGCCGTCGACGAGCTCGGCGATCTCGGGGCCGAACTCGCGCTCGAGGACATCGAGCGTGGTCAGCGTGTCTTCCAGGACGTCGTGCAGGAGCCCCACGGCGACGCAGGTCTGATCGAAACGCAGCTCGGCGAGGATGCCGGCGACGCTCGCCGGGTGGGTCATGTACGGCTCGCCGGAGCGCCGAACCTGGTCCTTGTGCATCTCCGCCGAGTAACGGAAGACGCGCTCGAGATAGTCGCGATCTGCCAGCCGGCCGACCTCGCCGAGCCGGCGTGCCAGATCAGCCGCCGAGGGCGGCTTCGGCGGCAGTACGGGCGGCGCGGGCGGCCGCTTGCGGGAGTCTGGCATCGTCGTGGAGCGGCCGGTCCGGCGCGGCCACTCCTCGGATTATAGGTTCAGCCTGCGCAAGCGCGGCCGAGACCCGATCAGCGCGCCTTGGCTCCGGTCGGCCGGGCCACAGCCTTGCCGTCGTCCTGCGCCTTCTTGCCGCGTCCCGAGCCGAGGTACTCCTGCCACAGCAGGGCGAACGGGCTCGCGATGTAGATCGACGAGTAGGTGCCGACGATGATGCCGACGAACATGATGAAGGCGAAGCCGTGGATGACGTCGCCGCCGAAGAGGAAGAGCATCAGCGACGCGAAGAGCGTCGTGCCTCCGGTGAGCAGCGTCCGCGAGAGCATCTGGTTCTGGCTGTCGTTCAGAATCTTCATCAGATTCCGCCCGCGATGCTTGCTCATGTTCTCGCGCACCCGGTCGAAGGTCACCACCGTATCGTTCACCGAGTAGCCGATGAGCGTCAGGAAGGCGGCGATGGTCGTCAGGTTGAACTCGTAGCCCATGAAGGCGTAGAGACCCAGCGTGATCAGCACGTCGTGCAGGCTCGCCATGGTCGCCCCAATGCCGAACAGCAGCTCGAAGCGGATCCAGATGTAGATCAGCATGCCGATGAGGGCGCCGATGACGGCGAGGAATCCGCGCCGGCGGAGTTCCTTGCCCACCTGCGGGCCGACGTTCTCCGTGGCGAGCGGAGAGAACTTGCCGATCGAGGTCGCAGACTGCAGGGCGGCGAGTGACTTGCCCGTCAGTCCGGGTACGGCAGCGACTTCGTCCCAGGCCTTGAAGATCGCCGACTGCTTGCGGACCGCCATCATCGATTCGGCGACCGCGGTGTAGTGCGCGGCGATCGCCTCGGGCTCGCCAGCCACGCCGTCGGGATTCGCCGCCGCGAGAATCTGGGAGATCGAACCGCTGCCGATCTGGTTGAGGTCGGTGCCGCCGTCCGCCTGGTTGTAGTGCTGGGAGAGCGCCGCGAGGATCTGCGTCGCGGCGCCTTCTTCGGTGCCCACGACGATCGGCGTACGCACCAGGAGCTCGTTCTCGCCGGTCTTGCCGAAGCGCTGAATCTGGCTCTCCTTGAGGCCCGCGCGGCCCAGGACGTCGCGGATCTCGGCCACGTTCGGCTCAGAGGTGAACTTGAGCGTCAGCTGCGTACCACCGACGAAGTCGATGCCCATGTTGAGCTTGCCGAGAAAGAAGACCGTGATCGCGCCGACGATCATGACGACGATCGAGAAGCTGATCCAGAACTTCCGGTACTTCATGAAGTCGATGTTGGTGTTGCGAAGAAAATCCATTCCCTGGCTCCTGTCTGCGGTTCCGGGCGGGTGGCTCTAGATCGAGATCGACTGTGACTTTCGGGCCGGCGTATAGACGAGGTCGAAGAGATATCGGCTGACGAAGATCGCGCAGAAGAGGGTTCCGAGGATACCCACGGAGAGCGTCACGGCGAAGCCGCGGATCGGTCCGGTGCCGAACTGGAAGAGAAACAGCGCGGCGATCAGGGTCGTGATGTTCGCGTCCATGATCGAGGACAGCGCGTTGCTGAATCCGGCGTCGATCGCCGCGCGCACGGTCTTGCCGACCTTCATCTCCTCCTTGATGCGTTCGAAGATGAGCACGTTGGCGTCGACCGCCATGGCGATCGAGAGCACGATGCCGGCGATTCCCGGGAGCGTCAGCGTGGCGTCGAAGTAGGCCAGTGCGCCGAACAGCAGGAGGGTATTGAGCGCCAGCGCGAAGAGCGCATTCACACCGGAGAAGCGGTAGACGATGAGCATCGTGAGGACGACGCCGAGCAGGGCGTAGAGGCCCGCCTTCATGCTGGCGTCGATCGAGTCCTGCCCGAGCGACGGTCCCACGGTGCGATCCTCGAGATAGGTGATGCCGGCCGGCAGAGCTCCGGAGCGCAGCGTCGTCACCAGGTCCTGGACCTCCTGCTGGGTGAAGTTCCCCTCGATGATGCCGGAATCGGTGATCCGCGAGTGAATGACCGGCGCCGAGACGATGCGGTTGTCGAGGATGATCGCCAGACCGCGCCCGACGTTGGATCCGGTGGCCTCGCCGAACATGCGCGCGCCGTCTGCGGTGAGGTGAAAGGCCACCACCGGCTGATTGAACTGCCCGGAGGAGACGTTGGCCGACTTGAGGTCGCGACCGGTGATGACTCGTCGCGCCTGCACCGCGAAGAAGCTCTGGCCGAGAACCCGTCCCTGGTCGTCACGCCGGTCCTGGGCGATGATCTCGACGTCGGCAGGCAATCTTCCGCCGTACCGGCCGAGAACCTCCTCGCGCGTCGCCACGCCGGACCCGCCCGCGGGCGGGTACTCGGTCAGGCGGAACTCGAGGAAAGCGGTGCTCTTGATCAGGCGCTTGACGCGCTCCGGATCGTCCACGCCCGGCAGCTGGACGACGATCCGGTCGCCCTCGCTCCCCTGACGCGTGATGCTCGGCTCGGCGACGCCGTACTGGTTGACGCGGTTGTCGATCGTCAGCTTGGCCTGCTCGACCGCGAGGTTCCGGACGCTGCGTTCGTTCGCCGCCGTCATCGTGAAGACCGTGCGGCTGCCCTCGCGGTTCCAGTCCCAGCGCTGCGAGGTGAGGAAGTCGTTGGCGGCCTTGTTGAGCACCGCCTCCTGCTCCGCGGCGACGCCGGTGACATCGAACGAAGTGTCGGAGATGCGCGAGGTCGCCACCGAGGAGACGCCGTCATCGGCGATCTCGCGGCGCAGAACCTCCATGTCCTTGTCGGTCTCGGCGCGCACGGCATCCTGGGTCTCCACCTTGAGGACGAGGTGAATTCCACCCTGCAGGTCGAGTCCGAGGTTCAATTTGTCCTTGGGCGGGTAGGCGGCAAAGAACGCCAGCGCCGCCAATCCCACGATGATGCCGCCCTTGATGAGCAGTGCCTTGTTCACTTGACGACCTCCGGTTCGGCACTGCCCTCGAGGCCGGCGATGGCGGACTTGAGTACACGTACCTTGACGTTCTCTCCCAGCTTCAGGTGGACCACGCGATCCTCGACCGCGGCGATCTCGCCGATCAGGCCACCGTTGGTCACCACCTTGTCGCCGCGCTTCAGGCTCTCGACGACCTTCTGCAGGGCCTTCTGGCGCTTGCGCATCGGCGCGAGCAGGAGGAAGTAGAAAATGCCGAAGACGAGGAAAATCGGCACCAGCGACACGAGCGGCGACTGGGTCTGCGCCTGGGCGAGCTGGGTCCAGACGTTCGGCAACTGGCTGATGAGCAGCGTTTGCATCGTTCCACTCCCGGATTCGATTCCGTGCTGCAACTGAAGGTCGACTTGCCGTCGCCGGGCACGCGCTCGTTCTTCACCGCGAGCGCGGCTCCAGGCTCTACACCGCCACGGAATTCTCGGATCGGTGTTCGTCCGCGGAGCGACTGGTCCACCTGCGAGCCAGGTCCGCCACCCGAAAAGCCGCAATAGCTTCTCTCGCTTCCCCCATGAAGTCAAGGAAAACACGGAGATTGTGCAGCGTTCCGTAGACCGCGGCGGAGAGCTCTCCGGCGCGAAAGAGGTGGTGCAGGAAGCCCCGCGACAGGCGAGCGCAGACCGGACAGCCGCACTCGGGATCGACCGGACCGGTGTCGTCGCGAAAGCGGGCGTTCTTGATGCGCAGCTCGCCGGCGCGCGAATACAGGAGGCCGTGCCGGCCATTCCTCGCCGGCAGCACGCAGTCGAACAGGTCGACGCCGTGGCCGATGGCGTGCAGCATGTCGGGGATCGTCCCGACTCCCATGAGGTAGCGCGGGCGGCCCTCGGGCAGAAAGGGCGTCGTCCATTCGATCGCCGCCCGGCGGGGGCCGATCGGCTCCCCGACGCTCACTCCGCCGATCGCGTAGCCGTCGAACGGCAGAGCGGAGAGCGCCCGCGCTCCGGCCTCGCGCAACGACCGGAAACTGCTTCCCTGGACGATGCCGAAAAGCGCCGTCGCGGTGCCGGTCCGGGCAGCGACCGCCCGTTCCGCCCAACGCAGCGTGCGCGCGAGGGCTGCGGCCGCAACCGGCTCCTCGACCGGCCAGGGGGGGCATTCGTCGAGCACCATGGCGATGTCGACCCCGATCGCCTCCTGTGCCGCGACCACGCTCTCCGGCGTGAGCTCGAGCAAGGCGCCGTCGAGATGGCTGCGGAACCGCACGCCACGCTCGTCCACCTTGCGCAAGGCCGCCAGGGAGAAGACCTGAAACCCGCCGCTGTCGGTGAGGATCGGACGCTGCCAGCCGGTGAAGCGGTGAATGCCTCCGGCGCGGGCGATGGTGTCGATTCCCGGACGCAGGGAGAGATGGTAGAGGTTCGACAGCATCACTTCGGCACCGGCCGCCTCGAGCTCCTGTGGGGTCAGCCCCTTGACGGCGCCGAGCGTTCCGACCGGCATGAACGCCGGCGTGGAGATCGTCCCGCGAGGGGTGACGAGCCGACCGAGCCGGGCGCCGGCGTCGCGCGCCAGAATCTCGAATTGCATCGTTCTTGCCGGAGAAGAGGCCTGCGGTCAGGGCTTCGCTTCGCGGCCACGATCGAGATCGACGACCTGGATCTCGACCTCCTTCGGCAACGCCAGATCGAAGCGCGAGAGAGGAACCTCGCCGTTGCGCTTCAGGTGATCGAACCGATACTCGGTGGTGTCGCCGTTGGCTTCGACGTAGCGCACCCGGACCGGCAGGAAGAGTTTGCGGTCGATCCACAGGCTCATCGCCGCCAGCCGCTTGCGGATGCGCGCGAAGCGCGGCGCCAGATCGAGGCGATAAGGTTCGGCGGCACCGGCCGAGCCGGCCTCACCGGCCGGCGGGAAAGCGAACGTCACCGCGAAGTACTTCATCAGCGTGTCGAGCGAGCCGCTGGCGTTCAGATAGCGGAAGACCTGCGACGAAGCGCGCCCGACCTTGACCTTCTCCGCCTTGCCGAGATCCCTGTACCAGGTCAGCATCTCGTCCTCGCGGATCACCATCGAGACCGGCTTCGGCGACAGGTAGTCCCACCTCACCAGGTCGGGCGCCGAGTAGGCGAAGGAACCCTTCGACTCCTCCGGCGCGGCGAGAAACTCGCTGACGCGGAACTGGACGAAGTCCGCCTCCAGGCTGCGCAGACGCTTCTGCTCGTAACGGATGCGATCGAGGAGCGCCTCGGAGCGCACCGCCAGGGTCAGGCCGGGGGCCTCCGGGTCCGGGGCCTTCTCCTCGGCGCCGCGTACCGCTGACGGCACCGCCAGACAGATCAGGGCCAGCGCCCGCAAGAGCAGGGCAACCGGCCGCGGGAAGCGGCTCATCCTCATACCGGCATCTTACCCCGGGGAGATTGTTGACAGCCTGCAAGGGCGCTGCTACGTTCGCCCCTTAGCCGGGGTCACCCGGCCCAAGGAGCTCGAGAACGCATGGCCGAACTGGGTACCAAACACGAATGCTATAGCTGCGGCGCGAAGTTCTACGATTTCGGCCGTCCCGCTCCCATCTGCCCGAAGTGCGGCGCCAACCAGAAGGACGTCAAGCGCCCCGACGCTGCCGCCGAGTCCGCTCAGGCCAAGCGCAAACGGCGTGACGACGTGCCCAAGCCGATCGTGGATGCCGATGACGATCTCGTCGTGGCGCCGGACGACGACATTCCGGACGACGAAATCGAAGCGCCGGAAGGGGTCGTCGAAGAAGAGGACGACTTCGACGACGACGAGGAGTAGGCCGGTCCTGCGCCGGTTCGCGCTCGGCCTGGGCAGCAATCTCGGCGATTCCCGGCGCATCCTCGCAGGGGCGCTCGCACGACTCGAAGAGGCCCTGGGTCCGCTCGAGGTCGCGCCGCTCTACCTCACGGAACCGATCTCCCCGATCCCTCAGCCGCCGTATCTCAACACCGTCACGCTGGGTGAAAGCGCTCTCTCCGCGCCCGCGCTGCTCGCCATCGCCCAGCGGATCGAGATCGAGTTCGGCCGCGAGCGCGGGACTGCCCTGGCGCTGCCCGACGCGCCGCGCACGCTCGATCTGGATCTGCTCCTCCTGGGCGATGAGCTCCGCCTCGAAGAGCCGCCGCTTCTGCCTCATCCGCGGATGCGCGCACGGCGGTTCGTTCTCGCCCCGCTCAGCGACCTCGCCCCGGAATGGCCCCTCCCGCCCGACGGCACGACCGCTGGCGAACTGCTCCGGCTGCTGCCCGAGAGACCCTGGGCCCGCCGGCTGCCGGGTGGCCCGCTGAGAACGACGGCGGACTGCGCAGCGCGATCATGAACGCTCTGGCCGTCGCACTGCAGTGGATGATCCTCGGGCTGCACGTCGTCGTCCCCTGGCGTCTCGCCCAGGACACCGCCGCCCTTTCCGGGCCGAACGCCGGAGGACCTGGACCGGCGCCCTCTCTCGCCGAACGCCGTCGATTGTGGGCGCTGATCGCGACGCCTCTGCTGCTCGCGGCCGCCCTTGCCGGACTGTTCACCCTCGGCGTCCGGCTGGACGCGGCCCTTGCCTGGGGGCTCTCCTGGCCGCCTCGCTCGCTCGCGGCGCTCGTCCTCATCGCGGCGGGCATCGGCGTCGGTCTTTCGAACCTGATCTTGTTCGTTGGGCACGAGAAGCTCGAGCCCGCCGGCTGGCGAATCGCCGCCGCACTCGCAGCCGCGCTCCTCGTCACGTCGTCGTTCGCCGGCGAGCTCCTGCGGCTGGGCCGCGGCCCGGGCGCCGGCCTCACCGGCATCGTCGTCGGTACGGTCGTTCGCGTTGCGCTAGCCATGGCCGCCGGCGAAGCGGCAGCGGGCAGGGTGCGCTACCTCGCGACCGCCGCCGGCCTCGCGCTGCCCTTTCTCCTGACCGCTTTCGCCGCGTCGGTCCGCGCCACCCTCGGCGCCGACCTCTTGACCCTTGGTGCCGCAACTTTCCTACTGCTCGCGGCACGCTTCCTGCCGGCCTCCCTTCGCCGCGCAGCCGCCGGTGCCGGGATCCTCCTCGCCGCACTCTTTCTCGAGCGCACCGCGGATCTGTCGACGGCCCTCGAGCCGGGCTCGAAGTTCCCCGATCTGTTCCTGCCGGAGCCCTGAACAGTGGCTGAGCTATTCTCCCGACGAGGCACACCGTGCTGACGCTCCGCGACCCGATCCACGGCTTCATCGAGACCGACCCGCTCGAGGCGGCGCTGGTCGACAGCCGGCCACTGCAGCGCCTGCGCTTCATTCACCAGCTCGGCCTCACCTTCCTGGTCTACCCCGGGGCCGAGCACAGCCGCTTCTCGCACGTGCTCGGCGCGATGACGCTCGCCGGCCGCATGGTCGACGCGTTGCTCGGCAAGAGCCCTGGCCTGCTGCCCCCTGAGGAGCGCCGGCGGGCGCGACGTCTGGCCCGGCTCGCGGCGCTCTTTCACGACGCCGGTCACGCACCGTTCAGTCACTCCGCCGAAGAGCTCTTCGAGGACGGCATCGACCACGAAGCGATGTCCGCGCGGCTGCTCGCTTCGGACGAGATCGCGACCCTCTTCGAGCGGCACGGCGCCGGCATCGAGCCGGGCGAGGTCGCGGCTCTCCTCGCCGGCGACGTGCCGCCGGAGCGCCGTTTCCTGACCCAGGTGATCTCGGGCGAGCTCGACGTCGACAAAATGGACTATCTCCTGCGCGACAGCCTGTACTGCGGCGTCCGCTATGGCGTCTACGACCTCGATCGCCTGCTCGACACCCTGACTGTAGTGGCCGATCCGGAGACCGGAGCGCTCGGCGTCGGGGTGGAAGAGGGCGGGGTGCATGCCGTCGAGGC
Organism: Acidobacteriota bacterium; assembly: GCA_052035735.1. Classification (GTDB taxonomy): domain Bacteria; phylum Acidobacteriota; class Thermoanaerobaculia; order Multivoradales; family JAGPDF01; genus JAGPDF01. Next base: position 80,042 of record JBPOHI010000028.1, read on the forward strand.
GCTGGTGCTGGCGCGCTATTACATGTTCACTCAGGTCTACTTCAATCTCACCGGCAAAGCCCTCGAACAGCATCTGTCGGAGTGGATGCGCGCCGAGGGACGACGCTGGCCCGCCGACCCCGAGCTCTTCCTCCGCCAGGACGATCTTTCGACGCTCGAAGCGATGCGCGCGTCGCCCAACCGGCACGCCCAGGCGGTGGTGCACCGGCGGCACTTTCCGCTCGCGTTCGAAACCCGCGAGCATCTCTCCGAGGCGGAGGGCGTCGCCTTCGAGGCGCTGCTGCCCGAGCTCCGCGCGCACTATGGCGAAGGCGAGATCCTGGTCGCCCGTTCCGCCAAAGACCCCCACCGCCTCGGCGGCAGTCCCGTCTGGGTTCGCTACGGCGACGGGCGTCTGGAGTCGATGGAGAGCGCCAGTCACTTCATCCGCCACCTGACGCGCATCGACCGCTACCGCGTCTATACGCGCCCCGAGCTCCGCGACGCCGTGGCCACGGAGCTCAGGGCCCGATTCCTCACCTAGAACGCCGCCGCGGGAACCAGGGGACGAAGGCGCTGGTACGGGCGACGTAGTCGGCGTAGCCGGGTTTCGTCGCCTTGAGACCCTTCTCGAGGAGAGCCACGCCCGAGACCTTGAGCAGCAGCACGGTCATCACGATCGGACTGGCGAGGGTCCGCCACCCCCCGGGTACGGCGCAAGCCAGCAGATAGAGGCCCCACCAGAGCGTCGCGTCGCCGAAGTAGTTGGGATGCCGGCTGAAGCGCCAGAGCCCGACGTCGCACACCTTGCCGCGATTCGCCGGATCGGCCTTGAAGCGCGCGAGCTGGGCGTCGCCGATCGCCTCGCAGAGAAAACCGGCGAGAAAGAGGGCGATGCCCGCGATGTCGAGCGGTCCCAGAGGGGGTGCTCCGGGAAGCGCCGTCGCCGCGACCAGCGGCAGGGCGATGAACAGCAGCAGAGCCCCCTGAAGGCCGAAAACGGTGAGCGCCGAAACCCAGACGAAGCTCGCGCCGTGGCGCTCGCGCATCGCGCGATAGCGATAGTCCTCCGCCTGGCCGCGGTTGCGGGCGAAGATGTGCGCCGCCAGACGCAACCCCCAGACGGCGACGAGCACCACGACGACCGTCTTGCGCGCGGACTCCCCAGAGCCGAGCGCCGCCGTGACCACCGACACCAGCCAGAATCCCGGCCCCCACATGACGTCGACGATGCTCGCGTCGCGCAGACGGACACTCAGCAGCCAACCGGCGGCAAGGTAAGCCGCGACGACACACGCCGCTGCCCCGAGGGCGCCCCAGAAGCTCATGCGCCGGCCGGCGCCTGCCCGCGGCAGAGATCCGCCAGTGCCGCCTGGAGGCGTGGGAACCGAAAGCGGAAACCGAGATCGATCAGCCGCTGCGGCACGACGCGCTGACTGGCGAGGACGAGCTCCGACATCTCTCCCATGGCGGCGCGCAGCACCCAGGCGGGCGCCCGCGCGAGCAGAGGGCGCCTCAGGGCGGCGGCCAGTGAGCGCGAGAAGCCGGCTTGAGTCTGGGGCTCCGGCGCGGTGAGATTGAACACGCCCTGCGCTCCCGACTCTTCGATCAGGAAGGCCAGGGCGGCCACCTCGTCGGCGAGGTGAATCCACGACATCCACTGCCTACCGCTCCCCAGAATCGCGCCGGCGCCGAGCCGAAACGGCAGCAGCATCTTCGGCAGTGCGCCGCCCTCGCGCGCCAGCACGATGCCGGTGCGCACCACGACACGACGCACACCGAAGCGCGCGCAGCCTTCGCTCGCCGCCTCCCAGTCGCGCGTCGTGGTTGCAAGGAAGCCCTCGCCCGGCGCGGCGCTCTCCGTCAGCAGCTCCTCGGCGCGATCGCCGTAGTAGCCGATCGCCGAGGCCTGAATCAGCGCCTCCGGCCGCCGCGAGGCCTGGCCGATCGCCGCGAGGATCGCTGCCGTCGCCTGCTGCCGGCTGCGCACGATACTCGCCTTGCGCGCGCGACTCCATCGTCCGGCGGCGATCGATTCGCCGGCTAGATTGACGATCGCCGCGGCTCCGTTGGCGAGATCACCCCATCCGTCGGCGGTCCGACCGTCCCAGACTGCCCAACGGCAACCCGGCGGAAAGCCGGTCGGGCCGGAGGCGTGAGCGACCGACCGCGACAGTACGATCACCTCGCGCCCCTCGAGCAGGAGGCGCTGGGTGAGCGCGCGGCCGAGGAGTCCGGTGCCGCCGGCGATGAGGATCGGTCCACGCATGGGTGCTCACTCAGACTACGCCGCTTTCGCGTCCGCGGATCACCCGTCGTGCACGGGACTAGGCGTCGGCGGGCGGAAGCGGTCGCAGCGCCGGCGCAACGAGCAGGTCGAGCAGGCCGCGCGGATGCGGTTGCGCCGCGCCCGCGAAGGCGACCTCCAGGCGCAGGATCGGCCGCCCCTCGACGATGTACTTGGCCTCGTAGTTGGTGCGCGCGCCGTCCGGCCAAGGACCCTCGTGCACGCGCACTTCCGCCCCCGGATGCGACTCGAGCAGCTCGCGGACCTCCTCGCCGTAGGCAAGGAAGTCGGTGGCGAACCAGAGCCGGCCTTCGGGTGCGAGCAGGCCCTGGACGAGGTCGAGCGATTCGGGCGAGAACAGGCGCCTGCGATGGTGCCGCGACTTCGGCCACGGATCGGGGAAGTAGACGTGCACGGCGCTCGCGAAGCCATGCGGCAGGATCGCTCCGGCCAGGTATTGCGCGTCGCCCTCGAGCAGCACGACGTTGGCGAGCCGGCGCCTGGCGACGCGCCGCGCGACGAGCCGGAAGTACTCACCCGCGATTTCGATGCCCAAAAAGCGGGCGTCGGGCTCGAGTGCGGCGCGGCGCAGCAGATAGCGGCCCTTGCCGAAGCCGATCTCCACTTCCCAGCGCTCGGCCGGCAAGGAGGCCGTTCCGCCAGTCACAGGCGGAAACGGCTCCGGCGGAGTCCCCGAGGCCGCCGCACCGTCGAACAGCGGACGCAGGCCGGCGGCAGTCGCGACGCGGGTGACGCGGCTCACTCGGCAGTCTCCGCCTGCGGCCAGAAGTCGTAGAAGGTGTACCACTGCGTCGGCCAGCGCCGCACCGCCCCCTCGAGCGTCGCGACCCACTGCTCCATCGCGGTGCGCACGTCGCCGTCGCGATCCGCCGTCCGCGCGACCTTGATCGTCGAGCCGTGCACGACCTCGAAACGCAGGTCCGGAGCGTAGGCGATGAACGTGGGGAGGAGCACCGCGCCGGTCATCCGCGCGAGGTGGAACGGACCGGTCGGAAAGCTGGTCGGAGCGCCGAAGAAAGGCAGCTCGACACCGCTGTCGCGAAAGTCGCGATCACCCTGGAGCGCGACCACCCGCCCCTCGCCGAAGGCGCGCAGGACGGCGAGACTGGCGAACCGGTCGTCGGCCGGAAGCGGGATCTCGCTGACATGCGAGAGCGTCCGCATATGGCTGCGAAACTGCTCGGCCTGCTCGAACTCGTCGGGAACGTAGATGATGGCGAGCGGAACCTCGGCCTGACCGAGCATCACAGCTCCGAGCTCCCAATTGCCCAGGTGCGCCGTCATCAGGAGGACGCGTTCGCCTGCCGCGAGTCGCTCGCGCAACGGATCGAGCGCGCGCACGTCACCGCCGACGATGAGCTTGCGCAGCCGGGCCGTCGGCAGCTGCGGGAAGCGGAAGAGGTCCACCCAGTAGAAGGCGAGGTGGCGCAGCATCGCGTTCGTCGCCCGGCGCACCGCTGCCGAGGCGGGCGGCTGCCCGAGAACGCGCGAGAGGTTGCGCTCGATCGCCCGTTTCGGGCGGGAGTGGAAGAAGAAGACCAGGGCGATGATCCAGCGCGCGTGCAGGAAGAGAAACCAGCGCGGAGCGCGCGGCGCGATCCAGGCGAGGATCGGAAATCCGCGCTCGATCGCCCACCGGTTCAGGCGTTCCGAGAAGGCTCCGGAACGCGGGATCTTCTTCTGCATGACCGGCGTCGCCTACAGGAGCTCTTTGCGGCCCGAGGCCGCGAGCTGCTCGACGATCCGGCGGACCTCCTGCGCGTCCTTGCGCTGCGCCACCAGAACGGCATCGCCCGAGCGCACGACGATCAGGTCGGAGAGCCCGAGCACGGCGATCGTCCCCTCTTCGGCGAAGGTGATGTTGCGCTCTCCGTCCACCACCACGGCGCCACCGCGCGAGACATTGCCGTCCTTGTCAGCGGAGAGGATCCCGGAGAGAGCGTCCCAGGAGCCGAGGTCGCTCCAGCCGCAATCGAGCGGCAGAGCCGCCATGTCCTCGAACTTCTCCATCACGGCGTAGTCGATGGAGACCGACTGCAGGCGGGGATAGAGCTCCGGCGCCCGCTCGGGGGCGCGCGCGAGATCGGCGAGTCCCTGCCAGAGCTCGGGCGCATGGCGCTCGATTCCGGCGAGCAGCACGCTGCCACGGAAGACGAAGATGCCGGCGTTCCACAGATGCTCGCCGCCGGCGAGGAAGCGCCCGGCGGTCGCACGGTCGGGCTTCTCGGTGAAGCGGCGGACGCGCCGGAGACCGGCGCCACCCTGCAGGGGCTCTCCCATCTCGAGATAGCCGAAGCCGGTCTCGGGCGAGGTCGGCACCACCCCGAGTGTGAGGATCTTCGCCTCGCGTTCGACGACCGAGGCGGCCAGAGCCAGCGCGGCGCGGAACGACTCGGGATCGGCGATCCGGTGATCCGAAGGCAGCACGATCACGGCGCCCTCTCGTGCCGCGGCCGGCATCGACAGCAACGACCAGCCGATCGCCGGCGCCGTGTTGCGCGCCGCCGGCTCGGTCAGGATGTGGCTCGGCGGGAGCTCGGGCAACTGCTCCGCGACGGCTTCGCGCAGCGCTTCGGTGGTCGAGATCCAGACCCGTTCGGGCGCGACGAGCGGACGCAAACGATCGACCGTCGCCTGGAGCAGCGAGCGATCGCCCTCCAGCGCGAGCAGCTGCTTGGGGCGATGACGGCGGCTCGACGGCCAGAAACGCGTTCCGGAACCGCCCGCGAGGACGAGGGCGCTGGGGCTGGGCGACATCAGGGGCCCAGTATATCGGCCGAGCCCATCCGGCCGCTTGCTGCGCCAGGGACCGGCTACAATGCGCGCCGTGCGGACCGGATACGACCGCTCCCCATGGCGCCGCGACCAGGTCCGGTCGCGAGCCGATTTCGCCCGACCCAGGAGCTCGACGATGACCTTCTCGAAAGCCCGCTGTCTCGCGCTCGTCCTCGCCGTCACTGCCTTCACCCCGGCAATGGCGGCCCCGCTGCTCGACGAAGGCAAGCTCGACACCTCCTGGTTCGGCGGCGAGCGGGAATTCCGCGAGGCCGACGAGATCGACTACCTCTGGGTCAAGCCCGGCTTCTCGCTCTCCGGCAAGAAGATCCAGTTCGCGGAGTGGATGAAGCCGGTGTTTCTCGGCGAAAAGGCCGCCGAGCGCGACGCGAAGGACAAGCGGCTGGCGGGCAACCTCACCGGCGACATGCCCGAGATCTTCGCCACCGCCTTCCGCAACGGGCTCGCAGGCACGGTCACGGTCGTCGACTCGGGAGGCAACGTCAAGGTCGTCGGCCGGATCGTCGACTGCTCGGAAGGCAGCGCGGCGGCGAAGTTCTGGGTCGGCATGGGCGCCGGCTCGGGCAGCACCACCTTCGACATGAAGTTCGTCGACGCCAAGTCGGGCGAGCTGCTGGCGGCGTTTCACCATCGCGTCGTCTCGGGCTCGAGCCTCTCGACGACCGACTCGAAGTTCGTCAAGTGGGTCGACGAGTTCGCCGAACGGCTGGCGAAGAAGGGTCTCGAGAAGCTCTATTCCTCGGGCAAGAGGGTCAAGGAGTAAGCCCCCGGATCGCGTCCGTTCAGGGCGCTGCGGCCGACCAGCCGAGATAGGTCGCCGTCTCGAACCGGTCCTGGAAGATCAGGCTCGTCGCCAGGAGCCCCCGGGCGAGCGTCGCGGACCGCGCCGGCAGCGTGAGCGTCACTATGCCCGCGGGAGCTGTCACGGTGCCCGCCGGGCCGAGCGCGCTCGCGGCAGTGAAGCGATAGAGCGCGAGGTCTCCCGCCAGGGCGGCGTTGATCGAGACCTGGACCTCGCGCTCGGCGGTGCCCTTGTTGAACAGCAGCACGAACAGCTCGTCGGCATGCCCGCGGATCGCGAACGCTCCGACCTGTGCGGCGTCGCTGGAGCTTGCGCGAACACGATCGCCGAGCGCTCGCCCTCCGGCGCCGTCGTAGTCGAGGAACAACCGGAAGGCCTCCTCGGTCTTCGAGCCGGAGGCCGGCACGACCCATCGCGTCGCGAGGTCGACGCCTTCGCGTCCGAGAACCGCCAGCACCTCCGCCTGAGCGAGCGCAGCAGAGGGTGCGGCGTCGTCGCCCCAGGAATACTCCGTGAGCGCCAGGCGCGTGCCCGGGCAATAGGAGTCGACCCAGCCTCGCAGGCGCGGCAAGAGCTGGACCTCGTCACCGATCCAGGAAGCCGAGGTGTAGCCGGGATCCCAGAGCTCCCGCGTCGATTGCAGGCGGAGCGCCGCATAGGCCTCGCCGCCGAACGCTTCGCCGCTCTGCGGGTAGTAGTGCACGTCGAGGAAGTCGATCGGTCGGACGCCGGTCGCGGCAAGATGGGCGCAGCTCTGCGTCAGATACCAGGCGACGAAGGGCAGGCCGCCGTGCGCCTGGCGATCGGGGCCATCGATGCACGACACGCCGCCCGCCGCGTCGGCCGCCGAAGTCCACAGATCGCACCAGCCCCAGGTGTCAGGACCGAGAATCTGCGCTGAAGGGTCCTGCTGCTTCACCGCCGCGGCGACCGCGAGTCCGCGGCTCCAGACTTCGTCGTAAGTCGGCGGCTGCGGATGGACGTCGCGGTGGGTCGAGTTCCACAGCATCGGTTCGTTGTCGAGCGCGAAGTACCTCACGCCGCCACGCGACGACGGACCGACCCGGCTCGCCGCGAACGCCACCCAATCGGTGACGAACGAAGTGCCGACCGCGAGGGTGGTGTCGTCGGGATCGTTGCCGACGATATTCCCCGCGCTGTCGCAGTGCAGCGGATTCTCCGCCTGCGTGCAACGCCCGTTGCCGGCGTCCGGATTGCACCAATCAGGCGGCGCGAGGTCGCATTCATCCTGGAGCTGCGGGCCGTAGAGGCTCTGGGAGAAACTCCAGCGGCGTTCGCGGTCCGGCCCGGCGACGCGACCGATGGTCGGGAGCGTCAGCACCACCTCCGCTTCGGCGACGCGTGACTCGAGCATGAACAGGTCGGCGCTCGAGCCCGCGGGCAGATTGGGTGGATCGTCCTGCCCGGTATAGTTGGTGAAGAACCAGTCGTTGGCGCTGTTGTCGACGTCGAGCTGCCAGTTGTAACGCGTCGTGCGATTGCCCCCCCAGCGATTGAGGGTGTAGCCCACATCGGCGAGCTGGGCGGGCGTCGCGAAGTTCACACCGTAGACGAGATCCGAGATGGCGCGCCGGTCGAGCGCCGGATCGATCGCCACCGCCACTGCGGCGGGAGGCGTCGGATCGAAGACGAAACGGACGTCATCGACCCGCACCTCCGCCTGGTTGGCCGCCGTCGCCGCCTGCAGGATGAGCTCGTTGAAGCTGCAGCTGTTGAGCCCCAGGGTCGCGAACGGCAGCACCGCTTCCCGCCACTGCGAGGCCGAGATACCGCCCGCCGGCAGATAGGCGTCGAGATCGACCGTCACCAGCGCGCCGTTGTCGAGCAGGATCGCGAGGTCGATCTGTTGCCCGCTGCCGCCCACGCCTTTCACCCACAGGCGCAGCGACAGGTAGTCGGCGCAGTCGAAGCCGGCGTTGCTGTGGAAATAGAGCCCCTGCCAGTTGTCGGGCTCCCAGCTGACCGCAGTGGGCGCCGAGTGCACGTCGCCGGTCGCCGCAAGGTTGCGGGTCGCCCAGCCCCAGTCCTCGAACCCCCCGGCGAGTCCATTGTCGTAGACCCACAGATCCTGCGCCGCCGCCGGAACGCCCCCGGCGAGGACCACCGCCAGAAGGAGCGCGCAGCGGCTGAGTGGAAGAGTGAGCATCGGGTTCGGGAGTTCGCCTGTGGCGGCGCAAGCATGCGGTGACCGCCACCCGGCGCGCAGTGACGCCGTTCACAGAACGATGGCGGAAGGCCGCCGGTCGGCGCTCCCGGCGCTAGATCTGGACGGAGCTCGCGGCGGCGAGCAGGCTCGGCGAAGTCGGGCTCGCCGTCCCGCCCTTGCGCTCGAGGGTGATGGTGATCGCCGTCGTCCCGGCGGGCAGCGCGTCGTCGGAGAGCAGGGCCGTCTTGCCGAGGCGCGCGTCGAAGACCCCGCCCGACAGCGGCAGACCGTCGACGATGAACCAGAGCTGATAGTCCTGCGGCTCGGGTTCGGGCTTGAGACCCCGCACCTCGAGCTGCCAGTGACGCCGGTCAGGAGCGACGAAGAGACTGCCCTTCGCGGTCGGCTGCAGGCTGCCGGCCGGGGGGCGCAGGGCGAAGATCGTCGTCGAGGGCGCGGTCACGAAGGTGTGGCGCGCTTCGAGCCCGGCCAGCTCGGCCCGCAGCGCCTCCAACTCTCCCTTCAGTCGGTCGACCTCGACCTGTTGGGTCGCGAGTCCGCGGATCTGGGTGTCGCGATAGGCGATCTCCGACTGCAGCATGGCGACCCAGACGCCCAGGCCGGCTGCCGCGAGCGCGAAGAGCATCCCCAAGACCAGAGGCCAGCGGCTGCGGCGCGCCGCCGGACGCGCCTGCGCGCCCCGCTGGGGCGTGGGCTGCGCGCTCGCCAATTCGCCGTGCGGCGCCGCCTCCGCAGCAGCTTTCGGCGACATCGGCGCTGCCGGCGGCGCTGCCGACGGGGCCGCCGGACCGCCATGGGCAGCGCCCAACATGAGCGGCGAGACCTCCTGGGTTTCGTCGCCGACGAGATGCGCCAGCAGCGTCGACCGCGTCGCCGGCTGCGGCTGAGCCGGAGGAAGATCGTAGGCCAGGAGACACAGCCCTTCGACGTACAGACGCCGGAGAACTTCGGCCGCTTCGTCGGCGGCAGGCAGCTCCACCGGCGCGGTGTCCTCGGACCCGGCGCCGTGCGCCATCTCCTCGAGGAGAACCAGCGCGGAGAGCTCTTCCTGGTCGAGCTCGTCGCTCACATGAGCTCCCGGATTTCGGCGCGGAGATCCCGCCGCAGCTGCTTCATTGCGCGCAACGCCTGGGCTTTCACCGTGGCGAGCGGCAGGCGCAAGCGTTCGGCGGTCTCTGCCAGGGTGAGCCCATCGAAGAGCACCAGTCCCAACGCCCCTTTGTCCTCGGACGGGACCGCCGCGAGCGCCGCCTGGACCCGCGCGCGGCGGTCCTTGACCGCCGCGCCTTCGACATGCACTCCCGGCAGCGTGTCGACACCCCGGTCGGACATCGATCCGTTGAGGGGGCGCCCGTGGAGCTGCCGGTGCCGGAGGCGCTCGAGCGCCCGGTCGCGGGCAGCGAGCACCAACCAGGCGGAGACCGACGAACGCCCGGCGTCGAAGCGCTCAGCCTGATTCCAAACCCTGAAGAAGGTCTCTTGCAGAGCCTCCTCGGCCTCGCCGGGTGAGGTCAGAACGCGACGAGTGACGCCGAGCAGCAGCGGCGCGTAGCGGTCGTAAAGCTCGGCGAGTGCCTCCTGCCGGCGATCGAGGATGCGCTGCACGAGCGCCAGGTCGTCGCTGGAGCCGAGAGACATCGTCGTGGATGGATCGCTCGCCATCGCGGGTCGGGAATTGGGGGCTACGATAACATGCCGTCCGCAGCCCGAAGCGCACCGCCACACACCCCCCGCGGAGACTCCGATGCCCGAGAACAACGACTTCAGCGCGATGCCCGCCATCCGCGTGATCATGATGCCGAAGGACACCAACGCCCTCGGGACGATCTTCGGCGGCGTGATCCTCTCGTACATCGACCAGGCCGGAGCCGTCGAGGCGCATCGCAGCGTGTTCGGCAGAATCGTGACCGTGTCGATGCGCGAGGTCGTGTTCCACGCGCCGGTTTTCGTCGGCGACCTGGTGAGCTTCTTCACCCGCACCACGCGGGTCGGCAACACTTCGGTCACCGTCGAGGTCACCGTCGAGGCCGAGCGCGGTTACCCCGGCGGGCCGAAGGTCAAAGTCACGGAGGCCGAGATGGTCTTCGTCCACGTCGGCCAGGACGGCCGGCCGCTGCCGATTCCCGCGCGCGGCTAGGCCGGCCGCCCGCTGATGCGCGCGGCCGGCAAGCGCCTCGCATGGTGGCAGCACACGCTCGCGGTTGGAGCGATCGCCCTGGCCGCCGCGATCCGCTTCCACGCGGCGGTCGGGAGCGCCGAGCCGCTCGGCGACGAGCTCGCCCAGGAGGGCGCCTACCGCCAGCAGGCCGCCGGCCAGTCGCCCTATCGCGACGGCGGCTACGTCTATCCTCCGTCGCTGCTCCGTCTCGGCGTGGCGCTGCGCCACCTGCCCCTCCCTTCGCCGTTCCTGCCGCTGCGCTGCCTGACACTGCTCGGCCTGGGAGTCCTCCTCTGGACGGCCTCCGCGTGGCTCGCCCACGGGCCGTGGCCACGGCTCGCCTTCTCGGTCGCGTATGCCGCGTTGGCTCCCGGAGTGCGCCAGGGTGTCGAGTTCGGCAACCTCTCCTTCGCCGTCGGCGGAATGGTCGTGCTCGCCCTCCTGATATGGCGACGACAGCCGGTGGGCAGCGGCCTGCTCCTCGGAGCGAGCCTGCTCGTCAAGCCGCTCGCCCCTGCGGCGTTGCTCGCGCTTCTCTTCCACCGCCCGCCAGAGAAGGGCCAGCGGCACCGGCTGGCGGTCGCCATCGCCGTCTTTGCGGCGGCCCTGGCGCTCGTCGCCGATCCCGAGCTCGCAGCCTTTCTGCGCCACGCTTCCGGCTCCTGGGTCGTCGGGCGCACGGTCTCGCTCCACCGGCTCCTCTCCCTGGCCGACCTGCCGGGTGCCGCCAGCGTGCTGACGTTCCTGCTGCTGGCCGCCGTCGCCTGGGTGGCGCATCGCTCTGTCCGCGACCGCGAGCCACTCCTCGCCCTCGCCCTGGCGGGTTGCGTGATGACGACCCCCGTCGTGTGGAATCACACCCTCGTGCTGACGCTGCCGCTGCAGACGATGGCGATCGCGATTGCCGTGGACCGCTACCGGGCTGCCGCGGCCGCCGATCGCCGCTGGCGCGGCTGGGAGGCGGCCGGCATCGGGCTGGCGGTCCTGGCCCTCACCTTCGCCGAAGGCGCAACCGGCATCGACGATCGCGGCGTGGCCCTGCAGATCTTCGCCACCCTGC
>JBPOHI010000090.1:0-9119 GCA_052035735.1 Acidobacteriota bacterium
AGGTGCGCGACGCCCTGGCCGAGGTCGCTCGCGCCGTCGACCTCGGCCAGACCCAGAGCCGCAAACCGCGGTCCGAGAGCGGGGCCGTGCGCATCGCGCGTTCACCCGTGGCGCGCTTCGGCGCCGCGGCGCTCGGTATCGTCCTGCTCGGCGCCGGCGTCTCTGCCTGGCGCTCGCGCGCCCCGACGCCCGCGGCCAGCCCGCCCGGCTCGACTTCCGGGACGCCGGCGGCCGCTGCGCGACTCCCCTCTCTCGTCGTCTTGCCGCTCTCCAACTTCGCCGACGAGCCGGAGTACTTCGTCGACGGCATGACCGACGCGCTCATCTCCGCCCTCGCCCGCATCCAGGGGGTACGTGTCATCTCGCGCCAGTCGGCGATGCACTACAAGGCGTCGAAGAAGCTCTTGCCCGAGATCGCCAGGGAGTTGGGCGTCGACTTCGTCGTCGAAGGCTCGGTAGCGCGCGTCGGCGACTCCGTGCGCCTGAACGCCCAGATCGTCCGCGCCGACCCCGAAGCGACCCTCTGGTCCGAGAGCTTCGAGCGCGGCGAGGAGGACGTGCTCGTCCTGCAAAACCTCTTCGCGCGGGCGGTCGCCGCCGCCATCCACGTCGAGGTGTCGCCCAGCGAGGCGGCGCGACTGGCCGACACTCGGAGAGTCGACCCGAAGGTCTATCAGGAGTACCTGCAGGGGCGCTTCTTCGTCGATCAGGGGAGTCCCGGTTCGATCGAGAAGGCGCGACTGTCGTTCGAGAGGGCGATTCGCCTCGATCCGACCTTCGCCCCGGCGCACGCCGGCCTGGCGGATGTCTACGGCTGGCAGGCCTATCTCTACGAAGAGCCGTTCCTCTACGCCGCGAAAACCGAGGCCGAGGCGCGCCGCGCCATCGAGCTCGATCCCGAGCTGGCGATTCCGCATGCGCTGCTCGGCGACGTGCTGCGCTACTACAAGTGGGACTGGGAGGGCGCCGAGGCGGCCTATCGCCGCGCCGTCGAACTGGGGCCGAACGAGCCCCTGACTCGGCGCTACTACTGGGCCCTGCTCGCAAGCCTGGGCCGATTCGCCGAGGCGCGACAGCAGATCGACGCGGCGATCCGCTTCGACCCGCTGTCGGCAGCCTCGTTCGCCGACCTCGCCTACCTCGAGCTCTTCGAGGGGCAGACGGAGCGCGCGGAGCGGAACTTCCACCGCGCCCTGGAGCTCGGTCCGGGCCTCCACTGGGCGCACTCCGGACTCTGGGTGGTCTATGGACGCACCGGACGGGAGACCGAGCAGGTCGCCGCGCTGCGCGGTTGGCTCGCGGGGCTCGGGCAGACGGAGCTGGTCGCCGCTTTCGACGCCATGCCGGCGGGCAGCTCGCATCGAGAGATCGCGAGCGCGGTCGGTCTGCTTGCCGAAGAGCTTTCGCATTCCCGCCGGATCTCGATCGGCGTCGGGGTGTCGATCCTCACCGGCGCGGGGGAGCTCGACCGCGCCGAAGCTTGGGTCGAGCGCGCCTTCGCTGCGCGCGATCCCGAGCTCGTCTGGCTGGCGATGGATCCGGCCTGGGCAGCGCTACGCTCGCGGCCGCGCATCGTGCGCATGCTGGCCGAGATGCGGCTGCCGAGGCCAGGCGCGTGACCGGCGCTCGGCGGCACTCTCCAGTGGCCCTAATTCGAGCCGTCGTCCCCCTCGGTGCGGGCGATCGCTTTGATCGCCGCGGTCTTCGCCTTGATCGCCGTCGTCTTGCCCTTGATCGCCGCGGTCTTGGCCTTGATCGCTGTGGTCATGGCCTTGATCGCGCTCGTCTTGGCCTTGATCGGCGCGGTCTTCGCCTTGATGGCCGAGGTCTTGGCTTTGATGGCGCTGGTCTTGCCCTTGATGGCTGCTGTCTTCGCCTTGATCCCCACCGCTTTCGCTTTGATCGCCACCGCTTTCGCTTTGATCGCGGCCTGATCGGCAGCCGAACCCAGGTAAGCGCGGATCTTCGCGTCGCTGCCCGAGAGCACGAGATCGCGTTCCGCCGGGGTAAGCCCCGCCTTGGCCAGTGTCGCGGCCGGGTTCTTCTTCAGCCGTTCGAGATGCGCCGGATCGCCGAACAGCCGCACCAACAGTCGCACGACATTCTTCTTCGACATGACCCCTCCTCCTAGAGAAAGCCGAAGCTTATCTGCGCGCGGGAAATCGCGCGCGCGGGGTTCGCTCACCATCGCCGGCGTCGGACTCGCCGGCCCGGCGCACGTCACGCGCGAGACTTTGGGAGCGATCCGCGCCGCCGAGAGACACTTCGTCCTGGTGGCGGACCTCCTGACGCTCGAGTGGCTGCTCACCCTGGCGCCCGGCGCCGAGAATCTGGTCGACTCCTACGGCGTCGGCAAGTCGCGCGACGATACCTATGAGGAGATCGTCGAGCGGATCCTTGCCCCGATGCGACAGGGGCGACGGGTCTGCGCGATCTTCTACGGCCACCCGGGCGTCTTCGCGAACTCGCCGCACGAAGCCATCCGGCGCGCCCGCGCCGAGGGCTATCCGGCCCGCATGCTGCCCGGCATCTCGGCGCTCGACTGCCTGTTCGCCGATGTCGGTCTCGACCCCGGCGACGTCGGATGCCAAGAGTACGAGGCGACCGACTTCCTGCTTCGGCGGCGGCGCTTCGATCCCTGCTCGGGACTCGTTCTCTGGCAGATCGGCGTGGTGGGCGTCGTCGACTACCGCGAGGAGGAGCTCTGGAGCCGCGAGGGACTCGGCGTGCTCGCCGAGCGCCTGCTCGAGACCTATCCGGCGGAGCACGAGGTGGTGGTCTACGAGGCGACGACCCTGCCGGTGCTACCGCCGAAGATCCTCCGCCTGCCGCTCTCGGCTCTCGCCGCGGCCGACGTCACCGCGATCTCGACCCTCTATGTTCCGCCGCTCCCCGACCGCGACACCGACATGGTCATGCTGCGGCGGCTCGGCTTCGAGAACGGCTAGCGCCGGGGCTCAGCGCTTGCGCGCGGGGACGAAGTACTCGGTGCCGCGGATCGGGCGGAGGAGCTGCTGGACGAGCTCCTCGAAATCGCTCTTGCTGTCGGGGAAGTTCAGGTTGCGGGTGTCCACCACCAGGAGCGGCGAGCGGTTGTAGTAGTGGAAGTAGTGGTTGTAAGCGTCGATCAGCTCGGCCATGTACTCGTCCGAGATCTCCTTCTCGAAGCTCCGCGCCCGCTTGCGGATCCGCGCCATGCAGGTATCGACGTCGGCGGTGAGATAGAGCACCAGATCCGGCACCGGAACCTGCGGCTCGAGCGTGGTGTAGAGCCGGTCGTAGATCGCCAGCTCTTCGTCGGAGAGCGTCAGGTAGGCGAAGATCCGGTCCTTCTGAAAGGTGTAGTCCGACACCACCAGGCGCTGGAAGAGCTCCTGCTGCACCACTTCGTGCTGCTGTTTGTAGCGCGACAGCAGGAAGTACATCTGGGTCTGAAACGCCGCGCCGGGACGGTCTCGGTAGAAGTCGGGCAGAAACGGGTTCTCGACGTCTTCGAGGACTTTCACAGCCTCGAAACGGCGAACCAGCTTGTCCACCAGCACGGTCTTGCCGACCCCGATGGGGCCGTCGACCGCGAGGTAGCGGAATGGGAGGGTTTCAGCCGCCAATCGTCACGTTTCCGGTGAGTTTTTCCGCCGCGAGGCTAGCACACCGTTCGCCTGTCGAGCGCGTCTTCGCGGAGCGGCGCCCGGGCTCAGTGGGGGTGCGCGTGGGTGTGGTGGACGTGCGGAGCGGACGCGGCACCGGCTTCGGCAGCCGCCGACGCGACCGCCGTCTTGCGGCGCTCTTCGAGCCAGGCGAGCCACTCGGGGATCCCCTCGCCGGTGACCGCCGACACGCGGATCACCCGGAGCCGCGGCATGGTGCGGGCGAGCGCATCCTCGAGCACCGCCATGCGGAATCCGGGCAGATGCGGCAGCAGATCGACCTTGGTGAGAAGAACCAGGTCGGCACGATGGAACATCGTCGGGTACTTGAGCGGCTTGTCTTCGCCTTCGGTCACCGAGAGTGCCACCACTGCCGCCGCTTCGCCGAGATCGTAGATCGCCGGGCAGACGAGATTGCCGACGTTCTCGATCACCAGGGTGTCGCTCTGTCCCAGGTCGAGGTGGTGGAGGGCGTGGTGCACCAGTTTGGCATCCAGGTGACAGGCCGAACCGGTGGTGATCGTCGCTGCCGGAATGCCGGCGGCACGCAGCCGTTCGCCGTCGTGGTCGGTCGCGAGATCGCCCGACAGGGCCGCCAGTCGGTGCGGCGAGCCGACGCTGGCCAAAGCCTTCGCCGTCGCTTCGAGCAGCGCAGTCTTGCCCGAGCCGGGCGACCCCATCAGGTTGAGCGCCAGCATGCCGCGCCCGGCGAAATGCACGCGATTGTGCGCCGCTTGCGAAGCGTTGCCCGCCAGCAGACTCTCGTGGAGCTCCACCGAGACCTTGTCGGTGTCGCCACAGCCGCAGTCGTCACACATGCTCGGGAACCTCCATCTCGATCCGTTCGAGGATGATCTCGTCGCCGGCAGCGAGTCGCACCGCCTCGCCGCAGACCGGGCAACGGAGGACGCCGCCGCGCGGCGCCTCCACTCTACAGCTCGTGCATTCCCAACGCGCGGCGGCGCCGACCAGCTCGAGCCTGGCGTCGGCGCAACGGGTGCCGGCCTTGGCGAGCTCGAAGGCCGACGCCAGGAGCTCCATCTCGACCCCGGCGACCTCGCCGACGCGAACCCGCAGACTGGCGACAGCAGTGGCCCGGTGCTCGCGAACCGAGACCTCGACGCGATCGAGCAGGGCGCGAACGAGGGAGTACTCATGCATGGCGGAATGGACGCTAAGCGATGGGTCGCGGGATTCGCCCACCCTGCCGGAGGGGACTGCACCCCGCCCGTTCGCTGTCCGCTGCCGGACCGGCCCACCCTCGCGGGCGTTCCGCGTCATACCGCCAGCCGATAGAAACCGAAACCATCCCCCGCTCCGGCTCACCCCCGTCGGTGCGAACCTGCCAGGGAGGCGCCCATGTTGTCCGAAACCCCCTCGTCGCAATCCCCGTTGGGCCTGCTCGATCGCGAACTGCGCCGGCGGGATTTCCTCAAGTTCTGCAGCCTCGCTGCCGCCGCCGTCGGGCTGCCCCTGTCGGTGGCGGAGCAGTTCGCCGAGGCTGCGGTCCTCGGCAAGAAGCCCTCGGTCATCTGGCTGCACTTCCAGGAGTGCACCGGCTGCACCGAGTCGCTCCTGCGCACGACGGCGCCGGCGCTCGACGAGCTGATCCTCGATCTGATCTCGCTCGACTACCACGAAACCCTCCTGGTGCCCTCCGGCAAGCTCGCCGAGGAGTGCCGGCACGCGGCGATGGAGGCCAACGCCGGCAAGTACGTGCTGATCGTGGAGGGAGCGATCCCCACCAAGGACGGCGGGATCTACTGCAAGATCGGCGGCCAGACGGCGATCGAGATGCTCAACGAGACCGCCGAGAAGGCCGGCGCGATCATCGCCATCGGCTCCTGCGCCTCGTGGGGCGGAGTGCCCTCGGCCGATCCGAATCCGACCGGCGCCTCGGGAGCGCACGAGATCCTCAAGGGCAAGACGGTGGTCTCGATCCCGGGTTGCCCGGCCAATCCCTACAATCTGCTCGGCACCGTTCTGCAGTACGCGACCCTCGGCACGCTGCCCGAGCTCGACGAGCTCAACCGGCCGAAGTTCGCCTACGGCCAGACGATCCACGAGCACTGCCCGCGGCGCGCCCACTTCGACGCCGGCCGCTTCGCCCTCGAGTACGGCGACCCCGGTCACCGCCAGGGCTGGTGCCTCTATCGACTGGGTTGCAAGGGTCCGGCGACGCACGCCAACTGCTCGGTCAACCATTTCAACGAAGTCGTCGGCGCCTGGCCGATCGGCCTGGGTCACCCCTGCTTCGGCTGCACTGAACAGAAGCTAGCGTTCCGGGTGCCGCTGCACGACACTGTTCCGATCGACCGCCCGACGCCTCCCGACACCTATCCCCCGATTCACGCGCCGCAGGGTGGCGTGAGCCCGGTTGCGACCGGGATCGCCGGCTTGGTGGGCGGCGCGGTGGTCGGTGCGGCCTGGATGGCCGCCAAGAAGCTCGGCGACGATGAACCGAAGCCGCAGAACTGACGAGGCCGACCATGGCGACCACCACTGATCGTCGCAGTCTTCTGAAGGTCCTCGCGGCCGGCTCGGCCGCCGCCGCCACCTGCAGCGTCCCCGCCAGCGCGGCGCAGAAGCTGGAAGCGCCCGCCGAAGCGATGGGCATGCTCTACGACACCACCGTTTGCATCGGCTGCAAGAGCTGCGTCGTCGCTTGCCGCGAGGCCAATCACCTCGAGCCCGACACCGGCGCCGAAGGCCTCTGGCAGATGCCGCAGGACCTGAACGGCAAGACCAAGAACGTCATCAAGCTCTATCAGGAGGGCGACCGGGTCTCCTACATGAAAGCGCAGTGCATGCACTGCGTCGACCCGGCCTGCGCCGCCGCCTGCATGTTGCACGCCTTCCACAAGAACGAAGTCACCGGCGTCGTCGAATGGGATCCGTTCTACTGCGTCGGCTGCCGCTACTGCCAGATGGCCTGCCCGTTCAACGTGCCGAAGTTCGAGTTCGACAAGGCGCTGCCGAACGTCGTCAAGTGCGAGCTCTGCCGGCACCGCGTCGAGGGCGCGGCGCTCTCCGAGCAGGACGGCTATACGCGCTACCCGAAGGGCCACGGCCCGGCCTGCTGCGAGGTCTGCCCGCGCGAAGCGGTGATCTACGGCAAGCGCACCGAGTTGCTGCAGGAAGCCAAGCGCCGCATCGAAGCCGAACCCGGCAAGTACTTCGAGGATCGGGTCTACGGCGAGTTCGACGGCGGCGGGACGCAGGTTCTCTACCTGTCGCACGTGCCGTTCGAAAAGCTCGGTCTGCCGTCGCTCGGCAAGGAAGGGGTGCCGCGGACGGCCTATTCGATCCAGGAAGGCCTCTACAAGGGCTTCGTCGCTCCGGTCGCGGCCTACGCCGTGCTGGCGGGCGTGATGCTCCGCAACCGGCGCGCCAACCGGAACGACGACGCCGATCGTCAGGGAGATCCCCAGTGAACGCTCACGCTGCGGTCCACGAACCGATTCACACTGCGGTCGACCGCCCGCTCTGGACGCGTCCTTTCCGCTGGCTACTGCTGGTTGCCGGGATTGGCGCGGCGATCGCCGTTTGGCGCTTCCTCTTCGGCATCGGAGCGGTGACCAACCTCTCCAACGGCTACCCGTGGGGGGTCTGGATCGCCTTCGACGTCGTCGTCGGCACCGCCCTGGGTTGCGGCGGCTACGCCGTCGCCCTGCTGGTCTACATCCTCAACAAGGGCCAGTACCACCCGCTGGTTCGGCCGGCCGTGCTCACCAGCCTGCTCGGCTACGGCCTGGCGGTGCTCGCGGTCACCGTCGATCTCGGACGCTACTGGGACCTGTGGAAGATCCCGATCTACTTCTGGCACTGGAGCCATTCGCCCCAGCTCGAAGTGGCGCTCTGCGTCATGTTCTACAACTTCGTGCTGGCCGTCGAGCTCTCCCCGGCGCTCTGGGAGAAGATGCTGGACAGCCCGAACCCACGCCGGGTGGCGTTCGCCAAGAAGGCCCTCCGCTTCGTCCACAGCAACGGCGTCTGGATCATCGCGCTCGGCGTGCTCCTGCCGACCATGCACCAGTCGTCGCTCGGCACGATGATGCTGCTCGCCGGCCCGCGCCTGCACGCGCTCTGGTTCACTCCCTGGCTGCCGTTCCTCTTCCTGGTCTCCTGCCTGATCATGGGTTACGGCATCGTGGTCTGCGAGGCCGCGTTCGCGGCCAAGGCGTTCGGACGACCGCGCGAGACCGAGATGCTCGGCAAGCTGTCCAACGTCGCCAAGTGGGTGGCGCTCTTCTTCGTCGCCTTCCGCCTGGTCGAAGTCGCCTGGTCGAGCGAGCTCGGGCTGCTCGCGACGAGTCTGGGCGCGGTATTCGTCGCCGAGTTGGCGATGCACCTCGCCGCGGCGGTGATTCTCCTCTCGCCCGCCCGGCGGCTCGATCCGGTCTGGCAGGTGCGGGCCGGAATCCTGCTCATCCTCGCGGGCGTCGGCTTCCGGATCAATACCTATCTCGTCGCCTTCAATCCGGGCGCACATTACAGCTACTTCCCTGCGGTACCCGAGCTCCTCGTGACCATCGGCTTCGTCGCCGCCGAGCTCGCCATCTACCTCTGGGCCGTCAAGACCTTCCCCATCCTCGGTGGCCGCACCGCCGCCGCGACCCGCCGATAGGAGTGAATGAACATGTCCAAGCGCATCGTTGTCGACCCGATCACCCGCATCGAAGGGCACCTGCGCATCGACGTCGAGGTGGACGGCGGAAAAGTCACCAAGTCCTGGTCCTCGGGTCAGATGTTCCGCGGCATCGAGCTGATCCTCGAGGGGCGCGACCCGCGCGAGGCCTGGCTCTTTGCCCAGCGCATCTGCGGCGTCTGCACCACCGTCCACGCCATCACGTCGGTGCGCGCGGTGGAGAACGCCATCGGCCTCGAGATTCCGATGAACGCGCAGTACATCCGCAACCTGATCCTCTGCGCCCACGCCCTGCACGACCACATCGTCCACTTCTACCATCTCTCGGCGCTCGACTGGGTCGATGTGACCTCGGCGCTCAAGGCGGATCCGGCGAAGGCCTCTGCGCTCGCCGAGTCGCTCTCGCCCTGGCCGCACAACAGCACCCGTGAGCTCGCCGCCGTCAAGGGCAAGCTCGAGGCGCTGATCGCCTCTGGCCAGCTCGGCATCTTCACCAACGGCTACTGGGGTCATTCGGCGATGCACCTGCCGCCGGAGGTGAACCTCCTCGCGGTTTCGCACTACCTGCAGGCGCTCGACTACCAGCGAAAGGCGAACAAGGTCGTCGCGATCCTCGGCAGCAAGACGCCGAACATCCAGAACCTGGCCGTCGGCGGCGTAGCCAACGCGATCAACCTCGACAACGACGCGACGCTGAACATGGAGAAGCTGTACTTCATCAAGGACACCCTCGAAGAGGTCAAGACCTTCGTCGAGCAGGTCTACCTCCCCGATGTCATCGCCATCGGCTCGATGTATCCCGAGTGGCTGGGATACGGTGCCGG
>JBPOHI010000054.1:0-30524 GCA_052035735.1 Acidobacteriota bacterium
GGAGGTGTCGAGCGAGAAGGCGCCGCTCTGCCAGGCCAGGAGCTCGTAGACGGCCGCCTCGCCGCTGAGGGCGCCACATTCGGCGTGGACGATCTCGCCGCGTTCGAACCAGATGGTTCCCGCGTCGACACCTCGCCGGATCGACAGCGCGCCGGTCGCCATCGACAGCGTGTAGATCTGCACCAGGTCGGGCAGCAGCGGCAGAGAGATGGCGCCCGAGAATCCCCGATCGCGCTGCAGAAGGCGATCGGCGGACGTGAGGAGCCGCTCCATCGGGGCCGGCTTCTCGAGGTACTCGACGCCGGACTTGCTGCCGATCTCGGCGAGCACACCGGAGCCGCCATAGGCAGTGAAAACGATGACCGGAAGGTCCGGAGCGACCTGCCGCGCCGAGAGCAGAAGCTCGATTCCGCTCATCTGCGGCATCCTGACGTCGGTGATCAGGAGCTCCGGCGGAGCGAGCCGGATCGCGCCGAGCGCGTCGACGGGGCTGGTGAAACCGCGAAACTCGACTCCCGGCCGTTCGCGATCGAACGCCTGACGCGCCGACCATACGAGGGCCTCCTCGTCGTCGACCATGAAGATCACCGGCCTCATTCGGCGGCCTCGGGCAGGGAGAGAGCGAAGCAGCATCCGTCGGCGCCCGACGCGCGGAGTTCCAGCATCCCTCCGTTCAGACGCGCGAGACTGTGGGCCATCGCGAGCCCCATCCCCATCGAGCCCGGTTTGGTCGTGAAGTAGGGCTCGAAGATCCTGCCGGCATCGACCGGGTCGATTCCGGGGCCGTCGTCCCGAACCTCGATGCGAAACCACTGGCGGCCCGCCCGCCGTCCGTCCGCCGCCAGCGCGACCTCGAGGCGTCCCGAGTACCCTGCAGCCTCGGCCGCGTTCTGCAGCAGGGCGTCCAGGCAACGCTCGATCTGTTCTGCGTCGACCGCCACCAGAACCCGCTGCAGCATCGGCAGCGGCGCGACGAAGACCGTCTCCCTGCCGGCTCTTCGCGCCCGGCCGCGTGCGCGCTCGACTAGGTCGCCCAGAGCGTGACCGGCGACCACCGGCACCGCGGGATCGGCGAACGCGACGGCGGCAGTCACGAAGTCGTTGATCCGGCGGACGGCGGTCGTGATGCGGTCGGCATACTCGCGACGGGCATCGTCGCGACCGATCTCCAGGTTGAGCGTCTCGGCGAGCGCCTGGACCGCCGCGAGCGGATTCCGCAGCTCGTGAGCGAGGCCGCCGACGACGCGGCCGAGCGCTCCGAGGCGTTCCGTGCGCCGCATTTCCGCCTCGATGGCACCCAGCTGCTCGAGGTCCCGGAACAGGACGATCGTGGCGACCTCGCAATCGGATTCCTGAGCCAGGGGGCGAACGAGCGTGAGCCCGGCATCGAACGAGCTGCCGCCGCGGGGTGCGAGGTGCACTTCGTGGCGCGTTTCGCCGTCCGGAGGAACGGCGCGCACCAGCCGCCGGAGCTCCGAGCCGGCGCCCATGGCGTCGTCGAGCTCCTGACCGACGAGCGAGCCCTGCCCGTCACCGAGGAGGCGCTCGGCCGCGCGGTTGGCGAACACCACGGTGCCGGCGCGATCCGCCGCCAGGACTGCGGCGCTCATCGCGTCGAGGACGCGCTGGGCAAGGTGCGGACCACTCGCCGGGGGGTTCATCTGCCGACCGCCAGTTCCCGCGTCGTCGCCGTTTCGGTCCCAGCCCAGAAGCCCGCGAACCGGTTCCACTCTCGCGGCCTGCCCAGAAGGTAACCCTGCGCCCGCTCGACTCCTTCGGCGGCGAGCGCCCGCAGGTCCGCCTCCGACTCGACGCCTTCGGCGACGAGCGAGGCTCCCAGCCCCGAGGCAAGCCTGACCAGCGCCGCGATCAGCACCCGGCGGGCCGGGTCGGCAGCGCATCCCTGAACCATCCAGCGATCGAGCTTGACGATCTCCGGCCTGAGCTCGAGCAGCAGACGGAGCGTCGAGTGACCGCTGCCGACGTCGTCGAGCGCGATCGCGACGCCTGCTGCGCGGAGCCGCGCCAGAGCCTGCAGGAGTCGCGGTCCGTGCCAGGTCGGAACGTGCTCGACGAGCTCGACCACCAGCGGTCGTGCGGCGCTCCCGCTCGTCTGTCGCACACGCAGCAGAAAGTCGACGAAGTCGGCGTCGCGTTCGAGTGTCGCCGCGTGAACGTTGACCGAGAGTCCGACCGAAGCGGGCAGGGAGGCCGCCAACTCGAACCCGCCTTCGACGCACAGGCGATCGAACTCCTGTTCGCGACCCATCCGGCGAACGTACTCGAACAGAACGCCGGCGCTCTCGAGCGTCGAGCCCACGGGGCCGCGCGTCAGCACCTCGTAGGCGAGCGCGACCTGCGGTTCGGCCAGTGCGACGATCGGCTGAGCGAAGGTCCGCAGGGCGCCAGGCCGGGCGAGGCGGTCGATCAGCCGCAGCGCGCTCAAGCGGTCTCCAGGAGGGAGAGCAGCAGGCGCTCGAGATCGGGCAGGGCGGTCGGTTTGCGAACGACCGCGCTCGCACCGCGCTTGGCGGCCTCCTCTGCGAGCTCCGGTGAGCTGTAGGCCGTGAGCAACAGGGTCCGCGTCATCGGAGAGACCTGACGCACGTGGCCGATCAGGTCGAGACCTTCGACCCCGTGCACGCCGGTCAGCCGGAGGTCGGCGAAGACAGCGGTGTAGTGGAAATTCGACAACAGGGCCTGCGCCTCTTCGAGCTCCGCGGCACAGTCGACGACGAAACCACGCAGCGTGAAATAGCGCCGCATCGCGAACGCGATCGCATCGTCGTCGTCGACCAGCAGGAGTCGCAGCGCCACAGCCGGACACCATGGCAAGGGGTGTGCCACCGATCGATGCGGCTGAAAGCCGCGGATTCAGGGGCCCGGCGCGCTCGCACCAGAGGAATCGGTCCGGGATCCCGGACCGCCCGGTCTCGAAGTCCGGACGACGACCAGCCGGTATCGGACCCGAGAACCGCCGTTCGTGTCAGTTCTTCGCGGCCGGCAGCTCGACGCAGAACTCCGCGCCGCCACCGGGTCGATTGCGCGCCCAGATCGAGCCGTGGTGCTGCTCGACGATGCGCTGCGCGATCGACAGGCCCAGTCCGATGCCGCCGCGCCGCCGGGTGAAGAACGGCTCGAAGAGCCGCGGGATGTCCTCCTCACGCAGCCCCGGACCCGAGTCCGAGATGACGACGGCCGACCGCCGCAGTCCTGGAGCGCCCCGTCTTTCCAGCTGGATCTTCACCCTGCCTCCAGCCGGCGAGTGCTGAATGGCGTTGTCGAGCAGATTCTGGATCACCTGGATCAGCTGATCCGAGTCCGCCTCCACCGCTCCGACCGGAACTCCCGGGCCGAAGTCGATCGTCACCCGGGTGGCCTCGCTGCGCGCACGGCAGGCGCGAACCGCGCCGGCGACAATGGCGTTCAGATCGCAGACCGCGAAGGCCGCGCCTTGCGGCTGCGCGTATTCGAGCAGTCCCATCATCAACCTCTCGAGCCGCCTCATCTCCAGGCGCAGGTTGCCGACGTAGGTCGAGATCACGTCGTCGCCCCGCACTTCCTCCTCGAAGGCATCCAGATTCGCCGACATGGCGAACAGTGGATTGCGCACTTCGTGCGCGACTCCCGCGACGAGCGTGCCGATCGCCGAAAAGGTCTCGGCCTTGCGCAACGACTCCTGAAGAGCCTGGAGCGGGCTGACGTCGCGGGCGATCAGCACCACCCGCCGGCCTTCGCCCGTAACCAGGGGGCTGGCGGAGACGTCCCAGGAGAAGTCGTCCGATCCGCGCACGATCAGCGAGCGATTGGTCATCGACTCGAGGGCATCGGGGGCGACCTGCGCGAAGGCGAGCCACGGCTCCTCGCGAGGGAGATCGGCGAGCGTGGCGCCGACGATGCGGTCGAAGGGCAGCCCGGCGCGCTCTTGCGCCGCGCGGTTGCAGCGCAGAAGCGACCCGCCGGTCTCGGCGAGCAGCACGACATCCTCGACCGCGTCGAAGGTCACCTGCCAGTCGCGGGCCGAGCGCTCGAGGAGCTTGCCCAGCCTGCCGCGCTCGGATTCCGCCGCCCGCCGCTCGGTAATATCGCGCAGCAGCAGCAGCACGCGACTCTCCCGCCCCCGTTCACGGGGAAGCGGCGCGAGCTGCGCGTCGACCCACAGCGACTCTCCGCCCACCGCGGGCCGGAAGTCGAGTTCGAGACCACCCCGCTGGCCCGCCGCACAGCGCTCGACCAGCGCGTCGAGCGACGCTCGCTGCGAGGAGAGCATGAGATCGGAAAGGCGACTTCCGAGAGCCTCGTCCAACGGTACGGCGAGCATCGTCACTGCGGCCGGGTTCGCGTCCAGAACGCGTCCCGCCACATCCAGCACGACGATGCCCTCGGGAGCCGCTTCGAGGATCGTCCGCATCCGGCTCTGGCTCGTCTCGAGATCTCCGCTCACCCGCCCGAGCTCCTGGGTCCGCGCCGCGACCCGCGCCTCGAGGAGACCGTTGAGTCGCCGCACCTCCTCGGCCGCTGCCTGTCGCTCGGTGAGCTCGCGATTCAGATCTTCGATCAGCCGCGCGCGCTGCAGAGCGAGCACCGCGAGATCGGCGAAGCGCTCGAGAATCGCCGTTTCGACCTCCCCGAAGCGCTTGCCGATGCGCCGGCTGACGACGCCGAGCACCCCCTCGACCTTGCCATTCAGGGTAAGGGGAACGCAGATCACTGCCTGGATGCCGAGCCGGCTCTTGTCCTCGTCGCGTCCCTCCCAATCCGAATAGGACTGCACGGTCTCCGGCCGGCCGCTGTCCCAGACCCGTCCGCCCACTCCCCGTCCGCGTTCGAAACCGACCCCTTCGAATTCGCGTAGCACACCGATCCCGACCCGCGGCACCATCGAGCTGCCCTCGACCAGCGCGAGATAGCCGTCCTCGCTGCCGACCAGCCGGGCGCCGCTCTCGACGATCTCCTGCAGCAGCTCGTTCGTCGCGAACGGCTCGAGGAGGCGCGGCAGGAGCTCGGTCAGGGCCGTCAGATAGTGTGTCCGGTCCTCCAGCAGCTCGTCCGACCGGACGCGCCGATCGCGCTCCCGCGCGAGCGTCACCATGCCGGCGAGCGAGAGAGCGAACATTCGATCTTCCGGGCTCCAGAGGCGGGCGAGGTGGGACGACTGAAAGACGAGGAAGCCACCCCGCTCGCCACCGACCTGGAACGGCGAGGCGAGAAAGCTCACCCGTGCGTTGGCGGCGGCCACCAGACCGTCCTCGTCCCGGACGTCCGCCCAACGGCCGTCGGCGAGCTCGGCGAACTCGCCGCTCGAAAGAGGCGCGAAACGGTTCAACCGCTGTTCGATGAGCGCGGCGGCACTGGCGACCGCCTGCGAGCCGTCCGCACAGGAGCTGGCGCGCAGCCGCAGCGCATCCCCTTCGGAGGGCAGGTCGCAGACCTGGGCGCAGTCGGCGGCGAGCTCTTCCGCTCCCTCCAGGACCAGCTGAGCGAGGAAGGGCTCGAGCGGCAACTCCTCGAGCACCTCGCCGAGTCCCACCAGGCGCTGCTGCTGGCGCAGGAGCCGCTCGTGACCCGATCGCAGCCGCTGCGTGACCGCCCGCAGGTCGGTCACGTCCCAGCCCAACGACTGGATCTCCAGGATGGCGCCGTGTTCGCCGCGAACCGGAGTGTCGACCCACCGCACCCAGCGCGACCGCCCATCCGAGACCCGGACCGGATGTTCTCGATCGACTCCGGTCCCGGGGGTCGCGACCGCACTCAAACGGGCAGCGACACTGAGGCGCGCCTCCGGCTGCACGAGCTCTGCGAAGTCTCTGCCCACGAGGTCGGCTTCGGCCAGACCGAAGAGGCGGCAGAAGGCTCCGTTGACGAACGTGAGACGGCCCGCCGGAGTCATGCGGCAGACCAGCTCGACCTGATTCTCCACCAGACTGCGGTAGCGCGCGTGACTCTGAGCCAGATCGCGCTCCACCCGCAATCGCGCCTCGCGGCCGCGGTCGCGCACGAGCGCGACGACGATCACCAGCCCGACGCCGACCGCGAAGGCCAGCCCGCCGAGCCCGCTTCCGCTGCTCCCTTCCGGGCCGCCCAGCAGATGGCCGACGCCCGTTCCGGCGACCAGGGCGAGTCCCGCCACGGCGACGATCGGCGCCTCGACGAGCACGGCGGTCGCGGCGAGTCCGAGCAGGACCATCTCCATCTGCACGGCGACATCGCCCCGGCCTCTGCCGATCTCCAGACCAAAGGCGGCAACGGCGGGGCTCGCCAGCACGATGAGGAGGATCGCGAGCTTACGCCGACCGCTCCCGAGCTGAGCCTGCGCGGCGGCCAGGGCCGAGACGGCCGCGAAGCCGCAGACACCGAGAATCGGAGAGAACAGCAGCGAATACGCGACGGCCAGGCAGGCGACGCTCACCAGCACCCAGAAGGTCAGATGCGAGGCGCCGGCAACGACTCCGGTGGCCAGGTCCTGGGTTATCCTCGACCACGCCCGGCCCGGGCGCCAGCTCATCGCGCAGGCGCCGGCGGAGGCGCACTCTCTCCCCGCCTCCTGCCGAGATCGTGTTTGCGCAGCTTCTCGTAGAGCGCGCTGCGCGAGAGCCCGAGGATCTCTGCCGCCAGATCGACGTCGCCCGAAGTCTCCTTCAGGATCTCCTCGATGTGCTGCCGCTCCGCCGCGAGCAGGGTGCGCGGCCGGGTGCCGGACATCCGCGCCGGCCGGGGAGGCGCGAGGTGACGGGGCTCGATGCGCCCGCCGTCGGCGTAGAGCGCGGCACGCTCGAGCGCGTTGCGTAGCTCGCGCAGGTTGCCGGGCCAGGAGTGGCTCCGCAGCGCCTCCGCGCTCGCCGGAGCGAGCGCGAGCTCGGGCCGGCCGAGCTCGCGCGCCACGCGCGCGACGATCCTCGCCGCCAGCTCGACGACGTCATGGCCGCGATCACGCAACGCCGGGACCCAGATCGGAATGGCGCTGATCCGGAAATAGAGATCGGCGCGAAAGCTCCCCGCCTGAACGCGGCTCTCGAGATCGTGATGCGTCGCGGCAATCAGGGCCACGTCGACCCGGCGGTCCTTCACCGCTCCGAGCCGGCGGAAGCGCTGATCCTCGATCACCGTCAGCAGCTTCGGCTGCACGTCCAAGTGCAGGTCTCCGATCTCGTCGAGAAACATGGTGCCGCGATCCGCCACTTCGAGAAGCCCGGCCTTGGCGGCGACGGCACCGGTGAAGGCGCCGCGCTCGTGCCCGAGCAGCTCGCTCTCGAGCATCTCGCGACTGAGCCCCGCGCAGTTGAGCTCGACCATGGCCTCCGCCGAGCGCGGCCCGTGCTCATGCAGGTAGCGCGCCAGGACCCCTTTTCCCGAACCGGTCTCGCCGAGCAGGAGAATCGGGCGCGGCGAATGGCGGGCGCGCTCGACCTGCTCCCGCAGCTCGCGAATCGCCGGGCTGGATCCGACGAAAGGATCCAACGCGGAGTGTGCCTCCCGCGACCGTTCGGCCAGTCCGAGTCGGCGACCGCGATCGGTCTCGATCGCCCGCTGCAGGAGAAGCTCGACGGCGGTGAGGTCGACCGGCTTGGTCAGGAACTGGTAGGCGCCCTCCTTGATCGCGGTCACCGCCAGATCGATCGAACCGTGGGCCGTGAGCACCACGACCGGCAGGTCGGGCGCGAACAGCCTCAGCCGCCGGAGCAGATCGAGGCCGGTGCCGTCGGGTAGCGAGTAGTCGAGGATGACCGCGGCCGGGTGTTGCTCGCGGACGGCCGTCTCCGCCTCGCCGACGGTCGCCGCTTCGACCGGCGTCCAGCCCTTGAGCCGCAGGAACTTCGCGATCGCCCACCTGACGGCGTCGTCGTCATCGACAAGAAGCACGCACCCGGACATTCCAAGCGATTGTAGAACGCGAAGATTGCGATCCACGTTGCCCGGCGATCCTGGAACGACTCGAGAAGAGGCGGACAGGCGACCCAGACCGGAGCGACGACGCGGACCGGGCGCCCTACTCCACGATCACGGTCACCGCCCGCGAGCGCGCGGCGGTGAACGGGATCCTCGCCTGGAAGGTGTGCTCGCCGGCGGCCAGTGGCCAGCGCAGGTCGAACGGCGGCTCGACCGTGCGGTACGGCCGGCCATCGACGTACCAGACGAGCTGCGCGGCCCGCGGCTCGACCACCGCGGTGAGCGCCAGGGTGTTCTGCTCCGGCGGCGTCTCGGGATCGAGCAGCAGACGGAGTCCGGTCTCGGGAGAGGTGATCTCGATCGTCGGCAGCGCCGTGCCGGCGAGGTCCGGCGCCGTGGGAGTGAACCTGCCCGCGCCGGCCGCCGGATCTCCTTCCGGCGTCGCCAGCGTGGCGTCGGAATAGACGTTGGCGGTCGACGAAGCCAGCCAGCGCGTGTAGCGCGGCGGCAGGTCGACGAAGGTACGGATCTCGGCGTGTTCCGCCGGCGTCGCCGCGGTCGCGATCCGGCCGCTGCGGCGATCGACGGCGAGCAGCTTGTGCACGGTGCACTCGCCGAGCCCGGCGAGGCCGGAGGCGGCGGTTGCGGAATCCGGCAGCCATTCGACCAGCACGCGGTCGCAGGCGGCAGTGGCAAGCTGGCCGGAGAGTGCGCAGAGCTTGGCGCTGCGGTAGCCGCGCGGCGGCGGAAAGTCGAGCGCCTCGAGCCCGTCCATGTCGCTCGCATGCAGATGTTCGACTACCGCCTGCGCGAGCCGGGCGGCGATGCGATAGCCCGACAGCGCCGTCATCGGGCGCTCGTCCGGATGGCCCACCCAGACTCCGACGAGATAGCGCTTCGACCAGGCGACGGTCCAGGCGTCGCGATAGCGCGATGACGTTCCGGTCTTCACCGCGACCGCGAACGGATACTCGGAAAATCCCATGCGAGGAAAGGTCGGCAGGCGGGCCTGCGGATCGGCGAGGAAGAGCGTCACCAGGCGGGCGGTCGCCTCCGACATCCGGCGCTGACCGGCGGCGGCGGCGGAGCTTTCACCGGCCTGCCCGGGGGCGTCGAACCACTGCAGCTCGTGCAGCGTGCCGTCGCCGGCAAGCGTCGTGTAAGCGGTCACCAGACGCTCGAGCGTCACCGGCAACGAACCGATCGCGAGACCCAGGCCATAGCGCTTCGCCGGCCGCTCGTGCCGATGCAGGCCGAGCTCGGCGAGGAAGCCGTAGGCCTCGTCGAGGCCGAGCTTGGCGAGCAGCGCGACCGCCGGCACGTTCCGCGAGTTGGCGAGCGCGACGCGCGGCAGCATCGGACCGAGGAAACGCGAGTCGGAGTTCAGAATCCCGGACGGGCCCGGCTCGAGATCGTCGAGGATCGTCGCCGGAGTGAGGGTGCCGCGCTCGAGCGCCTGCGCGAACAGGAACGGCTTGAGAGCGCTGCCGGGGCTGCGCTCCAAGCGCAGGTAGTCGATCGCGCCGGCGTGCTCGGAGTCGAAGTACCCGGTCGAGGAGACCGCAGCCAGCACCTCCCAGCGCGCGCGATCGACGACCAGCACGGCGGCGTTGCCGGCGCCGCGATCCGAGGCGTCGCGCACGGTGCGCCAGGCGAGCGCCTCGACCTCGCGCTGCAGGTCGAGGTCGAGGGTGGAGGTGACCAGAGGGTGACGCCGGCGCGTCGCGGCCGGCACCAGCGCGTCGTAGTGCAGCAGGGCGTGGAGAGCCGCCTCGGCGCGCTCGCCCCTCCACGGCAGCGCCAGATGATCGATCTCGGCATTGGCCGCCGCGAGGTCCACCGGCGAGAGCGCGCCGCGCTCGGCAAGGCGCGCCAGGATCTGCCGTCCGCGGCGGATCGCCCGTCGCCGCCCATCGGCCGCGTACGGATCCATCCGCGAGGGCGACTGCGGGATCGCCGCCAGGAAGGCGATCTCGGCCCACGACAGGTCTTCGACCGGCTTGTCGAGGTAGCGCCGCGCGGCGTAGCCGATGCCGTGGATGCGATGGCCGTACGGCACGATGCGCAGGTACTGCCGGAGCACCCCTTCGCGGCCGTAGCGCGCCGTGGCGATCCAGGCGGTCGCCGCTTCGAGCGCCTTGCGCAGGTAGCCGCGCGATCCGGGATGCTGCAGGCGGGCGACCTGCATCGCCAGCGTCGAAGCGCCGGACACCCGTTCCTCGCTGGTCGCGTTCTGCCGCAGGGCACGTGCGATGGCCAGCCCATCGACGCCGGGATGCCACCAGAAGCGGCGATCCTCGATCGCCAGCGTCGCCGCGACGACGCGCTCGGGGAGCTCCCCCACCTCCCAGAAGCCGAGGCGCTCGTCGCGCGGATTCGCCCCATCCGGCAACTCGCCGACGAAGCGCCCGGCGCGGTCGCGCACCAACAGCGTCGGCGCCGGCGCCACGAACGTCGAACGCCAGAAAGCGACGGCGACGAAGGCGATCCAGGCCAAGGCCAACGGCGAGAGACCGATCACCCAATGTCTGTGCGAGCGGAACAACGAGTGCACCGGGCCCATCCTAGCGTCCACAGAGGGAAGCGCGGCGCCCGGGGCTCATCGCCGGACGCCAGCCCGCCCGCTCTGCGAGCTCACTCCGCACGCCTCACCAGGAACCAGTGAGCCGTTGCCAGGGCAACGACGACGGCCAGGACCAGCGCGTCGCCGCGCCCCATGCGCGAGATCAACAGCAAGCAGAAGCCGATGCCCAGGATCGGCAGGAGCGGCCCGCCAGGGAGCGCAAACAGCGCCTCCCCGGGGCGGCGGCGCCGCAGGATGAGCAGGGCCACGCAGGTGCTGCCGTAGACGAAGAGACGCGAGACCGCCGAGAGTGTGGCGCTCCATTCGAAGCTGCCGTAGACCGCGAGTGCGAGCACCAGGAAGGAGAAGCTCAGGATGGCCACATACGGCGTCCGGAACGCCGGGTGGATACGCCCGAAGAGCGCCGGCAGGTCGCGGTGCTCCGCGAGCGCGAAACCGAGCCGCGGCGCGTTGAGGAAGTTGGCGCCGAGGAGGCCCGCGATCGATACGACCGCGCCAGCGGCGAGCAGCGCACCGCCCCAGGGTCCGAAGATCACCCGCGCGGCCTCTACGAGCGCCCGCGGGCTCGCCGCCGGCTCGGCGAGCGTCGCATCGACCACCCACTGCACGGCGGTGTAGAGCAGCGCCAGAAAGACCATCGCCGAGACGAGTGCGAACGGAGCGTCGCGGCGCGGATTCCGCGCCTCCCCCATCGCCATCAACGCCCCGTCGTAGCCCCCGTAGGCGAAGCAGATGAGCAGGCTCGCCTGCAGCCAGTCGGCGGCGGAGGCCGGCACTCCCGGCGCGGCGACTGCCGCGACCCCGGTCGTCGCTCGGGAGAGAGCAAAGATCCCGCCGCCGGCGAGGAACAGGCCCAGCGGCAGGAGCTTCGCTGCGGTGAAGAAGTTGTTCCACCGCGCGCCACCTTCCACGCCGCGGTAGTTGATGAGCGCGAGGCTTCCGAGGAGGAGAACGAGAAGCAGGATCCGCACGCTCTCGAGCTCCGCCGCGGGGAAGAAATCGGCGAGATGGACCGTGAACAGGTTCGCGCCGGCCGAGGCGGCGGTGATGCGGGTGAGCAACGCGAGCCAGCCGACCAGAATGGCGAGCAGGCGACCCAGACTCTCGCGGGCGTAAAGGTAGGCGCCGCCGGCGGCGTCGAAGCGCGAGGCGACCTCGGCGAAACAGAGCATGACGAGCCCGTTGCCTGCCGCGCCGAGGATCCAGGCCCAGGGCGCCGCGGGCCCTACGAGACGCGAGACCGTTGCCGGCAGGCCGAAGATGCCGCTGCCGATGACGGCGTTGACCACCAGCGCGGCGAGGGTCCACCGGCCCATGGTGCGAACGAGCGTGACCCCGCTCGAAGCGCCAGAAGGGGCGGCGCCCGGCGCGCTGGGGCTACCAAGATCGCTGGCCACGGCGCGGAGACTAGCAGTGGACCCGCCGAGCGTCCGCCCTCAGGGCACCGCCGAGGAGCGGCGTGTCGAGGCCCGCCTCCTCCCGGGCGGAGAGATCTCCCTGGCCGGCCGCCGGAGAGAGATACGATGGCAGCGCCGGCATGCGAAACCGCGAACTTCTCGCTTCGATTCTCCTCCTGATGGCGCCCGTCGCGCGCTCGGGAGCCGCCGCCACT
The DNA here is from genome assembly GCA_052035735.1 of Acidobacteriota bacterium. Taxonomy (GTDB): domain Bacteria; phylum Acidobacteriota; class Thermoanaerobaculia; order Multivoradales; family JAGPDF01; genus JAGPDF01. The sequence continues at coordinate 12,084 of JBPOHI010000054.1, forward strand.
TCGACCGGGCTGCCGCCGGTCGCTTGCCTCGAAGCGACGCGCAGCGCTCGGATCGCGCTCGCCAAGGGCGACGCCGACGGCGCCCGCAAGCGCCTCGAGGCGGCGATCGATCTGCCGGGATGCGAGCTGCCGGCGCTCTCCCGCCTGGTGACGCAGCTCCGCGAAAGGTCGGACGCCGCCCTCCGCTTCGCCGAGTTGCGCGACCGGCTCGCCGCCCGCCTGCGCGATCCTTCGACCGAGCTGCCGGACGGGCTGCTGACCCAGCTCGTCGGCGATCGTGCCGAGCCCGCCAACGATCTGCCGCTGCTCGCAGCGCTCAAGGCGAGACTCGCGGCCTCGCCCGAGGCGACGCCGCTCCCCGGCCAGCGTGCCGAGCTCCTCCATGCGATCGCCGAGCTCGAGCTCCGGCTCGGCCGCGACGCCGAGGCGCGCGCGTCGTTCGGCAAGCTCCTCGAGGTCTCTCCGACCGACGGCCTGCGCTGGCGCGTGCTGATGCTCGACGTGGACGGCGAGCGCTGGGAAGACGCCGAGGCCCTGCTCGTGCCGATGCTCGCCGAACCGGAGGCGCCGGTCGTGCTGCGCTACCTCCACGCCACGGCGCTCGCCCACCTCGGCCGTTTCGAGGAGCTCTTGCGGCTGCTCGACCAGCTCGCGCCGGCGCCGCCGGATCCGGCGACCGCCGTCGCGGTCGCGGCACCGCAGACTCCGGAGGAGGCCTTGCAGGCAGCACTTCATCCGAGTCCCTTCGACGACTTCGCCGGCCTCCTCCTGCGCACCGCCTGGGCGATGCGCGACGCCGGCCGAGAAGCCGACGCCGCGGCGTTGTTTCGACGTGCGCTGCTCTACGCTCCGGCGAGTCCCGAGGCCCAGGGGGCGCTGCTCCACCTCTACGGCACCGCCGAGGAGCGCGCCGCCTCCGCCGCCGCGGCCGAGAGCCGCCGGGCGCAGGAGACCGATCCGCAGCGGCTCTTCGAAGAGGGCAGCGACCTGTTGGGAGCGGGCGACGCCAAGGGGGCGCGGGAGCTCCTCGCCCGTGCCGCTCCCGAGCTCGCCGGAAGTGGGTATGCCGAGCCCGCCTGGTACAACCTCGGCACCGCCAACTTCAAGCTCGAACGCTGGGCAGAGGCGGCCGACGCCTTCGCGCAGGCCCTGGCGGTGAACCCCGATCGCCCGGAGGGCCTGTGGAAACGCGCCGTCGCGCTCTACCATCTCGAGCGCTGCAGCGAAGCCGTCGCGCTGTTCGGCACCCTCCTCGAGCGCAATCCGGCGAAGCGCGACGCGCACTACTACCTGTCCGGGTGCTACGCCAAGCTCGGCGACGCCGTTGCGGCGGCGCGCGAAAGCGCGATCTTCAACGCCAAGCCCTAGGCGCGCACTGCGCCTTCGCCGGGCGGCTCAGAACTCTTTGACGTAACGCCGGAAGTCGGCATCGGCCGTTTCGATCGGGCCGTAGACGGCGCGGAAGGCGGCAAGCTGCGGGTAGCCCTCGGCGAGATAGAGCAGCAGTTGCGGGAAGCGGCTCGCGGCCCCTTCCGGACTGCCGTCCCGCAGATAGTGCACGAGCAGCCATGCCGAGGCGTAGAAGAGCCGCGAGCGTTCGCCGTAGAAGATCTCGGGGGAGGCCTCGAGGAGCTCCTTGACGCCCAAGCCCTTGCCCTTGCGCAGCGCCGTGCGCGCTTCGTCGAGATTGAAGCCGGCCTCGGTGCGAAAGCCGGCGACACCGCCGCCCTGGAAGGCAAACTTGTGCGCAAAGGTCTTGCCCGGCTTGAGCCGGCCCTTCTGTACCGCCGAGTTGCCGACGTACTCGGCGAAGCCCTCGCCGAGCCAGCGCGGCAGGGCGACGCCGGGACGCAGGATGTGACGGTCGAGAAAGGCGTGGGTCGCCTCGTGCAGCAGGATGTTCATCACCTCGTCGCTCGTCGGCTGCTCGAGGCTGAGGGCGATCACGCCCGTCCCTGAGTAGTAGCCGGCGGAGCCGTCGCCCCAGGGGTAGTTGGAGACGAACGATTGGTACTCGCTGCGCGAGCGGTAGACGAAGACAAGCAGCTTGTAAGGCTCCGGCTGGAGCTCGACGCCGGGCAGCAGCTCGGCCGCGAGGACGTTGAAGATCGACTCGAGATTGCCGGCGATGATCCCGGCGACGCGCGGATCGTCGGCGTCGCTGCGGACGATGAAGCGCGCCGTCGCGGCCTCGGTCTTCTTCTTGCTGTCGAGGGATTCGAGCGCCGCGCGCCCTTCGGCCTCGAGCATTCCGCGGCGGACCGTCGCGGGCAGGGCGAGGATCGCCGCCCGGCGCTCCTCGAAATCGGCGCCGGGCATCGGCGCGAAGACGTCGGCGACGCCCGAGTCGGCCGCCTTCGCCGGGAAGCGCACCCGCCAGTCGAGCGTGCTCGCGACCGGTTTGCCGTCCGCCGTCGCCGGCGCAAAGCGCCATTCGGAGAGCGTCTCGACTACCTCGTCGCGGAAAAGGGCGTCGAAGTCGCTCGCCGGCGTGATCGACCGCACCTCGACCGCCGCAACCCGCCCGCGCTCGTCGATCGAGAGCCGCACCGCCACCTCCGGCGACAGCCCGCTCCCCGCCGCCTCGTCCGGCACCATGAGCTGCGGCGTCCGAATCGCGAACGGCCCCTCGGCGAAGGCGGCGGAAGCGCCCACCCATGCGAACAGCCAAGCCCACGCGAAGCGCCCAAGGAGGCTCACACGGGGATTCTAGCCCGCCAGTTGCGCTCCCGCCGCCGGACGCGGATCGTCATAGGCTCGCGTCGATGAGACCGCGCGTGGCCCTTCTGATTCTCTGTGCGGCCCTGAGCGCATTCGTCGGCTGGGCGTTCGCGCCGGCGTCCTACGACGACGGCTACATCACCTACCGCTACGCCGACAATTTCGCCCGCGGGCGGGGCTTCGTTTTCAATCCCGGCGAGGCCGTCCTGGGCACCTCGGCGCCGGGATACGGTATCGCGTTGGGGATCCTCGCCCGCCCACTGCGGCCGCTCGGAGTCGGCGTCGATCATGTCGCTGCGGTTCTTTTCCTCGCCGGGCTGGCGCTCTTGCCCCTGAGCCTTGCGCGCTCCATCCGAGCGCTCGAAGGTCGACACCCCGAAGTCGTCGCAGGTCTGTTCGCCTGGCTCGCCATTCCAGCGCGATGGAACTTGGAGCTCATGGGCTGCGAACAGGTGCCGATGCTCGCCCTCATCGCCCTGGCATTCGCGCTGGCACTCGAAGGGCAACAGGTCGCTGCTGGCGTTTGCGCAGGAGTTGCCGGCGCCTTTCGCTTCGATGGCGGCCTGGCCGTCGCCGCCCTCCTGGTCACCCTCTGGATCGATCGGCGCCGAGTGCCCTGGCAGCTCGGGCTTGCTGCGATGCTGCCGGTCGTTTGCTGTTGGAGCTGGCTGCTCGCGACTTTCGGCACGATCCTCCCCATCACGCTGGCGGGGAAGCGCTCCGAGATGGAGTTCGTCTCCGTGAGCTATGGCGCTGCGGAGTTCGATTGGTTCCGGCGTTGTTTCGGCGCTGCGGGGACTGGCGCACTGGCAGCGCTCGCGCTCATCGGTCTCATCTCTCTTGTCCGGTCCAGGGGCCGCGCACGCCTTTTCACCTTCGGGATCGCCGGATGGCTCATGGCACATGAACTCTTCTACCGTTGGTCAGGAGCACCCTTTGCGCCTTGGTATCACGTCGCCGTCGTGAACGCGTTGCTGGCGCTGGGGGCTTTAGGCGCGCTCGAGATTCTCCCCAGAACCAAGAGCTCCTCGCATAGCCCCCCCCCCGACCGGAGAAGCGCCTTCGCCAGGATTGCACTCCTCGGCGCTTGCCTGGGAGCGATGCTACTGGGGGCGTCGGACGTGTTCCTGACCTCCTGGGGGCGACCCCCGGATCCGCGCATCCGAATCTACCTCGACGTTGCCCGCGAACTCGACAGAATCTCGCCTCCGGGGGCCCGAGTCGCCGCTGTGGAAGTGGGTGCCCTCGCCTTCTTCGCCGATCGTCCCGTTGTCGATCTCGCCGGCCTGCTCGAGCCGACAATGCGAAACGCTCGTCAAACGCAGCGTCTGAGCGCTGAGCTGGCCGCTGCCGCGCCCGAGTTCCTGGTCGACAATCCGGCCTTCCACGGCAACTTCCTCAAGCAGCCCGTCGACGCCGGCGACCTGGAGCGGCGCTATCGAGAGGTCGCGGCATTCTCTCGCCCTGAGTATCCCTATCGCGTTCGCCTGCTCGAACGAGTGCCAGCCTCGCTCCCTTGAGCCCCGCAGCAAGATCGCCGGTTCGGATTTCGTCATCCTCCAGATGGAGGGGTCTCTTGACGATATGCACGACCGTACATGCACTCATCGGGGCTTTGAATGGGACCCGGACAAGGCGGCGGCGAACCAGCACGAGCACGGCATCGACTTCGCGACCGCCGTTGGCGTCTTCGACGACGCTCGCGCATTGACCATCCGGGATGAAGACTGCGACCAGGAGGATCGCTAGGTCGCTCTCGGCATGGACTTGGCCGCACGGATCCTGGTCGTCGTTTTCACCCTGCGCAGGGTGGTGCGCGAGGAGCTGGCGGCACGGAAGTACGCCGCGCCGCCCTTGGCGCTACTCGCCGCTTGGCGCCGGCCGCACGACGCTCACCGTCGCGCCCGCGCTCGTGCCGACCTGGCTGCCGTCGTACATCATCTCGGCCTTGGCCGGCGGCTGGATGAAGTCGCCCTGCACCTGCGCGCGGGTGCGGAAGTAGAAGTCGTAGGTCCCCTTGGGCAGGTCGTTGAAGTAAAAGGCGACCTGATCGTCGAGGTACGCGGCGTAGGTCGGCGTCAACGTGAGACTTCCCGCCGGCTTGGCCTCCGGCGGCGCGGTCTCGAGGCGCGGGTTGAGCGGCTCCATGCCGGCAGCGAGCGGCACCACCACGGCGATGAAGTTGCGGTTCGCCGGATTCACCACCTGCACGTGCTCCTCCACCACCTCGCCGACGGTGAGATGCACCGACGAACCGGCGGTCTCGAGCGCGATGCGCTCCGGTGGCGTGCCCGTTACAGCCCCGAGGCGATAGATGAGCTGCTCGCGCGTCACCACGAAGCCGTCGCGACGCGGCGCCGCCTGCGACCCGGGAGCAGCCGGCAGGTAGGACAGCTCGGCGCGTGCGGCGACCGGCTCCGCCGGCGACCCGACGAGCGCAAGCGACGCCGGGCCGCCATCTGTGCTCTGCCAGAAGGCGGTCGGAGAGCCCGCACCCAGAGTAAGCGGCACGGAAGCACCCTGCGACGACACGGTCAACGACGCTTCAGCCGCCTCCATCCTCCCTTTTCCGAGCATTTCTGAGAGCGCCAGGATCGCCGACGCATTCGCGCTCGTCGAGCCCCAGCCGTCCCCTGTGCCGCGGGAGATCAGGGCGTTCGACAGCAGCGCGAACTTCTTCGCCTGCTCTGGCCCTTCCGATCGTCCAGCCAGCGCGCGCGTCATCTCGGCTAACGTCCGTGCCTCCGAGGTGAGCAGCACACCGGAGGCCTGCGTCCGGCGATCCTGCAGGCCTCCGTAGGTCTCCTTGCCCTGATAGAGCCGCACGATGAAGCCCTTCCATAGCTCGCCGGCCAGCGGCGCCACCGACGGCGCGGTCGCGAGGCCGGCGCGATCGAACGCGGTGACGACGTTGGCGGCGTTCTCGAGATCGAGGAACTGCGCCCGCCGCGCGAGCTCGTTGCCGTAGGCGGCGTCGAACCTGCCCAGGCGCGCGAGCGCCCGCAGCGCCCAGGTGCGCTCCGACCACGACTCGCCGTCGGCGAAGCCGGTGTAGTCCGAACGCAGCGCCTGCTCGAGCGCCCGCGTCAGACGGGAGAGCAGCGGAGCGTCCACCGTGTAGCCGGCCTCGCGCGCCTCGGCGAGGAACTCGGCGACCCATGAGGTCAAAGCGACCGAGCCCGGAGAGCCGGGCCAGTAGGCGATCAAGCCGCTCGGCTGCTCGACCAGCGGAATCCAGTCGAGCGTGTCCTTCACCGCGCGGTCGAGCGCTGCCTCCCCGCCCTCGAGATGCAGGACGTCGCGGAATCGGCGCAGCGCGAGCTGCGCCCGCGCCGTCGACAGACGCTGTTCGGTGCAGCCGTAGGGATAGCGCAGCAGGAAGTCGAGCCCGGAGGCGAGCTCGAGAATCCCCGGCTCGTTCGACGCCAGGAGCTTGCGCCGCAGCGAGCCCGGACGCGCCGCCTCTCCTGCCTCGGGCAGCTTCCACGGTGTGCCGGGAACGAGCGTCGCGAGCGCCGTCGCGACGACGCGATCGCGGTCGTCGCGCAGCGGCAGCCGGACCTCGACCGCGTCGCCGGCGCCGTCCGAGCCGCGCTCGGCGCCGATCCGGAAGACGACGTCGCTGCGCGTCAGCCGCCCGTGGGCGTCGTAGCCCGGAGTCGGAACCGTCACCGGGAAGTCGAAGCGCTGCGCGCGATTCGCCACCCAGTCGAACGACTGCGTCGCGGGACCCTCGAGCTCGACACCCTCGAACCGTGCGGAGACCTTTCCGGGTCCGAGCTCTCCCTCGACGACGCGGCCCGTCGCACCGGCGAGGAAGCGGTCGCCGGGGCGCACGAAGCGCGGCAGGGCCGGCTGCACGACGACCGGCTGGCGCACCTCGAGATGGCCGACGGCAAAGCCGAAGCGCTCGACGCCGGAGACCGCCTTGGCGCGCAGCTTGAAGTTCGTCAAGTCGTCGGAGAGCTTCACCTTGACGCGCGCGACGCCGTCGGCGCCGACGACGATCGTCGGGTTGTAGTACGGCACCGCCTGGAAGTTCTTGCGCACCGTCTGGCGATCGAGAAGGTTCTTGCCCTCTTCCCCTTCGTCGCCACCAGGCCGCTCGACGAACGGCAGGAAGCCGAAGATGAGCGAGCGCGTATCGCGCGCCGAGAAATACGAGCGCACCGCGGCGAGGAACGACGGCAACGGATCGAGCCGCGCCTCGCGCCCGAGCGCGAGCACCGCCTGGTCGACCAGCCAGAGCGTGACCTCACCCGAGAGCGGCGCGCCGTCGGGGTCCTCGAGTCGAATGCCGACCTCGATCTCCTGCGCTGGCCGGGCACTCTCCGGGTACTCGAGCTCGACCATCAGGCGGTTGTCTTTGGGCTCGACGTCGAGCCACGCCGTGGCGCCGAAGGTGGAGGGCCGGCCGAGATCGGTGGCGTTGCCGGGCACCGGCTTCGTGCCGGCGAGCCGGCCGCGCATGAGCAGGAAGTGCACCGGCAGGCGCGGCGCCCATTCGCCCTCGATGGGCAACTCGAACGTCGCCTGGCCACCACGCACCGGCAGCCAGCTGTAACGGTTGCCGTCCGGCGCTTCGACGACGGCCAGCGCCTCGCCGCTCTGGAACGGGCTCTGCAGAACCAGCCTCGCACGCTCCCCAGGCAGGTACTTCGCTTTGTCGGGGGTGACCTGGAAGACCGCCGCGGGCGGCTTCTCCCAGGCGACCGGCTGGCCGCCGCCAGCGAACAGATCGACCGCCACGGTCTGCGCCCGGCCCAACCGGTCGTGCGCCTCGAGCTCGACGACATAGACGCCGGCCTCCGGCAGCTCGAGCTCGATCGCCTGCGCCTCGGCGCCCGAGACAACCTGGCGCTCGAGGACCTTCTCGTCCACCACCTCGGTGATGTAGCGCGCCACACCGTCGGAAAAGTCGCTGGCGCGCAGGTGCGCATGCCATTGGCGATGAATCAGGCGCACCGTGACCTTCTGGCCCGCGATCGGCTTGTCGTCCGGACCGACGACGAGAAAGCGCGGGCGCAGCGGACCGGCGCCGGTCGCGCGCTCGACATACCGCGGCACTTCGAGCCCGATCACGAACGGCGGCAGCGCGACGATCGAACGCGTCGAGGTCACCGTCTGGTCGTCGGCTCCCACCACGGTCGCTTCGACGACGTACGTGCGCGGCTGCGCAGTCGCCTCGACCGCCGGGTTGAGCGCCAGCTTCGCGTGCCCCGACTCGTCGGTCGCGTCGGTACGCTCGAGCGCCGGCGTCGATTCGAAGCGGGCGACGCGCGAGAAGCGGCCGTCCGAGGAGTAGAAGAAGCCGGTGCGCGCCTTGGGCGTCCATTCGTAAGGGAACTGCGTCACCCGCCAGGCCACCGGCCGCGCCGCGACTCTGCCGCCGGCGTAGTACGAGGCCGTCAGGTCGACGTCGAAAGGCCGGTCGAGCGCGGCGCGCTCCGGCGCGTCGAGCCGGACTTCGAACTGCGGCAGCCGGTAGGCCTCCTTGCGGAAGCTCGCGGTGCCTCCGAGCTCGAGCTCGCTGTCGGGGAATTCGAAGCGCACGCGATAGGTCCCGGTCGGCAGCTCCTTCTCGTCGAACTTCCAGTCGAAGCTGCCGTTGCCGGCGACCGTGACGGGATACCGCCAGACCAGGTCGCCCGGCCCTTCGACGACGAGGAATCCCGGGCCCGCCAACGCCTCTAGATGCCCGTGATAGCGCTGGCGCAGAAAGCCCTTGATGAAGACCGGCTCGGCCGGCCGATAGACCGGCCGGTCGACGAACAGATGCGCGAGGCCCTGCGGCCGCTCGCCTCGCCACGCGAGATCCTCCTGCGTCCACTGCAGCCAGCGCTCGCCGGTCTCCGACCAGCTGCCGTTCTGGAAGCCGTCCGGAGCCTGCTGCGGGTCGAGGACCAGCGCATCGTCTCCGCGCGCGACGACGATGCGGCGGATCTCCCGCCGCACTGCGTCCTCGCTCCCGGGCGCCTCCCAGGTCAACCGCCCCGCCGCGTCGGTCGAGCCCTGGAAGAGCTTCTCCCAGGCGACATCGGACGAGCCGCGACGCACGCTGCCTTCGACCGTGACCGTGGCGCCGGCGACCGGCTGCGCGCTGGCGAGCGAGGTGACGACGAAGATCGTGCGCTCCGCCTCCTCGAGCGTCGAGAGCGCGAGATCGGTCACCTGCAAACGCATCCAGCTGCGCTTGCCCTCGCCGTCGACCCGCCGCAGGCCGACGAGATAGGGGCCCGGCGCGCCGGCCGGCGCGAGGCGGGCGAGGTGAGGCGCGAGATCGAGACCGAAGGCGGCGCCGGCGCCGTCGCGGCGCAGTGGCAGCGCCACCAGCGCCGAGACTCCGGGCGAGCCGAGGGCGACGATCTGCTGCGCCAGGGCCGGCGGCGAGATCGTGCCGTCGACGTTGGTGTAGGGCTGCGGCCGCTCGCCTGGGCCGGGCGGACGCTGATTCTCGTCGACCTCCACCGGACGGTCGGGGAAGGGCCAGAACGAACGGTCGAGCGGATCGATCCGGTGCAGGCGCAGGTCGAGCCGCTCGTCGCCGCGGCCGGCGAGCGGCACCATCTGCGGTCCGCTGCGCTCGACGACCCCCGCAGCGGCGGCCCAGTGGAGAAACGGCGTCGGGCGCGCAAACGAAAGCGTGAGCTCATTCGCTGCCGCGAGATCGAGCGCGCGTCCGCTCTGATCGCGCAGCGCCGCCGGCGCGAGCAGGATCCGGTAGGCGGTGTCGCGCGCGAAGTCGCCGCGCGCTTCGAGACGCTTGCCAGAGAGCGTGAAGGTGAGGTTCGGCACGGCGGGCGTCACCCGGACCAGGTTCCGCCCGGCGATTACGGCGCTCGCCCCTCCCGGTGTCTCGCGATCGCTGGCGGCGAGCGTCTCGGGGGCCGCGTTGAAGTCGACGACGATGGCCGGATCGCTCTCCTCGCAGGCGAGAGCCTGCTCTGCCGGATACCTGGCGCCGCTCGCCACGACCGGAAGCTGCGCTCTGCGGCAGCCGAAGCGCACCGCCCGGAACGGCTCGGCGGTCGCGAAGACGAGCTCGGAGACCGCGCCCGCACCATGGCCCGCCGCTACGGAGCTCCCCTCGGCGAGCCGCAGCGCGAAGCGCACGAACACCTTGCGGCCGAGCGGAATCGGCTGGCGGAGGCGTAGCACATAGGTCGCCGAGTCGCCCGGCGAGCTGCGCTCCACGCTCTTGATCTCGAAGTCCTGACGCGACAGGCGCCGGACGTCGTCGCCCTCGAGACCCGGCAGCGGCCGGTGCTCGATCGCGATGGCGCGCGCCAGGGCGTCCGGCGCGATCGGCTCGGGGAAGGTCAGACTGAGGGTCTCGACCGCAGGCAGTCCTTCCGCCCCGTTGGCCGGCTGACTGCCCGAGGGCGCCGCCATCAGCGTCGCCAGGCGGAAGCTCTTCCCTTCCACCTTGACCGTGATCGCCGCGAGCGGCGGCCAGGGCTCCGCCGGGCGGAACTGCAGCGTTCGCGCGTCGAGCCAGGTGAAGGCGCCGGGATGCGCCGGCTGGAGGTCGACGAAGCGCGCCGGCACGTCCTCCGGCCCGCCGGCAGCGGGCCCCGTGGGGGCGGCGAAGAAGACCGTCAACGGATCCCAGCGACGCAGGAACTCGTCCGGAACGACGGTCGTCGTCCCGGGCTTCCCCACTTGCGCGGACAGCGCTACGGAAAAGACCAGCAGCAGGAAAAAGGCGCGCAGGGCGACCCCGAATCGCCGCGTGCAGGCTCGCGCTCCGACCGTCAAGACCTCTTCGCCGCGGAGTCTCACTTCACTCGCCCTCGTTGCCATCGACGCTGTCATCGCTCCACTCGCTCTCTTCGGTCCACTCGCCTTCGTTCGCCGTCTCGTCGTCGTAGCTTGAGTCGCTGTAGCTTTCGTCGCTCTCGTCGTAGCTGTCTTCGCCGGCATCCGCGCGCACGCCGAGCCAGTCGGCAGGGAGGTCTTCGGCGCCAGCAACTCCGGCAGCGCTGGAGACCGCCGGAGCCTCGCCGGCGACGAGCGCCAGGAAGCGCCGCGCCTCTTCCGGCGGCGGCCCGTTCCCCGGCGGCGAAGCGCCGACCAGAGCCGGCCGGATCCGCGCCGGGCGGCCCTCCGCCGGGGCGGCGACGACGAGCACGTAGTCGCCCGCGGCGAGCTCGGTCCACTGCACCACTCCCTGCCCGAGGTATCTGCCGCCGGCGTCGAAGAGGAGCGTCTCGACGCCGCCCTGGTCGGCGCTGACACCGACGCCGATCGCGCCGGACCTGGCGACGTGGAAGGCGAAGCCGCGGCTGTCGCCCGGCGCGAGCAGCGACTCGCCGCCGAGCCCCTCGGCGAGGGGCGCGAGCGGCTCGGCGACGAGCGTCACGGCGCCGGTCAGGTCCTCGCCGGCGAGCGCCCGCAACGCGATGCGAGCTCTGCCTGCCGGCAGCACGGCGTCGAAGTGCGCCCCGTCGGGCGAGACCTCCGAACGCACCGCGGGCGAGCCGACGGCGACGGCGATCGGACTCGTGCCGCGCAGCTTGAGCAGCGCGGGTGCGGTGACTTCGACTTCGAAGTGGGCCGCAGTGCCGGCGAGATCGACCGTCGCCGGCAGCGTCAGCTCGCGCGCAGCGCCCGGCGCCGGCTCCCCCGCGCTCGCGGGGCGATCGCCGCCGTCGTCGAGCCAGGCCGAGACCAATCCAGGTGGATGCTCGAACCGCAGCGAGCCGCCGGCCGACGTGATCTCGAAATCGCTCCCACGCTGAACGCGTCCGTCACCGCCAACGAAGAGCGCCGCGCGCGCGCCGCGCAAGTGCAGTCGCCGCGGCCCGCCGACGCCTGCGACGACCGAAAGGCGAAAAGCCCCCGTAAAGGGAAAGCGCTTCTCGAAACGCTGCTGATCGCTGAGCGCCGACGGCGCTGACGCCGAAGAGGCAGCGTCCGCGGTGCGCGGAAGGAGTTCGAGATCGATCTCTCCCGGCGAATGCTCGCCGCCGAAAAGCAGCAGACGACTCGAACGAGTGAGTAGGGTTTCGGTCGTGGCCGCCGTCGGCGCCCAGACGAGAGCTTCGGCGTCGTCTTCCGCTTCGGCTTGCGCCGGCGCGAGCGCGAGTACGGCGGTGCCCGGAGCGAGCGTCAGGCGAAGGTTCTTCTCTCCCGCGGGCAGCTCGAGGAGGCGCGCTTCGCCGGCGCCGACGACGGCACGCCCGTTACCCCAGGCCATGCTTTCGCTGGAGGCGTTCGCCGAGAGCCAGCCCGAGAGCCTGGCCTCGACCGGGACAGCCCCGGAATTCCAAAGCTCCACGGCTCTCCCTTTGCCAGCGCTTCTTGCGCTGCGGACGCGGCCGCCGCTCGTCCGACCCCAGGCCGTCGACGGTCCTACCGTGCCGCGGCCATCGAGGAAGCCGACGACCGGTTCGCCGGCCATCGCTTCGAGCTCGACGACCGCCGCGCCGCCGTCGCCGACGTCGCAAGTGATCGGAGTGCCTGCCGGCAACAGCAGCGCCAGCGGCTCCCCCTCTCCGACGCGGGCGCGACGCGCCTGCACCCGCACGCTGCCGCCCTCGTCCAGTGGCGCCGCCAGCGGCATCGCGAAGCCCACCGGAGCGAGTGTCGGCGCGGCGCGCTCGAAGGTCGAGCCCAGCGCGAGCGCCTGCAGCAACGCCGGTGCCTCTTGCTCTTCGCCCTCGCGCCGGAAACAGCCCGGTTCGGCGAGGTCGACCAGCGCCGCAGCGAGGCGCGGCTCGATGCCCGGCAGCTCCGTGAGCTCGAAGCCGCGCGCCAGCTCGGCTTCGCTCCGGTGCCGGATCGCGCCGGCGTAGAGCGTCACCTCGGCGGTCGCCGGGCGACGATCGAGCGACCAGAGCCGCAGGCGAAGCTCGCCGGTGCTCTCGGCGAGTGGCAGGGCCAGCCGCACGGCCGTTCCCGCGGCCGAGGCGAGCTCGCGCCAGCTCTCGGCCAGAGCTTGCGGTCCCGTCACTCGCTCCTCGATCGCCAGACCGAGGCTCTCGCCGGCGCGCGCACCGACGGCAAAGATCTCGGCGTCCGCAGTCCTCGCGAGCGGCACCACCACCGCTTCGTCGGCGACCTCGAAGAGCGCGCGCACCGTCTCCGCCCCCACCGCGACCGGTTCGACGCTGCGTTCGGGCAGCACGCGCATGCTGACCGAGGTGGCGGCCTGCGGACGGCCGACCGGCTCCACGCGTAGCCGATAGCGGCCGGGGGCGAGGCGCTCGGTGAGCAGGAAGTTCCAGTCGCCAGGGCGGTCGTCCGAAGAGGCGAGCCGCTCGCCGACTGCGGTCTTCAGGGTCGCGCGGACATCCGTCTGTCCGAGCGAGGCGAGCTCGACCTGCGCCGCGGCCCCGACCGAGAGCCAGAGCTCGGCTGGCGCAGCCACCGCCACGGTCTCGCCGGCGACGAGATCGTCGGTGCGCACCGAAACTCGGTAGCGCAGCCGGTTGTTGCTGCGCGACGCCTCGGCGGCGAGCTCGTAGTCGCCGGCAGGCAGGTGATTGTGGAACCTCCGTCCCGGCGGAACCAACCCGCCGTCCGGTAGCGGTTCGCCGTTCGACAGCGAGCGGATCTCGCCCATCATCTCGTCGGAGAGCTCGACGGTCACGCCGGTCGGCGCAGGCAGGGTGAACCGCCAGCGATCCGGCAGGCGCGCGGCGCCCTCCTCGGGCTCGAGCCAGAGGTGGCTCGCCTCGACCTGGAGCGCCAGCGGATGCGGTCCGTGGCCGGCGTACTCGACCGGCGCGACCGCGCGGGCCGCGGTCACCACGGCGCGCGCCGCGACCGCCTGCGGCAGGACGATCAAGCGGTAGTCACCCGCCTCGAGGTCGACGGTGAGCTGGCCGTCCGCGAGCGGCGCGGCGACCGGCCAGCCATCGGCGTCTTCGAGGCGCAGCGGAAAGGGCTTCCGCAGCCCCCACGCCATGACGGTGTAGCGCCCCGGTTCGGTGACCTTCAGGCGGTACGACACCGCCCGCTGCGGATCGATCGCGGCGCGGGCCGGGACGCCTGGGGTGAGCTCCCCCGCCTCTTCGATGGCGGCCCGCCTCATCTCGACGCCCAGGTGCCCGGCGCTGGCGCCGCGCGGCTGCACGGTGAGCTGATAGTCCCCTTCGCGCAGGTAGGCGGCGAGCGCAAAGTTCCGGCCGACGCCGTTCGTCTCGCGCGCGAGGAGGTTCGCCCGGGTGCGGGTGCGCAGGGCACCGGCGGTGGCGAGCAGGCCGGTCGATTCGATCCGGTAGAGCGCCGGGTCTTCGGCGGAGACCAGAAAGGTGCGCGCCTCCCCGGCGGCGAGGTCGAGTGCCTGCGGCAGAGCCGCTGCGAGGAGCGGGAAGGCGGGCAGCGCGGCGAGCGTCGCCGCCGGCAGCTCGGGAAGCGGCGCGGTCGCCAGTTGCGACGCCGCCACCAGACCGACCGAGGCGAGAACCGTCGTCTCGCTGGTCGAGCGCACGCGCAGGCGGTGCTCCCCCTTGTCGACGAACGACTCCGGCGCGCCGAGCGCCGCCCCCGCCCAGGCGGCGCCGTCGAGCGAGATCTCGAGTCCGCCGCCCGCTTCGGTGAGCGCCCGCACGGAGCTCTGTTCGGCGGCGCGGATGCGCAGCTCGACCTCTTCGCCGGGGCCGAGTGTGAGCGGCAGCGCCGCAGCGAGATCGAGCGGCAGCTCGCGTACGACCATGCCGGCCTCGACGCCCGGTTGCTGGCTGACGTAGAGGTGGTAGCCGAGCTTGGCGCTGAGCGGCACGACGCCGAGCTGCACTGACGGGCGCGGTGGCTCGAGGGCCATCGCCGGAGCCCCTTTGGCGGCGAGCTCGATCTCGGCAATGCCGGCCTCGACCGGCTGCAGGAAGAGGACGTAGTACCCCGGGTCGAGCTGCCATTCGGCCGGCGCGCTGCGCATCGGCGGCGTCTGCCAGCCGTCCGGATAGGCGTCGATGAACAGCGGCTCGAGGCGGAACTGCGCCGCCGTGCCGCGCGACTGCAGGAGATAGGTTCCGGCCTGCTCCACCTTGACGAAGAGCGTCGCGGTGTCGAGGAGGTTGAACCGTCGCGCCCAGCCGGCGACGCCGGAGAGCACCACCGTCTCGCTGGCGATGACCTCGCTCTTCTTCTTCGCGCCGTCCCCCTTGCGGACGAGAATCGCCGTCGGCTCGATCGCATCGCCGGCTGGTCCGGCGTGAACGGTCGAGATCCAGTACTCCGACCGCGTCGCGCGGGCGTTGAGCTCGCGCTCGCGGGTGCGGGCGAAGTGCTGCAGGACATAGGGCTGCCCGGCCGCGCCCTGGATCGTCACCAGGCTCCAACCGTCGGAGCCGGCACCGGTCGTGAGCTCGGCGACCGGCGGCACGTTTTCCTTGCGGATCGCCATCCAGGATCCACTGACGGCGAACGGATCCTGCTCGTCGAGCGTGGCCACGGCGAGCTCGACCGAGGCCTCGCCGGCCGGCGGCTCCGGCAGCTCGAGACGGAAGTAGTCGACGGCCGCAGGGACCAGCACGCGGTCGATACCGAGCGGCCCGATCGTGCGGCGCTCCCGCAACGACTGGGCGTCGCGCGGCCAACCGAAACGCAGGTGGAACGGCCGCTCGACGCCGTTTGCCGACCAGCGCACCTCCGGTCCGCCGTAGGCGGTCAGACGATAGAGACCGGGAGTGAGGTCGGCGGTCAGCTGACAGAGCCGCAGCGGCCGGCCGGCCTGCGGCTCGACCACGCTGGTGACCGGAGCGACGTCGACCAGCCAGGAGCCGTTCTGCCACAGGCGGAGGTCGGCGAGGTTCCGTCCGGCCGCCTCGAAGACGACCCGGCGCCGTTTCGGGATCTCCAGCCACCAGGAGAGCTGTTCGAAGTCGGCGAGCTCACCGTCGACCGCCTTGCCTTCGACCAGTTGCACCGCCGGAGGCGCGTCGCCGGTCGCGGCGTCGGCGCCGCGCTCGCGAAACGGCGTCACCGAGAGCGTCGCCTCGCCGGTAGCTAGCTTGCTGCCGTCCGTCAGGATGCGGACTTCGCCGCGATCGAGGAAGAGGTCCACCCGGCCGTCCACCTTCCCCGCCTCGCCGGCGATCTCGCCGGCGCCCGACATCCGATCGACGACCTGCAGGGCGGTGCCGCGCGCGCTCGCGACGCGGATCGCATAGCGCCCAAAGTCGGCCACCTCGAGCAACGCCGACTGGCGCCCTGCCGCCGGCACGACCGCCGGCTCGAGACGCACCGCGGGCAAGACAGCTTGCGGAGTGGCTAGCGGAGCGACCGTGGCCGCCTCCGCCTGCGGTGCGATCGGGCCCTCTGCGGCGAGGGGAGCGGTGACGACGAAGGCACAAAGCAACAGCCCGGCCGCCCGCGAGCGGCTGCGAACCTGCAGATCGACCTGACTCATGAATCCCTCACATGCCGGCAAGAGAGCGTCGGAGCCGCCATTCTAGACAAGAACCGCCCCGACAGAAGATGCGTCGACCGACGCGTCGGCGGGCCAAAGGCCACGGCCAGCGCCGGCCGGCGCGCTCGGCCCCCCGGATCAGGGCTCGCGGACGAGGATCGCGCGGGCGTAAACCAGCCCGAAGCCCTGGCGCTGCACGTTCTGCTGCGACTTCGAGCCCGGCTGCGTGGTGACGACGGCGACATCGGTGCCGGCGCCCGCCGCGGCGGCCAGGCGCGCCTCGAGCAGCGAACTCTGAATCCCGCGTCGTCGCAGCGCCGGAATCGTCGCCGCGCCGCACAGCTGGGCGACGCCGGCATGCAGGCGGAGGCTCCCGCCGCCCGCCGGAGCGCCGTCGTAGAGCGCGATCGAACGCAGGAACCCGTTGGCAGCCATGCAGTCGCGCATGGCGCTCTCGATGACCTCGCGAGGAAACTCCTCGTGCGAGGCGACGCCCTGGGTATCGGGCGTCGCGAAACCGGTGACCACGAGATCCAGCCAGAGATCGAACTCGCTCTCCGGGCTGTCGCGGACCTCCACCGAGCGCGCCAGGACCGCCTCCCGCCCCGGCTCGAGACCGAGCGCGAGCACGTTCTCGAAGCCCACCAGCACGTAGCCGCGGCGGGTAAGCAGCGCGCCGATCGATGGCTCCGCGGCGGTCGAGAGCTCGACCTGCACGGGTGCCCCGCGTTCGGCGTAAGCCTGCTCGATCGCCGCGAGCTCCGCCTCGTCAACCGCTCCGCCGAAGCCCAGACCGGCGACCTTGTTGAGCGGCGAACCCTCCCCCGCCCAGGCGGCGACACCGCCGGCAAGCGGCGTCACGAAGCAGCGCCCGGCCGGATTGCGCCGCGCGGCGGCCTCGGCCGCCTCGGTGATCATCGTGCGTTCGGCATTCTCGATGCGCTCGGCGAGATCGGTGCCGGCGAAGAGCGGAAGCTGTCGTTCGTCCATTTGCCGGAGTCTATCCGGACCGGTGACGCAGGTAAGACCGCTGAAAAAAAAGAGGGACAGTCCCTCTTTTTGAGACCGCTGAAAAAAAAGAGGGACTGTCCCACTTTTTCCCCTCTTTTTCGCCCCTTTTTCTCAGGTCAGGCCGCTGGGGCGCTCCGGCGCTCGGGATCCAAAGTGGGCGACCACGCCTCAAATAGGAGCCCGCTTTGGATCCCGAGTGCCGGAGGGCACCTACCCCCATCGACTAGAACGCGTCGTCAGGGAACTCCATGAGCGTCTTCGAGCCCGCCATGACGAGCGCGAAGTGGGCGCTGTGGCGCGGCAGCATGCGCTGCATGTAGAACCGGGCGGTGGCGAGCTTGGTCTCGTAGAACGCCACGTCGGTCTTGCCCTGGCGCTTCTCGAGCGCGATCTGGGCCATCCGCGCCCAGAGATAGGCGAGCGCCGTGTAACCGAAGAGGTGCAGGTAGTCGGTCGCGCCGGCTCCTGCCTCGTCGGGGTTCTTCATGCTCTCCTGCGCCAGCCAGGCCGTCGCCCGCTGCAGGCGCTCGAACGCCTTCGCCGTCGGCTCGACGAACTCCTTGAGCTCGGGCGTATCCGCCTCGGCGGTGAGGAACTCTTGTACCGGATGGAAGAAGCGACGGAGATACCGCCCCATGTGCATCGGCAGCTTGCGGCCGACCAGATCGAGCGCCTGAATGCCGTTGGTCCCTTCGTAGATCTGGGTGATGCGGCAGTCGCGCACCAACTGCTCGACGCCGTAGTCGACGCAGTAGCCGTATCCGCCGCACGTCTGCACCGCGTGGTTCGTCATCTCGAAGCCGAGGTCGGTCTGGAACGCCTTGATCACCGGCGTGAGCAGCGAGGCGAGATCGTCGCCGACCTGGGCACGCTCGGGATCCGGATCGTTCTCGGCGTGGTCGATTTCGATCGCCGCCCAGGCGGTGAGCGCCCGCGCCCCTTCGGTGAAGGCGCGCATGGTGAGGAGCATCCGCCTGACGTCGGGATGGACGAGGATCGGATCGGCCTCCTGATTCGGGTACTTCGCGCCGGTGAGCGCGCGCCCCTGCAGACGCTCGCGGGCGAACTTCACCGCCGCCTGATACCCCGCTTCGGCGAGCGCCAACCCCTGCACGCCGACGTGCAGCCGGGCGCCGTTCATGAAGGTGAACATCCCCTTCATCCCCTTGTTCGGCTCGCCGACCAGGAAGCCCTCGGCGCCGTCGAAGTTGATGACGCAGGTGGGCGACGCCTTGATCCCCATCTTGTGCTCGATGGCGCCGCAGGTGACGCCGTTGGGGACGAGCTTGCCGCCCTCTTCGCGCAGCTTCGGAATGACGAACAGGCTGATCCCCTTGATCCCCGGAGGAGCG
>JBPOHI010000163.1:0-28878 GCA_052035735.1 Acidobacteriota bacterium
TTCGACGGCGACGGCCTCGCCGATCTCGCGGTGGGAGCGCCGAGCGAGGACGACGGCGCGGCCCTGGGCGTCGGCACCGTGACGGCGCTCTACAGCGCGCTCTTCGCGGACGGCTTCGGGAACGCCACGCTCTCCCCCAGCTACTGGTCGGCGACGGTCGCCGGGCCCTGAGGGGGTCAGCCGGCAGGCGGCAGGAGGGTGATGGTTCCGGCGCCGAGGAGCGCGGCGAGGACGAAGTAGCCGACGCCGATCGCCAAACGCTCCGCCGGCCGGATCTCGAAGTAGCCCGGCTGCTCGCCCCCCTTGCCACGGAACACCTGCACCGCACGGAAGGCGCCGAGGATCAGAATCAGCCAGAGCAGCGGGTTCCCCAGCCGCACAGCCAGCAGCAGACCGAAGGCGAGACCGCCGACCCAGATCCACTTCGAGATCGCGCCGGCGATCCGCCCGCCGTCGAGCGGCGAGACCGGCAGCAGATTGAACAGATTCATGAAGAAGCCGCTGTAGGCGAGCGCGACGAAGAGCGGCGACTCGTATGCCACGCCGATTCCCCAGCAGACCGCCGAGGCGAGCCCGCCGGCGATCGGCCCGGCGATCGCCACCTCGGCCTCGATGCGCACGTTCGGCGGCATGTTCTTCATCGCGATCATCGCGCCGACGAACGGGATGAACACCGGCGCACCGAAGTCGAGGCGGTGCAGCTTCATCGCCGCCGCGTGCCCCATCTCGTGCACGAAGATGAGCAGCACGAAGCCGATCGCGAACGGCAGACCGAACACCATGCCGTAGACCCAGATCGTCACCACCATGCTGCCGCCGGTGGTGAGGACCTTGCCGAGCTGCAGGAACTTCAGGCCGCCGAGGAGAAACTTGAGCTTCGACAGGACGAGCAGCAACGGCCCCTTGAGCTTGAACAGGAGCGCCGCGAACACCAGCAGCGCTCCCCAGAGGCCGGCCTTCTTCTTGGTGGTGATGGGAGGGGGCGGAAGGGGCGAAGCTGGCGGATGCGTCGCCTGGCGGCGCGCGAGCTCGGCCGCGAGGCGTTCGAGATGCTCGCGATCGGGATCGAACGGCGGCACGGCGCTCAAGTCGCGTTCCTCATGATTGGAGGGGTGATCGCTCGGGTGATTGCCGGGGTGATCGCCGGGCAGTGGCCGGCAGCTTCCACGCCTCGTAAGCGCCGAGGGCGTAGAAGAGCGCGTCCATGACGCCGACCGTCTCGCGGTAGAGGGCGACGAACATCGGCGGGCTGAGGAACGCCGGCACCTCACCACCAGGAAACTGGGAAGCGTCGGAGGCAAGAGCCTCGCGCGCCAGGTGGTCGAGGATCAGATACTCACCGAACAGCATCGCGCCGAGCGCCACGACCACCGAGCCGATCGCGATCTCGGTGCTGCCGCGACCGCGGGCACCGAACAGCGCGCCGCGCCCGACTAGCCAGCCGACCCCCACCGCCACCAGCCCGAGCTTGTAGTTGGTGAAGCGCACGGTGAGATACCAGGCGAACGCCCCGACCAACCCGGCGGCGAGTGCGAAGGCCAAGGGGCGAAGGAGGCCCGGGGGAGCGATCGGAGCTACGGGATTGAGCGGTGCGACTGGAGGGGTCGCGGCCGGCGGAGCCGGAGGCAGCGGGCGTGGCCCGTCGTCCGGAGCGGGCGTGGGCTCCCCGCCCGCCGTCGTGGCTCTTACCGCCGCGAGCTTCCGCTGCAGTTCTGTTTCGCACTCCGCACAGTAAGGCTTGCCGTCGAGCGACCGCTCGCAGGCGGCGCAGATCGCCTTGCCGCAGCGCGTACACCGGCTCGTCGCCGGGAACTCCGGATGCACCGCACAGCTCGCCATTCCGTCTTCCCTCGGATGGGAGTCTACGGCCTGAGCGCAGTTCTGCCGATTCGATCGCCGGTCCAGGCTCGAGCCCGACCCGCACGTCGGCCTCTGGACTCGCTCTCCTCTTCCGCGATCCGCGAGGCCGACTTGGACTTCGCTTCGAAAGGATGCGGTGGCCGAAGTGCTCTGTCCCTCTTCCGGGCGACTCGTCGGTCTTCTCTGCGAGGAGACCCACGAGATGCCCTTTCCTGCCGCCAGGATTGCCCCGTTCGCGCTGCTCGCGCTCGCCGCGTTGGAGCCGGGCGCCGCGCTCGCCGTCCCGGGTTCCGACGGCCTGCTCGACCCGACCTTCTCCTCCGACGGTCGCCAGATGGTGGGCTTCGCCCACCCACCGGACAACTCCGACTTCGCCCACGCCGTCGCGGCGCAGGCAGACGGGGCGCTGGTCCTCACCGGGGAGTCCTACTCCGGCAGCGAGACCTTCGCGTCCGTGGCGCGCGTCCGGCCCAGCGGCCTCCTCGACACGAGCTTCGCCGGCGACGGCCGCCTCTCGTTCCGCTTCGTCGAGGACGGCGGGCAGTCGACCGCCCGGAAGGTGCTGATCCGCCCGGCTGGCTCCGGCGGCGGTATCTTCGTCGTCGGCGATCACTGGGATGGCGAGGTCGGGAGCGCGCCCCTGTTCGGGCTGGCGCTCCTCACCCCGGACGGCGACTTCGATCCCGCCTTCGGCGCCAGCCTCACGCCGGGGCGCATCGGCGTCGGCCTCCCGGGAGGGGCGCTCGAGGGGATCACCTCGGCGGCGCTGACCTCGACCGGAAAGATCCTCGTCGGCGGCTACGGTTTCCAGACCGGCCAGTCGGACGTCGACGGCTTCGTCGCCCGGTTCACCGAGGAGGGGGCGCTCGATGGTTCGTTCTCGGGCGACGGGATCGCCTGGGTCGCCGTCGACCTGGGCGGGAACGACGGAAGCCGCATCGATGCCCTGGCCGTGCAGCCGGACGGGAAGATCGTCGTGATCGGGCCGGTCGAGCGCGCGGGTGGCGACGTCGACACGGCTGTCGTGCGGCTCCTCTCCGGCGGCGCGCTCGATCCGGCGTTCGACGGTGCGGCGAACGGCAACGGGGTGGTGCTCTTCCAGCTCACCGACATCCTCGGCCTGGCGCTCGACGACCCGGAGAACGTCGTCGTGCAACCGGACGGGCGGATCCTCTTCGGCGGCGGCACGCTGGACTTCGAGCACGAGCTGTTGCGCGGCTTTTTCGGCCGGCTCCTCCCCGACGGCGCGACCGATCCGACCCTCGCCGTCGAACTGGTGCCCGAGGACATCGCCATGAGCTCGACCGACACCCTTCTCGAGCTCCAGAGCGACGGCAAGATCCTGTTCACGACCTGCGGGGAGGACGACTGCACCGTGCGGCGCTACGACTCCGGCGGCGACGAGCTCGATCCCGAGTTCGGGGGCGACGGAGTCGTGACCGTCGCGGGTACCGTCGGCGTGCCGATCACCTGCTCCGCCTCCACCCTCGCCGGCGGCCGTTTGGTCCTCGCCGGCTTCGCGAGCTCGACCGACTACGAGTTCTTCGTCGCCCGGCTGCAGAGCGAGCTCATCTTCAGCGACGGCTTCGAGTCGGATTCCGCCGCCGAGTGGGAGGAGTAGCCCGCGCGGGGACCGAGAAGCGGGCGACGGGCGTGAAGGGTGTCCCCTGCCCGGGCTCTTTGACGGTAGGTCCGGCATGCGCCCCCCCTCCAGCTTCGCCGCGATTCTCTGCGTCCTCACTTCGGCTGCGGCCTGTGCGGCGTTGGCGGACGACGTCTTCACCCGCGTCACGGACCTTCGCCCGGGTGTGCCGTCGGGGGTGCCGCGGCTCTCGGCCCTCGTCCACGACGACGCCTTCTGGGTCATCGGCACCCTCGACGACTTCGACACCCGCATCTTCCGCTACGACGGTGTCAACCCGCCGGTCGAGCAGGCGGGGACCAACTTCAATCCGGACGAGCTCGTCCGCTTCGGCGGCGAGTTCGTCTTCCGCGGCGGCGGGCTTTCGGATCGTGAGCTCTGGCGCTGGGACGGCATCTCGGCGCCGTTCGAGGCGTTCGATCTGCTGGGCTCCGGCAGCGGCTTCCCCGAGGAGCTCACCGTGGTGGGCGACGAGCTCTGTTTCGATGGCCTCACGCCCCAGGGTCACGAGCTCGTCTGCTGGGACGGGCTCACCTCGCCCACGACCTTCGACATCTGGACCGGCAGCAACGGCTCCGACCCCGAAGCCCTCGCCGCGGTGGGCGGCAAGCTCTACTTCGAGGCCTATGAGCCGGGCTCGGGCGGCGAGCCCCGGGTTTACGAGGGTACGGGGCCGCCCGCGCTGCTCGCCGACGTTCGCCCGGGCACCGGCGCGACGCTCGCGCAGAGCTTCGTCGAATACGCGGGCGACCTCTACTTCGCGGCGAACGAGGGCAGCGGACAGCTCCGCCTGATGCGCAAGCCTCCCGGGCTGCCACCGGTCGCGGATCCGAACGGCCTCGGCGTGCGCGGCGAGATCGCGGTCCACGCCGGCGCCTTGCTCTTCCCGGGCTTCGAGGACGGCGACGGCAGCGTTTCCCTGCATTACTACCAGGAGGACGTCCTCCGCCGGCTCCAGCCGGTGATCCATTACGCCGACTCGTACCTGCCGTTCGCCAACGCGCTCTACTTCGTCGCCGGGGAGGCGACGATCGACCGCGACGTCTGGCGCTGGTGCGGCGGCGAGTCGGTCGAGCGGGTGAGCGACGGCTTCGCGTCCAATCAGGCATGGATCGGCGAAGGTGGCCTCGTCGCTTTCGACGGCAAGATCCTCCTCGCCGCCAACGACGGCCAGGGTACCGGCACCGAGCTCTGGTCGCTCGCGCCGATGACCGCCATCTTCTGCAGTGGATTCCTCGCCGGCGACACCGCCGAATGGAGCGCTGTGGCCCCCTGAAGGTCGCGCTCATCGACGCCCCGATCCGGAGCGCGCATTCCAGCTCACAGCGCCCGGCGGCGCCCAGCGCTAGCATGGGCGCCGGAGGAGCGATGGCTGGAGGGGTGATGGCCCAAGGAATGAGGGTGACTCGCGCTGCGCCAAGCCTGCGGAGATTCCTGCCGACATTCCTGCTCACTGCGGCGCTGTTGGCGCCGGCAGTGGACGGCCAGACCGCGCCCGATTCGCTCACGCCGGTCTGCGCGCCGGTGGCGGGCGGCGGGTCGGCGACGACCGCCCAGCCGACCCTTCTCGTCACCCTGTTCGATCGCTGGCACGAAGCCTGGCTCGGATCCCCCGCCGTGGCGGACCTCACGGGCGACGGCACGAGGGAGATCCTCGCCGCGCGCGACGAGAAGCTGCTCGGCTGGAGGATTGTCGGAGGGAGCGGCGTGATCGTGTTCGACGAGACGGCGCCGGCCGGGCGGATCTGGAGCTCGCCGGTGGTCGCCGATCTCGTGCCGGGAAGCCCCGGGCTCGAGGTCGCCGCGGCCTCGCGGGCGACGCTCCACCTGTGGAGCGCGGCGGGGAATCCGCTCGCTGGGTTCCCGGTCAGCTGGCGAGACGAGCTGCGCTCGCTCGCCGCCGGCGAGATCGACGGCGACGCGGCGCTCGAGCTGGTCGTGGCGACGACATCGCGGCTCGAGGCCAACGGCCAGCGCGACCTCCTGATGGCCTATGACGTGACCGGCGCTGTCGTGGCGGGATTTCCCCCCAACACGACCGGCGCCTCGGGCTGCGTCACCGACTGCAACATCACCGGCGGCTTCGACCAGAACCTCGCGCTCGGCGACCTCGACGGCGACGGCGTCGCCGACATCGTGGCGCCGCACGACAACGCCTATCTCTCGATCCACGATCAGGAAGGCTTCATGCACGACGCCGCGCCGGTCTATCCGGTGGACGACAAGGTCGCCGGCATCCGCTTTCTGTTCGACCTCGCCCTCGCGCAGCAAGGCTTCCCGAGCAACCCGCCAGTCGACAATCAGGCGCACTTCACCAACAGCGCGCCGGCCATCGCCGATCTCGACGGCGACGGCACGAACGAGCTCGTTCTCCTGGGCTCGGCGCAGAACGCTTCGCAGACCGACCGCCTGCGCGGCGTCGGGCTCTGGCTGCTCGGGTACGACGGCGCGCGGAAACCCGGATGGGAAGCGCCGCTCCACCTCTCGGCGTATCTCTCCGGCCTGTGGGATCCGGGCGGCAACATCGTCGGCATCACCAACCAGGTGTCGATCGGCGATCTGGATCCGCCGAGCCTCGGGCTCGAGATCGTCTTCGCCGGCTTCGACGGCAGGATCTACGCCGTGCGGCGCGACCGCACGATCGCCTGGAGCTACGCGTACACGAACGACGCGAGCGTCATGACCGGCGGCGTGGCGCTCGCGGATCTCTCGGGCGACGGACGGCCGGAGGTGATCTTCAATACCTACTCGACCGACAACGGTGAGGGCAAGTTGATCGTGCTGGGCCCGGACGGCGCGCTGCAGCGCGAGGTCACGCTCCCCGATCGCGGCGCGATGCCGGTGCCGACGGTCGCCGACGCCGACGGCAACGGCACGCTCGAAATCGTCGTGAGCCTCAAGGACGGTGTCGACCACGTGCGGCAGCTGCTCGTCTACACGGTGCCGGGCTCGGCGGAGAACTGTCTTCCCTGGCCCACCGGGCGCGGCAACTACCTGCGCAACGGCTTCTCCGCCTACCTCCCGGCCGAGCCGCTGTTCGCCGATGGCTTCGCCAGCGGCACGCTTGCGGCCTGGAGTGCCAGCGCACCGTAGCCCCCTTCCGCTACCGCCTGTCTGCCCCGGTTGGAGGGCACGGCGACGACGGGGGCCGCGACGAGCTCGATCGAATCGCGCGGAAAATCGCTTGGCACCCGCCTGGGCCTTGGCCCTACCTAGGCCGGGGAGGATCCCGCTTCTCTTTCAGCGGCGTGGCGCGACTTCGGGGTGGATCCTCTCGTAAGCGCGCAGGTGAGCGCGGAGCTCGGCTTCGAGCTTGCGCTCCTGGTCGTTCGGCAGATCCGGATCGTCCTCGGCCTCGAGCTCTGAAATCTCGGCCCGGGCGCTCCAGTAGACATGAGCGGGGCCGTCGACGGCGACGCCATCGCCCTCGGCGTAGATTCGCGCCAGTTCCTCCATCGCTTCGTCGTCGCCCTGATTGGCAGCCCGGATGTACCAGCGGATCGCCTCGCTGGCGTTCCGCTTCGTCCCCTCGCCCGCGAGCAGCATGTAGGCGAGATAGAACTGCGACTCGCCGTGCCCGGCCTCGGCGCCTTGCCGGTAGAGTGCGACAGCACGCGCGTCGTCGGTGCGGCCCCCCAGGCCCTCGTCGAAGAGGGTGCCGAGAATCATGGCGACCTCGGGATCGCCGGTCGCCCTGAGATCGCGGTCGAGCGCCACGCGGGCTTCGGTCAACCAACGTTTCGCCTGCTTCGGGTCGGCATCGACCCCTTCCCCGAACTCGTAGGCCAACCCGAGGCGAGCCAGGCCGAGCGAGTCGCCCGCCGCCGCAGCCTTGCGGAACCAGGCGACGGCGGCCACGTCGTCCTCTTCGACCCCCCAGCCTTCGGCGAGCAGAAGGCCGTACTCTCTCTGAGCTGCAGGATGCGAAGCCTCCGCGGCGCTGCGGATCCACTTCGCGCCGCGCGCTTCGTCCTCTTCGACCCCTTCGCCCATGACGTACATGGCGCCGACGCGGGTCATCGCCGCGAGGTGCCCGCCTCGGGCCGCGCGCTCGTAGAGCCTTGCCGCCTCGACCAGCGTCTCGCGGCCGCCTTCCGGGCGATCGAGCGCGCGAGCCTGCTCGAAAAGAGCGGCGGGCTCGTCCCCCGCGAGAGCGGCGGTTTCGGCCGCCATCAGGCTGGCGACGAGGGACAGGACGATACAGATCGGATACCCGTTCCTGCGACTCATGGTTTCACCCCTTGCTAGAGACCGATGCGCGGTGCCGCCGTGCACGGGGACAGCCGCGGCAACACCTACGCCCCTGGCTACCCCCCTGGCCGCTTGCCGCTGCGCAACGGTCGGCCAGCCTCTCGGCGGCGCGGGTGCTGCGGTTTCGTGAAGGGCAGATCCGCCGCGAGCCGCGGGCCGGTGCAGACGACCTGCGCGGCCCTGGCAGCAGGTGGGCATAGAGTGCAGCCGGAATCGTTCGCGCTCTCGGGAGAACCGTCATGTCTCAGCCCTATCGTCTCGCTTGCGCTCCCCTCCTGACCGGTCTCGTGCTCGTCGGCGCGGGGGCGCTGGCCGCGAGCCCGGCGGGGGCCCAGTCGGTTTCGACGGGCGCCCTCGATGGGGCCTCGGTCGTTCCGCCGACGCCTTCGTCGGGCACCGGGACGGCCGAGGTGACGATCGACGAAGACCAGCTCACCGTCGACCTCTCCTTCTCCGGCCTCGGAGCGACCAGCGTCGGCTCGCACATCCACTGCTGCACGGCCGCAGGATCGAACGTCGGCGTCGCGATCCTGTTCCCGAGTTTCCCCGTGGGGGTCACCTCCGGCACCTACGCCCAGAGCTTCGACCTCGCGAGTGCGGCGA
The DNA here is from genome assembly GCA_052035735.1 of Acidobacteriota bacterium. GTDB lineage: Bacteria > Acidobacteriota > Thermoanaerobaculia > Multivoradales > JAGPDF01 > JAGPDF01. The sequence continues at coordinate 8,357 of JBPOHI010000163.1, forward strand.
CCTACCTGGCGGCGTTCGTCAACGCGAACGGCGGCACTGCGGCAGGGGCCAAGGCGGCTCTCCTCGCCGGCATCGCCAGGGGGCACGCCTACACCTGCGTGCACACGATCACCTTCAGCGGCGGCGAGATCCGCTCGCAACTGGCGTTCGATTCGTTCGCCGACGGATTCGAGAGCTTCGACATTCTCGATTGGAGCGCCTCGGTGCCGTGACACTGGGCAGTGGCGGCAAGGGCCACCTTTCCCCGCAAGACCCCGGGGTGCGAGGTCCGCGTCGTGCTGTCGCTCGGCCGGCGGGCGTCACCTTCCACCAGGTAGAATCGACGCTCACCGCCCCACGCGAGGTTCTCCATGCCGCCGTCGCCGCCACTCGAAGAGGACCGCAGCGATCTCAGCCAGCTCACGGATGACGAGCTCATCGAGCTCGACCAGTTCCTCGCTTCGCCGGGGCTGGTCGAGAGCTCGCTCGACGTCTTCGGTCTGGAGGGGTTTCTCACCGCGGTGCTCGCCACCCCGCGCCTGGTGAAACCGTCGGAGTGGACGCCGTGGATCTGGGACGTCGACGCCGGCGAGATCTCCCCCGGGTTCGAGAACACCGAGCAGGCGGAGCGGATTCTCGGCCTGGTCATGCGGCTGTACAACGATGTCGCTGCGGCGCTCTTGCCGGGCGCCGGGGAATTCGAACCGCTCTTCGCCGAGGGCGACGCCGAGGCCGCTTCGAACTGGTGCAGCGGGTTCCTCGCCGGCACGCGATTCGAATCCGACACCTGGGCGGATTTCATCGACGAGAGGCCCAAGTGGTTCGCGCCTATCCTGGGCTTGGGGTTGGAAGACGAGGATGGGCCCCGACCGCGCAAGGGGCAGCTCGAACGCTGGACGCGCGACGTCGGCCCCGCGGTCACCAGGATCCATCTCCACTGGCTCGCGCAACGAGACTCCTCGCCGGAGGGAGAGGAGGGAGAAAGCTCTCCGCCCGGCGCCGGCTCGGGCCCGGCGCAGGCGCCGGGGCGCAACGAGCCCTGCCCCTGCGGCAGCGGGCGAAAGTACAAGCGCTGCTGCGGCGCCGGAGTCGCAAACTCGAACTGAGAGCGCCTCAGCCGGGTCGGCGCAGGGATCCGGCTCCTCTGTCCTGTTTTCCGCCAGATCCCGCGTAGGGATGTATGGGAACTCATCGCGGAAATGCCATGACTCGAGTGCGGACGCTCTGGACCGACCGACAGACACTGTGGGCGCTGCTTCCGGCCGCATTGGCCTGGGCGGCGCCTTGGCCTGCGGCGGCCCAGGTCTACGTCGCCAACGCCAACGCCGATTCGGTGCTGGTCTTCGATCCGGCGACGACCGGGAACCAGGCGCCGCTGCAGGAGGTCACCGCAACGCCGGGCTTCATGGACCTGGCCTCCTCGGTCGCCGCCCACGTCGGCCGCGGAGAGCTCTTCGTCGCCGCGCGCGGGCCCGACGAAATCTATGTCTTCGACCTCGGAGCGGACGGCCCGACCGTGCCGCTGCGAATGATCTCGGGCGCCGCGACGACGATCGACACTCCCTGGGACCTCGAGCTCGACCCCGAGCGCGGTGACCTCTGGGTGCTCTCCAAAGACGCGAGCGAGCTCCTCGTCTTCACCGTCGGCGAGGGCGGCAACGTCGCGCCGCAACGCACGCTCGCGACCTCGCCCGCCTGGCCCACTTCGACCACTGATTTCGACCTCGACCTGGTGCACAACGAGGTCGTGATCACCGATCGCACGCCGGGGGCGGCCGCGATCCGATTCCTGCCGCTCCTCGGCAACGGCACGGTCGGCGTGCTGCGCTCGATCACCGGTCCGGCGACTGGCCTCACCGATCCGGCGATCGTGGCGGTCGATCCGCTCCACGACGAGGTCTTCGTGGTCAATCAGGCGTCGATCCGTGTCTTCGCGCGCGGGGCTTCCGGCGACGTGGCGCCCCTGCGAGTGCTCTCGGGGGCGGCGACCGGGCTCGTCGCGATCCATGGCCTCGATGTCGACCCGCTCGCCGGGCCGGACGGGCTGGGCGAGCTCGCCGTGCTGCGCTCGAGTCCGGACGATGCGCTGCTCTTCTTCCCGCGCACCGCGAACGGAAACGTGGCGCCGCTGCGCGCGATCGTCGGCGCGGCGACCCACTTCAACGGCACCAGCTTCCTCTCCTACTTTCCGACGCTGATCTTCGCCGACGGTTACGCCAGCGGCACGAGCAGCGCCTGGAGCGCCACGGTCCCGTAGCTCGGCGGAAGAGCGGCAGGGAAATTGGGGACTGTCCCCATTTTTCAGGAACTTGGGGACTGTCCCCATTTTTCTATCAAGGAGGGTGATCATGGTGCGAGGGCGACGTGGCGCAGGGGCAAGGGAAAAGTGGGCATCGGCGGTCGCCGGTCTCTGGGCAGCGGCGGCGGGCGCCGAAGTAGAGTCGGCGCGCGCGCAGGGCGCGCCGATCGCGCTCACCGCGGAGCTGCAGGCCAACCAGTTCACCACCGGCGCGCAGAGCTCGCCGTCGGTCGGCATGCGCGACGACGACGGAATCGTGCAGCGCAAGTTCGCGAGCGACGGCTCGTTCGTCGTCGCCTTCGTCGCCGCCGACGGCAACGGGACCGGCACTTTCGCGCAGCGCTTCGACGCCGACGCCCAGCCGGTCGGCGCGCCGATCCCGGTGCCGGAGTCGACCGCCAACGACTACACATCGACCTCGATCGGCGTCGCCTGGCAGCTGTAGCTCAGCCACTTGCCGTCCTTCTGCATCCACATCGAGGTCGCGAAGATCTTCTTCGGCAGAGCGGCGCCGCAGCAGCTGGTGTCCTGGGTCGCGGTGTAGTTCAGGATGGCGACGCTCGGCGCCGGTCGACGGAGGGTGACGCCGGTGAATTCGAACGACTTCATCACGCAGCCATGCCCTTCGATCGCCTTGGCCACCGCCTCGCGCCCGGTCGTATGAGAATTGGGCAGAATTGGGGACCAGAATTGGGGACTGTCCCTCTTTTTTCGCCTATGTTTCGGGCGGCAGGCCGGGACGCGGTCGTCTTCAGCGGAATGCGCCTGGCGCCCTTGGCGGGCGGTTGTCGTTCTTTCGAGCATGAGACTTCTCTCGGGCATTCTCCTCGGCCTGGCCTGTTGGGTCACCTTCTCCACTCCCACGGTCCTGCACGCGGCGGATGGCGATCTCGACGCGACCTTTGCCGGCGGCACGAAGCGCGTACTCTTCGGCGCCGACGACGCCACGGCGATGGAGCTCGAGCCGCTCGCGGACGGGCGGTTGCTCGTCGGCGGGACGGTGGCCGACCCGCCGCGCTGGGCGGTGCGGAAGATCTGGGAGAGCGGCGCGATCGACATCGGTTGGTCCGCCGCCTCGCCGCCGTTCGATTTCAACTCCGAGGACCTGACGATCGTGGGCGACCTCTACGATCTCAGGCGAGACCCCGCCGATGCCTCCGAACGCACGATGATCCTGGGTTCGGTCGAGGTCAGCAGCGGTGACTTCCGCCCAGGGCTCGCACGCCTCACCTCGAGCGGGGCGCTCGACGCGGCGTTCGACGGCAACGGTTTGAAGATCCTCTCCGCGGTGCCTGCCGGCTGGACGGAGCTCTTGGTCAACGACGGCAAGTTCCTTCCCGACGGCAGCTCGGTGTTCGTCGGCTCGTGCCTGAACTGTTTGACCGCCGACCTCCCCCAGGCGTTCGTCGCCAAGTTCCTGCCCTCCGGAGCGCCCGATACTGGTTTCTCCGGCGACGGCTGGATCGCGCTCAGCGCGGACCTCGAACGCCAAAACTCGGGGAGGGTCGTCACGGTCGATGAGCAGGGCCGAATCGTGGTCGCCTGCAGCGCCACCGGCAACCTGTTCGCCGCCACTTTCGAAGCGCGGCTGACCGCGAGCGGCGCCTTCGACGGCTCGTTCGGCGGCGGTGACGGCATGACGGGCACCCAAGTGTTCGGTTCTCTGCCTCGGCTGACGGACATCACGACCGATCCGTCGAGCGGCCGCATCGCGGTCGCTTTTCGCCTGAGCGCGGCGGATCCGCTCGACGGCGCGGTCGATGTCCTCACCGCGGCGGGGCTCGCGGACGCGACCTTCTCCGGCGATGGTCACATCGACCTCGACCTCGAAGAGGGGTCGAGCATCGACTCGGTGGCGTTCCAGAGCGACGGCAAGCTCCTCGCAGTGGGGAACATCGACCCCAATGGCACGCAGACCGGCGGCTTCTTTCTCGCCCGCATGACGAAGAGCGGCGCGCTCGACGCGAGCTTCGACGGCAACGGCGTGAAGCGCGTCGAGTTCGACGCCGCGGCGAACGTCGACGACGGCGCGCTGGCGGTCGCCACCTGGGGCGGGCGCCTCGTCGCCGCCGGTTACGCCGGTGCGGGCGGCGGCGATGCGCAGGCGTTTGCGATCCTGCGCACCGAGAACGCTGGGATCTTCGCCGACGGGTTCGAGCGCGGTTCGACCGCGGGGTGGCCGGGGAACTGACCGCACGGCGCCCCGCGGGTGCGGAGCGCAGGCTGGGAGCGGATCGATCGTCGCGAGGGTCGGGCACGACAGGATCGCCCTGCAGGATCGCCGTCCAACGAGCCGAGGATCCCGATGCCGCCGACAATGCCACCCGACGTCATCGGGGACTGTCCCCATTTTTCTTCTTCTGGCGGCTCTTCGTATAATCCGCGCGATTTCATGGATCCACAGCCCGGCGGGGTTTCCGCCGGTTCGAGTAGGGGGGGAAGAATGCTTCGGAGCATTTTCAGTGGTTCTGTGCGCGCTTGCGCGATCCTGTCTGTCTTGGTCGGACTCGCCCTGGCCGGAGCAAACCGGCCCGCTTTTGCCGGGGGCCAGCCGCCTCCCTGTCTGCCGGGCACCCAGGTGATCCTGACGCCGGCTGGCTCCCCACAGACTTACGACGTACCGGCCGGAGCGATCGAGGTGTTCGCCGACATCGCTAGTGGCGCGGGCGGCGACTCGTACTCGCAACTCGGCGCAACAACGGGCCCATTGCCAGCCTTCGTTGGCGGGAACGGCGCCCACCTGGGAGTGACGTTTCCGGTCCAAGGGCCGGTGCAGCTCTTGGTCGTGGTTGGCGAAATCGGCCAGAGCATCGGGCAAAATTCGCTGGGCGGCGGTACTCCGCAAGGCGCGGGCGGTGGCGGCGGGACTTTCATCCATGACTCATCGGGTTTCCTCTACGTGGCGGCAGGCGGTGGTGGCGGCGCCGGCGCGACGGAAGACGGTGACGATGCCTCGCTGAATGCGACCTCCACGGACGGCGGCGGCGGGTCCGGCGGCCTGGGCGGCGCCGTAGGCAGCGGAGGCGGCGGAGCGACGGTCTCGGGAGGTGGTGGCGGGGGCGCCGGATTCCTTTCTGCCGGCGGCGACGCCCCGGCGCAGCAGAGCGGGCTCGGAGGGCACGCGATCTTCCCGCCGGGAGATGCCGCTGGTGGCGCCGGATCCGGCGGCGGAGGCGGCTTCGGTGGTGGCGGCGGGGGCGGCCAGGTCGGCGGCGGGGGCGGTGGGGGCGCCGGCGGCGGAGGCGGCGGATACGGCAAGGGCAACGACGGCGGCGGGGGCGGCTCCTCCTACCTTGCGCCGGGCGGGGACCTGATCGTGTCCGACAACATCACCGCACAGGGGGATGGAGGCGTCTTCCTGTGCGTGACGCAGATGGCGGCTCCGTCGGTCGTCGAGATTCCGACTCTCAGCACCGCCGGGTTCGCGGCGCTCGCCGGGGCGCTCGCGTTCCTGGCCCTGCTCGTTCTGCGGCGTCGCCCAGCCTAGAGCTCGGGCCGAGCCATCTGCAGTCCAGCGCCTCCCCGGACCACGGCTCGGGGAGGCGCCCTCGTTTTCGACGGGAAAAAATGGGGACTGTCCCCACTATTCCCCCAACCAAGGTGAGTGTGTGTCCCAGACGCTGGAGGGAGGCGGTCGCCGTTCTTGCCCGGTAGGTTTCGCGTCACGAACAGATTCCTCGAGGGGGGCGCCATGGGCAACGTCACAAATCGATGGTCAGTAGTAGCGACGATCTTCTGGGGCTCGGCGGCAGCGCTCGTCGCCGCGCCGGCGGCCGGGCAGCAGCCGCTGGGCGGACCGATTCTGGTCAACAGCGCGACGACGGCGGGGGACCAGCAGGGGCCGAGCGTCGGCATCGCCGACGACGGCCGCATCCGCGTCTTCTGGAACGATGTCACGGCGAGCGATGTGACGCAGCGGGGCTTCGCCGCCGACGGCACCCCCTTCGCCGCCAGCGCGCCCAACGAGTCCGACTTCTCCGAACAGGACGCCCATGGGGCGGTCAACGGCTCGGGGGACTGGATCGTCACCTGGAACACCGAACAGGAGTCGGGCGATGGCCGCGACCTCTTCGCCCGACGCTCGTCGAGCAACGGCTCGATCCTCGCGGCCGAGTTCCAGGTCAACGCGACGGCGGCGGCCGACATCACTGCGAGCGCGCGCGCCGCGCGCGCCGACGACGACAGCTACGTCGTCACCTGGGTCGACGTCACGCAGCCGGGAGACCTTCTCGTCCGCAAGTTCGCGGCGAACGGCACGGCGGTCACCGGCGAGCTGTTCGCGAACCAGGCGACCGATCCGGATCTCGCCCAGTTCGGCGTCGCGGCCGGTCCGGACGGCTCGTTCCTGGTCACCTGGCAGGAGGACGCGCCGACGATCGAGCAGGTCTACGCCCGCTGTTTCGACGCCAACGGCGTGGCTCTCGGCTCGCAGTTCGTGGTGCCGGCCGAACAGCCAACGCGCAATCTCTCGCCGCGGGCGGCGGTCGACGGGCTCGGCAACTACGTCGTCGCCTGGATCGAAGGCGGCTCCGCGGACCTCGAATGGCGGCGCCTCTCGCCCAACTGCACGCCGCTCGGCGGCGATCATCTCGCGGCGGCCGGTGGCGTCTCCGGTACGCAGGGCATGACGTTCGACGTGGCGCGCGACGGCGCGATGCTCTTCGCCTGGAACTCGACCGACCTCGACCCCGACCAGGGAATCTCGGTGCTCGAACTGACGAAGTCCGGTGCAGTCGTCGGCGGCGAGTTCCTGGCTCACGCGAGCGCCACCGGAGCGCAGGTCGGCGCGGGGGCGGCGATCGGCGACCGGCTGTTCGCCGTCGTCTGGGCCAGTCCGGACGGTTCCGGCAACGGTAACGACGATGTCTTCCTCCGGCGCTACGTCCGCCGGGTCGTCTTCACCGACGACTTCGAGAACGACGGCACCGACTACTGGAGCGCGGTGGCGCCCTGAGGCGACGGGCGGCGCGGGCGCCTTCGCCCTGGACCCAAGAAAAGGCAAGAAGAGGAAAAAGAGGGACAGTCCCCACTTTGCGTCCCTCCTGACGGGCCGCGCGGCAGCCATAAATCATTTTCAATCAACAGCTTGAACCCGAGACAGAGGGGCGTAGTAGACAGCCCGCGGCGAATTGGGGACTGTCCCCACTTCTCTTGTCCGCACCTTTCCCCCTTGTCCGCCGCGAGATTGCGGACGGGCATTCCGTCTTGGTTCTGAGAAGGAGATGAGCTCGAAAGGCGCCGATGGTCGGTGCCCCGGTCGCTCGCCCGCTTCATGCCCAGAACCGCCCGCCTCGCTGTACCGAATCTCGCCCATCATGTGACCCATCGCGGCAACCGTCGCGGCGCCGTCTTTTTCGACGACGAGGACCGCAGGGTCTATCTGCGCTGGCTGGCCGAAGCGGCTGAACGCTTCGAGCTCGAGCTCTGGGCCTACTGCCTGATGACGAACCACATTCACCTGCTAGTGCTCAGTCCCACCGCCGCAGCACTCGGGCGAACCCTCGGCCTCTTGCAGGGGCGCTACGCGCAGCGCATCAACCGCCAAAGGAAGTGGTCCGGACATCTCTGGGCCAACCGCTTCTTCTCCCACCCGATCGAAGGCGGTTCGCTGCCCGTCGTGGCACGCTACATCGAGCGCAATCCGGTACGGGCGGGGATGGTCGAGCAGGCGGAGGACTATCCGTGGTCGAGCGCGCGAACTCACTGCGGACTCGCGGGACGGGGTGTTCTCTCTCCCCGCAGCCCCCTCCCCGACTGCATTCCTGACTGGTGCGCCTGGCTGCGGCGCGTCGACGAGCCGGCCGAAAACCGGCTGCGCGAATGCAGCCGCGCTTCCCTCCCGCTCGGCAGCGAGCGCTTCTGCGCGCAGATCGAGCAGCTCCTGGGCCGCAAGATCCTCCCCCGCCCCTGGGGCCGACCTCGTCGCGCAGCACAGTAGGCCGAGCGGAGAAAGAAAATGAGGTGAGAAAAAGAGGGACAGAAAAAGAGGGACTGTCCCTATTTTTCGTCCTATTTTTCAGGGAGCCTCGGCGCTCCAGGCTTCCGCGTCGCCTTGCAGGAAGCCGTCGGCGAAGATCGGCGTGAGCACGCGGCCAAGGATGCGCTCGACGGCCCCGGCATCGCAGGACTCGAGCGGGTGCGGACTGCGAACGACGTTCCGTTGATCGTGCGCGGCGCAGGCGTCGTCTCCGACCAGGGCAAGCGCCGGACTGCCGGCAAGCAGGTCGAAGGTGCGCGTGTCGCCGCCGTGATCGCCGAGCTCGGAAAGACCCGCCGTCACCTCGTCCTCGCGATCCGCCGCCGTGGAAAAGTTGCAGGTGTCTCCCGGCGATTCGACGTTGCCCCCCTGCGTGGTGACGATTCCTCCGGCGACCTCGTCGCAGGCGCCGCTGACGATCGAGTTGGCGAAGAAGGCGATGCCATTGGAGACGCGGATTTCGGCATTGCCGCCGACGCTGTCGACCACCGTGCAGTGGTTGCAGAAGAGAAGGGTTCCGTCGCCGACGAACATTTGGAAGGAGTTGTTGCTGTGAAAAGTGACGTTCTCGAGCTCGACGGTGCCGTCGACCGCGACCAGGCCGGCGCCGTTGTTGATGATCGCGCTGTCGTGGATCACCAGGGCGCCATCCCCCGTGGCGTGCACGCCAGCGCCGTTTCCCTGGAAGCTGTTGTTGGTGATGTCGCAGCGTTCGATCGTGACGTCGACGCCGAAGATGCGGACCCCTTCGACCTGGCTTCCGGTGATCTTCAGGTCGCGCAGCAGCGTGGTGCCGAAGGCGCTGATGACCGGATCTTCGGCGGCGGTGCCGATCGGCGCCGCGTCGATCGTCGTCATGGTTGCGCCCGCGCCCGCAATCTCGACCTCGCCGTGGAGGTCCAGGTCGCCGAGCACGCCCGTGTCGTCACCGGTGAATCGCGTCAGCTCTCACGTCCCGGCGGAAAGGAGGATCCGGTCGGCCCCCGCCGTGGCATCGGCGTCGAGCGCCGCCTCCCGCAACGAGCAGTCGGTCGGTGCGCAGCCGTTCGGGCTCGGATCGTCGTAGCGCGTGACCACGAAATCCACGGCGCCGAGCGGCGTGGACACCGCGACGGCCGTGACCATCAATCCGGTTCGCAACGTTCGCAGCGTGCGCATGCTCTGTCTCCTCCGGCGGCGTACTGCCTGACTCCGAGAGACTAGAGCCCACCCGTTCCCCGCCGGACCCAACTCTGGTCAGGCTTGCGTCCTGCTCTTGGTCAGCCTGCGTCGCGCAGGGCGCATCCGTGAAGCCGCAGAAGGAGCTGCCGATCCCACCGCCGTCAGAAGGTCGGTCGACCCGGCCCGTTTTCGAGCGACCTCAGCTCGAGCGGCGGGCGTTCCAATAGCCGTGAAGGCCGCAGAGCGGGCCGAGCAGGGCGTACATCCAACCGGGCATACCGAGGCGGACGCCGATTCCCAGCGTCGCCATCGACAGCGACAGCACGCCGACGAGGCTGAAGATCGCGTAGTGACGCGCCCAGAAGACGGCTTCTCGCCGTCTGGCGTCACTCAGCCCGAGGTCCCGCGTACATCGCGCACCGTGACCGTACATGAGAGCGATGCAGCAGAAGATCGCAGCGAAACCGGCGCTGTACCAGGCAAAGAGATCGCCGAGCTCGTCCAGTGTCGAGATGCCACCGTCGCCCTCGAAACCCCGACCGAACAGCATCGCGGCGAGGCCGCGGGCCAGAAACTTCAACGGGTACACGTAGAAGAGCACGACGAAGAGCAGACAGGAGTTCAGCGCCACCGTCGTGCGGTCTCCCAGTGGGAAACGGCGAAAGTAGGCGCGATGCACGGACCAGATGAGGATCAGCGCCGCAAAGCTGAGGGTGAAAGGTACGAAGCCGAGGACGACCTGCTCGAGCTCTTGCACGGTGGACGGTACCTCGAGCGCCACCACCAGGAGCGTCGCAGCGAACGCGAAGGTGCCGTCAGAAAATGCCTCCAGCCGGGAGGACTCGGCGGCGACCGTCAGCGCGGCGCCCTCGACGCCGGAAACGCCCATCGCCCGGGGATCCTGCGAGGTGCCCGCCTTGCGTGGCTTCATGAACCTGCCTCCGGAGGACCTTCTCGGAAAGTCTAACGAAAAGAGGGACTGTCCCCATTTTCTGTCCCCATTTTCTAGAAAAGAGGGACTGTCCCCACTTTCTCCATTTTCTCGGCATGACGACCGTTCCACTGGCGGACGTCGCTGCGTTGCACAGGCGGACGGCGGAGGCGGACTTATGCTCGCGCAGGCAGTCCAGCGACAGGAGGGGGCATGCGAAGAACGCGATCGTGGGCGACGACGGGGGCGCGAAGCGCCGGCGGGGCAGCGCCCTTCGGCGCGATCGCGCAGGGCAGGCTCTGGATGTTGGCCGCGCTCGCCGTCTGCGGCACGGCGCTCGCCCAGGGGCCGCCGCTGCCGCTCACCGCGGAGCTCGCGGTGCCCGAGACGACGGCCGGCGCACAGGAGGCTCCGGCGGTCGGCATGGACGACAGTGGCGGCTTCGTCGTGGTCTGGGAGAGCGACGGGGCGGGTGGCGGACGCGACGTCTTCGCGCGCCGCTTCACCGCCCAGGGCTCAGCCGCTGCCGGCGAGTTCGTCGTTCCCCAGAACACCACCGGCGATCAGGTCGCGCCGGCGATCGAGGTGAACGGCGGCGGCGACTGGCTTGTCCTCTGGGTCTCGACCGAAGCCGGGCAGGGGGTGCGAGGCCGCGCGACGGCAGATGCGGGCGCGACGCTGCTCGACGAGTTTGCCTTTTCGCAGGCGACCTCGGGTGGCGCCACGGCCCTCTCCGCCAGCCGCGGCGAGGACGGCTCGGCGGTCGGCGGCTGGAATCTGCCCGCAGCGACTGTCCGGCGCTTCGACGGCACCGGGGCTCCGGCGACCGGCGACGTGGCGCCTGGGGCGACCCTGCAGAGCCCGCTCGATCCTGCGGTCGCCGCGCTCGCCGACGGCGACTTCGCCGTCGCGATACAGGTGGCCGACAACGACGGGAGAGGGATTTTCGGCGAACGCTTCGATGCGGCGGGTGCCCCGCTCGGCCTGCCGGAGCGTCTCACGGAGAGCGAGGACAACGACCAGCACTCCCCCGACCTCGCCGCCACGGCCGACGGCAGGACGGTCGCGGTCTGGGTGGACGCCGCGCTCGGCATTCGCGCGCGTTGCCTTGCGAGCACCGGTGTGGCGACGAGCCCCGAGCTCGCCGTCGGCGGAGCGAGCGAGCGGCCCAAGGTCGCCGTCGCTCCGGACGGCGCCTTCGTGGTCACCTTCCGCACGCCCACCGACGACATCGCGGCGCGCGAGTACGACCGCGCCTGTCGTCCGGTGGGGCCCTCCTTCACGGTCAACACGGTCACCTCCGGCATCCAGAGCCTGCCGGACGTGGCGAGCTCGAACGATCGCTATGTGGTGGTCTGGCGCGGATCCGGTGCGGGTGGCGACGGCGACGGCTCAGGCGTCGCGCGACGCCTCTTCCGCCGGCGGTCGCTCTTTGCCGGCGCCTTCGAGAGCGGCGACGCCTCGGCCTGGAGCGCCATCGCACCGTAGCCGGAAGCGGAGCGGTCCGCTGCCTGTCACGCCGGCGGCGCGGGACGGCGCGACCTCGAGGCGCCTAGAATCGGTCGTCCAGGAGGCTCCATGACGTCGAACATCTCTCCCGCTACGGAATCCGCCCGCTTCGCCGATCAACTCGAGCGCTCCCTGCGCGGCGGCGCCTGGCACGGCCCGTCGCTCTCCGAGGCCCTCGCCGATCTCACCGCGGCCGAGGCCGACTTACGGCTCGAAGAAGACGTTCACACGATCCGCGAGCTCGTCATCCATATCGACTTCTGGATCCAGGAGACGCTGCGGCGCATCGAGACTCCGCCCGACGATCGGCCCGACCCGGAGACCGACTGGCCGGCCGGCGACGTGCCGGCAGGCCGCCGCGAGGCTACCTTCCAGAAGGCGCTCGCCCAACTCGAGGAGAGTCACCGTCAGCTGCTGGCGACCGTGCTGGCGCTCGATGACGCGAGCTTCGGCCGCCGCGTCGCGGGCTCCGATCCGACGCTGCGCGGCATGCTGCTCGGCCTGCTGCAGCACAACGCCTACCACGGCGGGCAGATCGTCCTGCTGGCGAGAGCGGCGCGCAGCCGGCGCCGCGCCTGAGCGCCGGCGCCTCTCCTCAGCCGCTCTGCAGCCGCCGGAGCGCCGCCTGCTTGAGCTGCATGCTGGTCGCGGCGCCGCGCGAGATCTGACGAACCTCGCTGTCCGGCAGAGTGGGCAGGATGCGCAGCGCGAAAGGCAACGGCAGCTTCGGGTTGTGGATGAGCGCAACGCGGACGTCGAGGTTGGCGAACCAGGGCTGCGTCTTGAGAATCAGCTCGGCCGCCTGGAACGACAGGAACGACGACTTGGCCACGCGCAGCACCTCGTCGGTCCCCAGCCGCGGATTTTTGAGCAGCGCGAAGAGCACCTGCGGGTCGCTGTCCTGCACCAGAATGGCGCGCTCGAAGCGGTCGGCCTTCGCGGCGAGCAGCATCTTCTGCGGCGGCGTCAGGCGACGCAGACGCTCCCAGAGTGAAACGGAGGCCACCTCGGCCGTGCCCGCCTCCTGTCCGGCAGGCTCCGTCAGCGTCCGCCCGGGCACCGTCCACTCCGTTCGCGCCACTGGCGCGCGCAGCGCGGCGAGCAACTCCGCCGGGACCCCCTCGAGCTGGAGCGCCAGGGCGCCCGGCAGCGCGCCGACGACGCGCGCCGCGGCCGCCACCTCCGCGCCGCCGGCGAGACGCAACGTCAGCGCCAGCGCGGTGCCCGCGGGCAGCGGCTCCGGACTCGCGAGCAGCAGGCCGCCGATCCCCAGGCTGGCGCGCTCGACCGCCGCGAGCTCGGCCAGGCTGTCGAACTCGACGGCGAAGCTGCGGTCGCCAACGGACTCGGTGCGCATGCCGGAGGGAGAATCTCACATCGGATCCTCGGTCTGTCGTAACGTCGGACGCACTCGCGGATAGATACGGTTGGCGGAGAGACGCTCCGTCGAACCGGGACGACGCGCGGGAGGACCGCGGCGAGGGGGCAAGGTGAGAAGCAAGAGCCGGCGGGCAGCGAGCAGCGGAGGGGGCCGGCGATGATCGACGTCGCCGAGCTCTATCGCGCCGAGGCGCGCGGGCTGCATCGCTTCGTGCTCTTCCTCTCCGGCGATCCGGCGTTGGCCGACGATCTGGTCTCGGAGACCTTCATCCGGCTGTGGACCGCTCGCGATCGCGTCGACCTCACGACCGTCCGCGGCTACCTCTTCGCCATCGCCCGCAATCTCTTTCTGCAGCAGCGCCGCAGGCGGCCGGCGGCAGCGCTCGATGAGGCGATGGCCGATCGTCTGGCCGATCCCGAAGCCGGACCCCACGGCCGCGCGGTGGCGCGCGAGGAGCTCCGCGCGACGCTCGCGGCGCTACAGACCTTGCCGGAGCTCGATCGCGCGGCCCTGCTCATGCGCGCCGACGACGGCCTCGCCTACGAAGAGATCGCCGCGGCGCTCGGCCTCGCCGCCGGCGCCGTGCGTGTCAAGGTGCACCGCGCCCGGCTCCGCCTCGCGGCGGCGCGGGGCGGCACGACCCCACGAGAGGTGACCGCAGGATCGCATTTGGAGGAGCAGCCATGACCGTGACGCGCGAAGTGATTCGCGATCTGATGACCGTCGTCTATGCCGGCGAGGCGAGCGCGGAGTCGCGCCGCCTGGTCGAGGAGCACCTCGCGACCGACCCCGAGCTCGCCCGCGAGGCGGAGGCGATCCGCGCCGCCCTGGCGATGCCCGAGACCATCGCGATGCCCGCCGCGCCGGCGCCGAGCGCCGAGAAGCAGACGCTCGACGCCACGCGCCAGCTGCTCAAGCTGCGCAGCGGAGTCTTCGCCGTGGCGCTCTTCTTCACCCTCCTGCCGTTCACCATCGTCGTCCAGCATTCGGAGGTGACCTTCCTGCTGATCCGCGACGCGCCGGTCATCGGGCTCGCCTGGTGGGCGACCGCCGCGGTGATGTGGATCTGGTACGCGCGGGTGCGCCGTCGGATGCGGGTCACGGGGCTCTAGCAGAGCGCCGGGAGATCCGCCCCCGCCGCAGGGGCTAGGAATCGGTCAGCTTGTAGCCCAGGCCGTGCACGGTGAGCAGGTAGCGCGGCTCGCGCGCCTCGGGCTCGATCTTCTTGCGCAGCTTGGCGATGTGCATGTCGACCGTGCGGGTGAGCGGCGCGCCGCGCGTCTCCCACACGGCATCGAGAAGGCTCTCGCGGGTGACGACCTCGCCGCGCCGGCTGGCGAAGAAGGCGAGCAGGCGGAACTCGCGCGCCGTGAGCTCGACCGGCGTACGGCTCGCGCCGCCGGCGCCGGGACTCTCGCGATGCGCCTCGTGGCGCTGGAAGTCGATCACCAGGTCGCCGATGCGCAGCGGCCCCGCCGGGCGTCGGGTGCCGGTGCGGCGCAGCAGCGCCTCGCTGCGCGCGATGAGCTCCATGAAACCGAACGGCTTCGCGACGTAGTCGTCGGCGCCGGTGCGCAACCCGACCACCTTGTCGATCTCCTGGCCGCGCGCCGTCAGCATGATAATCGGCACCGCGTTGCCGCGCGCGCGCAACTCGCGACAGACGTCGAGGCCGGTCATGCGCGGCAGCATCACGTCGAGGATCATGAGGTCGGGCGGTTCGCACTGCGCGGCGCGCAGACCGGCCTCGCCGTCGCGCGCCGCGCGGACGCTGTAGCCCTCCGAGGCGAAGCCGTCGCGGAGCGCCACCGACATCGCCTCGTCGTCCTCGACGATGAGCACGCTGGGCACGCTCAGGCCTCCCGCGGGCGCTGCACCGGCGCGCCGGCGGCCTGGGGGGCCTGGTGGGCATCGCCTCCGCCCGGCACGGACACGGCGGCGAGACCTGCCGCCAACGCCGGCGCGAACGGCAGCAGGATCCGGAAGCGGCTCCCCTCGCCCGGCCGGCTCTCGACCTCGATCCGGCCGGAGTGCGCCTCGACGATGTGGCGGACGATGGCGAGCCCCAGGCCGCTCCCCTTCACGTCGTGCACGAGGCCGGTCGAGACGCGGTGGAAACGGTCGAAGATCTTCGCCTGTTCGCTCCTGGGGATACCCACGCCATGGTCGGCGACGGTGACGACGGCGAAGTCATCTTCGCGGGCGAGCGCGACCTCGATCTCCCGCGCGCCGCCGGAGTACTTCTGGGCGTTGTCCAGGAGATTGGCGAGCGACTGGCCGATGGCGCCGGCGTCGAGGGCGATCGGCGGCAGCGGCGCCTGGGGCGGTTGCCAGGCGAGCCGGAAACCGGCCTGCTCGAGGCTCGGGCGAAAGGTGCGCAGCGTCTCGCGCACCACCGCTTCGAGGTCGGCGGGCGCGAGCTCGTAGCTCTTGCGTCCGGATTCGATGCGCGCCAGGTCGAGGATGTTGTTGATCAACTGGGTCAAGCGGCGGCTTTCGGTCTCGATGAACTCGCCGTAGGTCTTCACCTTCTCCGGCGTCTCGGCCTTGCCGAGCCGCAGAAGCTCGCCGAAGACGCGGATCGAGGCGAGCGGCGTGCGCAACTCGTGCGAGACGTTGGAGACGAAGTCGCTCTTCATCTGCGACAGCCGCATCGCCCGCGAGGCGGCGCGCAGGGCGAAGAGCACCCCGCCCGCGACCACCGCGGTGAGGAGGAACGACAGGGCGAGATTGATCGCGAAGTTGCGCCGCGCCCAGCCGGCCGGAGTGTAGTGGCGGCTGTGAATGCCGAGCTGCCAGTCGCGGAAGAGAAAGGTCAGGTGGCGCGTCGCCTCCGGGGCGCGGTCGGGCAGCGCGCCCGCGCTGGCGTCGAAACAGAGCTCGCGTCCGCCACCGTCGCGACCCGAAACGACCGGCAACGCGGCGCGCTCCCCCTGGAAGCGCGACAGCGCCTCGCGCACTGCGCCGGCCAGGACCACCTTCTCGAAGTGCGCGCTGTCGACCAGCAGACCCGCGAGGCCGACGAGCTTGCCGGCGTCATCGGTGATCGGATTGAGGATCAGGCGGTGCGCCGGGTCGCGCTCCTCCACCTGCAGCGACGGCTTGTCGAGGATGCCGCCCTTGTAGGCGACGATCTTCCACGGCGCGATCGCCATGTAGACGGCGCGCTCCTCCGCAGCGCGCGGCGGCACCGGTTCGAGATTGCCCGGTTCGTAGAAGACCGGCCAGCCGCCCTTGTCGCCGGCGTAGGAGACGACGAACAGGCGCGCGACTCCGGACAGGTCCTTCTTCTTGAAGTAGTACGGCGCCTTGGCGAGCCGCTCAGGGGTGAACAGCGACGCCGGCAGGTTCAGGACACGTTCGCCGAGCGACCGGTAGTGCACTTCGACGCCGGCCGCGACCGTCTCGAGCAGGTTGTCGAGCGTGGCGCGATGCGCGTCGGCCGAGGCGCGCTCGAGCCGTTCGAGCCAGAGGTACTGGAGCCCGAGGAGAGCCACCAGCGGCACGACCGCCGCCGCGAAGACCAGCCAGCTCTTCCAGTGCCGAATGCCGCGCATCGCTCCGCCTTTAGACCACACGTGGCACGAATACGAAAGGGCGGCAGGCGAGGTTTTACAGAAGCTTGACGAACTCTCGCAGGCTTTTACGCCAGCGAGACGTCGTTTACAGCCCGCCGGCGTACCTTTCCCTCGTGGGCGCCAGAGGGAAAGCAACCCACCCGGAACCACGGCGGCAGGCGCCCCCCGCCGCGGTCCGGGAGAGAAACGGAGCTTCGCAATGACCAGCCGCAACCGCAAGGGAACCGCCGTCGCCGTCGTCCTGCTGCTCGCCTCGAGTGGCGCCGCGCTCGCCGGCGGCGAGCACTGCGCCGAGAAGCACACCCAGGCGAGCTACGACGAGATGACCAAGAAGTACGCCGCCCACGGCTACCTCGGCATCGAGACCGAGAAGAACGCCGCCGGTCTCTATGCGGTGTCGAAGATCGCCCCTGGCAGCCCCGCCGAGAAGGCCGGCTTCCAGAAGGGCGACGTGTTGGTGGCGCTCAACGGCGCGCGCTTCGGCGACGACAACAAAGAAGCGGTCAAGAAGGCCAAGTCCGCGCTCGGACCGGGCAAGGCCGCGACCTACACGGTGACCCGCGGCAGCAGCGAGAAGCAGCTCACCGCGACGCTTTCGGCGGTGCCGCGCGAGGTGCTCGCGCAGTGGGTGGGCGAGCACGTGGTGAGCCACACCGCCGACCAGGTGGCGTCGAACTGAGGCGCACGCCCGGCGCACAGCCGGGAGAGTTCACAGAAGACTCGCCGTCGCGGCCGGTGGTGCCCTCGCAGGCGCCGCCGGCCGCAGCCTCGCGGTTGGCGGAGCCAGCGCTCCCCCGGCGCCGCGGCCCGGCCTGCACGCGGACCGCGTCGGGCGACGCGACTGCCGATGCTAGTCTGGCTCTACGTTTACCGGGCTCTTGCGGACGACGCGGGCGACCTCTCGCCAGCGGACGCTTCGCGCCCATCGGGGGAGAAGCGACATGATCTCGATTGCCGAGCTGTGGATGCCGATCGTCGTCTCTGCCGTCGCCGTCTTCGTCGTCAGTTCGATCCTGCACATGGTGTTGCAGTACCACCGCGCCGACTACAAGCGGATCCCCAACGAGCCCGAAGCGCTCGCCGGCATCGCCAAGGCGAATCTCGCGCCGGGGTACTACCAGTTTCCCTCCTGCGACTCGATGAAGGAAGTGGGTGCGCCCGAGATGCAGGAGAAGTTTCGCCGCGGCCCGGTCGGGATGCTCACCGTCATGCCCAACGGCCCGATGTCGATGGGCAAGTACCTCGGAGGCTGGTTCGTCTACTGCCTGCTGGTGAGCTTCTTCTTGGCCTACCTCGCCGGGCGCACCCTGGCGCCGGGCATCGACTATCTCGTCGTCTTCCGCGTCGTCGGCACGGCGGCCTTTCTCGCCTACGGCCTGAGCAACATCGTCAACTCGATCTGGGCGGGAGTGCCGTGGTCGAACACCGTGCGCGCGACGATCGACGGGCTGATCTACGCCCTCGTCACCGCCGGCTGCTTCGGCTGGCTCTGGCCGCGCTGAGAGCGCTGCGGTCCGTCGCGCGCCGGGGAGCTGGCCCGTCGCGGCCAGTTTCCCCGCGTAGACGGACATGAACATCCTCCTCTTCCGGGGACACCGGGCCGTCGCCGCCCTGCTGACGCTTCTCGCACCTCGAGTCTCTCCGGACCGGCCGCGGCGCAGATCTACGTCGCCAACGCCTACGCCGATTCGGTGCTGGTCTTCGACCCGGCAGTGGCCGGCGCCCAGGCGCCGCTGCAGGAGATCAGCGTCCCGGCCAATCCGATCGATCTCGCCTCGTCGATGTCGGTCGACGTCGGCCGGCACGACGAGATCGTACTGACCGACCGCACGCCGGGAGCGGCGTCACTCCCTGATCGCGCTCCCTGATCGCGCGGAGCGGTGCGCTACGGCGCGCAGAGAGCGAAGATCTGCAGATCGTCGACGAGGGTGTGCGCGGTGATGCCCGCCGTGAGCACGCTCCAGGAGTCGAAGGCGAAGCCGCCGGTGACGTTCTGCAGCACGCCGGTGCTGTCCACCGCCTCCACCTGCCAGAGCGCCGGCTCGGCGGTGCCCGCCGGCCAGACGCGGGCGCGCAGCAGGGCGGCGGTGGCGAGCGCTCCCGGCGGAGGATCCTCGAGCCGGTAGCGCACGCGATAAGGCACGCCGCTCGCGAGTCCGAGGGCGTTGTCGAACAGCACCTCGATCTCCTGTTCGAGCCCACCCTGCTCGCGCCAGACGCCGACCGCGGGGCCGCGGAACGCCTCGACGAAAACCGCGTAGCCCTGCCCCGGGGGCAGCGTCTGCTGCAGGTAGCCGCCGTTCTGCCGGGCGTAGAAGCCGACCCCCTGCGACGCCGCATCTTCGAGAACGAGGGTGAACAGCGCCTCGACCGTGGCGGCGGTGCCCGGCGCGACCATCCGCGCCAGCGAATAGGCGGAAGGCTCGGGCCGCAGCCGGCCTCGCTCTTGCTGCACGTCGGCGAGCGCGACTTCGTTGCCGGCTTCGACCCAGGGAGCCGGCCAGGCTGCACCGTCGGGCAACGCGAAATTCTCTTCGAGGAGCAGCGCACCGCAGCAGGCCGGCCCGCCGGTCACTCCGGTCGCCTGACTCCAGGCGCACTCGCTGCCGACCTCGAAGCCGTCGAAGAACAGGTTCGCCGCCGCGGCGGCAGGCCCAGCGGCGACCATCGATAGCAGCAGCACGACGCCAGCGGGAGCTCGCAGCAACATGGCGCGCATTCTGCGCCGCCGCTTCCAGGAGCTCAAGGTCGCGCTTCACAGGGAGCTACACCGGCGTCATGCGAGACGCACTGCAGGTAGAGCCGGGCAAGGACGCTCGCCGTCGTGTGGATTCGGATGCGCGAGGGCTCGAATCCGGTCGCGAGCTTCCGCCGCTGGCCCCCGTCCGCCTTCGCCTGCGCATCCCGGGTAAGAGGAGCCGAAGATGATCCGTCCGCACCGCGCAGCGCCCCCTCTTGCCCTGGTCGTCCTTCTCGTCGCACTCCCCGGTTGCCGCCAGCTGGCCGAGACTCTCCGCCGGCCAGCGACCGCAAGCCCGGCCGACCTGTTCCAGACCGACCTCATCGCCCGCAGCGTGCGCGAGGTCGAATCCAGAGTCGGCGCGCCGCTGCGTGTCCTCGACCTTCAGGCCGAGAACGGCAGCCTGCGCATCCAGGTGCAGGATCCGGCGAAGCCGGCGAATGTCGATCAGTACGAGCTGCGCGACGGCCGCATCTCCGGTCCCGCGCCGGTTCAGCTCCTGGGACCGGGCGACCTCGAAGCGAGCCTCTTTCCCATGGCGGCGGTCGATCTCGCGGGTATTCCGGAGTTCGCCCGGGAGGCTCTGGCCAAACTCGCGATCCCCGACGCGCAGGTGACCTCGCTGCGCATCCGAGTCGACGATCCGCCGGGAGCGATCCGCAAGCGCCTGCACGGAGAAGCGGCACCGCCGCGGATCATCGTTCGGCTCTACGCCGACAGCGCGCGCAAGAAGGGAATGGTCGACGCCGACGCCGGCTTCGCCATCCTCAACTCGATCGTCTTCTGAGCCCTGAGGCGCTGGCGACGTTGACGAACGTGCCGTCCGCCTCGCCGCCGTGACGATAGGCGCAGAGGAAACCGCCGGCCGCCACGGAGTAGTCGAGACAGAAGACATTGGGCGCGAGCGGCGCCGGCGCCGGATCGTCGAGCCAATAGTGGCCGAAGAAGACCGGCGGCGCGTCCGCAG
>JBPOHI010000047.1:0-9039 GCA_052035735.1 Acidobacteriota bacterium
GCGATCGAGCACAGCATTCCCCAGGTGCCGACCCACAGCCCGATCTGCGCCTCGCGGTAACCGGCGTCGACGAGGAACGGCTTGAACATCGTGTCGGCCATCGACTCGCCGAGCTTGTAGGTGCCGACGAAGAGGATCAGCCAGCCCGCGCCGGAGCTGGTCACCGCTCGGCGCAGCGCGGCGAGGATCTCGCCCGTCCTGCGGTGCGGCGCTGGCTCCGCTGGCGCCGCTGGCTCCGCAGGCGGCCTGTTCTCCAGAACGACTGCGTTCTCGTCCCACGAGAGGGTCACCAGCAGCGACAGCGTCACGAGAACGGCCATGGAGACGAAGAGCCCCGTCCAGCCGATCGTGCCGCTCGCCCAGACGAGGAGCCCGCCGCCGGTCAGCATTCCCGCCTTGTAGCCGACGACCTGCGCGATGTTGCCGTGGCCGAGCTCGCGGGTCGTGAGCACGTCGACGGCGAAGCCGTCGACGGCGATGTCCATCGTCGCGGCGAGGAGGTTCATCGCCAGCACCAGCCAGAGGAGCGACGCGAGTCCGTCGTTCGGCGGCACCTTGGCCGCCGCGAAGCAGGTGAGCGCGAGGAGCGCCTGGAGCGGCAGGATCCAGGACTTTCGCCTTCCGAGCCGGGCGCTTCCGTAGCGATCGATGAGCGGCGCCCAGAGGGGCTTGAGCGACCAGGGGAGCGCCAGCGCGGTCGCCAGGCCGACGCCGGCGAGGCTCATGCCGGAGGAGCGCAGGTAGACCGGCAGAGCGGTCGCCTGAAAACCGAACGGCAACCCCTGGACGAAATAGAGCGTCCACAGGATCCCGAGCCGGTCGAGCCGCAAGCCGCGAGGCACCGGCGGATGATACGGCGTCAGACGGCTTCCAGAGCCGAGTACCGCGGAACTCCTGCGCAGTCGGCGTTTACTCGAGGGGGTAGTGAATGCTCCGAGGCCCAGAATGCCATTCCACCTGGGATAAAGACGCCCGTCGGAGGTCGATGGAACCTCGACTTTGGGTCGTGCTTGAGCGAGGAATCGATCGTGCTACCTTCGTGACTGCACGCTTCGACTATGGGAGGCACGACATGTATGCGCGATTGCAGGTTGTAGTTCTTGGGGTGGTTCTGGCCGCGCCGGTGTGGGGGCAACAGACGCCGAATCAGGCGCCCGGTTTCAGGCCCGAGGGCCTCTACGAGCTTCAGAATCTAGACCAAGTTTCCTACTTTAACGGTGGCCTGTCGATCTCGGGAATTCCTATTGGATTGCCGCTGAAAACCAGCTCACATCTCAGCCTCCAACTGCTTCTCACCTATTCGAGTTCATCCTGGGAGGCAACGCCGCTTAGAGGCGCGAACGGCGAGATCAGCGACGCGCATGTATTTCCTCGGCCGCAGGACAACAGCGGCCTGGGCTGGCGGGTGAGCATCGGAGAGCTCTACCAACCGCCCACGGATGCAGGCCTGCCACCAAACAGATGGATCGTCTCCGACTCTACTGGGTCTCTGCATACGCTCTACCCCACACTTCACTCAGACGACACCGACGAAGATGGAGGCTCGTTCGCGGGCCAACTCCTTCAACCGACCAACTACTCGCGAGATGGCGCGAACATACGAGTACGCTGCGAGCGCCCCGGCGCGACGACCTACGGAGATTGTTGGGTCGACCTGCCTTCCGGAGAGAAGCGATTCTTCAAGAACATTGGGACGACAACCGTTCCGGTCTATCGCATCGAGTGGATCGACGATGCCTTCGGCAACTGGATCCAAATTCAGTATGACGCGACGACCTGGACGATCACGGATCAGCATTCGGCCAGCGAGCCGGAGCGTAAGATCGTCGTGACTTTCCAGGCTGGCGTCGGCGATCAGCCGAAGCTCATCGACTACATCGACTTCCCTTGCTTCGTCGTCTCGACGCTTCCTGGCGGAACCTGCGAGAACAGCGCGAGCAGGTCGGCGCGCTGGAACCTGGCCTATGGCACCAAGACCGGCGTGTTCCCCCCCTCGGTATTCAATTCGAGCCCGAGTTCCCGCTCCGTGCAAGTCCTCACGGAAGTGGGGCTCCCGAACGGAAGTACCTATTCGATGCCAACGAGCGCCTACGATGCGAACCAGGGGAAGTTGAACTCCCTGACGGTTCCAACGCTCGGGAAGATCACCTGGCACTGGTCGGACTTCGAGTTTCCCGCCATTCGAACCGCCAGCGAAGACTGCCAGGCACCCCTTCCCCCAAGTGCGATGTACTGGACGGCGACGCGGGGAATCGACCTTCGTCGAGAATTCGATCGTGGCGGCACTTTGCTCAGCGAGCGTACCTACTCCCGCCTGGCGTGCCCCAATCCGGAATCCCCGCAGAGCTGCCCCGCCGATGAGCAAGGAGATCCCACAAGTCCTGCAGCCGAACATCTGAAGGTGACCACGATCTCTCCGCTCAGAGACCTGTCCGAGTACTTCTTCGCTCTCTACCCTGGGGAGGTCAGCTCGTGCGTGGATGATGTCTGGGGTACGCAGATCCGCGAGTACGGCATGCCGTACACACGAAAGGTCTCCGATCCCGATGGGGGGAATCGCTTCCTTTCGGCCAAACACTACGAGTGCGCAAGCGGCGAGCCCAATCCGAGCCCTGCCAACTGCACCCTCGTGCGAACGGTCTACCAGGCTTGGGAGGCCGACACCGGCGGTAACTTGTGGAACGGTGGCGAGGTTAACGACCGAAACCGCCGCATGATCTCCGAACGTACTGTCTACGAGACGGATGGATCTCGCTGGAAAAAGGTCGATTCCAGCGACTGGGACGGCCTCGGGCACTTTCGCCAGACCACGACCAGCTCAAATTTCGCCCCGGATCACGACCGAACGGTCGAGACGCATTTCAATCCGGATCGGGGCACCTATCCAGGAGACTGGAGCGAGGTCGACCCGGGCGATCCTTGGATTCTCGCGATGTTCGACTGGCGGAGGTCGAAGGAAACGGGTATCGATACCTGCAACGAGCCTGACGGGCCGCTCGACCAATTCGCCTGGGAGGAGTTCTGGTTCGACCCAGATACTGGCTTCTTGAAGCGTCAGCGAACCCTCAAGCGCAGCGAGGACGTCACGACCCTGCCCATTCTCGACAACCTCCCTCGCAACAATGACGATGTCGTTCGTGTCTACGAGCAAGGCGCGGGAATGACCGATGGCGAGGTTCGCTTCGAGGGTGTCTACGGTGGCGATGTTTATGCGGGGGGCGACGGTGCGGGGGCCGCGGTTTCCACCCTAGCACTCGCTACGGACTTCGCGCTTCCCGCGCCCGACTTCCGGTCTGTCCACGACTATGCGTTCGGGTCGAGGAAGTCGACGCGCTACACGGATGGCGACGGGAACACCGGCAACGACCCCGACGAAGTGAAGCACTTCCTGCTGAACCTCGAAGTCGATGGCAGGACAGGACTGGTTCGCTCCAGCTCGGACGTTTCCGACGTCAAGACCACCTACGGCTATGACACCAGCAATCGGCTCTCCTCTGCTCTTCCGAGCGCAGGGAATGGCCTCGCGGCGGACTGCTATAGCTACTCCAATGCTACCGCCGGAGCGCGCGCAGCCGCGACCCGCACTTCTTACGACGGCACGACCTGCAGCGGCACGGCACTCTCAAAGGGAGAGTTCCAATATGACGGTCTCGGGAGGCTCGCACAGGAACGGCGTTTCACCGCTCTGAACTCGAGCGACGATCGCTACTATTCCTATGACGCGGCCGGGCACAGGTCGTTCGTCTCGGAATGGAGCCGGAATGAGACTGAGGCCGAGGCCAAGAAGTACGGCCAGCAGATCCTGGACTTCGATGCCTTCGGTCGCGCTGGAAAAGTCCAGCACAAGTGGATCGTGGGGTCGGCACCAGGGACCGAGCAAACCGAGGTCGAATCCACGATCCAGTATCTGGGAGACCGGCAGGTAACACGTACGAAGACGATCGCGTCCGTTCTCAACGGCTCGACGATTTCGACGGAAGCGGTGAGTTTCATCGAGCGATACGACGACAACGGACGGCTGTCGCAGGTTATCGAGAAGTCCGGCACAGGGGGTTCGGAGGTGAACACCTACTACAGCTACGACGTCGGAGGGCGGCTCAAGCGATCGGAGACGGATCTCTCGGGAACTTCGGGGGATCAGATCCGTTGCTGGGAATACGATCATCGGGGCTTTCTGCTCGCTGAGGAACACCCAGAGCTTGCGGGCACCACGGATCCCACGACTGCGGCCCCCGACCCTCCTGCGGTCGATGACATCCAGTATCTTCGCATCGACGCCATGGGCCATGCGCGGAGGAGCGTCGGCGGAGCAGATCTCTTGAACCCACCGCTCCCGGCAAACGACGGTCCAGAAATCGCGAACCTCGGGTTCGCGTTCGATCGCGCGGAGCGCCTGATCGGAGTCAGCGATCGGCGAATCGAATCGAATTTGTCGGATGACCGCATCTTGAAGGAGTGGGTCTACGCGACGGCGAATGATGACGCCAACAGGAAGAAGGGCAAGGCCGAGATCGCGCGAAGCTACAACTTCCCCGTCTTCGCAGATGGGCCCCTAAAGGTCCTTCTGAGGGAGGTATTCAAGTATGGGGAGAACGGAGGGGCGAAGAGCCAACGCACGCTGCAGGTTTCTTATTTCGTTGGTACGCCCGAGGTCGAGACCTTGTTCCGCCAGTTCGAGCATTTCGAGGACGTGACGGCCCTCGGCCTGCGCAACCAGATCGACTACCCGAAGTGCAGTGCCGCGAACGGCTATCCAGCCTGCGACGTCACTTCGACCGCTTCGCAGATCGTCACGAGTACCTATTCCTATGGCCTGTTGAAGGAGATCGGAGGCTGGACCTCGAGCTCCAACCAGATCACGTATCACCCGAACGGAATGTGGAACTCGATCGAGCATTCGAACGGCGTCATCGAAACGCAGTCGCTGGGAGTGGACCGCCGCGAGAGGCCGAAGCTGCTGAAGGCCATGAAGAGCTCTCAGACCTTGTGGAAGACAGGTACCTATCTCTACGACCCCGCGGGGAACATCGTCGCCATGGGGTCGGTAGCTGCAGGCGAGGAGACGAATGAGCACGGCCTCATCGACAAGTTCCTCTACGACCGCGCCGAGCGACTCAAGCACGCCTGGGTTTCGACTGCGTACACTCCTGCGGTCGCCTGCCTGTTCTGCGATGGATTTAACGCGGGCAATGGCTGCTTGTGGAGCGCCTCCGATCCGCCGCTTTGCAGCTCGGTCGCCGGTGAGGTGATGAGCGACCCCGGACTGTCACCCGAAGCGACGCGGACGGATGAGCAGGAGTACGCGTTCGATTCCTATGGCAACATCGGGTCGATCAAGACTTGGGTCGGCGGCGTGCTGCAGCCCTTGAGGGATACGGCTACGAGCTCCTTCACGAATCGCCTCACGGGCACCGCGAAGTACGACAGCCGTGGGAATCAGACGCAGTATTTCGTCACGACGTTCACCTACGATCGACTCAATCGCCTGGTTCGGCGAAACGTGTCGGGGGAGGACCCGTATCACTTCCTTTATACGGCCGACGACGAGCGCGCTCTGACGATTGTCGATCACTCGAATCAGCTTGAGCAGCGATGGACGCTTCGCGACTTCGGTGGCAAGGTCTTGCGCGAGCTGGGTTCGGGCCCGGGTGCCGCGCCGATGCTGCGGCAATCGTATATTCACCGTGGCCAGGGCCTCTTCGCGGCGGTCGACCAGGAGAACTACGAAGAGCCGACAGCCATGCACTACACGACCGACCATCTGGGAACTACGCGCCTCGAGACTTCACCGATCGGCCAGGTGAATCAGTCATGGAAGTACTTCCCCTCCGGAGAGGAAATCGTCCCCGCCGGTCAAGGCGGTCTTTCCCTCCGTTTCACCGGCCACGAACGCGACCGCTTCAACCTCGCCGGAAACTCGGATGACCAGAACTACATGCATGCGCGCTTTCATTCGCCGTTGACAGGGAGATTTCTCTCGGTCGATTCAGTCGGTGGAGCGGCCGAAGCGCCGCAGACGTGGAATCGCTACACCTATTCCCTCAACAGCCCGGTAAGGAACATTGATCCTGACGGTAGAACGGCGCTTGATGTCTTGAAGGGCGCAATGAATGCAGTAAACAGTTCGCTTTCACTCGGGGCTATCGAGCGGAGGTCGCCGACAAACGCGGATTACGAAGTGGGCCAGAGTCTCGGGGACTGGGCTTCGCTTGGAATTGGTTTGTTAGAGGTGCAGAACGCCTTCTCAGGTATGGGCGCCTCAATGGGATTGGCCCTTGCAACCTCCGAAGCGGCCGCGATTCCAGCGCTCCCTATTCTTGGAAAAAGCGCTGTTCAGGGAATTCATGGTGGACTAGTAGTCGGCCAAGCGATGGCCATGCTTGG
This sequence comes from Acidobacteriota bacterium, assembly GCA_052035735.1. Classification (GTDB taxonomy): domain Bacteria; phylum Acidobacteriota; class Thermoanaerobaculia; order Multivoradales; family JAGPDF01; genus JAGPDF01. The sequence continues at coordinate 6,385 of JBPOHI010000047.1, forward strand.
AGAGAATGGAACTAAGATTGATAGCAAGACGCTCTGGAAAGGTGATGGCGCCCGAATTGACGTGGAGAATGCGGCGCCTGGAAGTCGCCCGGGTCAGGTGCACTTTCAAGTCGGAAACTCGAAGTTCATCTACGATCCAGCTACCGGGAAGTTCGACGGAGCCCCGCGCTGGGTCAATAGCCTCCTTAAGAACGAGCGCGTACGAAAAGCGGTGGAGAAGGGAATGAGATACCTTGGCGAGTTGCCGATCAATGAGCGCCCGTGACTCTAAGTCAATATTTGTGCGGAGAGAAATGTGAAATCACTAGAGCGCGTACGGAAGGTCGCACAGCTGTTCGCAGCGAGGATCGTGGTGCTCGACGGAGTCGTCGCCATCGGTGAGCCCGCTGAACTGCGCCGCCACTGGAAGCACTTTGAAGGCGACAAGACGGGACTTGAGGCCTTTGTGAATCACTTTCACCTCGAAGAAGTCCTTGGTCGGATCGTACGGCCCCCGGTCAAGCGGAGGCCGGAGGCCTTGATGCTTGGAGAGCAACTGATTCGGGTCTGGGCAGAGCGAATTGCTGGTATCGCAGGAGCAGAAGTTTCGCTCCTCTACTATCTCGGTGGTAGCGAAGATGTCGTGTTGCGGTTTCATGCTGAGCGGCCGAATGAGCACCCGTGGATGGCGATCGGCAAGAAGGAGGCGCGTTCTTTCAGACTCAGGATCTTTCGAAGTCGGGGCGGGGAAGTGACTCGGCTGGTTTGAATCCCGAACCAAGGCCTTTGTATGTGAATATTCATGGCGGGCCTGTGGATCTGATGCCGATTCGTACAGAGTTCGCCGGATCTCACAACAAGTCAGATGGATGCCCATTGCGGACGAGCTAGTAGCAGGTCGTGGAACGTCGGCGATCCTCAGTCCAAGTCGCTACCTCCCTCGCCCTAGGAGCCTGCGCGGCAGAAATCCAGTTTTCGGGTATCGAGCGGCGGAGTAGACTCCGGCATGCCCACGACGTTTCGGCCGTATTCCCCGGATCAGTCGTTCCTGCTTCCGCCGTCGCCGCGCGACTGGCTGCCTGAAAGTCACCTGGCGTACTTCATCTCCGAGACGGTCGACTCGCTCGACTTGGCGGAGTTCTATCGGCCGTATGAGGGCGACGGACGGCGCAATCAACCGTTCGACCCGCGGATGCTGGTGAAGGTACTGCTCTACGCCTACGCGACCGGGACGTATTCATCGCGTCGGATCGCTCGCCGCATCGAAGAGGACGTGGCGTACCGGGTGTTGGCGGCCGAGAACTTTCCGGCGCATCGCACGATCTGCGAGTTTCGGCAGCAGCACCTGGCTGCTTTCGGGAAGCTCTTCGTGCAGGTGGTGCGCATCGCACGCGAGGCTGGCGTGGTGAAGCTCGGCACGTTGGCCGTGGATGGCTCGAAGGTGAAGGCGAACGCCTCGAAGCACAAAGCGATGAGCTACAAGCGCATGCTGCAAGAGGAGCGGAATCTGCGCAAGCAGATCGCGGAGCTTACGGCGAAGGCGGCGGCGGTCGATGCTTCCGAGGATGCCGAGCTTGGCCCGGACGTGCGCGGCGACGAGCTGCCAGCGGAGTTGCAGCGGCGCGAGCAACGGCTGGAGATGATTCAAGCGGCAAAGAAGCGGCTCGAAGCGCGCCAAGCTGAAGAGGACAAGGCGAAGGGCCGCTCGAAGGACGACGACCGCAAGAGCCCGCGAGGCGGGCGCCGCTTCAAGCGCGACTTCGGTGTGCCGGAGGATAAGAAGCAAGACAACTTCACCGATCCAGAGAGCCGGATCATGAAGACGATGAACGGCTATCAACAGTGCTACAACGGTCAGATCGCGGTGGACGAGGCCTCGCAGATGATCGTGGCCACGGCGCTGACGAACAACGCGGCCGACAACAACGAGCTGCTACCGCTGCTCGATGCGGCGCAGGCGAATCTCGGCAAGGATCCCGACCAGCTCCTCGCCGACGCCGGCTACCGATCAGAAAAGACCTTCCAGGCACTCGAAGGGCGCAGCGTCGACGCCTACGTGTCGCTGGGTCGCGAGGGAAAGAAGCCGCCCAAGCCGGCGACATCTCCGGCTTCCCTGCGGATGGAAGCGAAGCTCGCGAGCGAAGCAGGAAGGAAGCGCTATCGAAGACGCAAGGCCATCGTCGAGCCCGTCTTTGGCTGGATCAAAGGCATTCTGGGCTTCCGGAGATTCAGTTTCCGCGGCATCGAAAAGACCGCACAAGAATGGGATCTGGTCTGCCTGGCGGTGAACCTCAAGCGCTTCCAAGTCCTGCAGCCAGCGGGATGAGGCGACGCCAGCGCGCAACCTCACCAGAACCGACCTGAACCGCCCTTTTTACCGAGAATAGCGCCGCATCTCACGCGCTCGCTCGCTCGACCGAACAACGAACCGCGCCGCCGCGCTTCAATGCTCCCACTCCAAAGCGACCCGACCAGTCCGCGGGTGTTCTGCCGCTCAGGCTCCTAGGTCAGCTGTTTGCGGAGCAGGAGGGCGATCGCCGCCGGGACGACGAGCGCCGCTGCGATGACGACGCCGTCGACGCCCAGGGACGCCATCACCCCGGCGGAGAGCAGCGCTGCCGCAGCGAAATAGAGCTGCAGCATCCTGCGGGCGCGCGGCGCGAGGCGGCGCGGACG
>JBPOHI010000205.1:0-2871 GCA_052035735.1 Acidobacteriota bacterium
GTGGAGCAGGATGGTCGTGCCGGAAGCGGCGCCGGCGACGATTCCGCGCAGGTCGTCGGCCTGTGCCGGCGTCACCTCGAGGAGGACGCCGGTGGGCGCCGGGAGTGGGGCGCAGGCCGGCTGGGCAAGGGCGGAGTCCGACCCCAGCGCCGCCAGCAGCAAGGCTGGCTTCGCCCAAGGGGCAATGGCGGAGCGTCGGCAGAGGATGGACATCGGCTTGGCGGGTGGCACGGGACCTCCCTGGCAGCCGATTCTTCGCCACGTCTGCACAGCCGGTTGTGGACTCTTCCGCTGCGCGCTCGCGTGCACCCTCGACGCGGCTGGGGAGTCTTCCCGGGACCGCGCGCCGAACCGTCCCTTCGTCACGCAGCCGTCACATTGACGTGCTCTCGTATCGGCGTTCCTCACCGAGAGCTGCCCTATGTCGAAGTCCGAATTCACCCCCGCCGAACTGATCGTCACACTGCGCGCCCTGCTCGACGCCACGCAAGAGCTCGAGCGCCAACATGGTCGAGAGCTCTGCGCAATCCCCGAATCCGAGCAGTCGAGCGCCCGCAACCTGGTGCACTACCTCGCGCTGCGCCGGCACGATCTGCGCTCGGCCCAGCTTGCCCTCGCCGAGCTGGGTCTATCGTCACTCGGCAGAGCGGAGGGTCACGTGCTGGCAACCCTCGAAGCGGTCCTCGGCGTGCTCGAACGGCTCGCTGGCGAGACCGCCCGACGGGATCCGTCCGACGCTCTCAGCATGCGAGACGGTGCAGCCCGACTGGCGGCCAACGTCAACAGGCTGCTCGGCGGCGGGCCCGGCAGAGGCCGAACGAGAGTGATGGTGACCCTTGGCAGCGACGCTGCCTCCGGACCGCAGGTCGCGCGCGAGCTCATCGCCGCCGGGATGGACGTGGCGCGGATCAACTCCGCCCACGACGACCCTGCAGCCTGGCGGGCGATGATGAGCCACGTTCGCACCGCTGCGGTCGAAGCCGGTCGCGAGTGCCGAGTCCTCTTCGACCTCGCGGGGCCGAAGCTGCGCACCGTCCCCATGCGCCGCGGAAACGGAATCCTGCGCTTCCGTCCGGTCCGCGACGAGGCGGGCGCGACTATCCGGCCTGCCCGTCTCTGGATCACCTGGGTCGACGTTGCGCCTCCGGGCCCTGTCGATGCCGTGATACGCGTCCACCGCCTCGCCGGCATCGGCGAGCCGCTGCGGGTCGGTCCAGGAGATGCTTTGTTGCTCGACGACGTACCAGGGCGCAGACGACGGCTGCGGGTGGTCGAGAGCGGCAGTTCCGGCATCCTGGTCGAAGCCGACCGCGGAGCCCGGGTGGAGGATGGCACCGTGCTGTGGAGCGAGGAGGGCGACGTGCCGGAGCGCTTCGAGATCCACGGTACCCCGGAAGTGGAGCAACCGGTGGGGCTGTCGGTGGGCGACTCGGTGCGTCTCGAGCGCCGACTCGCGCTCGGAGAGCCCGAACGGCGCGACGCCGAAGGTCGGGTGATCTGGCCCGGCCGGATCGGTTGCACCCTCGACGAGGTGTTCGAAGCGGTCCGCCCGGGTCATCGCATTCTCTTCGACGACGGCAAGCTGGGCGGCAAGATCGTCCGGGCGGACGCCAGCGGATGTGAGGTCCTCATCACCAGCAGCCGTGGTGGCCGGGTTCGCCTCGCGGGCGACAAGGGGATCAACCTTCCCGACACCGCCTTGCCGGTGCGGGGCCTTACCGAGAAGGACCTGTCGGACCTCGACTTCGCCGCCCCGCTGGTCGATCTCGTCGGCCTCTCGTTCGTCCGTTCCGCCGATGATGTCGTCCAGCTTCACCGTGCGCTCGCGGCGCGTGGGGCCGATGCGGTCGGCGTCGTGTTGAAGCTCGAGACCCGCGAGGCCTTCGAGCAGCTGCCAGCCCTGCTTCTCGCCGGCCTGCAGCGCCCTCCGCTCGGCGTCATGGTGGCGCGCGGTGACCTCGGCGTCGAGCTCGGCTTCGAGCGCCTGGCCGAAGTCCAGGAGGAGATCCTGTGGTTCGCCGAGGCCGCTCACGTGCCGGTGATCTGGGCCACTCAGGTGCTCGAAGGGATGACCAAACGCGGCATGCCGTCGCGTGCCGAGGTGACCGACGCGGCGATGAGTGGCCGAGCCGAGTGCGTCATGCTCAACAAGGGACCGCACGCCGCCGACGCGGTCCGCTTCCTCGCCGACGTCCTGCTGCGGATGGAAGACCACTTCGACAAGAAGACGGCTCAACTGCGCCGTCTCCGGGTCAGTGAGACCAGCGGGCGATAGCCAGCAGAGCTCCGGGTTGCATGAACGCTCGCTCCGCCAAGACGCCTGGGCGCGATGCGACCGGGGAACGCTCCCAGCGAGATCCCGCCGTCAGACCTCGCCGTCGGGCGGGGGCATCTGGCTGGGGTCGAGGTAGAGCAGCTCGAGGACGGAGCCGAGCTCGGGGAGGTCGAAGTAGGCGAACTCGAAGGCGTCGCCTCTGCCGGCCTCCTGGAGGAGCGTGCGACCCTCCGCGACGAGCGCCGCCTTCGCGGCGCGCAGGGCGGCGAGCGAAGCGTAGGCGAGGCAGGTGTGGTGGAAGCCGTTGCCGTGCTCGGCGAGGAACTCGGCGGCGAGGCCGTGGCCTTCGAGCGGGCTCACCAGCTCGAAGGTGCTGCCGCCCACCGTGGCGAGCGCGACGCGAAAGCTGAACGGGCTCTCGACGCCGCGCAGCCGGGCGAAGGCCGGGCGGATCGTTCGCACCTGCCAGGGCCCGATGCCGAGCGACGAGGAGAGGCTGCGCGCCGTCGCTTCGAGATCGCGCACGACGAACGCGGTGTGGTGCAAGGCCTGCGGCGAGACTGGGGACATGAAGGACTCTCCGTCGCGGGTTACGG
>JBPOHI010000309.1:0-8191 GCA_052035735.1 Acidobacteriota bacterium
GGGGGGGGGGGGGCGGCCGCCGCCCCCCCCCCCCCCCCCCGCGGCACATGCCGCGGCCATCAGGCCCGCTGCGAGAACCCTCTGCAACCTCTTCATAACGTCAATCTCCTTGAATCATGGAAGGGAAACGGTCCAACCAGACTTCTGCGAGCGCAAGAATCGTATCCGGTGAGGCGCCTGCGAGTGCGTCGATGCGGCGACAGGATCGTGACTTCGTCAGCGGAATCCTACCCGACCGGCGGAGCCCTGTCAGCCGCACAACAAACTGTGCAATCGCCCGCCGCCCTTGGAATCCGGGCAGGGGCGGACCGCGCATCCCGAGGCCTGCGCCTGGCCGCGAAGCGCGCCAGAGGGTCTATTCCCGGGTGTTACACTGCGGCGAAATTTCGCTACCTTCCCCTCAGGAGACGAGAACCATGAAGATCGCGCCCTCGCGGAGAAACCTCGCAGCCTGGATTGCCCTCCTCCTCCTTCCCGGACTCGCCGGAGCCGGGCTGGCCCAGCAGCCGGAAGCGCAGGCGGAAGCGCAGGCGGAAGCGCAGGCGCCCCCGGCCGCGGCTGCCGAAGAGGGCAACGGCGAAGAGAGCGCCGTCGTCCTCGACGAAATCACCGTCACCGCGCAGAAGCGCAGCGAGAACGTCCAACTCGTGCCGCTGTCGATCACCACCCTGGATACCGAGAAGTTCGACCTCCTGACGATGGGCGGCGGCGACGTCAAAGCGCTCTCCGGGCGGGTCCCGAGCCTGCTGCTCGAGTCCTCCTTCGGACGCGCCTTCCCGCGCTTCTACATTCGCGGCTTGGGCAATACCGACTTCGACCTCAACGCCTCGCAGCCGGTCTCGATGGTGGTCGACGACATCGTGTTGGAGAACCCGGTGGTCAAGGGCATGCCGCTGTTCGACGTGGAGCGCACCGAAGTGCTGCGCGGACCTCAAGGGACGCTCTTCGGGCGCAACACGCCCGCCGGGATCGTCAAGTTCGACACCGTCCGGCCGTCGCAGGAGCGCGGCGGCTTCGTCAGCGCCTCCTTCGGCACATTCGACACCATCGACGCCAAGGCGGCTTTCGGCGGCGCCATCACCGAGACCCTGTCGGCTCGCCTCTCGCTGCTCTATCAGTCGCAGTCCGACTGGGTCGACAACGGCTTCACCGGCGAGAACAATGCGCTCGGCGGCAACCGCACCGGCGCCTTCCGCCTGCAGCTGCTCTGGGAGCCTTCGGAGCGCTTCAGCGCGTTGCTCAACCTGCACGCCTGGGACCTCGACGGCACCGCTCGCATCTTCCGCGCCAACATCCTCGAACACGGCAGTGACCGGGTGGTGGACGGCTTCCGCCAGGACCGGGTCTTCCAGGACGGCCAGAACGACCAGACGATCAGCGCCGAGGGCGGCGCCTTCACGCTCAACTACAAGTTCGACTTCGCGACCCTGACTGCCATCACCGGGTACGAATCCCTCGACATGTACAGCCGCGGCGACATCGACGGCGGTTTCGGCGCCGTCTTCGCTCCGCCCTCGGGCCCCGGCGTCATCGCCTTCCCGTCCGAATCGGCCGACGGGATCCCCGATCTCGACCAGTTCACCCAGGAGATCCGCCTGGCGAGCGACACCGGCGGCGCCTGGGACTGGCTGGTCGGCTTCTTCTACTTCGACGAGAGTCTCAAGGCCGAGAGCTTCAGCTACAACACGCTTGCCGGCGGCATCCAGGACGGCTACGCCTTCCAGGTCCAGGATGCCACCTCCTGGGCGCTCTTCTCCTCAATCGACTTCCGGCCTACCGACCGCTGGACGCTGAAGGGCGGCCTGCGCTATACCACCGACGACAAGGACTTCTCCGCCGAACGGCCCGATCCGACTTTCCAGACCCCCACGTCGGGCCCGATCCAGGCCTCGACCAGCGCCGATCTCGTCACCTGGGACCTCTCCGCCAGCTACAAGGCGACCGACACCCTGAACCTCTACGGTCGCGCCGGAACCGGTTTCCGCGCCCCGTCGATCCAGGGCCGCATCCTCTTCTGCGCCGATTTCCAGGGCGGCGCCAATCCGGCGACCAATTGCGTCTCGATCGCCGACAAGGAAGAGGTCCTGTCGTTCGAGGTCGGCATGAAGAGCGAGCTGCTCGAACGCAAGCTGCGCCTCAATCTGGCGCTTTACGAGTTCACCGTCGACGGTCAGCAGCTCGTCGCGGTCGGCGGCCAGTACAACACCGCGACGCTGCTCAACGCCGACCAGAGCAAGGGCTACGGCTTCGAGGCCGATATCGACTGGGCGCCGTCGGCGAACTGGCTGATCACCCTCGGCGGCAGCTACAACCACACCGAGATCGACGATCCGAACCTCGGCGTCGCGCCCTGCGGCGGCGGCTGCACGGTGCTCGACCCGATCGTCGGCGGCCTGGCGCGCGTCGACGGCAATCCGCTGCCGCATGCGCCGGAGTGGATCGTGAACGGCATCTTCGACTACCGCCGTCCGGCGGGCGAGGGCCTCTTCTCCGCCAGCGTCGACTGGTCCTACCACAGCAAGAAGAGCTTCTTCCTCTATGAATCGAAGGAGTTCAACGGCGACTCGCTCGAGATCGGCGCGCGCTTCGCGTACGCCTTCGCGGAGGGCCGCTACGAGCTGGCCCTCTTCGGACGGAATCTCACCGACGAAGTGGTGGTGCAGAACGGCATCGACTTCAACAACCTCACCGGCATGACGAACGACCCGCGAACAGTCGGACTCGAGTTCGCGCTGCACTTCTAGGCGCTGTTTCGGCTCACCTCAGATCCGCGGGCGCACGACGGCGAGCGCCCGCGGATCGAGGCTCACCTCCAATCCGCCTGCCGCTTCGAGCGGCACCGGGGTGATGGCCTCGCCGTCGCCGTAGAGCATCGACGCACGATCGAAGCCCAGGCGAGCGCGACCCGTGCGCAACGTCGAGATCGCCGGATGGGTCAGGTGAGTCCCGGAGTAGACGCGCGGGAAGACCGCCAGCAGACGGGTGCGCGAGACGCGGCGGACGATAATGACGTCGAGCAGGCCGTCGGCGGCGTCCGCCAGCGGCGCGATGCGCATCCCGCCGCCCAGCCAGCGGGTGTTGGCGAGCGTGATGAACATGACCTCGCCCTCGAATCGGCCCCCGTCGTGGTCGAGCGTGGCGCGGAGCGGTACGAAGCCGGCGAGCACCCGCACCACCGACCAGGCGTAAACCAACGGCCCGCGCAGCCGCCGCACGCTCTTCGAGTACTCGGCGCATTCGCTGTCGAAGCCCGAGCCCGCGACCCCGCAGAAGATGCCGCCGGCGGCGCGCCCGAGATCGATCCGGATGACCGGCGCTTCGACCGCCTGCGCGATGGCCAACTCCGGTGCGAGCGAAAAACCGAGCTCGCGGGCCAGGTCGTTGCCGGTACCCAGGGCGATCGGTGCCAGGGCGCAGTCGCCGCCGGCCAGCCCCCGCGCCGCCTGGTGCCAGGTGCCGTCGCCGCCGCCGACCAGAAGTCGGTCGACGCCTGCGCCGGCGGCGCGGCGGGCGCACGAGGTGAGCTCTGCGGGACTCTCCGGCACCGCGACCGAGATACCGTGCCGGCGCGCCCCTGCGGCTACCGTTGCGAGCGAACGGCGCCCGCGACCGCGGCCCGCGGCCGGATTGAGCAGCATGCGGATTTTCATCGGCCGATTTCCGGCGTGAATCTTACCAGCGCGACCGGGCCGGACCGGCGTTCGCTAGACTCGCGCCATGCCCAAGCCGATGTCGCAGATTCTGGTGTGCGTCAACGACCGCGGCCCCGGAGCCGCCAAGCCCTGCTGCGCGTCGCGTGACGGCCTCGCCGTCTACCAGGGCTTCAAGGACGGCGTGAAGGCGCGCGGCCTGCGCGACCAGGTACTGGTGACGCGCACCGGCTGCCTCAAGCACTGCAGCCGCGGCGTCACCGTCGTGGTCTGGCCGGGAAACGTCTGGTACGGCGGTGTGACCGCGGCGGATATCGACGAGATCGTGGAGAACGCGGCGCGCGGCGGCGAGCCGATCGCTCGCCTCTCGATGCCACCGGGACCCTGGGAGTGATCCCGCCGCGGGCAGCGGTCCGCCGCCGCTCGGCCGCACCACCCTCCCGACTGCGGCCGTTCGCCCTGGCCGACGGGCGGGGGGCACCGCGCTGGCCGACACAGGTCGAGGTCGCCTGGGACGACGACGGCCTTGCGGTCGCTTTCGACTGCGCAGACGACGACGCCTGGAGCACCTTCAGCGAGCGTGACGCGCCGCTCTGGCAACAGGAGGCCGTCGAGCTCTTTCTTGCCGCCGGCGAGGCGGTCCCGGCGCAGTACTTCGAGTTCGAGGTCAGCCCCAAAGGCGTCCTCTTCGACGCCCGCGTCACCAATCCGCACGGCGATCGCCTCGGAATGACCGTCGACTCGGCCTGGAACTGCAGCGGCATCGCCTGGCACGCCGCACCCACCGGCGAGCGCGCCGACTGGCGAGCCGAGATCGTCATTCCATGGCGCGGGCTCGGACTCCCAGCGGCGCCGGCAGCGCTCTCTGCCAACTTCTACCGCATCGAGCGGCCGCGGGGCGGAGAACCCGAATTCTCCTGCTGGTCGCCGACGCTCACCTCGCCGGCCGACTTCCATCGCCCGCACCGATTCGGCGTTCTCGAGCTGATCCGCTAGACTCCGCCTCCCCGAAGTTCAGGAGGCCACGGACATTCCCACCGCGCAGGTCCCACCGCCGTTCGACGTCGACGCTGCCGTCGCGCACCTCGCCCGCAAGGACCGCACGCTCGCGCGCCTGATCCGCAAGGTCGGTCCCTGCCGGCTGACGATCGCACCGCGGCAGAGCCCCTATCAGGCGCTCCTCGAGTCGATCGTCTATCAACAGCTCACCGGCAAGGCCGCAGCGACGATCTACGGCAGGCTCTGTGCGAGCTTCGGCTCCAGCCGTTGCCCGGCGGCGGAGAAGGTCACCGTGGCGGCGGAAGAGCAATTGCGCGCCGCCGGCCTGTCGCGCAGCAAAGCGGCCGCGGTCAAAGACCTGGCAGCGCGGGCGTGCGCCGGGGAGATCCCGACCCGCCGCGCCGCCGAGAAGCTCTCCGACACCGAGCTGGTGGAGACCCTGACGGCGGTCCGCGGCATCGGCACATGGACGGTCGAGATGTTCCTGATCTTCACCCTCGGGCGTCCGGACGTCCTGCCGCTCGACGACTACGGCGTGCGCAAGGGCTTTGCCCGCACCTACGGACGTGACGTGCTGCCGAAACCCAAAGAGCTCGCCGTGGTCGGCGAGAAATGGCGACCGTACCGGACGACGGCCAGCTGGTATCTCTGGCGTGCGCTCGAGCTCGCAGAGGAGAGCTGAGTTCCACAGCGGGTCTGCCTAGGACTCCGGATCCACCTCGTCGAGAGCCGCACGCACGTCCTTGCCGGCGCGAGCGTTCAGCGCTTCGAGCTCTCTGCCGCGCTCGGCCTCCCGGTTCGCTTCCGCCGGCCGGCCTTGGCGGCTGAAGACATCCGCCAGGACGTAGTGACCCAGGGCCGCGAACGGGCCCTTGGCGTCGAGCTCGAGACCGCGCAGGGCTTCGCGTTCGGCGCCGGCGAGATCTCCGGAGGCGAGCAGGGCGCGCCCCAGGAAGAGACGGCCGAGGGCGTAGTCCGGGTTCGCGGTGACGGCGCCGCGCAGCGCTTCGAGCGCGCCGCCGCGGTCGCCCAGCGCTTCGAGAAGCCGGCCGAGATTGAAGTAGGCCTTGAAACTGTTGGGGTGGTCCGCAATCTCCTCGCGATAGGCGACGGCGGCCTCCGCGCGCCGGCCCTGAGCCTCGAACACCAGCGCCCGGTTGTAGCGCGCATGCTTGACCTTGCGATCGATCGCCTGCGCCCGGTCGAGCGCCGCGTGAGCCCCTGGCAGGTCCTTGCGGCGGAAGGCGAGCACTGCGAGGCCAACCTCGGCGCGCGCCGTCTTCGGCTCGACCTCGAGCGTCTGGCGGAGGGCCCGTTCGGCCTCGGCGTCACGCCCGGCGTCGAGCTCGACCTGCGCCATGCGATAGAGAATCTGCGCGTTCCGCGGATCGCGCTCGAGGTACTTGCGATAGCCGGCGACTGCCGCATCGATGTCGCCGCGAGCGACGTAAGTATCGGCGAGACCGATCATCGCCCAGTCGTGATCGGGGCGGCGCTTCAACGTCTCGCGATAGTTGTCCGCCGCCTTCGCCCAGTCGCGCTGGCGGAATTGGACGTTGCCGAGCGTGAACCAGGCGTCGACGACCTCCGGGTCCTCCTGCAGCACCTCGCGCAGGAGCGCGATCGCCTCCTCGGCATCCTGGGCCTTCGAAAGTCCGCGCGCGCGGCTCATCTTGGCGAAGACGTCGAGCCGGTCCTTGGGATCGGCGAGCTCGCGGAACGACTTCGTCGTGTCGGGGGCCTGACCTCCGATGTAGCCCAACGCCGCGAGCGCCCGCATCGTCTCTTCGTCCTCCTCGACCGGGGCGCTGCCGGCCTTCGGCGCCTGCACGGTGGCGTCGAGCGCCGCCAACTCGTTGCGAAGCTCGCGGACGACGCGGCGCTCGTCGTCGGCCAGGTTCCGCGTCTCGCCGGGATCGGCTTCGATGTCGTAGAGCTCGGCTTTCGGCGCCTCGATGAAGTGCCAGCGATCCCGGCGCAGGGAGCGCAGCTCCGACCAACCGTAGTGGAGCCGCGGCAGGAAGATCTCGCTGTAGCCGCGCGGCAGCGCTTCCGGGGGATCGCTCCCCCCGGCGAGCAACGGCACGAGGCTGCGACCCTGCCCCGGCTCGAGCCCTCCCGACACCCCAGCGAGCTCGAGCAGCGTCGGCGCGAGGTCCTGCTGCCCGACCGGCGTGGCGACGACGCGATGCCGGGCGCCCGAGAACGGGGCATCGACGATCAACGGTACCCAGGAGGTCGGCCGGTAGATGAAGAAGCCGTGCTCCGCCTCGCCGTGATCGCCCAGGCTCTCGCCGTGGTCGCCGACGACCATGACCACCGTGCGCTGCCTGAGGCCGCGGCTCTCGAGGTGCGCGAGGAGTCGGCCGACGAGACTGTCGGTCCACGCCACCTCGGCGTTGTAGACCGCGCCGGGGTAGCGGCTCTTGAACGGCTCCGGCGGGGCATGCGGCGAGTGCGGATCGTAGAGGTGCACCCAGGCGAAGAAGCGGGCGCCACTTTCGGTATCGAGCGAGTCGATCCAGGAGGCGGCCTGCGCGACGGTTTCGTCGCCGGGGCGCTGGATCTCGCCGAGGCTCAGCGTCTTCGCCTTCTCGAGATCGAAGTCGTCGAAGTAGTGCTCGAAGCCCTGCGCAATGCCCCACTTGTGGTCGAGGACGTAGGCCGAGACGAAGCCGCCGGTGCGAAAACCGGCGGCGGCGAAGGCCTCGGCCAGCGTCGCGCGTTCTTCGGCGAGGCGGAAACCGCCGTTGTCGCGCACGCCGTGCGCTCCAGGGAGAAGCCCGGTCATGATGGTCGAGTGCGAAGGCAGCGTGAGCGGCGTGACCGAAGAGGCCTGGAGGAAGAGCGCCCCCTCCTCCGCCAGCCGGTCGAGCTCCGGGGTCTCCGGCGGCGACCCTCCGAGCGGCCGGCCGTAGACCCCGATCCGGTCGGCCCGCGTGGTGTCGAGTGTTACCAGGAGCACATTCAGTGTGTCCTGGCGCACCCCGGCCGGCAGTTTTCCCAGCGGCGAGGCCAGATGGTTCCCGCAGCCGGTCGCCGGAGCCAGCGCCGCGAGGCAGACCAGCGCGATCCAAAAGCGCGCACGAGATTCAACGGAGTGTCGCCGATCGGACATGCCGCACAATGCTACGCGATCCGCTCCGGAACGGCGCCAACCCTTGTCGCTGGTGGACTTCGGCGCTATTGTCCGCCGCAAGCATTGCAGGTGTCGGAGCTGGCAGGTGTCTTGCGCCCCAACGAGGCGGGCGACGAGCCGTGCGAGCCCATTTCAAGTCCCGCAGGAGAACAGGAGGCAGGAATGAGGAACAGTCGGATCGGAAGAGTTTTCGGTTGGGCGCTGTGCGCCGCGCTCCTCGCGAGCGGCGCGTGGGCGCAGAGCAAGACGACCGCCGCCCTCACCGGAACGGTGACCGACGAGTCGGGCGCCGCAGTTCCCGGTGCCAGCGTGGAAGTCTCGAGCCCAGCTTTGATCGGCGGCGCCCGCGTCGCGACGTCCGACGAAGGCGGTCGCTTCCGCTTCCCCGAGGTGGCGCCCGGAA
>JBPOHI010000019.1:0-52043 GCA_052035735.1 Acidobacteriota bacterium
CTCCTCATCGAGCTGCCGCACGGCGCGACGGAGCGGGCGCAGTACGACGCCCTCGCGGCGCGGCTCTCGAGCCCGCTGCCAGCGAGGCTCGAGCAGTTTTTCCACGTCAACACCGATTTCGGCGTTCCGGAGCTGGCGAGCGCGATCGCGACCCGGCTGGCGGGCGCGGCGCGAAAAGCTCCGGTAAAGGGGGTAGTGGTCGTGCGGGCGACGGTGCCGCGCACCTTCATCGACTTCAACCGGGAGGTCGCGGCCCCTGCCGCCGGCGGCATGACGCCCGGCCTCCCGCCCTACATTACCGACTCCTGCGATCAGCAGCTGCTGATCTCCCTTTACCAGCAGTACCACGCCACGGTGGCGGGGCTGTACCGGGAAGTCTGCGGTGCGGCGGGTGGTTTGGCGGTGGCCCTCCACAGCTATGCGCCGCGCTCGGTCGAAGTCGCGGTCGACGCCGACATTGTCACCGCGCTGCGCGAAGCCTATCGGCCCGAGGCTTACGCCCGCTGGGTGCAGCGACCGGGAGTCGACTTCATCACCCGCGATGCCGACGGCCTGGACCTCTCACCCGCCGGGCTCGTCGCCGGGCTCAAGGATGCCTACTTGGCGCTCGACCTGGAGGTCGGCGAGAACGCGACCTACCACCTGCATCCGGCGACCATGGGCTACCGGTACGCGGCGAACCATCCCGGGCAGGTCCTCTGCGTCGAGTTCCGGCGCGATCTCCTGGGCGCGCCCTGGCAGCCCTTCGCGCCGTCGCCGGTCGGTCCGCGCAAGGTCGCGCGGCTGGCGCGGCCGCTGGCCGCGGCGCTCGCCTCCCGCCTCGGCGCCCGTTGATACAATTTCCTCCTACGCAGCTCCACCGGAGATTCCCATGACGACCGTCCATCGCATCTACAACTTCTCCGCCGGACCGGCGGTGCTGCCGCTGCCCGTGCTCGAAGAGGCCCAGGAGAACCTGCTCGCCCTGCCGGGTGTCGGCATGTCGATCCTCGAGATCAGCCATCGCTCGAAGCCGTTCGAAGAGATCTGCTACGGCGCCGAGGCCAATCTGCGCCAGCTCGCCGGCGTGCCCGACGGCTATCACGTTCTCTTCTTGCAGGGCGGCGCGACGCTGCAGTTCGCGATGCTGGCGATGAACCTCCTGCCCGCCGGCCGCACCGCCGACTACATCGAAACCGGCGTCTGGTCGGAGAAGGCGATCGCCGACGCCCGGAAGCTCGGCAGCGTGCACGTCGCCGGCACCTCGAAGGCGACGAACCACGATCGCATTCCGCTGCAGAGCGAGATCCGCTACAGCGAGTCCCCGGCCTACGTCCACATGACCTCGAACAACACCATCTACGGCACGCAATGGCACCACCTTCCCGACGTGCCGCCAGGAGTGCCGCTGGTCAACGATGCGTCTTCCGACATCTTCTGCCGGCCGGTCGACGTCGCGCGCTACGGGATGATCTACGGCGGGGCGCAGAAGAACCTGTCGATCGCCGGCCTGACGTTGGTCGTGGTGCGCGAAGACCTCCTGGGCAAGGCGCCAGCCGCCACGCCGGCGTACCTCAATTACGCGACGCACGCCAAGGAGCGGTCGCTCTACAACACGCCACCGGCCTTCGGGATCTACATCCTGCATCTGGTTCTCAAGCACCTGCTGGCCGAGGGCGGCCTCCAGGCTGTCGAGGAGAGGAACCGCCGCAAGGCGGCGAAACTCTACGCGGCGATCGACGGCGCCCATGGGAACGCGGGGTACTACAGGGGCCACGCCCAGCCGGAGAGCCGGTCGTGGATGAACGTGACCTTCCGCCTGCCTTCCGAAGAGCTCGAGAAGAAGTTCGTCGCCGAGGCGACCGCCGCCGGCCTCGACGGCCTCAAGGGTCACCGCTCGGTGGGCGGAATCCGGGCTTCGATCTACAACGCCTTCCCGGAGGCCGGAGTCGACACGCTGGTCGCCTTCATGGCCGACTTCGCGCAGCAGAACGGCTGACGGCGACGGCCGGCGGCTGAAGGCGGTCAGCCTCGCCGGCCGGTCAGTGCTCCCAGATGCGCTCGGCGAGAAGCTGAGCGCGCTTCTCCATACGCCGCCAGAGCCAGGTCATCATCAGCGTGGCGAGCGTCCAGCCGACCACCTGATCGATCAGCTCGGCCAGCACGAAGGCGCGCGGGAAGCCATACCAGTTCGCATAGGCGATCTCGATCGAGGCCCAGCCGAAGACCGCTGCCGCGAACGCGATCCGCAGCATCTTGGCGAGCGGCACCTGGGCGCCCGTCGAGCCCGCGATGCCCACCAGCAGGTAGGCGAGCAGCAGGGCGCCAAAGACGTCGGTAGCGAGTTGGATCAGCAGACGCCGGGGCGAGACCGGGTCGGTGCCGACCGGATGGTAGAGCAGCAGCCCGTTCGGTCCCATCTTGTACTTGCCGGCCCACACCGCGTCTTCGGCCTCCGTCTGTTTGCGCCCGACTTCAAGACCCGGGAAGGCGTAGAGGCCCTCTTCGGTGAGATTCTGTTTCATCGCCTCGAGCAGCGGCGAGTTCACCGGCATCTGGGTGAAGCCCATCTTCCCCACCGGCAGCAGCATGTGCGAAACGAACCCCCAGAGGAACACCACGATTCCACCGGCCAGCCCCGCCCCCAGGATCTTCTTCATCTCCACTCTCCTCGACTCGGTTGGACCGGCGACCCGCCCGAGTGCGGGCCTACTTGCTGGAAGCGAGCTCTCCCGCCCGCACGCTCGCCACTTCGACGGCGCGCGACAGAACACTGCGAATGCGGCCGTCCTCGAGCGCCAGGATGCCGGCGATGGTGCACCCGGCCGGCGTGGTCACGTCGTCCTTGAGCGCCGCCGGATGGCGACCCGTGGCGAGCACCATCGAGGCCGCGCCATAGACCATCTGCGCCGCCATCTCGATCGCCGTCTGCCGCGGCAGCCCGCGCGCCACCCCGCCGTCGGCGAGCGCCTCGAGGATCACGTAGACGAACGCCGGGCCTGAGGCAGAGAGCCCCGTCACCGTGTTCATGTGCTTCTCCTCGAGCTCGAGGACCCGCCCGAGCGGCGCGAAGATCCGTCGGGCGGTCGCGAGGTGCGTCTCCCCGGCACGCTTTCCGGGGGCGAGCACGGTCGTGCCGCAGCCGATGCTGCAGGGTGTGTTGGGCATGGCGCGGATCACCGCCACGCGGCTTCCGAGAATCTCCTCGAGCTGCGCGGTGGTGACGCCGGCGGCAATCGAGACGACCAGCGTCCGCGGCGCCAGCGCTCCCGAGGCGGCGAGCTCGCGGGCCACTTCGAGCACCTGCAGCGGTTTGAGCGCGAGCACCAGCACGTCGGCTCCCGCCGCTGCGGCAACATTGTCGGTTCCCACCTGGATACCGAGCTGAGCCTTCAGCCGTGCGGCAGTGGCGCGGGTGCGCGTCGTGCCGGCGAGCAGGCGCTTCGGCTGATGAGCCTTGAGCAGCCCGCCGGCGATCGCCTGGCCCATCATTCCCAGGCCGAGCACCGCGATCTTCGTGTTCTTCATTCCGGGCCGCCGTTCCTGGTCAACGACGCTTCACGACCAGCCGGTCGTAAGCGAGCATGGCAAGGGTCGCAACGACACCGATCCCGCCGACCCAGAACCACATCCGGCCGGCATGGGCGAACTCGGGTCCGGGAGTAAAGACGCCGTCCTGGCGCACGCCGACATACCGCTCGACGAGCGGCCCGGCGATCGCGCCCGAGACGAAGGTCCCGATAGCCACCGGCAAGAAGGCGAAGCCCATGTAGGTTCCCACCTGCTCCTTCGGCGCGAGGTCGGCCACGTACTCGTAGTAACGCGGCGCCTGCAGGCCTTCGCCCACGGCGTAGATGGCGATGGCCGCGATCGTCGCGGTGAGGGTCGGGATCGCGCCCATGAGGAACCACGACGCCGAGGCGATGGCGAAACCGAGCGTCATCGCCGCCAGCGGCTTCAGCCGCTTGGCGAGAGCGGTGACCGGAATGGTGATCAGGATGATCGTCCAGGCATCGACGGTCTCGATGATCTCGAACTTCTCGAAGTGCAGGACATCGCGGACGTAGAACGGCAGCGCGTAGAAGATCTCCCAGAACATGATCCAGAAGCCCGAGAAGATCACCAGGAAGCTCATGAACTTGAGATCCCGGAAGACCATGAACATGTCCGTCACGACTCCGCCCATCGATTTGGGCGGCGGCGCATCTGCCGGCCGCGGCGGCTCGCGGAAGAAGAACAGGGTGCCGGCGATGAGGCAGAGGCTGACCAGCGACGACATGATCAGCACGTAGGCGATGCCGAGGTTCTCGCGCACCTGCAGCGCGAGCAACGGACCGATCGCGCCGCCGAGGTTCACCAGCGTGTAGTAGATCGAATAGCCGAGCGACTTGGTCTCCGGCGTCGTCGTGCGCGCCACCGTGCCGACGATCGAGGGCTTGATCAGCGAGCCGCCGATGGCGGTGATGACGAGCGCCACGATCATGTAGGTGCCCCCGCCCAGCGCATCGACCAGGGGCTTGCCCTGCGGCAGGCCGCCCAAGCCGATGAGGAAGTACCCGAGGCTGAAGATCGAAAAACAGGCGAGCAGGCTCTTCTTGAAGCCGTAGCGGTCGACGATCGTGCCGGCGAGGGGCGGCAGGAAGTAGAGCAGGGTGTTGAACAGGCTTCCGACCAGGAAGCCGGCCTTCCCCGGCCCGAGACCCACCTGCTCGGCGATGTAGACCGCCAGAATCGCTTTCGAGCCGTAGTACGCGAAGCGCTCGAACAGCTCGATGATGTTGGCGATCCAGAAGGTCCGGGAGAAACCGGTCCTCGCCTGCTCGAAAAACGCTGCCAATCCGCTCATGTCGACTCTCCGGTCCCCGGGAATGGGGCGGATCCTACCAGCGGAGACCCTGTGCGTGCCCTTCTGAGGGGGGGACTGCGGAGGAAAATGGTCGGGGCGAGAGGATTTGAACCTCCGGCCTCACGGTCCCGAACCGTGCGCTCTACCAAGCTGAGCTACGCCCCGTTTTGTGGCGTTCTTGCAGCCGTCGCCTCGGGAACGCGACGGATTGCGGAGGTTCTCCGCGAAGGAACGGGAGAATACCCTTGCGACGCCTGAACGGTCAAGCGGATCCTCCGATACAATCGAAAAGTCCTACGAAGGAGTCGCGAACATGGCCATCCGGACACTATCCGAGCTCTTCCTCGTTGCCGCAGGCTTCGACAGGCAGGCCTGTCTGATGCACAAGGTCGACGGCCGCTACGTCGCGGTTTCGACCTCCGAGCTCGTGCGCCAGGTGCGTCAGATTGCCCGGGCCCTGGTCGAATGCGGCGTGCAGCCTGGAGATCGCGTCGCGCTGATGGCCGAGAACGGGCCGCACTGGCCGGCGGTCGACTTCGCCACTCTCTGCGTCGGGGCCGCGCTGGTGCCGATCTACCCCACGTTGCTCCCGGAAGGAGCGGCCTACGTCGCCCGCGACAGCGGCTCGCGGGTGCTCTTCGTCCAGGGTCGCGAGCGGCTCGAGGGCCTGCTCGAGGTGCGCGCCGACATGCCCGCGGTGGAACGGATCGTGGCGATCGATGCCGGCGACGCGCCGGCGGAGGGCGTGGAATCGCTCGCGACCTTCATGGCCCGCGGCGCCGCCGCCGACCAGGCCTGGCTCGAACAGATGGCTGCGCGCGCCAAGCCGGAAGACCTTGCGACGCTGATCTACACCAGCGGCACGACCGGCGATCCGAAGGGCGTGATGCTGACCCACGACAACCTGGTCTCGAATGCCGTGAGCGGCTGCGAAGTCCTCGGGCTGGAGGGTACCTTCACCGCCCTGTCGTTCCTGCCGCTCTCGCACTCCTTCGAGCGCCTGGTGGACTACTGCTACTTCTACAAGGGCATCACCATCGCCTACGCCGAGTCGGTGCAGACAGTGGCGGCGAACCTCCTCGAGGTCAAGCCGCACGTCTTCGTGGCGGTGCCTCGCGTCTACGAGAAGGTGATGGCCCGGGTGCTGGAGAACGCCACTGCGGCCGGCGGCCTCAAGGCCAAGATCTTCCGCTGGGCGATGGGGGTCGGGCGCGAGGCGCTGCCGCAGCGGCTGGCCTTCGCGCCGGCGTCCCTCAAGGTGAAAATCGCCGACAAGCTGGTGTTCTCGAAGATCCGCGAGCGTCTCGGGGGGAGATTCGTCTTCGCGATGTCGGGCGGAGCTCCGCTGGGGCGCGACGTCGCCGAGTTCTTCTGGGGCGCCGGCATTCCGATCTACGAAGGCTACGGCCTGACCGAAACCTCGCCGGTAATCTCGGTGAACGCACGCGGCGCGACGCGGCTGGGCACGGTCGGCCGTCCGATGCCGCGTATCGAGGTCAGGATCGCCGAGGACGGCGAGATCCTGTCGCGCGGACCGAACACCATGCGTGGCTACTACGGCAAGCCCGAGGCCACCGCCGAAGCGATCGACGGCGAAGGCTGGTTCCATACCGGCGACATCGGCCACCTCGACGACGGTGGATTTCTGGTAATCACGGACCGCAAGAAAGAGCTGATCGTCAACGCCTACGGCAAGAACATCGCGCCGGCGCCGATCGAGAATCAGCTGAAGGCCAGCCGCTGGATCTCGCAGGCGGTGGTGATCGGCGATCGCCGCCAATACCTGGCGGCGCTGATCGTGCCGGACCTCGAGGTTCTGCGCGGCTGGGCCGCGGCCGAGAAGCTCTCGGGCACCAACGACGAGCTCCTGCAGCATCCGCGTCTGCGCGCCATTCTGCAGTCGGAAGTGGACGCAGTGAACGAGCACCTGGCGCGCTATGAGCAAATCCGGGTGTGGGAGTCGCTGCCCGCCGAATTCACCCTGGAAGGCGGTGAGCTCACGCCGACCCTCAAGGTCAAGCGCCGGGTGATCAACGTGAAGTACAAGGCGATTCTCGACCGCCTCTATGCTGCAGGAGACGCCGGAGGCGCGCACTAGGTGGAGCGAGCCTTCCACCTCGAAGTCGGGGAAGACCACCTCGCGACGCTGACCTTCGATCTTCCCGGCCGGAAGGCGAATATCTTCACCCGCGAAGCGCTGGCGGAGTTCGAACGCCTGGTCGAGGAGCTCGCGGGACGCACCGACATCGGTTGCCTCGTGCTACTGTCACCCAAGCCGGGGATGTTCATTGCCGGCGCCGACGTCGCGGAGATCGCCGGCGTCAGCGATCCCGAGCTGGCAGAGTCGGGCTCGCGCTACGGACACCGACTTTTCTCGGCCTGGGAACGTCTCCCCTTCCCCACCGTCTCGGCGATCTCCGGCACCTGCCTCGGCGGCGGCACGGAGCTCTCGTTGGCTTCGACCTTCATCGTCGTCTCCGACCGCGAGGACCTGCGCATCGGCTTGCCCGAGATCAAGTTGGGGATCGTCCCCGGATGGGGCGGCTGCGTCCGCCTGCCGCGCCGGGTGGGCCTGGTCGCGGCCCTCGACATCATCCTCGCCGGCAAGGCGATCTCCAGCCGTCAGGCGCTCAGCATCGGCCTCGCGGACGCGCTCTTCCCGGCCGCCGGCTTTCTGCACCACGTACGGGCCTTCGCCCGCAGCAAGGTCGGCCGCAAGCGCCCACGCAGAAGGCCTCCAGGAGGGTTGAAACGCCTGCTGATCGAGGGGCCGCTCGGGCGTTGGTTCATTCTCGACCAGGCGCGCAAGAAGACGGCGAGCGCGACCCGCGGTCGCTATCCCGCCCCGCTCGCGGCGATCGAGGTGGTCCGTACCTCCCTGGAGCGCGGAGCCGCAGCCGGCTTCGATGCCGAGGCGCGGGCCGTGCGTGAGCTCGCGATCGCGCCCACGGCCAAGAACCTGCTTCATCTCTTCAGCCTGATCGAAAGCTCGAAGAAGGACGCCGAGGGGCCGGCGCCCGGCAGTGTCCGCCATCCGGCTGTCCTCGGCGCCGGAGTCATGGGCGGGGGGATCGCCCACCTCATCGCCGACAAGGCCAACCTGCCCGTGCGCCTCAAGGACGTCCAGACGGGAGCGATCTCCACCGCACTGGCCCACGCTGCCGCGCTCTTCGACAAGCAGGTCCGGCGCCGGCGACTCACCCCGCACGGGAAGCGCAGCCGCATGGCCCTGCTCCAGCCGACGCTCGTCGATGCAGGCCTCGAAAGCAGCGATTTCGTCGTCGAAGCGATCGTCGAAGACCTCGCCGTGAAGCAGCAGCTCTTCGCCGAGCTCTCGCGCCGCCTGGCGCCGACGGCCATTCTCGCCAGCAATACCTCTTCGCTCTCGATCGACGAAATCGGACAGTCGGCCTCTCGCCGGGATCGAGTCGTCGGCATGCACTTCTTCAATCCGGTCGATCGCATGCCCCTGGTCGAGATCGTCGCCGGCAGCCTGACCAGCGAGCTGGCGCTCTGCACCGCATCGGCCTTCGCCCGCCGTCTCGGCAAGACGCCGGTCGTCGTTCGGGATGGGCCGGGATTCCTGGTCAACCGGCTGCTCGCCTTCTACTCCGCGGAGGCGATGTGGCTGCTCGACGAGGGCCACCGGGTCGAGACGATCGATCAAGCGATGGTCGACTGGGGAATGCCGATGGGCCCGCTGCGCCTGGCCGACGAGGTCGGCCTCGACGTATCGGTCAAGGTCGGCCGGATTCTCCAGTCCGCCTTCCCCGATCGGTTGAGCTTTCCGGCCTGGATCGACCGTATCGCCGAGGACCGCAACCGCCTCGGGGTCAAGTCCGGCAGAGGCGTCTACCGCTACCAAGGCAACCGGGAGACGGAGGTGGATCCGGCGATCTACGCCCTCCTCGGGCTCGCGCCGCAGAGCGAGCCGGGCCCGCTGCCGGCCGAACGTCTGATCCTGCCGATGGTCAACGAGGCGGCGCGCTGCTTGGCCGAGGAGATCGTCGAGGGACCGGGCTCGCTCGACCTCGCGCTGGTCTTCGGCATCGGCTTCCCGCCGTTCCGCGGCGGTCTATGCCGCTGGGCCGACAGCGAAGGGCTCGACAGCATCGTCCGGCAACTGGAGGCGCTCGCCGCGACCCGTGGCCCGCGCCTCGCACCGAGCGACGCTCTGCGAAAACTCGCCGCGCGCGGCGGCTTCTATTCGGGCCAAGCCTCCTAGTCATCGTCCGATGCGCGCTCGCTGCAACCGCGGCTCCCGCAACGCCGTATCTCAGTAAAGGAAAGAGTACCCATGCCTCGACAGATCCAGCGAACGGTACGCACCGGCAGCCCCCTTTACTGGAGCCTTCTTGTCGCCACCTTTCTCGCCTTCGGGCCCTCGCCCGCAGTGCGCGGGCAAGCGCCGGCGGCAGGGCCGACCGGACAGGAGGAGACTCCACTCCTGGTCGCCCCGTTTGGCGCCGAGATCCTGGTGAGCGAAGTCCTGCTGGACGTGATGGTCACCGACAAGAAGGGCAATCCGATCCTCGGGCTGAAACCGGCGGATTTCCAAGTCACCGAGGACGACAAGAAGGTCGAGATCACCTCGGCGGATTTCTACAGCAACCGCCGCTACGCCGGTTCGGAGCCGCCGGCGTCCGCGGCCAATGCGCCCGCGGAGAGCGCCGGGCTCGCGCCGCACTACTTCATCTTCTTCTTCGATGACCAGCGCAGTCACAGCGTCGATGTGCCGGTGTTGCTGCAACGCCAGATCCGCGCGGGCAAGGACGCCGTCGAATGGCTGCGCGCCGGGCTCGCCCCCACCGACTGGGTGGCCGTTGTGGGCTACGACAATCGACTGAAGATCTTCCTCGACTTCTCGCGCGACCCCGAAGCGATCGAGCGCGCGATCGTCGCCGCGACGACCGGCAGGGGGACTCGCGAGGCCTTTCCGTCGCGCCAGGTTCCGCCCCAGCCAGGCGCGCCGGCGCTCGGCCCCGGCCTTCCCAGCGGCGAGGCACTGGGCGAGCAGACAGGTACGATCTACGAAGCGCTGACGCTGGTCGCCGAAGCCTCTGCTCCGCTCGTCGGTCGGAAGAATCTCCTGCTCTTCACCATGGGCTTTGGCCGCATGAACCGCTTCCACCAGTACGAGCCGGATCCGCGCTACTTCGAGCCGATGTCCGAGTCGTTGAACGACGCCAACGTCGCGGTCTACACCTTCGATCTGACCGACACCAGCGCGACGCATCCGTTCGCCAACGCCATGGGGCACATCTCCGACGACACCGGGGGGCGCTATTTTCCCAACGTCCTGCATTTCAAGACGCCGATCGCCGACGTCGCCCGAGAGACGAGTGGCTACTATCTGGTGAGCTACCGGGCCGAGCATCTCACCGGGCTGCGGGGATTTCAGGAGGTAAAGGTCACCCTCGCCAACCCCGAGCTCAAGGTGACGGCGCGCCGAGGCTATCGCTTCGGCGAGTGAGCACGGGGACGGGCGCCGGCCACCGCCGGTGCCACGTCAATCGAGACCGGCAGTTTCGTCGTCGTTGTCGACGTCCGCGTCCGACTCGATGCGCAGCAGCACGACGGAGATGTTGTCGAATCCGCCGCGCGCGTTGGCGTCGCGCACCAGCCGGCCACAGACCTCCTCCATCCGGCTGTTCGGACGAAGTCGCTCCAGGATCTCCGCATCGGAGAGCATCGTCGTGAGCCCATCGGAGCAGAGCAGAAACAGGTCGCCGACCGAGACCGGCCATTCGCGAACGTCGACTTCGACCTCGCTGTCTCCGCCCAGCGCGCGGGTGACCACATTCTTGAGCGGGTGGACGCGGGCCTGCTCCTCGGTCAGAAATCCGGCGACGACCTGCTCGTTGACCCAGGTGTGATCCTGGGTCAGGAGCTCGAACCTGCCGTCGCGCAGGCGGTAAGCCCGGCTGTCGCCGACATGCGCCACGGCCATGACGTCGCCTTCGAGGACCATTCCGACGACCGTCGTCCCCATGCCGTGGAGTGAACCGTCCTGACGGATCGCCTTGAGCACCCGATCGTGCGCGACGCGAATCGCCTTGCGGATTCGGTCGCCCTGGCGCCCGATACCGGCGAGGCCGGCGCCTGGGGTTTCCTCCGAACCATCGCCGTGCGTCGCGATGCACTCGCGGATCGCCTGCACCGCAATTCGCGAGGCGATCTCACCGTGACTGTGCCCACCCATGCCGTCGGCGACGACGAAAAGCTGATGCACGGGATCGATCTCGAAGCAGTCTTCGTTGTGGCTGCGGAGGACTCCGACGTCGGAGAGTCCGCACGCCCTAGCGCGCAGCATCAGGTGCCCTTTCCGAAAAGACCGCTCCAGCCTTTCTTTTCGCCCTTTCGCAACTCTTCGAGGGCCTTGGCGACGACCGGATCTTCACCGCCCCAGGTTCTGGCCTCATTGTAATAGTGCTCGGCCCGATCCACCAATCCCGCCTCGGCATGGAGCCTGCCGGCCAGTTTGAGATAGGCGGGGTTGATCGCTTGCAGCTCGCAGGCCCTGGCGATCGCCTCGACGGCGCGCCCGAGGTGCCGCCGCTGGTGAGACAGCGCCTGAGCCAGGTGGTGCCAGGCCTGATGATTCCGCGGCTCCGCCTGGATCGCCCGCTCGAAAGCATCCGCCGCCTGGGCGAAGTTCCCGTCGCGGTAGAACTGCACGCCTGCCTCCATGTGGAACCGACCGAGCCGCGAGGCGTCGCTGGCGGCCGAAGGCACCTCCGGGCGAGCCAGTTCGAGATCGTGCTGCCGCCGCCGGTCGGCGTCGAGCAGGACGTTGAAAGCCTCGGTGATGTCCTGGAAGTCGATCTCGGCCTTCTGGCGTGCTGCCCCCTGAAAGCGATCCGGATGCCTTTCGCGAGCCACCTGGCGAAAGCGATCCCGAATCTGCTCTCTGGTGGCGTTGCGCGCCGCGCCCAGAATGACGTAATAGTCCTTGGCCATACTTACTTGGTCTTGATTCTATACAACCGGCCAGCCGCCGAGCGCACGGCATCGGCGACATTGCGGTCCTTGGACATCGTCCGCAGATCGCGCACGGACAGTTTGGGCAGGAGTTTCACCGCCACGCCGACGGGAATCCGCGGGTTCTTCGCCAGCGCCAGGCAGATCTTGTACTTCGCCAGCCACTCACGACGGCGTGAGATCACGGTGAGCACCTCGTCGATCACCGACCGGCTCGACGCCACCTGTGCGATCTCGTCGTCGGTCATCGCCGCGTTGTTCACCACCGAGAGCGCCACCGACTGGTTCGTGTCCTTGATCAGGATGCCACGCAGGGTGCGGGAAGCGCCGCGCGTCAGCTTGATCTTGAGCGGCACCGGGAGGACGCGGATCTGGCTCTCCGAGAGCCCCGTCCGATCGTCGCGCTCGCCCACTGCCGGCAGCTCCTTCGCCTTCTCGATGGCGGCGAGCTCCTCCGGAGCGAGCTCGACGCGCTGCAGGTCGGAGTAGCCGGAGGATTCGACCGCCCGGTCTCGCGGCAGCAGATGCTCCCGGTACTCGCCGATCTTGCGCCGGGCGTAGACCGAGAGCTCGGGGTTGCTCTCGAGAGAGGTCAGGATCTCGGGCTCTTCGATGATCGCGTCCTGGCGCAGGAGCAGGCTCTCCTGCAGGTCGGGCGTCAACCTCGCCGCGAGCTCCACCAACAGGTGCCGCGGGACATCGCGGCGCCGCATGAGCGCCTCGAGGATGATCGGATGCGTCTGACCGAAGGCGAAATACTCCAGCACCTCTTCGCCAGCCTCGCTGCCGACGAAGGTCGCGACCAGCCGCGGATCCACCTCCTCGAGAGAGGACTTGGCGTACCCGGAGATCTCGGGACTGTCCGACGCGGAAAGCTCGACCTGCAGCGGGATGAGCTCCTGCGCCGAAAGCGGCAGGATGCCCTGCGCGGCGAGCAGCTGCAGTTCGCGGCTGGCACCGGACCGGACCTGCTCGACGAGCGGGTGGGTCGATGCCACGGACGTTACCGCGGAACCGAAGGCGGCTGGGCGGCAGCGGGCGCGGGCGCCGGTCCCGCCGGAGGAACGGCCGCGCGGACAGGGCGCTCGATGCGCAGGTCGCGCACCACGCGGGTCGAGTTCTCGGGCAAGGCGAACGGCACGCCGTCCACCTCGACCGTCAGCGCCCGGGAGTTGCCGAGCGTCAGCACGACGGCCTCCAGCGCCTCGAGCTGCACGGTCTCCCCCGCCGCCTTGAGTTCGCTGGTTCGTCGATTGCCGTCGACGACCGATTCCATCCAGCAGTCCTGGGTGAAATTGAGGACGACCCGGAACGGCCCGGTGGGCGACGGCAACGGCGCGGCCGCGGGGCTCGCGCCGGCGCTGTTCGTGCCCGCAGCCGCAGTCGTCGGCTGGACGACCGCCGCCGCTTTCAAGCCGGCGTCGGGCGCGGGAGAGGTACCGCCCTCACCGGTGGTCGTGGGCGGCGAGGTGACGGCGGGGTTTTCGGCGTCGGCCGGAGCCGCCGGAGCGATCATCGCCGCAGGAGCCACGAGCTTGGACTCCGGCGGAACGGCACGACGGCGCTCGGCGAAGAACGAGAGCAGCGCGGCGATCCCGACGAACAGCACCACGGCCAACCCGAGAAGCAGCCCGTAGCCGAGCGAAGACGGAGCCGAGCTCGAGCTTTCTCCCCGCACTGCCTTCGGCCGCTCGACCCGGCGAGCATTCTCACCACGCTCCTCGAGGGCGACCAGGTACAGATTGACCACTTCGTCGGCGTTGAGCCCGACGACGCGAGCGTATTCGCGCAAGAAGCCACGCGCGAAGACCGGCGCCGGCAGCACGTCGAACCGATCCTGTTCGAGCGCTTCGAGATAGCGCAGGCTGATCTTGCTGTTGTCGGCGATCTCCCGCAGCGAGACGCTGCGCGCCTCCCGCTGGTGACGCAGCCAGGCGCCGAACGACTGGCTCGGGGCCAGGGCGGCGGGTGATTCGACGGACTTCGGCGTCTCTTCTGGGGCGGGCTGGCTCATGCCGATACCGGGGGACGACTGCCGGACGAACTAGGGTATCGAGTCCCGTCCTCCGCGGTCAAATTCGCAGTTCCTGCCCCCCCCGGGCCAGCAGCTGCGCCCGCCGCCGCACCGGCAGCCGCAGTTGGGGATTCGCCGCCAGACTCTCGAGGTCGCCCCGTTTGAGGAGCGGCAGGAGCACCAGCACACGATCCAACGGTGTGCGGGAGTTCTGGCAGAGGGCATAACGGATCGGATACCGGACGCTCCACTTCGGGCTGGCAGCGATCACCGCGAGGACGCCTGTCGAGGCTCCCTCGGAGGCGAGCAGCGGCAGCAACAGCCCCTCGGTGAGGCGCGGATTCTCCAGTAGTGCCGCGATCACCTTGGGCGTGGGATCGTGACGCAGTGCCTGGAGAACTCCCGGAGAGGCACTCCTCGCGATGGCCATCTTCTCGCCCACCGCTAGCGCCGGCAGCCTCTCCGACAGACGCGTCTCCGCGGCGCGGCGAACGACCGGGTGCAGCCGCATATCGAGACCGACTCGAACCAGGTCTGCCCAGTAGAGGCCGGGCACGAACCGCAGAGCGAGCAGCTGCGGAGTTCGCGGATGGCGCGCCGCTTCCATCCGCACTTCGTAGGCCGAGAGCAGGCGACGCGAACCCAGCAGCCGGTCGATCTGGGCTCCGGTCAGAAACGGATTGCGGAACAGCTGGCGCACCGCCGCAGGCTCGATCTCCTCCAGGCGAAAGGCGAGCAGCAGGTCGAGCTCGCCTTCGTTTCCTTCCCGCAGAAGCCGCGCCAGATCGTCCGTCGGCCCCTCATTCATGCTGCCTGCCTCCCGACCCCTCTGATAAGGTCAACCCCACATGACACCACGCTCGATCGAAGAATACCGGGCCCCGGGCTCCACGGCGAGCCTCGAAGACGATTGGATCGCGGCCGTCGAGGCCGAGCCGGAGAACCTGGACTCGTTCCTCGATCTCGCCCAGGCGCTGGTCGCGAACGAAGAGGAAGATCGGGCTCGCGGCCTGCTCGAGCTCTATGACGCCGAGCTCCGCAGCCGCGGACTGCACGCTACCCGCCTCGAGCTGCTGCGCCGGGTCGGGCTCGTCGTCTTCAAGCCCAACAAGCTCCAGCGCGAAATCCTCGCCGCGCTCGAAGGCATCTGGTCGGCCAAACCGAACTTCAAGTCGATCCTGGAGTACGTCGGCCTGACCAAGCCCTCCGACGAGCCGAAGAAGATCTGGGACAAGGTCACCCGGCTGCAGAGCCTGCTGCTCTACGATGTCGGCGAAGTCGTGGCGATGGCGAATCAGGGCGTCGGGCGAGTGGTGGAGGTCAATCTGCCGCTCGAGACGCTCAAGATCGACTTCGAGCGCATGAGCGGCGTGACCGTCGGGTTCCGCGCCGCGGCGAAAATGCTCACGCCGCTGCCCCCCGGACACCTCCTGCGGCGCAAGCTGGAAGACCCCGAAGGGCTCGCCCGCCTGCGCGACGAGCAGCCGGCGGAGCTCCTGCGCGCGGTGCTCGAGGCGGCCGGACGTCCGCTGCTCGGCGCCGAGATCCGCGACACGCTCGCCGGCATCGTCTCCGAGGCGCAGTGGACCTCGTGGTGGAACACCGCCCGCAAGCACCCGCAGATCATGGCGAGCACGGGCGGCCGACAGCTCTATCGCTGGGAGAGCTCGACCGCCGGAGCGCTCGCCTCGGTGAAGAAGTCGTTCGAGAAGGCGAGCCCGCGCGAGAAGCTCGATCTATTCCGGCGCAACGCCGATCGCGACCCCGCCCTCGCCCGCCTGATGGCCGGAGTGCTCGGGCGCCTCGCCGGCGAACGTCAAGAGAGCGAACCTGGATTCGCCTTCGAGACCTGGTTCGCGCTCGAGCGTGCCGGCCACCTCCCTGCCGACCTTCCGTGGTCGATCGAGGACCTGCTCGGAACCACCTCCGACGCCCGCAAGCTCCTCGCCGGCCTCGACGACCGCATGCTGCGCGAGCGCGCGCTGACGATGCTCCGCGAGCGCCGCGACGACTGGCCGGCGCTCTATCGCGACCAGTTCCTGCGCGAGTCGGATCCCCGGGTGCTCAACCTGCTGGCGACCTCGATCGGAACGGAAGTCCCGGCGGATCTCGACCGTCTCCTCGATGACGTCCTGTCCCAGCCGCGCAAGGGACCGGCGGTCTTCACCTGGCTCGCGGAGCGGGCCGCCGATGACGAGGCCTTGCGGGGCCGCAATCCCCTGCGCCTCGCGCAACAGATTCTGGCGGCTCTGGCGAGCGACGATTTCGCTCCCTTCAAGAGCCGGCTGCGGGCGCTCGCCGACTCGGGTGGGACGCTGCCGCGCCTCTTCGCGCAACTGTCGCTCGAGCAGGCCACCACGGCCCTGGAGTCGATCACCCGCAGCAACTCCCTCGACTCCTTCCAGAAGGAGCCGCTCAAGAACGCCCTGTTGCTGCGCTTTCCTGCGCTGCGCGAAGAGACCGGCCACGCGCTCTACGCCAGCGCCGAGTCGATCGCGGCCAAGAGGGTCGAGCTCAAGCGGCTGGCGGAAGTGGAGATTCCGGCCAATCGCAAGGCGATCGAAGAGGCGCGTGCGATGGGCGATCTGCGCGAGAACTTCGAGTACAAGTCGGCTCGCGAGCGCCACGAGTACCTCAACTCGCGGCTGGCAGCGCTGCATCGCGATCTGGGGCGTGCGCGCCCGATCGACTTCGACAACCTCGATCTCGCCGAGACCCGCATCGGCGCTCGCCTGATCCTGCTCGCCCCCAACGGCAACGAACGCGAGCTGGCGGTACTGGGTCCCTGGGAGAGCCGGCCGGAGAGCGGCGTGGTGTCCTACGAGTCCGAGCTCGGCAAGGCCCTGCTCGGCAAGCGGGTGGGCGACACGCTGCAGATCGGCGACGAACGCTACTCGCTGTCCCGGATCGAACGCTTTCGCGAGCGCTAGCGCGGGGCGCGGCGCGGCCGTTCCGCGGCCCGCTCGCGCCTATCTGGCCTCGCCGAAGTAGGTCGACAGGCCGTCGACCACCGAGGCAGCCACGCGCTGGCGAAAAGCCCGCGTGGTGAGCAGGGCCCGGTCCTCGACGTTGGCGAGATTGCAGACCTCGAGCAGGAGCTTCGCCGGCACCGCGTTGTAGCGCAACACCGCAGGTACCCAGGCCCGGCGGCCGCGGAAGATCCTGTCGCGCACGGGATTGAACGGGTGAATCCCCAGTCGCTCCTTCTTGAACGACGCGATGATGCGTTCGGCGAGATCGCGCGACAGGCCTTCGCTGCGCTGGCGCTCCTGCAGCGAGAAACTGACCTGGGGCTGCTCGCGCACCTCCTTGCGGGCGGTGAACGCCGCCCCCGTCTTGCGGGCGGTACCAGCTGTTCCTCCCGCGTCCGGAATATAGGCCGTAGCGCCGCGCAGACTCGGATGCAGCGAGTCCGCATGAATCGAGATGAAGACCACTTTGTCGGAGCTCGATCCGTCCGCCTTGGCGCGCCGGTAGCGGCTGTTCGCCAGATACCAGCGCAGATTCACCCCGACGATGGTGTCGGTGATCGGAAACGGCGGCGTCGTGAGCACCGCGTGGCCGCGCGAAAAAGGCAGGATGTCGCGATCGGGGATCTTCCAGTCGGCCCCGTCGCGCGTCGTCATCTCCACCTTGGCGCGAGTTTCGGTCTCGAGCGTCTTCTTCACTCGCAGCGCAATGTCGTAGACATAGAGGCTCTCCCAGACCCCGGCCATCGAGGCGCCGACATCGACGCCGCCGTGTCCGGCATCGAGAACCACGGTCACGCCGTCGAGCCCGCGTGCCTTCACCTCGTTCTTGTACTGGCCGGACAGACGGCGCTCGACCTCGTACTCGAGGCGGCGCGGGTCGTTGTCGGGGAGATATTCGGGCAGCAGCACTTCGAACGGAATCCGGACCGGGAAGCCGATCGGAATGCTGGTGACGTCGGCGATGCCGCTGCGGGCCGCGATGTCGCTCGCGATCGCCCGAACGTCATCCGAGTGCAGGCGTCCGGTGAACCGGATGACGACACTCGAATAGAGCGCCTCTCCGGCATGCAGCGGGTAGATGGCGAACTTCCCCTTGGCGTCCTCGCCAAAGCGCAGCGGACCCACCGCCACGGGAGCGGCGACGGTGCTCCCGCCCCCTGCGGGAGCGGGAGCGGCAGGGGTAGCAGCCACCAGCACGGGTTCGGCTCCGATCGTCGGCGCGACCCTGGCAGGCGCGTCCGCTGCCGGCGAAGCTGTCGCGCCGCCCTGTCCGGCGTTTGCCGAGCCTGCGGGAGCCTGCGAGGGGGCCGACTCCGCCCGACTCTCTGGCGGCGCCGGCGGAGTTCGAGCCTCGTCTTGGCGCCCGGCCTCCTGCGCCGGCACCGCCGGCACGGGCGCGCCTCCTGAGGGAGCCGAAACCGCAGCCGGGGCCGACGCCGCGGAAGGTGGCGCGGCGGCGGGTGGCGGGGCGCCTGCGACGGGCGCCGGCCCCTGTGTCCGGAAGACTGCGCGCAGGAGATCGTTCGGGATCTTCACGACCGCTTGCGCGGCGAGCTTGTTGGATTCGAGCTTGTTCGCCTTGCGCAACGCCGCGGCGGTGCCCTGGGCGCTGCAGAACCACTCCGCGACCTTTTCCAGACTCTCGCCCCGCGTGCGATGCTGCCAGCCGTCCGTACCCGCCTTGTCGGCCGGAAACAGGGCACGCACGACCGCGAGCTGACGTTCCGCGGGCAGAAGGCGATAAGGCACCCGGTAGCGCACGCCCGCCAGCAGCCGTTTGGGGCTGCCGTTCGCTTGGCCTACCTCCGCGGCGTGGTTCGGAGCGCCGGTCACCCGGCGGCTGAAGGTGATCAGGCCCTCGCCGGAGCGCGGCACAGTCTCGAGGTAGAGGTCGCGCTTCGCGACCAGCGCGGCGCGATCTCCGTTCGGACGGCGCGCCCGCTCGACCGCCGGGGCGGCCGCGGCCACCGCCGGGACGGCGTTGGCCGCAGACAAGAGACCGACCCAGACGGCGATCGCCGCGCGCCCGAGCGCCGTCCGGAGTCCGCGCCGGGCATGGCGAACAGCCGTCCCGCAGAGCTGCCGGAGGACGGCGCGATCAGGCAGCGTCGGTCTCCGCGCGAAAGGCCGGCGCGACGACCCAGGCGAGGTCGCGCTCGAAGGCGCGCGCCGAACGCAGGAGCTTCTCTTCCTCGAAAGGCGCCGCCATGAGTTGCAGGGAGAGCGGCCGACCTCCATCGTCGGCCCCGCACGGAATCGCCACCGCCGGGAGGCCAGCCAGGCTCGCCGGCGTGGTGAAAATGTCGGAGAGATACATCGACAGCGGATCAGCGGTCTTTTCCCCGAGCGCGAAAGCGGCGCCGGGTGTCGTCGGCGTCGCGATGAGATCGACGGCCGAGAAGGCGGCCCGGAACTGCGCCTCGAGGGCCCCCAAGGCGCCGCGCGCGCGACCGTAGTAGGCGTCGTAGTAGCCCGCCGAGAGCGCGAAGGCCCCGAGGATGATCCGCCGCTTCACTTCGCGTCCAAAACCCTCCGTTCGCGTCGCGGAGTAGGTCTCTTCGAGACCTCCGGATGCGACGCGGAGGCCGTATCGCATCCCGTCGAAGCGCGCCAGGTTGGCGGAAGCCTCACTGTTGGCGAGCACGTAGTAGATCGCGATCGCCGCTTCCAGGTTGGGCACCGACACTTCGACCAGCTCAGCGCCGAGGCGGACCAGACGATCGAGCGCCGAGCCCCAGCTGCTGGCCATGGCGGGATCGAGCCCGATGGCCGGGAGTTCGCGGAGAATCCCGATCCGCAAGCCGGCGAGCCCCCCGTCGATTCCGTCGAGCAGCGCGGGCACTTCCACGCGCGACGACGTCGCGTCACGATCATCCGGCCCCGCCATGATCTCGAGGGCCAGCGCAGCACTTCGGACGTCGCGCCCGAGCGGCCCGATCTGATCGACCGACGAACCGAAGGCGACCAGGCCGTAGCGCGACACCCGGCCGTAGGTGGGCTTGATTCCGACGAGACCGCAGAAGGCCGCCGGCTGACGGATCGACCCGCCGGTGTCCGATCCGAGCGCCAACGGGACGAGTCCGCTCGCCACCGCGGCAGCCGAGCCGCCGCTCGAGCCCCCCGGCACCCGCGCGAGGTCCCACGGATTTCGCGTCACCTGGTAGGCCGAGTTCTCGCAGGACGAGCCCATCGCGAACTCGTCCATGTTGGTTCTCCCGACGAAAACGGCATCCTCCTCCGTCAGGCGTTCGATCGCCGTGGCAGTCAGCGGAGAGACGTAGCCTTCGAGAATTCGCGAGGCGCAGCCAGTGAGGCGGCCCGCCACCGAAAGATTGTCCTTGCGCGCGATGGGAACGCCTGCGAGTCGCCCCAGCCTCTCTCCGCGTCGGCGCCGGGCGTCGATTCCGCGGGCGCAGGTCAACGCCTCGTCACGCTCGACGCCGAGGAAGGCCCCCAAGCGCCCGTCGACATCGTCGATCCGCCCGATGCTGGCCTCCACCATCTCCAGCGCCGACACTTCTCCGCTCCGCACTCTGGCGGCGATCTCCTCCACCGGCCGCGTCAGGAGGTCACGCATCGGAGGCGTCCGCGTCGTTCGATCCGCCGCTGGCGAGCATCCGGGGCACGGCGAAGAACGGACCGCGGACCTCCGGAGCCATCGAGAGGAACAGCTCCCCGCGCGGATCCGGCTGCGGCTCGTCGGCGGCTTCGCGGCCTGGACGGGAATCGGCATCCTCCTCCAGGCTGGCGAACTCCTTCAGATGATCGATGTGGTCGACGATCCTGCCGAGCTGTTCCGCGAAGAGCTGTTCCTCTTCGGCCGTGAGCCGCAGGCGGGAGAGCGCAGCGGCGCTCCGGACTTCCTGGAGAGAGAGAGACATAATCGCGCCATCGTCATCCTAGCGAGGAAGCTGAAGATGGCGCAATCGAGATGACCGGTCCAGCAACTCTTCGTCAAGCCTGGCAACGCCTGCTAGCGGATGCGCGCGTGGAGCAGATCGCGGCCGCCGCCAAGGGCGTGGCGTGCCACCTGGTCGGTGGCTCCGTGCGCGACATCGGCCTGGGCCGCGTCGTGCACGATCTGGATGTCGTCGTCGCCGACTCCGGCCCGGCGATCGCGCGCCGTTTGGCCGATGCGAGTGGTGCACGCCTCGTCGCGCTCGGAGGCGAACGGTTCGGCGCCCTCCGTCTGGTCAGCGGAGGCGACCAGATCGATCTCTGGGACCTCCAGGGAGGGCCACTCCTTCCCGACCTCTGGCGGCGCGACTTCACCGTCAACGCCATCGCACTCGAGGTGCCCGGCGGCGCGGTCGTCGATCCGACCGGCGGCGAAGCCGATCTCGTCCGCCGCCGCCTGCGCGCCACGCGCGTCGAGGTTTTCGCGGAGGATCCTGTCCGGGTTCTCCGCCTCGCCCGCTTCGCCACGATGTTGCCGGGCTTCGAATCCGAGCCGGCGACCGTGGCCGCGGCTCGCACCTCGACGCCGCGCCTCTCCGTCGTACCGCACGAGCGCCTGCGCGTGGAGCTCGAAGCGCTCTTCTCCCAATCGCACCTCGCGCCGGCGGCAGGATGGTGCGACGAGCTCGACCTGCCGGCGTTCTTCTTCGGCGAAAGGTCAGGCCCGGAAGGCGCGGCCTCGACGAGTCTCTCCATCGCGACGAAGCTCGATGCCTGGCGAGCCTCCTCTGGCCACGCCGCCCCTGCGAGGACTCTCGAATCAGCTTCGACCAGAGAGGCTCAGCATGCGCTGCACTGGTCGCTGTTTTCCGAGCACTTCTCGCCGTCGCACCCGGCGAGCGCGTCCCGCCTCGGCGACCTCGCGCGGCGAGGCCTGATCACCCGCTCCACGCGCGATGCGGCGCTCGCTCTACTGGCCGCGGATTGGCATCCGCCTGCCGACGAACCTGCCCGCCGTCGCTGGTTGCATGAGGCCGGGAAGGGTTGGCGAGACGCTCTTGCGCTGAGAGCGACGCTGGCAGGGTCCGAGGGCGAGGTCGACGCGTGGCGGGCGCTCGAAACGGCGATTCTGGCCTGGCCGGAAGAGGAGCGCGCCGGGATCCTCTCGCCGCCGATCCTGCTCAGCGGCGAGGATATTCAGGCGCTCCTGGGTATCGCCCCGGGTCCGGGGATCGGGTCCGCGTTGGCGCGAGTGCGCCGCGCTCAGGTAGAAGGGACGGTTCGAGTAAGGGAGGAGGCGGTCGCACTGGTGCTCGACCGCAACTGACTCGTCAGCGGAAGACCCCGGACTTCTTGTCGCCTTCGCCGCCGTTGCCCATCAACCGGTTGTTCAGCTCCTTGATGCGGTCCATCAGTTTGTCGATCTTCTCCTGCGCCTCGGAACGCAGGCGATTGTAGTCGCCGCGCATACGCTCCGTCTCCTGCTGCCCTTCCTGCAGGCGCCGGTCGATCTCGCGCAGTTGATTGTCCCGCGCCGCGATGGCCGCTTCGAGGTCGGAAATTCGCTCGTCCTTCTCGGCGACCCGCAATTTGGTCTTCTCTTCCTGCTCTTCGTAGAGTTTGCGGTACTGCTGCAACATCAGGATTTCGGAAAAATCGGCGGTGGACGGGTTCATCTCTCCTCCTCGCTCCTCGATACCCGGGAACATCTTGCGCAGCTTGAGCGACAGGTCTTCGGGGTCGCTGCTCTCCTTCATCGCTTCGGCGTAGGTGATGACTCCGTGCACGAGCAACGCGAGCAGCGAGTGGTTCATCGACTGCATGCGATAGAAGGCGACCGAGGACTCCACCTCTTCGAGCAACTGCGAGGTCTCACCCTTCTCGATGAGCTGCGAGAGGCGCGGCGACGACTTGAGAATTTCGAGGGCGGCGACCAGCCCTTCGCCGTCGCTGCGCTCGACGAGCTTCATCGACACCACGCCCTTCAGAACCTGGGCGACCTGCGCCCGCACCTGATTCTGCTGATCCGGAGGGAAAGCGTCGAGGATGCGATCGACCGTCTGGGTCGCGCTGTTGGTGTGCAGGGTCGAGAAGACCAGATGGCCCGTCTCGGCAGCCGTGATCACGGTGGCGATCGTTTCCGGATCGCGCATCTCGCCGACCATGATGACGTCCGGATCCTGGCGCATCACGTTGCGCAGCGCTTCCGGAAAGCTCGGCGTGTCGGTACCGACTTCGCGCTGCGAGATCGAGGCGACTCCATCGGTGAACAGGAATTCCACCGGATCCTCGATGGTCACGATGTGGACCGGCCTCCGGCTGGTGATGTACTTGACGAGCGCCGCCAAGGTCGTCGACTTGCCGCTGCCGGTGGGGCCGGTAATCAGCACCATGCCCATCGGAAGGTCGCAGAAGTCGAGCAGCACGGAAGGCAGGTTCAGCGTCTCGACATCGCGGATTTCGTACGGGATGCGACGGAACGCGACCGCCAGCGTGCCGCGCTGGATATAGACGTTGCAACGGAAGCGCGCCAGGCCGCGGACTCCATAGCCGAGGTCGACCGACATGCGCTCCTCGAGCTTGCGCTTCTGATGCGGCGCGAGGATCGAATCGACCATGCCGTGAATCTCGTCCGGCGTCAGCGCGGGCTCCTCGAGCGCCACCAGCTTGCCGTGAACGCGGATCAGCGGCGGGCGGGTCGGCTTCAGATGGAGATCCGACGCCGCGTGCGCGCTCATGGTCCGCAGAAGGGTGTCGAGGTCACGCATGGGCAGCGGCATTCTAGTCCCGAACGCCGCGAAACGCAGTGACAGGATCGTCAGCTCAGTACTTGCGCATCAGGCCGACGACGATCCCCTGGACCCGGAGATCGGCGGCGGCGACCCGTATCGGTTCCATCGCCGGGTTCGACGGCTGCAAGCGCACGACGGCCCCTTCAGGGTAGAAGCGCTTGAGCGTCACTTCGTCTCCGACCAGGGCGACGATCATCTCGCCGGTACGCGCCCGGTCCCGACGCTCGACGACCACCCAGTCGCCGTCGTGGATGCCCTCGCCGATCATCGACTCTCCGGCCACGCGCAGGACGAAATGCTCGTCCAGGCGGGCACCGAAGAGCGCCGCGGGCACGGTCAGCGTCTCGTCTCCGACGACCGCTTCGATCGGTCTTCCGGCGGCGATCCGCCCGAGGAAGGGCAGCTCGCGACCCGCGCCGCTGCCGCCCGCGGTCTCGGCGGGATCGCCTTCGCCGTCGAGCAGCTCCATGCCCCGCCGCTGGTGGCGGTCGCGCTTGAGGAAGCCCTTCTCCGACAGGAGCTTGAGGTGCTTGTACGCGGTTCCGTAGGAGGAAAATCCGAAGCGCTCGCAGATCTCGCGGTGAGTGGGCGCGAGGCCCTTCTCGCGACGGAACGCATGGATGAACTCGAGGATCTCTTTCTGTCGGGCAGTCAGGTACGAGGCCATGGCGCAGAGATTACGGCGGTAACGCGGCGTAAGTCAACGGGCAGAGACGGCGCAGAGGGAGAGCCGGCCGCGCGCCCGGCTGCGGTGCGGATCCGTGCCTTGACAGTCCGGGAGCGGCTCCCTACACTGCGCGCTCTTTGACCTCCGCGACGCCGTTGCCTTCGCCCGCCCAGCCGCCCGGCCGAAATCTCTCCCGCCACCGCCTCGCCAACGGGCTGCGCGTCGTGCTGCACCGCGACGTGACGCTGCCGCTCGTCGCCGTCAACCTTTGGTACCACGTCGGTTCCAAGAACGAAGTCCCGGGGCGAACCGGGTTTGCCCACCTCTTCGAGCACATGCTCTTCCAGGGCAGCGCGCACGTGGGTACGAACGACCATTTCCGCTACCTGCAGGAGGTCGGCGGCGTGGCCAACGGTTCGACCTGGTACGACCGTACGAACTACTACGAGACGCTCCCGTCCCGTCACCTCGAGCTCGCCCTCTGGCTGGAATCCGATCGCATGGGGTACCTGCTCGAAGGTCTCACCGCCGAGAAACTCGAGAATCAACGCCAGGTGGTGATGAACGAACGCCGCCAGCGGGTCGACAATCAACCCTATGGTCGCGCCATGGAGCGCCTCTTCGAGCTCCTCTTTCCGCCGGGGCACCCGTACCGCTGGCCAGTGATCGGCCACATGGCGGACATCGAGGCCGCGACGCTCGAGGACGTACGAGCTTTCTTCTCGACCTACTACGGACCCGGCAATGCGGTGCTGTCCATCGCCGGCGATTTCGAACCCGACCTCGCGCTCGACGCGGTCGAACGCTGGTTCGGCGCCCTGCCCGCGAGCGCTCCCGTGACTCCCGTCCGCGCCCCGCTGCCACCCCTGGCGCAAGCCTCGCGCGACATCCTGACCGACCGCGTCCAGCTGCATCGGCTCTACCTCGCTTTCCGCACCGAGCCGTTCGGCAGCGCCGGCTGGTGGGCGGCCGCCGTCGCCGCGAATCTCCTCGCGGACGGCAAGTCGAGCCCTCTGGTGAGCGACCTGGTCGTCGACCGCCAACTGGCGCAGGATGTCTCGGCCTACGTCTATCCGACCGAGGAGGTCGGCGTCTTCCTGCTCGTCGCCACCGCCCGGCCGGGAGTCGAGATCGAACGGCTGGAATCGGCGATCCGCGGCCACCTCGACGACCTGGCGAAGCCCGCTCCAGCGGGCTCGCCAGAGGCTGTCGCCAGGTTCGAGTCCGAGCTCGAGCGAGCCCGCCGACGCACTCTCGCCGGCATCTACTCCGAGCTCCAGACTCTCGATCACCGGGCCGATCTCCTCTCCCAGTACGCCACCTTCTTCGATGCGCCCGAGCTTGCCTTCAGCGAGGCCGAGGCGTACCAAGGGGTCGACAGCGCGGCGATCCGTGCCTTCGCAGAGACCAGGCTGGGAGCCGCCAACGCCGCCGTGCTCGTCGTGGTTCCGGAAGCGGGCCGCGCTTGAGCCGCGAAGCCGAAACGCCGCGCGCCGCACCCGATCGCAGCCGCCCTCCTGCGCCGGGCCGCGAGAGCCGGGCCCCGATGCCGGCGTTCGAGCGCCTCTCGACCTCGAGCGGCATACCGGTCTACCTCGCGCCGCGCCCGGGCGTGCCGCTGATCGAGCTCGAACTGCAGCTCGACGCCGGTGGCGAGCGCAATCCCGCGGACCAGCCCGGACTCTCGGCAATGACCGCGTCGATGGTCGACGAAGGGACCCGACAGCGAACGGGACCCCGGCTTTCGGCCGACCTCGAACGCCGCGGCGGCAGCCTCTCCTGCCACGCGGACTGGAACGCCGCCCGGCTCGGCCTGCGGCTTCTCGCGAGCGACCTCGATTTCGGCCTCGCGCTTCTCGCCGAGCTGGTCCACGAGCCCGTGTTCCCTTTGCACGAGCTCGATCGGCTCCGCCAGCAGACGCTCGCCGAGCTGCGGCGCCGCAGCGACCAGCCGGCGGCGATGGCGGACGAGGCCTTTGCCCATCATCTTTTCGCCGGCACGAACTTCGCTCATCCCCTCGCCGGAACGCCGGTCTCGCTCGCGGCCATGACGCGCGAAGCGCTGGTCGAGTTCCACCAGGGGCACTACCGACCGCAGCGGGGGGCCATGACTGCGGCCGGCGATTTCGCGCCCGAGGAGCTTCTGGCGGCGATCGAGGCCCACTTCCCGGCCCTCGCACCGGCCAGCGCGACGCCGGGAGGCGAGGCTCTCTGCGCGCCTCCTGCGCCGGCACGAAACCTCACGCCGGGAGCTCACACGGTGGCCACCGCATCGCCGCGAGTCATCATCGTCGATCGCCCGGGTGCCGAGCAGACCGAGCTCCGCATCGGCCACCTCGGCGTACCTCGCCGCCATCCCGACCGGGTAGGCCTGGGCATTCTGAACGCCCTCCTGGGCGGCAAGTTCACCAGCCGGATCAATCTCAACCTGCGCGAGCGACACGGATTCACCTACGGCGCCTCGAGC
The DNA here is from genome assembly GCA_052035735.1 of Acidobacteriota bacterium. Classification (GTDB taxonomy): domain Bacteria; phylum Acidobacteriota; class Thermoanaerobaculia; order Multivoradales; family JAGPDF01; genus JAGPDF01. The sequence continues at coordinate 26,616 of JBPOHI010000019.1, forward strand.
CGCTTCGTGGACCGGAAGTCCCGCGGCCCCTTCGTGGTCTCCTCGGCGGTCACGACGGAAGCGACGGGCCGGGCCACCCAGGAAGTGCTCGGCGAGCTGCGGCGCATCCGCGAGGAGCCGGTCCAGCCAGCCGAGCTCGAGGAGACCCGCAGCTACCTGCTGGGCGTCTTTCCGTACGGTCTACAGACGATCGAGGGGCTCTCGGCCCGCCTCGGTGAGATCGCCCTCTATGACCTTCCGCTCGATACGCCGGCGCGCTACCTGGCCGAAGTCGCCGCCATCCGCGCTGAGGAACTCTCACGCCTTGCCCAGGCGCACCTGCGACCGGAGGAGGTTGTGGTGGTCGCTGTCGGGCCGGCAACCGACCTCGAACGGCAGTTGCGCCCGGTCGCCGAGCCTCAGCTCTGGCGACCCGGCGGAGCGCACTGACGACAGCAGGAAGGCGAAGGCTCGCTTATTCGAGTTGCGCGTCGACGCGCGCTTCGGCGTCGACACGCACCACCAGACGGCGTTTCGAACCGCCCAATAGGTTGTCCTCGATCACGATCGCCTTGGTCGGCTTCCCCGGCAGCGTGACGTAGACCCGCAACGCCAGAGGTCCAGCGGCCAGCGTCCGTTGGGCACTGAGAGCACCCGGGATCTTCTCTTTGCTCAGAAAGCCGGTCTTCTTCACGAACTTGAACGGTTCGCGGAAGATCTGGCGTTCGCCGGAGTAGACCGTCAGCACGCCTTCGGAAACCTCGGAATAGAAATCGATCTCGACCTCCGCATCGCCCGGAACCACGGCCGGTGGAGGCGATGGCACAGGCCTCGGCGCCAGAGGAGCGGGTGACGGTACGCTCGCCGCTGCGGCCTGCGCAGCTTCGGCGGACCGCTGCGATCGCTCGCGCTCCTTCTGTCGTCCGAGCGCGGTCTCGGAGTCGGCAGCCAGTTTGCTCGCTTCGGGATGGTCAGGCACCAGCGCCAGCACGCTGTTGGCCGCGGTGATGGCCGCCTCGTAGCGCCGCTTGGCGTACTCCTCGCGCGCGAGAATGAGACCTTCGGACACCCGCTGCTCGCGCTCTGCCGCCGACGCCAGATCGAGCGAGACCCGCTCCACTTCGGCGCGGAGTGCCTGGGCCGCAGGGTTCGCCGGATCGAGCTGCTGGGCTTGCGCGAGGGCTGCCAGAGCCCCTTGCAGGTCTCCCGCGTCGAGGCGCGCGCGCGCTCCGGCGAGGGCCGCTTCGAGGTCGAGCTGGCGCTGTACCTCGGCGGAAGGGCCGGGCGAAGGGGGCGCCGGCGCCTCGGTCCGACCGCTCGCCCAAAGCGCGAGCAGCGCGACGACCGTCAGGCCGGCGAGTCCGAGCAGGCCGTACTGCACCAGACGCTGCGCTCGAATGCGCTGCAGCGCCTCAGCGACTTTCGTCGAGCCCGATGGCGAGCGCGGCGGAACCGCAACCACGGGAGGAGCCACGGCTGGCGTTCCAGCCGGCGGAAGTTGCGACGCCGCGGAAGCCGCAGACGGCGCGGCGACCGGCGGCGGTGGCGGGGCGGGAACAGCCGCACGCGGGGTCGCAGCCGCGGGCTGGTCCGGCGGGACGGCCGGACGAGACGGAGGTGGCGGTGCGACTCCCGGCTCAAGTGGAGGAGTCCGGATCGTCGTACGCTCGGCCGTCTCTTCCCCGAGGGGCGGCACTTCCTGTGTGGCCGAGGTGTCGTCGTTGTCGTCCGCCGCGACCGCGGCGGCCGAAGGCATCGACTCGACCTGGCGGGCCCCCCCGCGGCGGAGTTCTGCGGCGATCTCTGCGGCGCGCGGATAGCGCCGGTTCGGGTCCTTTTCGAGACATCGAGCCATGATCGCCGTCAACCCTGGCGGTAGATCGCGGATGATCTCTTCGGCCGGCGTGAAGGGCTCGTAGACGATCTTGTGTGTCACTGCCGTCAGGTTCTCGCCCTGGAACGGCTTGCGCCGCGTCAGCATCTCGTAGAAAACGACCCCGAGGGAGAAGATGTCGGCGCGATGATCGACCTCTTTGCCCTGGATCTGTTCCGGTGCCATGTAGTTCGGCGTCCCGAGGAGCTGCCCCTCCATCGTCAGATTGGACGTATCGAGCCGGGCGATGCCGAAGTCGGTGATCTTGACCTTGCCGTCCTGGGCGATGAGGATGTTGGCCGGCTTGATGTCGCGATGGACCACGCCCCGCGAATGGGCATAGTCGAGCCCTTCGGCGATCTGGGAGAGGATGTCGACCAGCCGGTCGTAGCCAAAGGCCTCAGGCCGCTGCAGCAGCTGCTTCAGGTTCGTGCCCTTAACGAACTCCATGGCGATGAAACAGATGCCTTCGCCGCCTTCGTCCACGACATCGTGAATCGTGACGATATTGGGGTGCGAGAGGATGCCGGCGCTCTGGGCCTCGCGGACGAAACGGCTGCGAAACTGAGCGAGCTCCTGGTCCTTGGCGGAAAACCCGACCCGGAACGTCTTCAGCGCCACCTGGCGGCCGATGAGCGGATCGCGCGCCAGATAGACCACGCCCATGGCGCCCTTGCCGATCTCTTCGATGATCTCGTACCGGCCTAGTTTCTGCGGCGCGTTGGGTGTCATTCGGAGTGGGCTCGGGGAACGGCAGGGGCATTCTAGGCGCGCGCCACTGGACGGTCAATCGGCGCGCCGCAACGACCCCGGATTCCGGCGTCCAGACGCCGCGAGAGTCCCCCGGGATGCCGGATTTTCGTGTCCGCTTTGATATGGTGACGAGGCTGTCCGAAGCGACGCGAAAGGAGATTGCGCCCGATGCAGGTCGACAGTCCATCCAGGATTCGCAACATCGCGATCACCGGTCATAACGACACCGGCAAGACGACTCTCACGAGCGCCCTGCTCTTCACCTCCGGCGCTGCCCCCCGATTCGGCAGGATCGAAGACGGCAACACCGCCACCGACTTCGACCCCGAAGAGGTCGAGCGCGGGATCTCCATCGGCCTGGGCGTCTGCCATCTGCCGTGGAAGCAGCACAAGCTCAACCTGCTCGACGCGCCCGGCTACGGGATTTTCTTCTCGGAGACGCGCGCCGCACTCCGCGTCGCCGATGCCGCCGTACTCTGCGTGAGCGCCGTCGCTGGCGCCGAGGTCAACACGGAGAAGGTCTGGGAGGCAGCTTCCGAGCTCGGCCTGCCGGTCATCCTGCACGCCAACAAGATGGACCGCGACCGCGCAGATCTCGGTCGCTGCCTCGAGAGTCTGCAGCAGACCTTCGGCCGGCAGGTGCTGCCGGTGCAGCTGCCGATCGGCGCCGAGAAGGACTTCGTCGGCGTGGTCGATCTGGTCCGCCTCAAGGCCTATCGGTTCGAGCGCGACGGCAGCGGCAAGGCGAAAGAAGAGGCGATTCCGGCCGACCTCGCGACCGAAGTCGCAGAGGCACGCACCCGGCTGATCGAGGCCGTCGCCGAGGCCGACGAGCACCTGCTCGAGAAGTTCTTCGAAGAGGGCACACTCGAGGCCGCCGATCTCGAGTCCGGCCTGCGCAGCGCCATTCTCGGACGCCGGCTCTTCCCGTTGACCATGGGGTCGTCGCTCCACCTCGTCGGCTGCTCGACCCTGCTCGATTTCCTGGTCGACTATGCCCCGTCTCCAGCCGAGCATCCCTATCCGGCTCGCGCCGTGGACGGCAGGACGGTACTGCTCGACGCCGATCCTGCGAAGCCGGTCGTCGCCGTCGTCTTCAAGACGCTCAACGACCCCTTCACCGGCCGGCTGTCGATTCTCCGGGTGATCTCGGGCACGCTGAACAACGACGCCCAACTCTGGAACGTCCGCGCCGAAGAGGTCGAGAAGACGCACGGACTCGCCCACTTGCAGGGGAAGCAGGGCACCGCGACGCCGAAGCTCATCGCCGGCGACATCGGCGGAGTCCCCAAGCTCCGTATCGCAATGTCGGGCGACACGCTCTCCGCCAAGGAGCAGGTGCTCAAGGCCGACTGGATCCAGATCCCCGAACCGGCGATGTCGTTCGCGATCGAGCCCAAGTCCAAGGGGGACGACGAGAAGATCGGCGACGCCCTCCATCGGCTGATCGAGGAGGATCCCAGCCTGCGTACCGGACGCGACCCCCAGACGCACGAAGTCCTGCTCTCGGGAAGCGGACAGCTGCACGTCGAGATCGCGCTCGCCAAGATGAAACGCCGGTCGAACGTCGAAGTGATCCTGCATCCTCCCAAGGTGCCCTACCGCGAGACCATCCAGAAACCCGCGGAAGGACACGGGCGGCACAAGAAGCAGAGCGGCGGACGCGGACAGTTCGCCGATTGCCGGATCAAGATCGAACCCCTTCCGCGCGGCGAGGATTTCGAGTTCAAGGACGAGATCTTCGGCGGCTCGATTCCGCAGAACTACCGCCCGGCGGTCGAGAAGGGCATTCAGGAGGCCCGCACCCGCGGCTTCCTCGCCGGCTATCCGATGGTGGACTTCCGCGTCCGGCTGCTCGACGGCCAGTACCATGACGTCGACTCCTCGGAGCTCGCCTTCAAGATCGCCGGCTCGCTCGCTTACAAGGACGCCATGGAGCGCGCGGGGGCGACGATCCTCGAGCCGGTGATGAAGGTCGAGATCCACACCAACGAGGAGTTCATGGGTGACATCATGAGCGACCTCTCGCACCGCCGGGGCCGGCCGCAGGGGATGGACGTCAAGAACGGCGTCCAGATCGTCCAGGCGCAGGTGCCGATGGCCGAGATGCTGACCTACGCGCCGGCGCTGCGCTCGATGACCCAGGGGCGCTCGAGCTTCTTGATGGAGTATTCCCACTACGAAGAGGTCCCGCGCCTGGTGCAGGAGAAGATCATCGCCGAGGCGAAGAAGAAGACGCACGAGGAACAGGAAGCTTGATTCCACTCAACTCTGAGGAGCACGTCTGATGCAGGCCAACGCTTTGCGCGCAGGAATGTGCGTGCTGCACAACAACGAAGTCTGCAGCATCATGTCGGTGACCCACCGCACGCCCGGCAACCTCCGTGCCTTCGTCCAGGTGCGGATGCGGAATCTCAAGACCGGCAACAGCTTCGAGCACCGCTTCGCTTCGACCGAGTCGGTCGAGCGGGCCATTCTCGACACGATCCCGATGGAGTACCTCTACTCCGACGGCGACATGCACCACTTCATGAGCCAGGAGAACTACGAGCAGGTCACCCTTTCGGACGACGCGCTCGGCGATACCCTGCTCTACATCCTGCCCAACAGCGTGATCAAGGTGGACTTCTACGAAGGCATGCCGGTCGGCGTCGAGCTTCCCAACACGGTCATTCTCGAAATCGTCGAGACCGAGCCCGGGATGAAGGGCGCCACGGCTTCTTCCTCCTACAAGCCGGCCAAGATGCAGACCGGCCTCGTCGTCCAGATCCCGCCCTTCGTCGAAGCCGGCGCCAAGATCGAGATCGACACCCGCGAGAACAAGTACCTGCGGCGGGTCTGACCGGGGCTCTGGGGAGCCCGCGATGCCGCGTTCGAACATGCGTGCGACTCGACTGGCTCCCCTCTTCGTCCTTCTTCCACTCCTCGTTGTTCGAAGTGCGTCGGGCGAATCGCTCCCGGCGTCCACTTGGCCGGAAAAGCTCAGTAAGGAGGACGTAGCCTGCCTCGAGCTCCTGCGGCCGGCGGCTCGATTGGCCCAGAGCGTCGCGGACCTCCCGGCCGCGCTGGACCGCATTCGCGCTGCCTGGCGCGCATGCCAGGGACCGGCGGTCGATGCGCGTTTCTTCGCCCGGTCCGCTCGCCTGCGGCTGATCGAGGATCTCGATCGCTACGAGCCCAAGCTCGCGCTCATGCAGGAGGCCAGAGTCCGTCTGGAACGGCTCGGCGAGCCTTCACCCGAGCTCTTTCGGGTTCTCGAGGAGTTGGGTTCGCTCGCCTGCCAGAACAAGGATCTGGAGGCGTCGATCTCACTCTACGAGGATGCCCTCAAGCTTCGGGAACAGCTATTTGGAGAGAAGAGCCTGGAGTCTTCCGAGGGAATGATCCACCTCGCGCACATCTACGCAAGCGGATGCGAGTCGGGAAGTGCGAACCACCAACGGGCCCGGATGTACGCCGAACTCGCGGTCGACAACTTCATCGGATGCGGCCAACCCTGTCGCCCGGCCTACTTGTGCATCGTGATGCAATACGCGGGAGTTCTCGAAGCGATGGGGCTCGTCGAGGGCGGCCAGGAGATCTCGACCCTGTTTCTTCGCGAATGGGGCGATTCACCCGCCGTCCAGGCCCTCATTCGCAGACCTTGGCTCGATGAGCCCTTGCCGGAGGCCCCAGCGCAGGATTGAGGCGTCCTAGTCCGATTGCCTGAGGTACTCGGCTGCTGAAAGGTGCTGAAAGGTGCTGCTGAAAGGTGCCAGCCGATTCTCCAGTGGGTGGCGGTCTCCGGCACTCGGGAAGATGGCTTCGCGAGAAGTGAAGCAGCTCGGCTACGCCATCTTCCCGAGCGCCAGAGCCCGCCTCGCGGCGCTCAAGACCTCCGCCGCAGTGCTTCTCTCGCAAATCTCCCGACGAGGGGTGGCCGGACCGAGGGCTCGGTATGGAGTCAGATCGCGCGGAGCGCGTATCAGCGAGCACCCATGGGAGACGGGCCGGTCAGGACCCCGAGCAGAGGTTGGGGGCGGCACACGATGGAAACTAGGGGCAGACTCCCCCGCCGACCGCCGTGCTCCAGGCGCATAGATCTGAGCTTTCGAAGGAGTCGAGGAAAAGCCCGCGGCGGGTGCGTTGGCCGTAGATGCCCAGGCTGGACCCGTCCTGAAGATTGCTCTCCCAAACGACCAGGAACTCGCCGGCACCCGCCGGAGCGATGGCGGGGCGAGTCTGGTAGTTCGTCGTGAAGCTGTTGACCTGGAACTCGTCGCTCGCGGGGACGCCATCGGCCGAGAGGTAGCGCCCATAGATTCCGTCGTTGTCGCCGTCGAAGCTCTGCCAAGTCACCAGGTAGCCGCCGCTGGCATCGCCGGCGATCGCCGGCTCGCGTTGGCCGCCGACAGTCTGCTGGTTGATGCGGAAATCGCTGCCCTGGGGTAGCCCCGCGGCGTCGAAGCTCCTGCCGAACACCCCGTCGCCCGAGCCGTCCTGGCCCGTGCTCGTCCAGACCACGACGAAGCCCCCGGCAGGGTCGGCGGCGACCACCGGGCGGCTTTGCTCCCCCGTCGTGAAGCTGTTGACCGCGATTTCGGACCCGATCGGAACTCCGGACGCGTCGAGTCGACGGGCCACGATGCCGTAGCCGCTGCCGTCCTGACCGCTGGTCTCCCAGGCGACGACGAATTCGCCACCGCCGAGCGCGGCCACCGTGGGAAACCACTGGGTTCCGGAGGTGAACGAGTTGACCAACTGCTCTCCCAGAACCGGCAGGCCCGCACCGTCGAACCGGCGCGTCAAGATTCCCGAACCCGAGCCGTCCTGCCCGGCGCTCCACCAGACCACGGCAGTGTCGCCGCCCGGATCGGCGGCGATGCCGACGCCCTTCTGGTCGCCCGTCGTGAAGGAATTGACCTGGAACTCGCCCTGAGGGACGCCGGCGGCGTAACGCCGCGCGAAGACGCCGGCACCGTTGCCGTCCTGCTGATAGCTCGTCCAGGTGACGACGAAGTTGCCGGCGCCGTCGGCCGCCACCGCCGGGACGCCCTGTGCAAGCGTGGTGAAGGAGTTGACCGCCACCTCCCCACCACTCGGCGTGCCGTCGGCAGTGAAACGCTGGGCGAAGACGCCGCGCCCGGAGCCATCCTGCGCCTCGCTATCCCAGACCACGACGAAGCCACCTGCAGGATCCGAAGCCGCCGCAGGGTGCCCCTGATAGTCCGTGGTGTAGCTGTGGATCTGGAACTCCGGACCGGACGCCTGGGCGTGCACCGGAGCGAGCCCGGCGCATCCGACCAGCGCCACGGCCCAAGCCAAGGCAGCGGCGAGCGCTGTCCAGCGATGCCTGGCGTCGCGAAAGAGTCGAACTGATCCAGTCACGGGGGGCCCCTTTCCCGGTGCGGGTCCTGCAGTCCCTACCCCTGCTCAACGTCACTTGGTCTTGATCCAACATTACCGCAACCATCGAAATCGGGGGCCACTGAAGACAAAAAAAAGGCCGGCGTATGGCGCCGGCCTGGGTACAACAGGAGTGAAGCGAAGAGAACTGCTGGTCCAACCGCCACCGACCTTCTTGGGGGCGGAGGTCTTCTTGGGGGCGTTCGGGGCCTTGGTGGTCTTCGCCTTGGGAGCGGCAGCACCGCGACCTTTGCGCCCCGGGCGGAACCCTTCGTACCTGGGACAATCTCGGCCTTCTCTGCTGCCTGGGTCGCCACGAGACGTCCCGTCATCTTCCGGGTCGGTGGTACCGGTGGCCCGGCCTCATGGCAGACGGCGGCTGTCGCCTGTTCCTCAGCACTCGCCGCCAACGGGCGACGGCGGTCCGGCCGAAAGCCCCGGCTCTCTGTCTCTTGCCGTGCCTCGCCACTTCCACAGTGCCGCGATCACGATGAGATCCACCATCACGGCGAAGACACTGGACTCCGGACCGAACTCGCCGCCGGTGAGCCACAGCGGTGAGCCCGTGAATACCGGGCGAAACCAGCCTGGGTAGTCGACGCCGCTGACCCCGAAGCCGAGAAGATGGCCCTGCGCCCAGTTCCAACCCAAGTGAAGTCCGACTGGAAGAGCCAGACTTCGGGTGCGCAGAAAGGCGAGACCGAGCATGATCGCTCCGAGCGCGAGGTCGAGCATCGCGACGACTTGCGTGGTGCTCTGCATGCCTGGATTGTCCCAATGGGCCCACGCGAACAGTAGCGCCAGCGCCCCCTGAGCCGGCGCGGCACCGACACCGTCGATCAGACGCTGGAACACGAAACCGCGAAACAGGAGCTCCTCGAAAAGAGCGACGCTAAAGAACAGTGCCAGACCGAGGGTCAGAGTTCCGGCGCTGCGAGCGGGCTCGAACTCCAGGCGCACGCCGCCCACCGCCCAGATCAGCCCGACGATGAGCAACATCGAGGCGGCACCGAACAGCGTTCCCAGGCTGCTCTCGAGAATCCAGCGACCGCCGAAGCGCAAGCCGACGCTCGAGAGGGGCTCCCGCCGGAAGAGCGTGCAGATCCAGGTGACCGCCAGAACGAGAAGGACGCGCAAAGGTTCCAACACGGCCTCGGGCAGGTCAGCCTGCCTCAGCGTTTGTGCCAGCGGCTTGTACAGCTGACGACTGAGCAGGAAGACGGCGATGAAGACGGAGATCCACCATCCGTTGCGGAGATGCCCCTTCGAGTCGAGAAACAGGACTTTCAAGTTCGCCTCCCGCAGACTTCGAAATGCCCTCCGCAGGTCGAGTGCCGACCTCCGACAAGGCTCTCCTCACCTACGACGATCTCCAGCGACTCTTACAGGCCCGAGAACGCTTCGAGCGTGGTCGCGCGGTCGGCCAGCGCCCCGGCAAGCGCTCTCCCAGGCGCGTTCCAGCTCGCCGTCGCGAGTTCCCGAGTGCCACTGCTCGTCTCGGAGCTTCTCTCACGGACAAAAAAAAAGGCCGGCGTATGGCGCCGGCCTGGGTACAACAGGAGTGAAGCGAAGAGAACTGCTGGTTTAACCGCCACCAACCTTCTTGGGGGCGGAGGTCTTCTTGGGGGCTGCGTTCGGGGCCTTGGTGGTCTTGGCCTTGGGAGCCGAGCCGCCGCGGTCCGCGGACTTCTTCACCGCCGGCTTCTTCGCCGCCGGTGCCTTCTCCTTCTTCGGCTTCGCGGCCTTCTCCTCGCCGCCGGCCTCGCCCGCAGCTTCCGCGTCGCCGCCCTTGGCCTTCTTGCCCTTGGCCTCCGGCGCCGGCGCTGCGGACTTTTTCTTCATCTCGAAGTCGACGAACTCGAGGACGGCCATCTCGGCGCCGTCACCCTGCCGGGCGCCGAGCTTGACGATCCGCAGGTAACCGCCTTCGCGGGTCGCGAAACGCGGCGCGATGACATCGAACAGCTTCTGGATGTGGTCGCGATCGAGCAGCCAGCGGCCGACGATCCGACGGTCGTGCACCGAACCGTGCTTCGCCTTGGTAATGACCTTCTCGGCGATCGGCCGGAGCTCCTTGGCCTTCGGCAGCGTGGTCACGATGCGCTCCGTCATCACCAGCGATGCCAGCTGGTTGCGGAACATCGCCACACGGTGCGACGCCGTCCGTCCGAGTTTTCTGTGTGCCATGTTGTGACGCATTTTCGATTCCCCTTACGCTCCGAAGCCCGCACTGGAAGACCCGCCGGCGCCTGCAGCGCCGGCCGATCCAGTCATGCCGAAGGAGAGGCCGAGACGTTCCAGCAGCTCCTGCAGCTCTTCGAGCGACTTCTTGCCGAAGTTCTTGATCTCGAGGATCTCGCGCTCCGACTTCGAGACCAGCTCACGTACCGTCTGGATGTTGGCGTTCTTGAGACAGTTCGCCGTCCGCACCGAGAGGTCGAACTCCTCCAGGTTCTTGCCGAGAACCGCATCCATTCCGGTCAGGTCCTGTCCGGAACCGGCCGCGTCACCGCGCAGGGTCTCCTCTGCCGCGATGAAGATCGCCAGATGGTCCTTGAGCAGCGTCGAAGCGAGCGAAACCGACTCCTCGGGAGTGACGGTGCCGTTGGTCCAGACGTCGAGGGTCAGCTTCTCGTAGTCGGTGATCCTGCCCAAGCGAGCCGCCTCGACGCGGTAGTTCACCCTCTTCACCGGGCTGTGCACGGAGTCGAGCGGAATCCAGCCGAGCCCGAGTGCCTCGTCGAAGTTCTTGTCCGCGGTGACATAACCGCGACCGCGGCGGATCTGCACCTGCAGCCGGAGACGCCCCTCGCCGTTGACAGTCGCGATGTGAACGCTCGGATCGCAGATCTCCACCGACGGATCGCCGATCAGATCTCCTGCGGTGACGTCGCGGGGACCCTTGACGTCGATGGTGAGGATCTTCTCTTCCTCACTGTGCAGCTTGACCGGAATCTGCTTGAGGTTCAGTACGACGTTGGTGACGTCCTCCTGCACTCCGGGAATCGAGGAGAACTCGTGCAGCACACCCTCGATCTGCACGGAGGTAATGGCTGCGCCTTCGATCGACGAGAGCAGGCAGCGGCGCAGCGCATTGCCGACGGTCGTGGCAAAGCCACGCTCGAACGGCTGCGCCGAGAACTTGCCGTAGGTCCCGGTCAAGGTCTCCGCTTCGATGTCAACGCGCTTGGGGCGCTGGAATCCCTTCCAAAGCATCATGTGGCTCCTTACGAATCGATGACGCCGCTTTAGCGGCTGTAGAGCTCGACGATCAGCTGTTCCTGGATCAGAACCTTGATGTCCTCACGCTTCGGGAGCGACTGGACCTTGCCGGTGAACGTCTCGGCGGAGAGCGACAGCCACTCCGGTACGCCTCTCCCGGTCGCCGACTCGAGGCACGCCCGGATCAGCTCGTTCTTCCGGCTCGACTCCTTGACGGAGATCGTCTGCCCGGCGCGAACCTGGTACGAAGGGATCGTGGTCTTCTTGCCGTCGACCAGAATGTGGCCGTGGCGGACGAGCTGGCGCGCCTGGTTGCGCGACGAGGCGAAGCCCAGGCTGAAAGCGACGTTGTCGAGACGACGCTCGAGCATGACCAGGAGGTTCTCGCCGGTGATCCCCTTGCGGCGATCGGCCTCGGCGAAGTAGAGCCGGAACTGACGCTCGAGTACACCGTAGATGCGCTTGACCTTCTGCTTCTCGCGCAGCTGCAGGCCGTACCCGACCGCGCGGCGTCCTCGCCGCTGGCCGTGCTGGCCGGGCGGATAGGCACGCTTCTCGATCGCGCACTTCTCCTTGAAGCAGCGATCGCCCTTCAGAAACAGCTTGATGCGTTCACGTCGGCACAGCCGACAGACCGGACCGGTATACCTTGCCATGGAAACTCTCCTGCGCTCGTCTTCTCTCCGCTGCTACGGAGATTTCAGTTCAAGGAAGACGCCCATCGGCGGCGACAGCACACCTGTCTGGCCGAGGCTTTCCTTCGGAAGGTCCGCGCGATCCGGCGGATCGCCTTCCGGTCAGACTCGCCGACGCTTGCGGGCGCGGCAGCCGTTGTGCGGAATGGGGGTGACATCGCGGATCGACTTGATGTCGATGCCGCTCGCCTGCAGAGCCCGGATCGCCGATTCGCGACCCGAACCGGGGCCCCGGACCTGCACATCGACCGAGCGCATGCCCATGTCTTTCGCCTGGTTGCCCGCGCTCTGGGCGGCGACCTGCGCCGCGAAGGGGGTGCCCTTGCGGGAGCCCTTGAAGCCGATGCGTCCGGCCGAAGACCAGGTCAGGATGTTCCCTTCCGGATCCGAAATCGCCACGAGGGTGTTGTTGAACGACGCCTGGATGTGCGCGAGACCGTGCGGTACGACGCGCTTGTCCTTCTTCTTGGCGCCCTTCTTTTCCTTGCCCGCGGATGCTGCTGATTCTTTGGCCATCTCGATCCCTCGTTACTTCTTGGTCAGCTTCTTCTTGGTGGAAACGGTCGCCTTGCGCGGTCCCTTGCGGGTGCGCGCATTGGTGTTGGAGCGCTGGCCGCGCACCGGCAGGCCCCGGCGGTGCCGGATGCCGCGGTAGCTGCCGATCTCCATCAGGCGCTTGATGTTCTGGGAGACCTCCTTGCGCAGGTCGCCCTCCACCCGGCCCTCTTCCTGGATGATCTTGCGGATGCGCTGGGCGTCCTCTTCGGAGAGATCGCGCACTTTCGTCACCGCATCGACTTCGGCCGCCACGAGGATCTTGCGCGAGCGCGCCCGGCCGATACCGTGAATGTACGTCAAGCCAACCCAGACCTGCTTGTTCTGGGGGAGGTCCACCCCTGCAATACGCGCCATCGTCGTCCCTTACCCTTGCCGCTGCTTGTGCTTTGGGTTGTCGCAGATCACCCGCACGACGCCCGCGCGGCGCACGATCTTGCACTTCGGACAGATCCGTCTGACTGAAGACCGAACTTTCATATCGCTACCTCTCGAGAACTTCCCTGAAACCGGCGTTACTTCAATCTGTAAACGATGCGCCCGCGCGACAGGTCGTAGGGCGACAACTCGACCAGGACCTTGTCACCGGGGAGGATCCGGATGAAGTGCTTCCGCATCTTTCCCGAAATATGAGCCAGCACCTGGTGCTTGTTCTCCAGCTCCACCTTGAACATCGCGTTGGGGAGCGGTTCAATCACCGTCGCTTCGACTTCGATCGCGTCTTCCTTGGACAAACTCTCTTCCTCGTCTTTTTCCTGAATGCCGGTGCTTCAGGCGGCCCCGACGCCGAGAATCCTGGCGCCGTGATCGGTGACCGCCACCGAATACTCGAAATGCGCCGAGAGCGAACCGTCCGCCGTCCGTGCAGTCCAGCCGTCCTTGTCGACCTTCACTCCCGGCGAGCCGGCGTTGACCATCGGTTCGATGGCGATCACCAGCCCTGGCCTGAGCTTCGGACCCCGCCCCGGCTCCCCGAAGTTGGGAACCTGCGGATCCTCGTGCAGGGCCGTGCCGATGCCGTGCCCGACGAAATCTCTCACCACGGAAAAACCTTCCGACTCGACGTAGGCCTGAACCGCGTGTCCGATGTCGGAGAGGCGCTTGTTCGGACGGACTTCCTCGACCGCCAGATCCAACGCCCGCTTCGTCACGGACATCAGCCGCTGCGCCGCGGGAGAGACCGCCCCGACGGCGTAGGTTCTGGCAGCGTCTCCGTAGTATCCCTTATATACCACTCCACAATCAATCCCGATGATGTCGCCGTCCCGGAGAACGGTCTCGTCCGGGATCCCGTGGACGATCACTTCGTTGATCGAGGTGCAGAGGGTCGCCGGATAGCCCTTGTAGTTCAAGAAGGCCGGCACCCCTCCGGCTTCCCGGATGGCCCTCTCGGCGTAGCGATCCAGCTCGCGGGTCGTGACTCCCGGACCCACCCGTTCCGCGAGGCCGGACAGAACCTGGTGGACGATGCGATTGGCCTCGTTCATCAGCTCCAGCTCCCCCGGCGTCTTGAGGACCATCGTCAGGAGGACCTCCCCAGCGCAGCGAGAATCGCCGAGGTGACCTCGCCGACACTGCGCTCGCCGTTCACCCGCCGGAGCAGGCCGCGGCGGTCATAGTGCGCCACGAGGGGCTCGGTCTTCTCCCTGTACACCCGCAAGCGCTCGCGAACGACCTCTTCGCGATCGTCGGCGCGCTGTCGGGCGATCGCCCGTTCGACCAGCACCGGCTCCGGGACGTCCAGCATGAGCACGACGTCGAGTGTCTCCTGGCGCTCGCCGAGAATCGAGTCCAGCGTCGCCGCCTGCCCGGTCGTCCTCGGGTAACCATCGAGCAGAAAGCCGCTCGCTGCGTCGGAGCGCGAGAGGCGCTCCCGCACGACCTCGGCCATCAGCCCATCGTCCACCAGACCGCCGGCAGCCATGATTCCCTCGACCTTGGCGCCCAGAGCCGATCCCATCGCGACTGCGTCCCGCAACATCGCTCCGGTAGAGATCGCCGGCACGCCGACCGCCGCGGCGAGAAACTCCGCCTGGGTGCCCTTGCCGCTCCCCGGCGCGCCGAGGAGGACCGCGCGCAGACCGCCGGACCGAACCGCTTCAGCCACGGCGTCCCTTGATCCTTCCGCGCTTCAGGAAGCCGTCGTAGTTGCGCATTACCAGCTGGCTCTCGATCTGCTGCAGCGTGTCCATGGCGACTCCGACCACGATCAGGAGGGAGGTGCCGCCGAAGTAAAACTGGATTCCCATGCCCTCGGTGATGAACTTCGGCAGGTAGGGATCGATCGCGGGCCCGATGAACGGCAGGTTCTGCATCTTGATGCCGTTGAGCAGGAAGTCCGGGAGAATCGCGACCAGGGCGAGATAGGCGGCCCCGACCAGCGAAATCCGGGTGAGGATCCTGTCGATGTACTCCGCCGTGCGCTTGCCCGAGCGGATGCCGGGAATGAAGCTCCCGTACTTGCGCATGTTCTCGGCGAGGTCGCTGGGGTTGAAGATGATCGAGATGTAGAAGTAGCTGAAGAAGATGATCCCGACGACGTAGAGCAGGTAGTGCAGCGGCTGCCCCCATGCCAGCTGATCGGCGATCTTCTGCAGCCACGGCGCCTGGAACATCTGCGCCGCGGTGGCCGGAAGCGCCATCAGCGAGCTTGCGAAGATCACCGGAATGACGCCTGCGGTGTTGACCCGGAGCGGCAGGTAGGTGCTCTGCCCGCCGTAGACCTTTCTCCCGACCATACGCTTGGCGTACTGCACCGGGATCCGCCTCTGCGCCCTCTCCATGTAGACGATGAAGGCGACGACGAACACCATGAAGACGACGAGGATCAAGATGCCGATCAGCGACAGCTCGTTCGACCGGATACCCGACAGGGTGTGAGCGACGGCACTGGGCAGTCCGACCACGATGCCGGAGAAGATGATCAACGAGATGCCGTTGCCGATCCCGCGTTCGCTGATCTGCTCTCCGAGCCACATGATGAAGGCGCAACCCGTGGTCAGCGTCAGAATCGTCAGCAACCGGAAGGCCCAACCCGGCGTCGGAACCAGCGCGGCGCCGCCCGGAGTCGTCGTCTTCTCGAGAAAGAGCGCGATACCCGTGGACTGGATGATCGACACCAGAACCGTTCCGTAGCGCGTGTATTGGGTGATCTTCTTCCGCCCGAGCTCGCCCTCCTTGGAGAGCTTCTCGAGATACGGCCAAACCACCGTCAGCAGCTGCAGAATGATCGACGAGGTGATGTAGGGCATGATGCCCAGCGCAAACACGGCGACCCGCTGCAGGCTCCCTCCGGTAAAGGTGTTGACGAACCCGAGGAAGGTGCTCTGCATGGACGTCATGAACTCGAGCAGGGCTTGCGGGTCCACCCCAGGCGTCGGAATATGACAGCCGATCCGATAGACGGCGAGCAGCCCGAAAGTGAACATCAGGCGCTTGCGCAGATCGGGGATCGCGAAGATATTGCGCAGGCTTTCGATCACGAAGCGAGCTCCTCACAGCGTCCGCCGGCCGCTTCGATCTTGGTGCGCGCCGACTTGCTGAACTTGTGGGCGGTAACCGTCACGGCGGCCTGCAGCTCGCCGTCTCCCAGGACCTTGACCTTCTTGCCGGGGTGGACGAGGCCGCGCTCAGCCAGCAGCTCCGGCGTCACGGCCTTGCCGAGCGTCGCGATGACGCCGACGTTGACCACCGCATACTCCACCCGGAACTCGTTGGTGAATCCCCGCTTCGGAACTCGGCGAACGAGCGGCATCTGACCGCCCTCGAATCCCGGCCGGAGACTGTACCCGGAGCGCGACTGACCGCCTTTGTGACCCTTGCCGGCGGTCTTGCCGAGGCCGGAACCCGGACCGCGACCGACGCGCTTGCGCGAATGCTTGCTGCCAGGGGCGGGGGGAAGCTCGTGCAGTTTCATTTTGCGTCCTCGACCAACTCGACGAGATAGGGAATCTTGGCGATCATGCCGCGGACTGCCGGCGTGTCTTCGCGAACGACTTCGTGACGGATGCGCCGCAGCCCCAGGCCGCGCAGCACCTCGCGATGGGTCTCGCGGGCGCCGATCGTGCCCTTCACCTGGCGAATTCGAATCGTCTTCTTCTTCATGCTAGAGCTACCTCTCTCGAACCTGCACTTCTATCGGTTCAGCTGACGGCGGCGATGCGTTTGGGCGATGGCCGGGCGTCCGATCAGGACGCCGGCGTCGCTGCGACTTCCACCGGAGCGCCCTTGCGCGGCTTGCCCTGAAGCATCAGCAGCGCTGCGAAGGTCGCCTTGACGACGTTGGCCGGATTCGCAGAGCCCAGGGACTTGGTCAGAATGTCCGCGATTCCCGCGGCCTCCACCACCGCCCGCACCGGCCCACCGGCGATCACGCCGGTACCTGCCGACGCAGGCTTGATCAGCACCCGTCCGGAGCCGAACTCTCCCAAGGCTTCGTGCGGGATCGTGTTCCCCTTCATCGGCACCTGGATCAGCCGCTTCTTGGCGACTTCGATCCCCTTGCGGATCGCCATCGGAACCTCTTTCGCCTTACCGGCGCCGTAACCGACGCGGCCATGGCCATCGCCGATCACCACCAAAGCGGAGAAGGAGAAGTTCTTGCCGCCCTTGACGACCTTGGTCACCCGGTTGATGTGGACGACCTGCTCAACAAACTCGCTTTCCTGCTCGAAATCCCTGGCCAAAGCTCTTCTCCTCGTCTCGTCGCTGGCGGCTTAGAACTGAAGGCCTTTGGCGCGTGCCGCCTCGGCCAGCTCCTTGACCTTGCCGTGGTAGAGGTATCCGCCACGATCGAACACAACCTGCTGGATTCCCTTGGCGAGCGCGCGCTCCGCGACCGCCTCGCCGACGGCCTTGGCGGCCGCCATGGTCGCGGCACCGCCCTCGATCAGCCCCTTCAGGGCGGGCTCCATCGACGCAGCGGAGACGATCGTGTGGCCGGTCTCGTCGTTGATCACCTGCGCGTAGACGTACTTCGCGCTCTTGAATACCGAAAGACGCGGCCGTTCGGGAGTGCCCGCGAGCTTCTGTCGAAGCCGCTGATGCGCCCGCTTCTTCCGCGACGCCTTTTCCATGACCTTCTTGCGTACCAGATCCGCCATCGTGCTCCCCTTCCTGCTTCGCTCGCGCCTTACTTGGCGCCGGCCTTGCCGACCTTGCGACGAATCACTTCGCCGGTGAACTTGATTCCCTTGCCCTTGTACGGATCTGGCGGCTTCAGCCGGCGGATCTCGGCGCAGACCTGGCCGAGGAGCTGACGATCCGCTCCGGTCACCATGATCTTGTTCGCCTTGTCGATCTCGATCTTGATTCCCTCCGGAACCTTGAAGACGACCGGATGCGAATAGCCGAGAGCGAAATGCACCTCGCTGCCGCGAAGCTCGGCCTTGTAGCCCACGCCGGTGATCTCGAGACCCTGACTGAATCCCTCCGAAACACCGAGCACGGCGTTGGCGAGCAGGGCGCGCAGCAGACCGTGCTTCGCCCGCTCCGGACCGGTCTCACCGGATCGCCCGACGGTCACGACGTTGTTCTCGACGTTGACCGGAAAACCCTCGAGCAGCGCCTGGCTGACGCGTCCCTTCGGACCTTCGGCGACGAATCTCCCATCGGACACGACGATCTTGACCCCCTTGGGGACGTCGATCGGCCTTCTTCCAACTCGCGACATGACTAAAGACCCTTTCTCACCAGACCTCGCAGAGGACTTCGCCACCGAGCCGGCGATCGCGCGCCTGCCGGTCCGAGAGCAGCCCCTGATTGGTCGAGATGACACCGATGCCGCGGCCGTTCAGGACCGGCTTGATGTCGTCCGCGCCGCGATAGACGCGGCGACCCGGCTTGCTGATGCGCTGCAGATGACTGATCGCCGGCGCACCTTCGTCGTCGTATTCGAGGAAAACCCGCAGGACCGAGACCGGCTGGCTCTCCGGCAATTCCACCAGCTTGAAGTTCCTGATGAAGCCCTCTTCCTTCAAGATCCTGCAGACTTCGGTCTTGAGTCGGGAAGTCGGAACATCGACCCGGTCGTGCTTGGCCAGATGGGCGTTTCGGATTCGCGCGAGAAGATCCGAAACCGGATCCATGTTGCTCATAGGTCTCTCCTTACCAACTCGCCTTGATGACGCCCGGGAGGTAACCCTGACGAGCGAGATCTCGGAAACAGATGCGGCACAGTCCGAACTTCCGCATGAAGCTGCGCGGGCGGCCGCAGCGCTTGCAACGGTTGCGCTGACGAAGCTTGTTGAACTTCAGCGTGATCTTGGTCTTGGCAATTCTGGCGTCAGTCGCCACGCGTTCCCCCTTAGTTCCTAGCGAACGGAACGCCGAGGCCGCGCAGCAGATGCAGCGCCTGCTCGTCGTTCTCAGCGGTCGTGACGAAGGTGATGTTCATCCCCTTCGGCCGCTCGACCTTGTTCATATCGATCTCCTGGAAGATCAGGTGATCGCGAATGCCCATCGTGTAATTCCCGCGCCCGTCGAAGCTCTTCGTCGGCGCGCCCTTGAAGTCCCGGACGCGAGGCAGCGCGATGCTCACGAAACGATCCATGAACTCCCACATCCGCGTACCGCGCAGCGTGACGCTGCAGCCGATCGGCATCCCTTCGCGCAACTTGAACTGCGCGATCGACTTACGCGAACGACGCACCGACGGACGCTGGCCGGCGATCGCGGCGAGCTCGGTCACGCCATCGTCGAGGATCTTGATGTTCTGGATGGCCTCTCCGAGCCCCATGTTGATCACGATCTTCTCGAGCCGGGGGACGGCCATGCCGTTCTCGATACCGAACTCCTGCTTCAGCTTCGGGACGACATCGTCCTGATACTGCTTGCGCAGCCTGGGCTCGTAGCCCTCCGGCGTCGGCCTCTTCGGCCCGCTGTCCTGCGCCTTCTCCTTCGCATCGCCCTGCGTCTTCGGTTTCGCCATGATCACTCGACTCCTAGTTCAGAGTAGCGCCGCTCTTCTTGGCGACGCGTACTCCGGTCCCATCCGCCTGGCGGAGGCGCCCTACGCGCGTCGGTTTCCCGCTGTTGGGATCGATCAGCATGAGGTTCGACAGGCGGATCGGCGCTTCCTTCTCGAGGACACCGCCCTGGATGCCCTTCTGCGCGTTCTGGCGGGTGTGGCGCTTGACCATGTTCACCCGTTCGACGATCGCGAGCTCCCGTGCCGGGAAGACTCTCAGGACTTTGCCCTTCGAGCCGCGATCCTTGCCAGCGATCACCAGTACCTGGTCGTTCTTCTTGATCTTCGTCTTCTTCATCGCTTGTCTCCGCTCGCGCGGCTCCCTCAGATGACTTCCGGCGCCAGAGAGATGATCTTCATGAACTTCTTCTCTCTGAGCTCACGCGCTACCGGCCCGAAAACGCGGGTTCCGATCGGCTCGCGGTTGTCGTTGATCAAAACCGCCGCGTTCGTGTCGAAGCGGATATAGCTTCCGTCGCGCCGCTTCTGGGCGTGGACCGTACGAACGATCACGGCCTTGACGACTGCGCCCTTCTTGACCGTGCCGTCGGGAGTCGCCTCCTTGACGGAAGCGGTGATCACGTCTCCCAGATGACCGTACTGGCCGAGGGCGCCACGCAGGTGAATGCATGAGACCTTCTTGGCTCCGGAGTTGTCAGCCACCTCGAGGATGGTGCCCATCTGGATCATGACTAGATCTCCCCGGCCTTCTTCAGCACTTCGCTGACGGACCAGCGCTTGAGCTTCGACAGCGGACGGGTCGCGACCAGTCTCACCCGGTCACCGACGGTGCAGACGTTCTTCTCGTCGTGGGCGTAGAACTTCGACGTCCGCTTCTGGTAGCGATGATAGAGGCGGTGAGTGATCGTCTTCTCGACTTCGACGACGACCGTCTTGTCCATCTTGTTGCTGACGACGATGCCGATCTTTTCCTGCCGCCGTCCGCGGTCAGTCGTATTCGCTTCGGTCACGGTGCTCATTGTCAGGCCTCGCTCTGCTTCTCGCGGATGATCGTCAGCACCCGTGCCAACTCGCGCTTGGCGGTTCGGATCTTGGCCGGCTTCTCCAGCTGACCGACCACCTTCTGGAGCCGAAGAGCGAAGAGCTGCTCGGCGAGCTCCTTCTCCCTGGCCTGCAGGTCGGCGACGGTCTTCTCTCGCAAACTCTGAATCTTCATGCGTCGCTCCTCATTTCTCCTGCGGCTCTACCTGAGCTCGCTGTGGCGCGAGACGAACTTCGTCAAGATGCAAAGCTTCTGCGCCGCGAGCTTCATCGCCTCCTGGGCCACTTCCTGGGTCACGCCTTCGAGCTCGAACAGGATGCGCCCGGGCTTGACGACGGCGACCCAACCTTCCGGCGGCCCTTTGCCCTTGCCCATTCGGGTCTCGAGCGGCTTCTTGGTGTACGGCTTGTCGGGAAACACGCGGATCCACATCTTGCCGCCGCGCTTCACGTGCCGGCTGATCGCGATTCGACCAGCTTCGATCTGCCGCGCCGTTACCCATGCTGGCTCGAGCGCCTGCAGACCGAAATCTCCGAACGCGATGTAGTCGCCGCCCTTCGACATCCCTGCGCGACGCCCGCGATGCTGTTTCCTGAACTTGACCTTCTTCGGCATCAACATGATTCGGTTCCTTTACGCCGTCGCACGGCGGCTCTTCTCCTTGAGAAGATCGCCCTTGTAGACCCAGACTTTGCAGCCGATGACACCGTAGGTCGTCCGCGCTTCGGCAAAGCCATAATCGATGTCCGCCTTGAGGGTATGCAGGGGGAGACGTCCCTCCTGGTACCACTCGGTGCGCGCGATCTCGCTGCCACCGAGACGGCCCGCCACCATGATCTTCACGCCCTTCGCACCGAACCGGAAAGCGGATTCCATCGCCTTCTTCATCGCGCGCCGGAAGGAAACCCGGCGCTCGAGCTGCCCGGCGATCGACTCCGACACCAGCTGCGCATCGAGCTCCGGACGCTGAATCTCCTGGATGTTGATGTGGATCTCACGGCCCGTCATCTTGGCGAGGTCGTCGCGGAGCTTGTCGACTTCGGCGCCCTTGCGTCCGATGATGATTCCCGGACGCGACGTGTAGATCGTCACCCGCATCTTGTCGGCGGCGCGCTCGATGTCGATCTCCGAGACGCCAGCGTGACCGAGGCGCTTCTTCAGATCGGCGCGCAGCTTCAAGTCGGAATGAAGGAGCTTCGAGTAATCGCCCTCTGCGTACCAGCGGGAGTGCCAGGTCTTGTTGTAGACCAGTCGAAATCCGTAAGGATGAGTTTTCTGACCCACGACTACTTCCCTCCCTTGGCGTTGCGCTTGGCGGCCTTCTGGGACTTCGCGGGTGCCTTCGACGCGGAGACCCTTGCGGCATCCGCTCCGGCCTTGCGCGTATCGAGCTTGATCGTCACGTGGCTCTGCCGCTTGAGGATCCGGAACGCGCGTCCCATCGTGTTGGCCTGAATCCGCTTGAGCGTCGGCCCGCCGTCGACGAACACTTCCTTGACGTAGAGCTTGCCGACGTCCACGTTCTGGTCGCGATTCTCGGCGTTGGCGACCGCAGACTTCAGCAACTTCTCGATCGGCTTCGCGGCCGACTTGTTTGTGGTCCTCAGAACGACTGCCGCTTCCTCCACGTTCATGCCGCGAATGAGATCGACGACGAGCCGCACCTTCTGCGGCGAGGCCTGGAGATGACGCAGGTGCGCGATGGCTTCCATGTCGTCTCTCCCTTACGCCTTCGGCCGCGGAGCGACGGACTTCTCCGCCGCCTTCTTGCCGCTGTGACCGCGAAACGTCCGCGTGATCGAGAACTCGCCCAGCTTGTGGCCGACCATGTTCTCACTGACGTACACCGGGATGAACTTGGTCCCGTTGTGCACCGCGAGCGTGTGACCGACCATCTCCGGAATCACGGTGGATCGCCGCGACCAGGTCTTGATGACCCGCTTCTCGCCGCTCGAATTCATCGCCACGACCTTCTCGTGGAGATGCTTGTCAATGAAGTAGCCCTTCTTTAGTGAACGCGCCATGCCGACTCTCCGTTCCTACTTCTTGTCCCGGCGGCGAACGATCGCCTGATCGGTTCGCTTGTTGTTTCTGGTCTTGTAGCCCTTGGTGGGAACACCCCAGGGAGTGCAGGGATTCCGGCCGCCGGAAGTCTTGCCTTCGCCGCCGCCCATCGGATGATCGACCGGGTTCATCGATACCGCACGGTTGTGCGGCTTCCGGCCGAGCCAGCGCCGCCGACCCGCCTTGCCGTAGGAGACGTTCTCGTGCTCGAGATTCCCGACCTGGCCGATCGTCGCATAGCACTCCACGTGGACCCGGCGCACTTCCCCGGACGGGAGCTTGACCTGGGCCTGGGTCGCCTCTCGGGCCATCAACTGGGCTCCGGCGCCGGCGGAGCGGACCATCTGCCCGCCCTTGCCGCGCTTGAGCTCGATGTTGTGGATCACCGTGCCGAGCGGAATCAGGCGCAGCGGCAGCGAGTTGCCGAGGTTGATCTCGGCCTTCTCGCCGGAGACCACGACCATCCCCACGGCGAGGCCTTCTGGCGCGAGGATGTAACGCTTCTCGCCGTCGGCATAGTGGACCAGCGCGATCCGCGCCGAGCGGTTGGGATCGTACTCGACCGACGCGACGGTGCCGGGAACCCCGTGCTTGTCGCGCTTGAAGTCGATCGCCCGATACCGCTTCTTGTGGCCACCACCGCGGAACCAGTTGGTCAGCTGGCCCTGGTTGTTGCGGCCGCCGGTGCCCATCTTGCCGCTGGTGAGCGACTTGAGGGGCCGGCTCTGCGTGATCTCACCGAAATCCGGAAAGCTCTGGAACCGGCTCGATGCGTTCGTAGGTTTGAGTTGACGAATACCCATCTTCCCGAGCTCTCTTTCTTACGCGCCTTCGAAGAAGTCGATGGTCTTCTCACCCGGAGCCAGCCGGACGAAGGCCTTTTTCCAGTCCGAGCGGCGTCCGGCGAAGCGACCCTGGCGGCGCACCTTGCCGTGCATCTTGGCGACGCGAACTTCGGCGACCTTCACCTTGAACTGAGCCTCGACCGCGCGCTGAATCTCGATCTTGTTGGCGCGAGTATCCACCTCGAGAGTCAGCACATTGGTGCTCTCCCGCTGCAGACTCGACTTCTCAGTGATCAGGGGACGCCGGATGATCTCCTGGATTCTCATGCTCCCAGAACCTCCACGAGGCGGGCGAGCGCCTGCTCGCTGACCACCAGATAGGGCCGGTCGACGACGTCATAGACGTTGACTGCCAGCGCATCCACAGTCTTCCAACCGGGATGATTACGCGACGCGAGCTCCAGATTGCGGTTGTCGCGAGCATCGACCAGGAGGATCTTGCCCTCGGCCCCCACCTTGGTGAGAATCGCCTCGAGCTCCTGAGTCTTGTGGCTCGGAACCTCGAGGTTGTCGAGGACGATGATCCGTGCCTCTTTCAGCTTCCGAGAGAGCACCGCCTTGAGGGCGTTCTTCTTCTCGCCGGTCGAGAGATCCTGGCTGTAGTCGCGCGGCACCGGTCCGTGGACCGTGCCACCCTTGCGCCAGAGCGGGCTGCGAATGCTGCCGATGCGCGCCCGACCCGTGCCCTTCTGCTTCCACAGCTTCTTGCCCGCGCCCGAGACCTCGCTGCGCGTCTTGGTCTTGTGGGTACCCGACCGCAGTCCCGCCAGGTAGGCCTGGACGGCAACGTGAATCAGGTGCTCCTTGTAAGGATAGGAGAAGACCTCCGCGGGGAGATCGAGCTCCTTGACCTGCTTATTGTCGAAGTTCTTGACCGCGATCTTCATCGCTTACCAACCTCTCGCGTTCCCATTCCGAGCCAGTTCAGCCGACTCAGCCGCGCTTCGCGCGCTTCAGCGCGACGTAGCCATTTTCACCGCCCGGCACCGAGCCGCGCAGGTAGATCAGGTTCTTCTCTTCGTCCACCTTGACCACCAGAAGGTTTTTGGTCGTGATCCGCTTGCCGCCCATGCGCCCCGTCCCCTTCATCCCGGGGTAGACGCGGGAGGGGAAGGACGAACCGCCGATCGAGCCCGGGGCACGATGGAACATCGAGCCGTGCGTCGCACGACCGCCCTTGAACCCGTGGCGCTTCATCACGCCCTGGAATCCCTTTCCCTTGCTCGTGCCGACGACGTCCACGAACTCCTTCTCCTGGAACATCGAGCACTTCACCTGGTCGCCCGGACCCCAGGCCTCGTCGGCCGAGATCTCGAACTCTGCAAGCCGCCGCGTCGGCGTGGTGCCGGCCTTCTTGAAGTGCCCCTGCTGCGGCTTCGAAACGTGCCGCGGCGGCTTGGCCTCTACCAGCCCGAGCTGAACGGCCTCATAGCCGTCCTTCGCGGCGGTGCGGCGCGCCACCACCACACAAGGGCCCACTTCGACGACGGTGACCTGCACCGTGTCTCCGTCCGCAGTGAAGACCTGCGTCATTCCAATTTTCTTTCCGAGCATTCCATCCATGGTCCGGCCCTCTCGTCTCTCGCCCTGTACCTGGTTGCGGTGATTTCGGGTTACTTGCCGAACGCCTTGATCTCGACGTCCACCCCGGCGGGCAGCTCGAGCTTCATCAGGGCATCCACCGTACCGCTCGTGGGCTCGTAGATGTCCAGAAGACGCTTGTGCGTACGGATCTCGAACTGCTCTCGCGACTTCTTGTCGACGTGCGGCGAGCGGTTCACGGTGTAGCGCGAGATGTGCGTCGGCAACGGAATCGGGCCGACGACCCGGGCTCCGGTCCGACGGGCCGTATCGACGATCTCGTAGGTCGAGGTGTCGAGGATGCGGTAATCGAACGCCTTCAGGCGGATGCGAATCTTCTCGTTCAACATGTCCAAATCCTCGATTCTGACTCTTTCAAGAACCCGAAAGCCGTCGAGTCCTGCGAAATCACTTGACCACTTCGGTGACGGTTCCGGCGCCGATGGTGCGGCCGCCTTCGCGGATCGCGAAGCGCACGCCCTTCTCCATCGCGATCGGAGCGATCA
>JBPOHI010000176.1:0-11983 GCA_052035735.1 Acidobacteriota bacterium
ACGCCTTCCTGCCGGCGCGGTTCATCGACCACACCCATGCCGACTCGGTACTCGCAGTGCTCGACTCGCGCCACGGCGAACGGCTGGCGGGGGAGATCTGGGGCGCAGACCACCTCATCGTTCCCTACGCCAAGCCGGGCTTCGACCTCGCCCGCCAGGTCCGCGACCTCTGGCTCGCCGCCGGCGACACCGCCCGGCGCTGGCGCGGGATCGTCCTGCTCCGACACGGCCTCTTCACCTTCGGAGCGAGCGCGCGAGAGAGCTACGAGCGGATGATCGCGAGCGTCGAGCGGGCCCGGCGTCGCCTGCCACGCGCCGCGAGCAAGGCGCCGGCTGGCCGCAGTCGCGCAGCCTGGACGAGCCAGGACCTGGCCGCGCTGCGCTGCGAGGTTTCGATGCTCGCCGGACGTCCGCTGGTCGCGTGCCTCGACGGCAGCCCGGCGACCCGCGGCGCTCTCGCCGACGGCCGCTTCCGCCGCGCGCTGGCTCGCGGGCCGCTCACGCCCGACCACACACTGCACACCAAACCATGGCCGCTCTGCCTGACGGATCCGAAGAGCTCCGCGCCGGCGGTGGCGCGCTACGGACACGAGTACGCGGCCTATTTCGATCGCCACGCTGCGGGCCGGCCTCTCGCACGGCTCGACCTCGCTCCGCGAGTGGCACTGCTGCCGGGCGGCGGCCTCGTCGGCTTTGGCGATTCGGCGCGCGCCGCCGCCGCCACCCTCGCGGTCGCCCAGCACACCCTCGCGGCAGCGCAGGCGGCGCAGGCGCTCGGTGGCTACCGACCAGCCTCCGCGGCCGAACTGTTCGAAGTCGAGTACTGGGCGCTCGAGCAGGCCAAACTCCAAACGATGGCCGCCCTGCCGGGGCTCGCTGGCCGGGTAGCGCTGGTGAGCGGCGCGGCGCGCGGTATCGGCCGCGCCTGCCTCGATGCGTTGCGCCGCCGCGGCGCCGCGGCCACCGGATTCGATCGGCTCCCCCTCGGCGCGACGGGCATCGACCTCCTCGAGGTGCGCGGCGACGCCACGGACGAGGCGACGATTCGTCACGCGCTCGACCGCACCGTCGCCTGTTTCGGCGGGCTCGATGCTCTGGTCCTCAACCTCGGCTTCTTCGCCGCCGGCGAGGAGATCCAGACTCTGCCCGACGAGCTCTGGCGGCGCGCCTTCGAAGTCAACGTCGAAGCCAACTTCCGCCTGCTCCGTGCGGCGGCCCCGCTGCTCGCCCTGGCGCCCTTCGGCGCCTCGGTGGTGGTCATCGGCTCGCGCAACGTCCTCGCCCCCGGCCCCGGCGCCGCCGCCTACTCGGCTTCCA
This sequence comes from Acidobacteriota bacterium, assembly GCA_052035735.1. Classification (GTDB taxonomy): domain Bacteria; phylum Acidobacteriota; class Thermoanaerobaculia; order Multivoradales; family JAGPDF01; genus JAGPDF01. Next base: position 1,318 of record JBPOHI010000176.1, read on the forward strand.
AGGCCGCCCTGGTCCAGCTCGCCCGCGTCGCCGCGCTCGAGCTCGCGCCGCGCGGCATTCGCGTCAACATCCTGCACCCCGACGCCGTCTTCGACACCGACCTGTGGACGCCCGAGATGCTGGAGAAGCGGGCCGCCCGCTACGGACTCACCGTTGAGCAGTACAAGCGGCGCAACCTTCTGGGGTGCGAGATCACCGCGCGCGACGTCGGCGAGCTCGCCGCGGAGCTCGCCGGCGAGCTGTTCGCGAAGACCACCGGCGCGCAAATTCCCGTCGACGGCGGCAGCGACCGCGTGATCTGAGCCGGGCCTCCGCGTGGCCCGGAGCTAGACCGCGGGCAGGCGGCGCTCGAGGCGCGGCAGCTCGCGTCGCTCGAACTCCTGCCAGCGGCCCGTGAAGCCCTGCAAACGCGTTCGGCAATCCGCCAGCACCTGGCGTTGCGGCGCGGTCGGCGGCGCGTCGGCGCTCTCGAGATCGGCCGCCAGGCCCGCGAGGTCGCCGTTGACCCCTTCCGGATCGCCAGCGCCGCGCACTTCGACCAGCCGCCGCCTCGCCTCTTCGACCCAGCGAGCGGGACGACCGCCGGCGAGCGAAAGAGCCGCGGCCAGGCGCCGGTCGAGACGACCCATCGCCGCGGCGAACTCTGCCGACTCGGCCAGCAACTGAGCGACTTCGGCCTCGAAGGCCGCGAGATCGGAGTACTCGGCGGCCGCGCGTTCGACGCGCGGATCGGCGACAACGGTCAGCGGCTGTCGCGAAACGACGCCATCCACCGTGAGGCGGACCTCGTAGCTCCCCGGGACAACCAACGCCCCCTCCGGAGCGGGCGGCGTCTCACGGCCGGGAATTGCCGCGATCGAATACGAATAGTCGAGCGCCCGCGGACGTTCCCGGCGAAGGTTCCAGACGAAGCGGTGGTGCCCCTTCGCCGTCCCCGGGAGGTTCGCCTCGGCGAGCCAATGTCCGGTGAAGTAGACGCCGTCGCGCGGACGCTGCGGAACCTCGTCGCTCGCGAAGCGCCGCACCTTGCCGCCGGCGGCATCGAAGATCTCGAGCACGACCGGACCGGACGACGCTTGCGGCAGCAGGTAGTCGAGCACGGCGCCCACTGGCGGATTCTCTCCGCGCGGCTCTTCCGGCGGCATGGGCGTGTCCTTGTTCTGGTTGAAACGCAGGCGCACCGCCGGGGCCGGCGGCAGCAGGACCGCCTGCGTGGAGTCGGCCTTCGCGAGGTGCCGAAGTGGCTCGACGACATCGAGGGCCCAGATGGCGCGACCCTGGGTGGCGACGACGAGATCGGCTCCCGCTACGATCAGGTCGTTGATCCCCGTCGTCGGGAGATTGAGCTGCAAGCTGCCCCAGCTCTCCCCGTCGTCGAACGAAACGTAGACCCCGCGATTCGTACCGGCGTAGAGCAAGCCTGCCCGCTGCGGATCCTGCCGCAGCACGCCGAGCCACTCGTCCTGCGGCAGTCCGCGGCTGATGTCGCTCCAGGTCGCTCCGAAGTCGTGGGTGCGGAAGGCGACCGGGCGCATCTCGTCCAGGCGATGGCGATCGGCCGCGACGTAGGCCGTCGCCGGATCGCTCGCCGAGGCGTCGATCGTGTTGACCTTGCTCCAGTCGCCGAGTCCCGGCGGCGTGACGTCTTTCCATGTCGTCCCGTCGTCGCGCGTCAGCTGCACGCGGCCGTTGTCGGTGCCGATCCAGACCTGGGAGTCGGCCGCAGGCGAGGGCGTGATGGCGAAGATGACGCCGAACCCGCAGGCCGTCGCTCTCTCCACGGGCACATCACCCTCGCAACCGGCAGCCCCGGGCAGAGCGCCAGTGAGGTCAGGACTGATCGTGCTCCAGGTCGCGCCGCCGTCGGTCGAGCGGAAGAGCACCTGCGCCCCCTGGTAGATCGCGTGCGGCGGCAGCGGCGAGATGGCCAGCGGAGTGATCCAGCTGTAGCGGTAGCGGGTGCTGCCGGGGCGCGCGCCATACGAGGGAATCGGCCAGGGAGAGACGTTCTGCACTTGGCCGGTGCGCGCATTCCACTTCGACAGCCGGCCGCCGAGGCCAGCACCGTAGACGATGTCGGGATTCGCCGGATCGGGGATGTCGCCGTCGCGCTCGTCGCCGCCGACCGGGTGCCAGTCGCGGAACGTCAGCTGACCGTAGTCGCTGCGGCTGGCGATCGCCACCGTGCCGCTGTCCTGTTGCCCGCTGTAGATCCGGTAGGGGAATCGGTTATCGGAGGCGAGTCGGTAGAACTGACCCGTTGGCTGGTTGTACCAGCTGCTCCACGACGCGCCGCCGTTCAGCGTCACGACGGCCCCCTGATCGGCGCCGGTCACCATCCGGCGGCTGTCGGCCGGATCGATCCAGAGCGTGTGGTAGTCGTCGCCCCCCGGCGCTCCCTTGGCGATGGTGAAGCTCTTGCCGCCATCGTCGGACCTCCGGAGTCCGCGGCCCATGGCCCAGACCGTCTCGGGATGTTGCGCATCGACGGCGAGGTTCGCCATGTATCCGTTCGCCAGGCTGCCGTCCCCGTTGGTCAGCGTCCAGGTCGAACCGCCGTCCTCCGACGTGAACAGCCCCTTGCCGGAGACCGCCGCCCAGACCTTGAGTCCGGAGCTTCCGGGAGCCACCGCCAACGCGATTCGCCCGAGATCGCCGAGAGGCCAGCCGGCGGTGCCGGCAGGCGTCCAGGTGCGGCCGCCGTCCTGCGAGCGGTAGACCGCGGTCCCCGGCCCCTGCGTCGGTTGGAAATAGTCCATCCAGGGATGGCGGCGCACCTGCCAGAGCGCGGCATAGAGGCGCTCTGGATGCGCCGGGTCGCCGGCGATCTCGACCGCGCCGGTGTCGGCGTCGCGGTAGAGGACCTGTGTCCAGCTCCTGCCGCCGTCTTCGGTGCGGTAGAGCCCGCGCTCGCCGCCGGGGCCGAAGAGATGTCCGAGTGCGGCGACGACGGCGACTTCGGCGTTCGACGGATCGACCCAGATCTTGCCGATGTGCCGGCTGTCGGCGAGGCCCGCCGGCGTCCAGGTGGCGCCACCGTCGGTCGAGCGATAGAGCCCCTCGCCGGAGACGACGTCCCAGCGTTGGTGAACCTGCCCGGTGCCGATCCAGATCACTCTCGAATCGCTCGGGGCGACCGCGAGCGCGCCGATCGACGAGGCGCGGCCGCGTTCGAAGATCGGTCGCCAGGTCACGCCGGCGTCGGTCGTCTTCCAGACGCCGCCGTCAGCGCCGCCGAAGAGAAAGGTCGCGGGCTCCCCCGGAAGGCCGGCGACCGCCGTCGCCCAGCCGCCGCGGAACGGGCCGAGTAGCCGCCAACGCAGGCCGGAGTGGTCGCCAGGGGCGGGGGCTGCGGCGGCGGGTTCCGCCGCGGCGAACACGGCCAGCAGCAGGACGAAGATCGCGAACGGCAGGCGACGGCGCGACGGCAGGAACATGAGCTCTCCGATCTGGATGGCGCTATCTTAGTGCCGCGCGGGCGCCGCTGCGCCTTGACAGATCTCGACGCTCACCGGAGACTCTCTTCCTCCATGCACGCTTACTCCCGCAGCGCGACCGCCGCCCTCGTTGCGTTTCTTCTCGCCTTCCCGGCCGCGCTCGCCGCGAAACTGCCCGAGAGCGCCCGGACGATCGTCTCCTACGACATCGAGGTGCGCCTCGATGCCGAAAAGAAGGAGCTCACCGGCCGCGAACGCATCGTCTGGAGGAATCCGTCGACCGATCCGGCGGACGCCGTCTCCGACCTCTGGTTCCACCTCTATTGGAACGCCTTTCGCAACAACCGCAGCACCTTCTTCGTCGAGTCGGGCGGCCAGCTGCGCCGCGACCGCGCCGAGACCGACGGCTGGGGCTGGACCGACATCACGTCGCTCAAGCTCGCGACCGGCGAGGACCTGCTGCCGACGCTCACTTTCGAGCACCCCGACGACGACAATACCGACGATCGCACCGTGGCGCGGGTCCTCCTCCCCACCCCCGTGCCACCGGGCGGCGAGATTGCCCTCGACCTCGAGTTCCACGCCAGAGCTCCGAAGGTCTTCGCCCGCGCCGGCTACAAGGGAGACTTCTTCGCCGTCACCCAGTGGTTTCCCAAGCTCGGCGTCTGGGAACCGGCGGGCCTGCGCGGCCGCGAAAAGAGCGGCTGGAACTGCCACCAGTACCACGCCAACACCGAGTTCTACGCCGACTACGGGCGCTACAAGGTCGCCATTACCGTCCCGCAGCGCTTCGTCGTCGGCGCCACCGGGCCCGAGACCGCGCGTCGCGAGCATCCGGACGGCACCGTCACCTACGTGCACGAGCAGGCCGACGTGCACGACTTCGCCTGGACTGCCGACCCGCGCTTTCTCGAGATCCGCGACCGCTTCTCCGGCGACAAGGACGTGACACCCGCCGAATACGCGGCGACGGCGAAGCTCCTCGACCGCACGGAGGGCGAAGTGAAGCTCCGCGACGTCGAGATCCGGCTCCTCCTGCAGCCCGGCCACGAGCCGCAGGCGGCCCGTTACCTGGCGTCGGCGAAGCTCGCGATCAAGTGGTTCGGTCTCTGGTACGGCACCTACCCCTACCCGACACTGACCCTGGTCGATCCCGCGCCCGGCGCCGGTGGCGCCAACGGCGTCGAGTACCCGACGCTCATCTACTGCGGCACCAGCTACGCCTTCAACTTCTGGCCGGGCAAGGGCTTCCGCGAAGCCGAGATCGTCACCGTACACGAGTTCGGGCACCAGTTCTGGTACGGCCTGGTCGGCAACAACGAGTTCGAGGAGGCCTGGCTCGACGAGGGCTTCAACACCTACTCGACCGCCAAGGTGATGGAGCTGGGCTATGGCCGCGACGCTTCGTTCGTCGACTTCCTCGGCCTGGGGTTGGGGGCCGTCGAGGCCGACCGGGTACAGAACAGCCTCGAGCGCCGCTACGACCGGATCGCCACCCTCGCCTGGAAGTTCTCGCGCGGCCAGTACGGCTTCAACGCCTATGCGCGGCCGGCCCTGATGCTCGAGACCCTCGAGGGAATCCTCGGCGCCGAGACCATGGCGCGGGTGATGCGGACCTACCACGAGCGCTACCGCTTCGGACATCCGCGCGGCGCCGACTTCTACGCCGTGGCGGAAGAGATCTCCGGGCGCGACCTCGACGACTTCTTCGCCCAGACGGTCGAAGACCCGGGCGTGCTCGATCCGGCGATCCTCGACCTGACCAGCGAGAGGGCAGCGCAGGCGCGCGGCAAGGTCGTCGTGGACGGCAAGGAGGTCGAGATCGACGAGGCGAAGGCCGTCGAGCTCGAGCGCGCTGCGGACGAGTCGAAGAGCCGCAATTTCCACAGCGTCCTCGAGCTGCGTCAGCGCGGCGAGGTGATTCTGCCGGTCGAAGTCGAGCTCACTTTCGAAGGCAAGGAGCCCGAGCGGCGGCTCTGGGACGACGGGGAGCGCTGGGCGAAATGGGTCTTCGAGCGCCCGGAGAAACTCCTCGTGGTGCGCCTCGATCCCGACGCCAAGCTCGCTCTCGACGCCGACCGGTTGAACAACGAGCGCCGCATCGAACCCGCCCCGGCCGCCGCCCGCAAGCTCGCCACCGGCTTCCTCTTCTGGCTGCAGCAGGGCATGGCCCTGCTGGGAATGTGAGTCGCATGAAACTCCTCACGGCAACCGCAGTCGCGCTCCGCCACGCCATCCGCAACCCGCGTCTCGTGCTGCTCCTGTGGGGCGCGCACCTCGCGATCGCCGCGGTCGCCTTCTATCCGGCGATGCGTTTTCTCGACAGGACGCTCGCCCATGCCCCCGCCGGGGACGAGTTCCTGCGCCGCTTCTCGCTGCCGCTGTTCGGCGACGTGATGCGCTCCGGGCGCGCCTGGTTCGAGAGCTTCCCCCAGCTCCTCACCCTGGTCTTCGTGCTGACGCTGCTGTGGAACGTCCTCGCCGCCGGCGGCGCGCTCGAGAGCCTGCTCTCCGGCGATCCGGCTCGAATGGCGCATCGCTTCGGTCGCGGCGCCGGCCGCTTCTTCGGCCGCTTCCTGCGCATGGGACTGGCGGCAGCGCCGGCGGCGCTGCTCGTCGCGGGCGTCCTCGCCGGACCGATCTTCGCCGTGCGCGCCAGCCTCGACGACAACGCCGAGGGGGCGCAGCACTGGCTCGGCCTCGCTGGCTTCCTGGTCGCGCTGTTTGCGATCCTGCTGGTGCAGCTCGCCCTCGACCTCGCCCGCATCCGCGTCGCGCGCGACGACATCCGCAAGGGCGTCCGCGTCTTCCGCGCCACGCTGCGCGCCGTGCTGCGGCGCCCCTGGCAGGTGCTGGCGATCTGGCTGCCGCTGGCGGCAGCCTTCGTCGCCATCGCAGCCCTCTACCTGGGATTCAAGGGCCTTCTGCCGGCAGGTGGCAGACTTCTCCTGGTCCTCTTTCTCGCCCAACAGCTGTTCATGATCGCCCGCGCCGGCATGCGCGTCGCCCTGTGGTCGGGCGAGATCGCCCTGGTCGAGCGACAGTGGCCCGCGGCGCCGTTGAGCGCCCGCCTCGCGGCGGCGCCGCAGGTCGAGATCCGACCCGCGGCCTGAACCCGCCCCTACGACTCCTCTTCCGCGCGGATGGGGAAGAGCTCGCTCTGGCGGCGGTCGTGGGCGGAGATGGGGACGCGGTAGTCGCCGCTCCAGCAGGCGGTGCAGTAGCTCGCCTTGGCGCCGCCCATGCAACCGACCAGACCTTCGAGCGAAAGGTAGCCCAACGAGTCGGCCTCGACGAACTCGCGAATCTCCTCGATCGACTGCTGCGCGGCGATGAGCTCGCTCCGGCGCGGGGTGTCGATGCCGTAGTAGCAGGGCCAGCGCGTCGGCGGCGAGGAGATCCGCAGGTGGACCTCGGCGGCGCCGGCCTCGCGCATCATGCGGACGATCTTGCGTGACGTCGTGCCGCGGACGATCGAGTCGTCGATCAGCACCACGCGCTGGCCAGCGATGATGCCGCGCACCGGGTTGAGCTTCACCTTGACGCCGAAGTTGCGGATCGACTGCTTGGGCTCGATGAACGTCCGGCCGACGTAGTGGTTGCGCGTCATGCCGAGCTCGAACGGCAGGCCGGATTCGCGGCTGTAGCCCAACGCCGCATAGAGACCGCTGTCGGGCACCGGAACGACGATGTCGGCCACGGCCGGAGCCTCGCGCGCCAGCTGACCGCCCAGGCGGCGGCGGATCTCGGCCACCGAGTCACCGAAGACGACGCTGTCCGGGCGCGCGAAGTAGACGTGCTCGAACAGGCAGCGCGACGGCGCGGCGCGCTCCGGCAGGCGGAACGACTCGAGTCTGCCGTTTCGCGCCACGGCGACCTCGCCGGGCTCGAGCTCGCGCAGCTTCCTCGCCCCCAGCAGGTCGAAGGCGCACGACTCGGAGGCGAAACAGTGGAAGCCGTTCATCTCGGCGATCGCCAGCGGCCGGAAGCCGTTCGGATCGCGCGCCGCGATCAGGCAGCTGTCGGTGATGACGAGCAGCGAGTAGGCCCCTTGGACCTCCGCCAGGGCGACCATCAGCGACTCGACGAGGTCGGCGCGCGGGTTGCGGGCCATGAGGTGCAGGATCACCTCGGTGTCGCTGGTGGTCTGGAAGATCGAGCCGGCGGATTCGAGCTGCTCGCGAATCGCGGCGGCGTTGGTGAGGTTGCCGTTGTGCACGATGCCGACCGGCCCCATCGACGTCTTGACCACGATCGGCTGGGCGTTGGCGACCACCGACGAGCCGGCGGTCGAATAGCGCGTGTGCCCCATCGCCCGCCGCCCCGGCAATCGCGCCAGGACCTTGTCAGGAAAGATCTCCGCCACGTGCCCCATGCCGCGCTCGACGTGCAGACGCTCGCCGTCCCAGGCGCAGATGCCGGAGCTCTCCTGGCCGCGATGCTGCAGCGCGTAGAGCCCGAGATAGGCGAGGTTCGCCGCGTCGTCCGCGTTGTCGATGCCGAAAATGCCGCACATGATCCGTTCGCTCTCCAGTCGCCGTCGGTTGCCGTTGCTAGAAGCCGAGAGCCGCAGGAAGTGCCGTCGACCAGATCTCGTGCAGGCGTGCGACCGGCGACTGCAGCGTCGCACCGTCGGCGGCGATGACGAGATCGCTCCCGCCGACCTCACCGACCTCGATCGCGGGCACGCCGTTGTCTTCTGCGAGCCGCATCAGGCGCTCGAGACGCGCCGGAGCAACAGCGACGAGCGCCCGCCCCTGCGTCTCCGAGAAGAGCTCGAGCGGCTGAAGATCGACTTTCAATCGCGCGCCCAGTCCCGCCTCGCCCCCCGCGATGCCCCCGATGCACGCCTCGGCGAGCGCCAGCGCCAGGCCGCCTTCGGAGAGATCGTGCGCCGTGTGCACCGCGCTGCCAGCGATCGCCTGGCGCAGGAGGCGCGCAAGGCGCGCCTCGGCGTCGAGATCGACCGCCGGCGGCAGCCCCTGCTCGATGCCGTGCAGAAGCCGCAGGTAGACCGAGCCGCCGAACTCGGCGCGATCCTTGCCGAGCAGCACGATGCGGTCGCCGGTCTTGCGGAAGTGCGCCACCGGCACCTCGCCCAAATTGTCGATCACCCCGACCATCGCCACCGTCGGCGTCGGCGGAATCGAGCGCCCTTCCGTCTCGTTGTAGAGCGAGACGTTGCCCGAGATGACCGGCACTTCGAAGGCGCGGCAGGCCTCGGAGATGCCGCGCACGGCCTCGCGAAACTGCCAGAGGATCTCCGGGTTCTCGGGATTGCCGAAGTTGAGGCAGTCGGTCACCCCGACCGGCTCGGCGCCGACGCAGGCGAGGTTGCGCACCGCCTCGGCCACCGCCTGCATCCCGCCGCGCCGCGGGTCGAGCCCGCAGTAGACCGGATTCACGTCGGAGGTCATGGCGAGCCCGGAGGGCGTCCCCTTGAGTCGCAGCACTGCGGCGTCTCCGCCCGGGCCGATCACCGTGTTGGTGCGTACGGTGTGATCGTACTGGCGCCAGATCCACTCTTTGCTGGCGAGCTCCGGCGTCGCGAGCAGCGCTTCGAGCGTCGCTGTGGGATTCTCGACCGGCGGCAGCTCCGGCGCCTGCTGGCGGCGCGCCAGGTCGGCCGGCACGGCGACCGGGCGCTCGTAGACCGGCGCGTCATCGGTGAGCGGCGCGATCGGCATCTCGGCGGCGACCTTGCCGCGATGACGGATCTCGGCGCGCGAGCCGGTGCGCAGCTCGCCGACCGTCGCCACCTCGAGACCCCACTTGCGGTAGACCTTGGCGATCTCCTCCTCGCGGCCGCGCTTCACGACCAGAACCATGCGCTCCTGCGACTCCGAGAGCATCATCTCGTAGGCCGAGAGCCCGGGCTCGCGGAGCGGCACCTTGTCGAGGTCGAGAACGAAGCCGACCTGGCCGCGCGAGGCCATCTCGAAGATCGAGCTGGTGAGACCGGCGGCGCCCATGTCCTGGATCGCCACGATCGCTGTCGAGCGCATCGCCTCGAGACAGGCCTCGAGCAGGATCTTTTCGACGAACGGGTCGCCCACCTGCACCGTCGGCTTCTTCTTCGCGCTCTCGGAGTCGAACGCCTCCGAGGCCATCGAGGCGCCGTGGATGCCGTCGCGGCCGGTGCGGCTGCCGGCATAGAGGATCGGATTGCCGGGGCCCGAAGCCTTGGCCTTGAAGATCCGCTCGCGGCGGGCGACGCCCAGGGCGAAGGCGTTCACCAGGATGTTCTGGTTGTAGCCGGCGTGGAAGCGCGTCTCGCCGCCGACGGTGGGGATCCCCATACAGTTGCCGTAGGTGCCGATGCCGCGCACCACGCCATCGACCAGCGAGCGCATGCGCGGCGCGTCGATCTCGCCGAACGACAGCGAATCCATGCAGGCGATCGGCCGCGCGCCCATGGTGAAGATGTCGCGCAGGATCCCGCCGACGCCGGTCGCGGCCCCCTGGAACGGCTCGATGAAGCTCGGGTGGTTGTGGCTCTCCATCTTGAAGACCGCCACCCAGCCGTGCCCGATGTCGACCACGCCGGCGTTCTCGCCAGGTCCCTGGAGGACGCGCGGGCCCGAGGTCGGAAACTCGCGCAGATAGACCTTCGACGACTTGTAGGAGCAGTGCTCGGACCAGAGCGCCGAGGTGATGCCGAGCTCGGTCAGGGTGGGATTGCGGCCGAGAAAGCCCTGCAGGCGGGCGAACTCCTCGGCGGTCAGGCCGTGCTCGCGGGCGAGCGCGGCGTCGACCACCGGCTCGGGGCGCTGTGCTTCCTTCACCTCTGCCGTCATCGCGCAGCTCCCACCAACCGGGCCGCCGGTTGCACGATCCCCTGGAAGAGACCCAGGCCGTCCATGTTGCCGAGCACCTCTTCGGCACAGCGCTCGGGATGCGGCATCAGCCCGAGGACGTTGCCGCCCTCGTTGACGATGCCGGCGATCGCCCGCGCCGAGCCGTTGGCGTTCCAGGTGTCGTCGTCTTTGCCTTCCGGCGAGACGTAGCGGAAGACGATCTGCCGGTTCGCCTCGAGCCGGTCGAGCTCGCCGGGAAAGTGCTCGTAGTTGCCCTCGCCGTGGGCGATCGGCAGGCGCAGCACCTGCCCCTCGCGGTAACAGCTGGTGAAGTCGAGGTCGTTTCTCTCCACCCGCAGGTAGGTGTCGCGGCACTCGAACTTGAGGCCGCGATTGCGCCGCAGCGCACCGGGCAGCAGCCGCGCCTCGGTG
>JBPOHI010000145.1:0-52428 GCA_052035735.1 Acidobacteriota bacterium
CCGAAACCGTCGATGAAGACGATGCCGATCGGCGCGAGGCAGGAGGGGTTGCCGGCGGCGACGCTCACTACGTGGCTGCGCATGCGGCTGGGGACTCGCTCCGGCATGACGCCGAACGGATGGTCGAGACCCAGCGTCAGCGAGGTATTGCCGAAGCCGCCCGACAGCAGGTGACAGTAGCTCATGATCGTGCCGCTGCCCGTGCCGGTGCCGCCAGGCAGCGAGGTCGCGCCGCAATAGCATCCCGACTGTCCGCACTGGCCGGCGTAACAGTTGTCGACCGAAGCGGCGTTGCCGCCGAGGCCCTGGTAGCAGTGGGTGTGCGGCGAGTTGAAGTTGTGGCCGATCTCGTGGGTGAACGCCATGATGTCCCAGACGACCGATGGGCTGTTGAGGTCGAAGTTGGCGTCGATGCCCGAAGTGTAGCCGTAGGCTCCCCCCCAGTTGCTGACCCCGGTGAGCGCCGGCGAGCAACCGGTTGCAACCTGCGCGGCGTCGATACTGAAGGCACCGGAACAGAGAACGCCGATCCAGGCGATGCCGGAGTTCGTCGACTTGCCCGAGAGAAAGTGCGTGACCGTGCGCGTCACTCCGCCGTTGTTGTTGTTCCAGTAACGTCCGAAATCGATCAGCCCGCAGGCTGGATTGGTCTGAGCCCAGGGATCGGCGACGGTCCAGAGGCTCACATCGCCTACCACCCAGGAGGTTTGCAGCTCGTCCGAGTAGATCGACGACGCGAAGGCCACCAAGTCGGCGATGTAGTTCGTCGCCGTCGTCGTGTTGCCGGCAATCGGGCCGAGAGCGAGGAACTCCTGGTCGGTCTCGATGGCGATGACCGCAGTGTGATCGAACGTACCACCCTCGCCGCTCACCTCTGCTCCGCCCGACTTCGATCCGGGGGTCGCCGACCCGCCGAGGAGCGCCGCGAACGGATCCTCCTCCGCAGCGCTTCCGGCGCGAAAGGCGGCCGGTCCGAGGTCGTCGAGCGCACAGCGGAACTCGCCTCCCGCCTCGACCAGCTCCGAAGCGGTCTGCACCTCCCGCGCCAGCAGCCTCGGGTCCTCGCCGGCAGAGCCGAACAGCCATGTCCGGCCGGTCGCCGTCGCCAGGCCCCGGATCTCACCGGTCGCGAGCACCGAAAGCACGACACGTGAGCCCGCTTCGCCCTCGATCCGGCCGCGCAAGTAGACGTTCGCGGGCGCTGGAAGGAACTCGTCGCCGGTCGCCGTGTGGACGACGATCCTCGCGGTCGGCGCGAAGACCTCGAAGCGTTCGAGCGCCAGCGTCTCGGAGCGACTCCGCCCGTCGCCTGCCCAAGGCACCGCGACGATGCGCAGCCCGCCGCGCGGCGGCAGCGCGCGGGCTGCAGAGAAGATCGCGGCGCGATCGAAGCCGACGCTCGGCGCGCCAGCGAGAGCCGGTGCCGCAGCAACGAGCGGACAGGACAAAACGAGCGCAGTACGGAGCCATGAGCCGAACGCCATGAAGATCTCCTTCCGAAGGCCCCTTGAGACTCGCCCAGGCCGCGGGCGCTGTCAAGGGAATACCGCACCCCGGCGGCGAAGTGCCGTTGACTGCGGCCGGCGGCGCTGCTAAAAAGTGCGGATGCCCTCCCTGCCGACGAATTTCGGTCTCCTGCCGCCCGAACTGTCCGATCTCAAGAAGTCCCCGGTGGTCGTCCTGCCGGTGCCGTTCGAACGCACGACCTCCTACGGCAAGGGCACCTCCGCCGGCCCCGCGGCGCTGCTCCGCGCGTCGCAGTCGATGGAGCTCTACGACGACGAGCTCGGCTGCGAGCCGTGTGAGATCGGCATCGCGACCGCACCGCCGTTCCACCCCGAGGCCTTCGACATGGAAGAGGCGATGGCCGAGCTCGACGCCGAGTGCCACCGTTTCATGGAGTCGGGCAAGTTCCTGGTCACCGTCGGCGGCGAGCACAGCCTCACCATCGCGCCGGTGCGCGCTGCCCAGCGCGTCTTCGGCGCCGGCGGCGGGATCGGCATCGTCCAGTTCGACGCCCATGCCGACCTGCGCGAAGAGTTCGAGGGCACTCCGTACTCGCATGCCAGCGTCATGCGGCGCGTTTTCGACGAGGGAATCCCCTCGCTGCCAGTCGGCATCCGCTCGCTGTCGTCGCCCGAGGCCGAGCTCGTGGCGCGGCACAAGATCCCGGTTCTCTGGGGGCGCGAGCTCGAACCGGCCGCGGCGCTCGAGAGGCGCTTCGAGGCCGCCCTGAAGAAGCTGCCGAGGAAGGTCTACCTCACCTTCGACATCGACTTCTTCGATCCCGCGATCGTCCCGGCGACCGGCACGCCGGAGCCCGGCGGTGGCAGTTGGTATCCGACGCTGCGGCTGCTGCGCAAGCTCTTTGCGACGAAGGATGTCGTGGCGATGGACATCGTCGAGCTGGCGCCCATCGGCGGCCACCCCTCGTCCGACTTCGTCGCCGCGAAGCTGCTCTACAAGTGCATCGGCTACAAGTACTCTGATCGCCCGGCGACGAAGCTGCGGAGGCGATGACGCGCTAGTTCGAAGGGAAGCTCCCGTGCTCCCGCACCCGGCGTGCCTGCGCAAGGTGCCGCCGTTCGTGCGCCGCGATGAGCAGGAAGCCGGTGGCCAGATTGAACAGCCGCAGGTCCTTCGCTACGGGGTTGCGAAAGCGAATCGCCTCGAGGTCGAGGTCGCAGCTCTCCCGGAGCAGCTGGACGACCGAGTCCTGACTCGCGAGGAACTCGCGCCACGTGGTGCCCGGACTCCCCTCGTCATGCGGTACCAGCGCCCGCACCGGGACGGGGACCCTGAAACGGGCCGGCGGCTCGATCATGCCCAGGAACCAACGACCCAAGAGGTTCGGCCGCAGCGTACGGTACCCCAAACGCCCGGCCGCCCGTCCCTGCGCCGCCGCCGCTGAAAGCGCCGCCGTGTAGAGACGGTTGGTCCTCTGCAGATGGTCGACGCACTGGCCGACGCTCCAGGCTCGGCCGGGATCCGGCTGCCAATGAAACTGAGCGGACGAAAGCGGCAGGACCAGCTCCGCGAAGCGCTCGGAGAGCCGCGTCAACTCGTCGGCGAGGGCCTGGACCTCGGCAGGAAGGCTCATGTCGGGATGTCGCCGCAACTCGAGCAGGTCAACCGACCAGCACGCTCCCGCCGTTGACGTTGACGATCTCGCCCGTCAGATGCCGGGCCAAGGGCGACGCCAGGAAGAGGATCGGGCCGGCGACGTCCTCAGCGGAGGCGACGCGGCCGAGCGGAATCCCGGCTTCGATCTCGCCGCGGAGCTCGCTGCCCAGAGCCTCGCCCGACATCTCCGTGTCGACCCACCCCGGGGCGACCGAGTTCACCCGGATATCCGGCGCGAGCTCCATCGCCCAGGCCTTGGTGGCCGAGATCATCGCGCCCTTCGAGGCAGCATAGGGGCTGTAGAACGCCTCGCCGCGCTGCCCGGCCGTCGAGGTGATGTTGATCACGCTCGCCTGCTTCGACAGGCGCAGGTACGGCAGCGCCTCGCGCAGGCAGTAGAACGCGCCGGAGACGTTGATGCGCATGGTCTCGATGTAGCGGTCTTCGCTGAACTGCGACATCGGGTTGTGCTGCCAGACGCCGGCGTTGTTCACCAGGCAGTCGAGCCTCCCCCACTCCGAGCCCACGAACTGGAAGAGCTCCACGATCTCGGACGGCTGCAGGAAGTCGCAGGGGAAACGCCGGTGGTCCTGGTCGGAGATCGAATAGAGCTCGTCGACCAGCGCCTCGGCCTCGGCCTCGCGCTCGCGGTACTGCACCAGCACGGCGGCGCCGGCGCGAGCAAAGAGGCGGGCCGACGCCGCGCCGATACCGCGGCTGCCGCCGGTGACCAGCACATGCATTCCGGAAAGATCGATCATCGTCAAACCTCCACGATCAGAGCGATACCCTGACCGCCGCCAATGCAGGCCGAGGCGACGCCCCGGCCGCCACCGCGGCGCTGCAACTCCTTCATCAGGGTGAGGGTGATGCGTGCGCCGGTCGCGCCGAGCGGATGGCCGAGGGCGATGGCGCCGCCGTTGACGTTGAGCTTCGCCTCGTCGAGCCCGAGACCCTGGATGCAGGCCAGGATCTGGCCGGCGAAGGCCTCGTTGATCTCGATCAGATCGAGATCGGCGAGCTTCATGCCGGCCTTGGCGAGCGCCGCCTGGATCGCCGGCACCGGACCGATGCCCATGCGCGACGGCTCGACGCCGACGGTGGCCCAGGACAGGATGCGCCCCAGCGGCTTCTTGCCGAGCTCCGCGGCGCGCTCTTGCGAAGCCAGCAGGAGCATCGCCGCGCCGTCCACGATGCCGGAAGCGTTGCCGCCGGTGACGAAGCCGTCCTTGTCGAAGGCGGTCGGAAGCTTGGCGAGGTCTTCGATCTTCGTGCCGGGGCGCGGGTGCTCGTCCTGGGTCACAGTCACCGCACGCTTGCCTTCGCCGACGGTGACCGGAACGATCTCCTCGGCAAGCCTGCCCGCCGCCATGGCGGCGACCGCCTTGGCCTGACTGGTGACGGCGAAAGCGTCCTGCGCTTCGCGCGTGATCCCGAAGTCGCGCGCCAGGTTGTTCGACGTCTGGGCCATGTAGAAGCCACAGAAGGGATCCATCAGCGATTCCCACAGCAGGTCCTCGAGCTTGCCGGCGCCCAGGCGCAGCCCCTTGCGCGCGCCGCGCACAATGTGGGGCGCCTGCGACATGTTCTCCATGCCGCCCACCAGGCAGGCTCGGGCTTCGCCGGCAAGGATCAGGTGCGACCCCGACACGATCGCCTGGATGCCGGAGCCGCAGAGCCGGTTGACGGTCAGCGCCGGGACCTCTTTCGGCACCCCGGCCTTCAACGCCACGTGGCGGGCGCCGTAGATGGCGTCATTGGAGGTCTGCAGGGCATTGCCGACGACCGTATGGTCGATCGCCGCCGGGTCGATCGCGGTGCGCTCGAAGAGCGCCTTGGCGGCGCGCGCGCCGAGCTCGATTGCCGACAGGTCGGCGAAAGGACCGTTGAACTCCGCCATCGGCGTGCGGACGCCGTCGATCAGTACCAAGTCCTGTATTTGCATTCCCTTTGCTCCTGGAAGGATGTCGTGACCTCAGGCGGTCGTCGACCGCAGGAGAAGGCTATCAAGAAGTCGCGAGGCGATGGATTTCGCGCCGGATCGGGTTGAAGTCGAGCTGCGAAGAGAGCCGATGGGCCAGGATCGCGACCAGCCTCTCCCGCGCAGGCTCGATCCACAGGCTGCCGCCGGTAAACCCGGTGTGGCCGAAGGCTCCGCTCGCGAGGCTCGGTCCGCTGGAGCCGCCAGCGCTCTGGCGCGCCCAGCCCAAGGCGTAGGGGCCGTCGCCGGCGAGCGCACGTTCCACTGCGGCTCGCTGCAGGAGGTGCTCCGGCCGCAGCCACTCGCGTCCCAACGCCAGCATCTCGTCGGCAGTGACGAACAGCCCGGCATGGCCACAGAGCCTGCCCAGCGCCCGCGCATTGCCGTCCTGAGGGATGCCGCGCAGGAAGGGCGCCTGGTGCGAGAGCTTCAGCCCCTGTCCGGCGGCAAGCTCGACCTCCTTGCCGTTGTCCAGCCGGCACTCCACGATCTCCTCTTGCGGCGGGTGGCCGGCGAGCGCGCCGAGCGGCGCGAGGCCCAAGGGTTCGGTCACGTGGCGATCGAGGAGGTCGGCCAGACTCCGGCCGGTGATCTTCTCCGCCGCCTGTCCCCAGAGAATGTAACCGAGATCACTGTACGTCGCGCGCTCGGAGCCCGCCGGATCGGTCCGCGCCCACAGGCCCTCGGACAACAGAAAGCCGGAGAGCTCCGCCGAATCGTAGAGGCGCTTGCCCAGGCGGGCGCCGAGCGGAGCCCAGGCGGCGATTCCCGAGCGATGGCGCAAGAGTTCTGCGAGCGTCGTCTCGCCGATCCAGGAGCCGGCGGCCGGGAAGACCTCCCGCAGAGCCGTGCCCAGCTCGAGCTCTCGCCTTGCCGCCAGCCTCAGGGCGAGGGTTGCCATCCACGGCTTGGTGAGCGAGGCGGCGTCGTAACGGGCGCCGGTCTGCAGACGCTCGCCGCCGACACGGTAGCCGGAGGCGTGGCGCCAGAGGACCTGCCGCGAGGTCGCAACGACGACCTCGACCGAGCTCACCGCGCCCCCCAGACGGGCGAGATCATCGAGATAGGCGGTGAGAGCGTGGCCTTGCGGTTGACCGTCGGGCATCGAAACCGTATCTTGCCCTGAACCGTGTCTTCGCGCACCGGCTCGCGCCTGATCGTCGCTTCCGACTCCCTCGCCGCCGAGCGCGCGCTGACGGACGAGCTCTCGCGGCTCGCCGACGCCGAGCCGCTGGCGCGCAAGGTCGTCGTCGTCCCTTCCCACAGTCTGCGAATCGCTCTACTCGCCCGATTGGCCAGCGTCCGGCCGGCCTGGCTGGGGCTCGAGATCGTCACCCTGCGTGGCCTCGCTCGCTCCGTGCTCCAACGCGCCGGGCGCTCCCACCACTCTGGCGACCTGCTCCTGCCGGTCGTGGTCGAGCGCCTGGCACGGCGCGAGCGGGCACTCGCGAAGCACCTCGAGACCCTGGTCGACGGCTTTGCCGGCGCGCAGGGGGCGGTCCGCGACCTGCTCGACGCTGGTTTCGGCGAGCAGCATCTCGAGCCGGCGCTCGAACGCCTCGAGGAAGAGCGCCCGGTGCTCGGCGGCGAAGCCCTCGACCGTGCTGCCGCGCTTTGCCGGATCGCCGCTGCGGCCCGCGGCGAGCTCGCGGCTCTCGGGCTGGCGGTCGACGCCGACCTCTACGCGAGCGCCGCCGACTGCCTTTCCATCGATCCCGAGCGCGCCCTGCCCGCGGCGGCGGTGCTCATTCACGGCTTCGCCGACGCCACCGGCGTCGCCAGCGACCTGCTCGACCTGCTCGTTCGCCTTCGCCCGACCGCGGTCGTGCTCCTCGATCCGTGGGAGCTCGACGGAACGAGCCGCGCGGTCTGGCGATTCGGCCGCCGGCTCGCCGAACGATTCGAGGGCTTCCTGCCCAGCGAGCACTTCGACGCTCCGCCGGACCCGGCGCGCCTGACGCTCTATTCCGCCGCCGATCCGGCGCGCGAAACGCAGGCCGCGGTCGGCCTGGTCGCGGAGCGGATCGCCGCTGGCGAGCGACCGGAAGAGATCGCCATCGTGAGCCGGGATCCCGCGCTCACCCGCGCGCTGCTGGCGCGCGAGATCGACCGCCAGGCCCTGCCGGCGTCGGGGAGCGTTGGGCCGGCATCGCCGCTCGCCCGGCGCGCGCGGGGCCTGCTGGAGCTCCTCGATCGCCGGGGAGACGCCGCGCTCAGCCTGGCCTTCGCCGTCGCGGGAGAGCTGCTGTCCAAAGGAACGGGGGCCAGGCCCTGGGAGATCCGGCTCGGGGCTCTGAGCCGCGGCGCGCGGCGTCTCGCGGCTCTGGCAGAGATCGAGGTGACGGAGTCGCGCCTGCTGCTGCCCATCCGCGACCGTTTCTCCGCCCGCCCGGCCGAGCCAGAACCCCTCGGCGAGGAGGGATCTGCCGCGGCGGCCAGCACCACCCTGCGCGCGGCGGCTCGACCTCTGGCTGGTGCCGCCCTCCGCCTGGCCCGGCGCCGGGCCAAGGAGCTCCTGGGGCGCCTCGAGTCGCTCAGCCGACGCCAGCCCCTCGCCTCGGCGCTCGGCGCCGTAGCCGACCTGGTGCGCGCGGTCGTCGACTCCGCCGAGGATCAGCGAGGACTCCTCGACCCGCTCGCTGCCCTCGCCGAGGCTGCGGCCTTCCTGCCGCGGACCTTCGAGGTGACGGCCGCCGAGCTCGTGCTGTTGCTCAGCGAGGCGTGGAGCGCGCTCGACACCTCGGCGCTCGGCGGCTCCGGCGGCGGCGTGCCGCTGCTCTCGGTGACCGAGGCGCGCGGCCGCACCTTTCGCCGGATCGTCGTCGCCGGCCTCACGCGCGACTGCTTTCCGCGCGCCGTGCGTGCCGATCCGTTCCTGCCCGACAGCCTGCGCACGCGGCTGCGCGATCTTCTGCCCGACCTGCCGGTCAAGAGCGAGGGGCACGATGAGGAGCGCTTCCTCTTCGCGCAGCTGCTCGGCGCGGCTCCCGAGATCGATCTCATCGCCGCGCGCGCGGACGAAGAGGGCAAGGCGCTCTCGCCCTCTTCGTTTCTCGACGAGCTCCGCCGCATCGGGAGGATCGCCGGCGCCCTCGAAGCGCCGGCGCCGGAGGTGCAGTCGGCGCTCGATCTCGCCTGCCGCACGGCGCTCGCCGACGAACGCGCGCTCTTCGCTCCCGCGCTGGCGCGCGCCTTCTCCGAGGGCGCCACGCCGGGGGCCGTCCGCTTCGCCGCCGGGGCGATCCCGGCCAACACCGGAGCGGACGCCCCCGCCGAAGCGCCCACCGCCGACCTCGCGCCGCGCTGGGCGGCGAGCCACGTCGCACTCCTCGCCGAGCTCGCTGCGGATCCGTTCGACGTGCGTATCGATCGGCTCGGCCCGTTCTTCGGCTTCGTCGGCGAAGCCCGCCCCTCGAACGCAGCGGCCGGCGGGGCGGCCGATCCGCGAACTGCGGCGCCGCCGGTGACGACCCTGCAGGAGGTCGCCGGTTGCGGCTGGCGAGCGCTGCTCGGCACCCTTCTCCGCCTGGGCAGTTTGCCGGCCGGAGAGGACGAGATTCCGGCGTTGCCGAGCTACCTCGCCGGAACCGTCGCCCACGCGGTCCTCGAAGAGATGGCGCCGACTTCCCTGCGCGCGGTCGGCTCCCTCGCCGCTGCCGGGCAGTCGGTGGGCGCAGCCGTCGCCTGGCCGAAAGCGGCGGAGCTCGAGGCTGCGATCTCCCATGCAACGCGCTCGGTGCTCACGACCGAAGGCTTCGATCCCGACCTCTTCGCGCTGCCGATCGAGCTCGCCGCAGCCGAGGCGCTCGCCGTCGTCCGCCGTCTCGACTGGGCGTCGGGCAGCCGTCACCTGCTCGCCATCGAGGCCGACGGCTGGGCCGCACTCTCCCTGCCGCGAGGAGAACGCCGGGTCCGCTTCCGCGCCGACCGGGTCGAGCGCGAAGGCGGAGCACTCCTGCTCACGGACTACAAGACCGGCAACAGCGTGGTCTCGAGTGCAGTCAAGGCATCGACCCGGCAGGACCATCTCGAGCAGAGTCTGGCGCAGGGCAAGTGGTTGCAGCTCGCAGCCTACGCGCGCGCCGCGGCGAGCCTGCCGGTCGAGGGCCGCCTGCTGTTCCTGAAGGCCGATCTCGAAGACGACCGGAGAGAGGTGCGACGCATCTCCCCACCCCCTGGCTCGGCGACCGACGAGGCCGATCGTTGGCTCTGGCAGTCGCTTTTCTCCGCCGGGGCGGAGGGCGCCTTTTTGCCGCGCTTGCTCGCCCCCGACCTGCAGAGTCCCTACGAAGGCTGTGCCTATTGCGACGTCCGCGTCGCCTGCCTGCAGGGCGACAGCGGCGCGCGCCTGCGCCTCGCCAACTGGGTCCTCGCCCGGCGGGGCGGCGCCGCGCGGGAAAGGGAATCTCGCCCCGAAGCCGCCCTCACGGACCCGATCGCCGCTGCAGTGGAAAGCGCCTGGCAACTCTTCCGGCTGCGCGAGCCGGCCGACGGGACGGACGGGGAGAGCGCGTGAGCCGGGCCTCGACTCCGGCCGGAGGGCTCGCCGATCAGGCGGCGCGCGATCTCGCCGTCAGCGAATTCGTGCTCCCGGTCGCCCTCGAAGCGGGCGCCGGCACCGGCAAGACGCGCTCTCTGGTGGCACGGCTCGCGACCTGGCTGCTCGGCCCTGGTTGGGCAAGCGCCGCCGCGGACCTCGCCGAACGCAAGGCCGGAGGCGGCGGCCAATCCGAGCCCGCCGATATTGCGGCGCGCGTGGCCGAGGGGACCGTCGCGATCACCTTTACCGATGCGGCCGCAGCCGAGATGTCGCGACGCCTGGGAGAGCTGCTGGGCAGCCTCGCAAGCGGCGGAATCGCGCGGGATCTCTCTCCCCTTCCGCATCTGCTCACCGGGATCGACCTCCAGGAGCGCGCGCGGCGCCTCACAGCGGTGCTCTCACGCATCCGTCTGCAGACGATCCACAGCTTCTGCCACCGGCTTCTCGCCGATCATCCGTTCGAGGCCGGGCTTCATCCGACGCTCTCCGTGGACGCCGAGGGCAAAGAGGTCAACAGGGCGGCGACCGAGGTCCTGCTCGAGCGCCTGCGGACGCGTCCGCCGCAGGTCGTCGCGCTGGTGGCCCAGGGGGTCGACCCTGCAGCGTTGCACGAGGGACTGGTTCGGCTGCTCGCCGCCGGGACGCGCCGGGAAGACCTCGCGTCGGCACGCTTCGACGACGAGACCTCGGCGCAGCTGATCGACGACCTTGCCGCGCCGCTCGGTCTCTTCCTCCCCGAGCTCGAAGCCCTGGCCGCCAAGGCTCCCCGAGTCACCAGCCTGCCTTCGGCCTGCGCGGTGCTCTGCGGACTCGCCGCGACCGCCGCCTCGAGCCGCCGCGATCGGGCCGCTCTCGAGGAGCTCTGCGCAGCGGCGAAGGCGGCGAGCCCCTCCTGGCAGAAGCTGTTCGCTCGCTATGCCAAGGAGGGTCTCGGCAAGACGGAAGCGCAGGCTCTGGGCGCAGATGCCGAGCGTTTTCTCGCCCTCGCTCGCGCCCTCGGAGATCGACTGTCGGTGCTCCTCGCACTCGATCCGCGCCGTTTCGAGGTCGCCCGCGAGGCGCTCGGCCCGCTCGTCGAGGAGGTGCGTGTCCGCTTGCAACGCGCCGGCGTGCTCTCGTTCGAAGACCTCCTCGACCGCGCCACCGATCTGCTGCAGCGCAACGGCCACGTGCGCCGGCGCCTGCGGCGCGAGATTCGTCAGCTGCTGGTGGACGAGTTCCAGGACACCGACCGCCGCCAATGCGAGCTCCTCGCCGCCCTGGCGCTGGGGGTGGACGAGGGACCGCGCCCGGGTCTCTTCGTCGTCGGCGACCCCAAGCAGTCGATCTATGCCTGGCGCAACGCCGACCTCGCCTCTTACGAGCGCTTCCTCGCGCGCATGGGCGAGGCCGGCGGACGGAGCGCTCGTCTCTCGGTGAACTTTCGCTCGGTCCCTGCGGTGCTGGCGGAGGTCGAGCGTGCCATTGCGCCGGTCATGCTGCCGCGACCTGGTGTGCAGCCGCGCTTCGAGCCGCTCGCGCCCAGCCCGGAGCTCGCGGCCCAGCCCGGGTTCACGGCGCGCGGCCGCCGCCCGGTCGAGCACTGGCTCTCCTGGGAGCCCTCGGCGCACCGGCGCGGCGCCCGCACCACCGCGGCGGAAGCCGCCGCCGTCGAGGCCGCCGCCATCGCCGCCGATCTCCGCGAGCTTCACGACGAGGCCGGTCTCGCCTGGAGCGATGCCGGGATTCTGCTCCGTGCGCGCGGCGATCTCGAGGTCTACCTCGAGGCCCTGCGTCACGCCGGAATCCCGTACGCGGTCCAGAAGGATCGCTCGTACTATCGCCGCCGCGAGATCATCGACCTCGCCTGCGCGGTGCGCGCGATCCTCGATCCGGCCGATCTCCTGGCTCTGGTCGCCTTCCTGCGCAGTCCCCTGGTCGGCGTGCCCGACGCCGCCTGGATTCCTCTCTGGCGCGCCGGCTTCGCGACGGCGATGGTCGAGCTCGACTCCCCCGATGGACCGGAGCACGCGGCGGTCGAGCGCGCGATCGCGGCGGCGGCGAGCGCCACACCGTCGGCCATCCCCGGCCTCGCGGCGCTCGGCGACTGGCCCCTCGCGCTGCGCGAAGGGGTGCGCTCGGTCGCCCGGTTGCGCTGCGACTTCCACCGTCTGCCCGCCGAAACCTGGGTCGAGCGGCTGCGCAGCTATCTGCTGCCCGAACCGCTCGCCGCCGCCCGGTTTCTCGGTCGCTTCGGCGTCGCCAACGTCGAGCGTCTCCTGGCGGGCCTGGAGCGCGATCTCGCCGAAGAGAGCGATCCGCAGCGCGCCCTCGCCCGCCTCCGCCGTGCGATCGAAGAGGAGCGCGACGCCGAGGACGCGCGTCCGCCCGACGCCGGCAGCGACGCCGTCGCGGTGATGACGATCCACACCGCCAAGGGACTCGAATACCGCCAGGTCTACCTCGCTCAGGCGCACAAGCGCCGTCCTTCGAGCGCGGCCGGAATTCCCGCGAACCTGACGGGCCTGGCCGGCGGGCCGGCGGAGCCAGACTGCCGAGCACAGCGCGAGCTGGTGCTCTTCGGCGCGCCCTCGCCGGGCTATGCGAAGGTCGAGGCGTCGCGGCGCGCGGCGCGCGAAGCGGAGGCCGTGCGGCTGCTCTACGTCGCGCTGACCCGTGCGAAGGAGCGCCTCGTCGTTTGCGGCAACTGGCCCGAGCGCCTCAAAGCCGAGGACTTCTCGCCAGCCAACAGCTTTCTCGACCTGCTCGCCGGACGCCGCCCGGGAGCTTTGCAGGAGCTAGGGAACGGCGGCGAGCTCCTCGACGCCGCCGGCGTGCCCTGGCGGCTCGCCGCGAGCCCGCCCCGACCGAGCGCTGGAGGCGCTCCGCCGCTGGCGGAGAGGGCCGTCCCGGAGACGCCGCCGAGAGGAGCGACCGAGACCGCTCGCGCAACGATCCCGGCGGCGATGCGGATCGCCGCCCGCGAGCGCTCCGGCCGGTCGCGTCTGGCGCGCGCCGCCGAGCTCGCCCACTCCGGCGGGGCGACCGAACCTGACGAAACTCCCGCCGCGGGCACGTCGCGCTCGCTCGCGCTGGCGCTGGGGGTGGCGCTGCATCGGGCGCTCGAGCTCGAAGAGCTGCACGAAAGCGCTCCCGAGGCCTGGAAGTCCGCGATCGAGTCTGTGTTCTCCGCCGAGCTGCCGGCGGCCGGCGCTGCTTCGAACCGTGCCCTCGGCCAGGCGCTCGAACACCTGACGGCTTCGGCGTGTCTCGCCCGTCTGCGCTCCCTGCGGCCGGCGGTGCTGGCACGCGAACTGCCCCTCCTCGCTGCCCCGGGAGAAAGCTCGGCGCTCGACGGCGTGGTCGGCACTCTCGACCTGCTCTACCGCGATCCGGCGAGCGGCGAGATCGTCGTCGCCGACTTCAAGACTGACGACATCGGGCCGGACGACCCTGTAGAAGCAGTCGCCGGAAAGATCGAGCGCTATCGGCCGCAGCTCGAGCTCTACGGCCGCGCGGTCGAAGCCGCACTGGCGCTCGACCGGCCGCCTCGCCTCGAGCTCTGGCTGCTCGCGGTGGACCAAGTCGAACGGATCCGCTGACGGGATCGCGCGAGCGACGCCGGCAACGTTGACCGCCGGCAGCGCCTGCCTGTAGCCTGCCGCGGAAAGCGAGGCCAGCCTTGACTGTCACCTATTCGAGCTATCTCCACCTCGACGAGCTCCTCGCCGCTCAGCAACCGCTGTCGGACGGTCCGGAGCACGATGAGATGCTGTTCATCGTCATCCACCAGGTCTACGAGCTCTGGTTCAAGCAGCTGCTGCACGAGATCTCGCACCTCGCCGCCGCCCTCGACCGCGACGACCTGCCGCGCGTCTATGCGACCTTGAAGCGCTTCCTCACTATCCTCAAGGTGCAGGTGGCACAGATCGACATCCTCGAGACGATGTCGCCGATCTCCTTTCTCTCTTTTCGAGCCCGGCTCGATACCGCCTCCGGATTCCAGTCACCGCAGTTCCGCGAGCTCGAGTTCGTCCTCGGCCGGCGAAGCGCCCGCATGATCGCCCATCACGCCGGGACGCCGGCCGCCGAACGACTCGCCGCCCGCCTGGGCGAGCCAAGCCTCTGGGACACCTTCGTCCTCTTCCTCGCCCGTCAGGGTTGCAGCGTGCCGCAGGAGCTGCTCGATCGGGATCGCTCGCAGCCCAACCCGGCGACGCCTGTGCTCCAGGAGGAGCTGGTGGGGATCTACCGCAGCCGCCCGGACCTGGCGCAGATCTGTGAGCGCCTCGTCGATCTCGACGAGGGGATTCAGGAGTGGCGCTATCGTCACGTCAAGATGGTCGAGCGCACCATCGGCACCAAGCCGGGCACGGGCGGCTCGAGCGGCGTCGAGTACCTCCGCGCCACGCTGTTTCAACCCCTCTTCCCGGATCTTTGGGCGATCCGCGCTGCGCTCTGATGACCGCTCCGGACATAGGCGCCCTGCGCCGCTCGCCCAACGCGCTCGCCGGGCACTATCGGCACTTCCGTGTCGCCGAGCGCCTCCTCCTCTCCGGGCACTCGCACCAGGCCTGGCCGGACGTAGCGCGTGCCGGGCTCCTCGAGTCGTTCGACGACGCGGCCCGCGCCGTGGACGAGAAGTGGCAGCTCGCGGAGGCGAAAGCGGAACGGGTCCGCGAGGGTTACCGGGCGCTGCTCGACGATCCGGGCGGCGAGATCGTCCTCGGAGCGAGCACGCACGAGCTCGTCGTGCGCTGGCTGTCGGCGTTGCCGCTCGCCACCCTGCCGCGGCTCGTCACCACGGACGGTGAGTTTCACGCCCTGCGTCGTCAACTCGCGCGTCTTGCCGAGGCCGGAATCGAGGTCGAGAGGATCGCCGCGCAGCCCGTCGACAGCCTGGCCGAGCGCCTGGCGGAGGCGATCGATGATCGTACGGCCGCCGTCCTCACCTCCGCGGTCTTCTTCGAGACGGCGCGGATCGTGCCCCGTCTGGGAGAGCTCGCAGCCGCCTGCCAGCGGCGCGGCACTCCACTGCTCCTCGACACCTACCACGCACTCGGCGTCGTGCCGTTCTCGCTGCGCGGGCTCGGCCTCGAATCTGCGCTCTTGACCGGAGGCGGCTACAAGTATCTGCAGCTCGGCGAGGGCAACGCCTATCTGCGCTTGCCACCCGGCCCCGGGCTGCGGCCGGTGATCACTGGCTGGTTTGCCGAGTTCTGGACCAAGAGTGGCAGGAAAGATCCGCATCGCGTCGACTACGGCGCTGGCGCCGCCGCGCTCGCCGGCGCGACCTACGATCCGGGCAGCCACTACCGCGCCGCGCGCGTCTTCGACTTCTTCGACGAGCACGGGCTCACTCCGGCCTTCCTGCGCGAGGTCTCGCAGCACCAGGTCGGACTGCTGGCGCGCTCCTTCGATGCGCTCGGCCTGCCGGAGACCGTCGTACGGCGCGACCGCGACGTGCCCCTGTCGGAGATCGCCGGCTTCCTGGCGCTCGACTCTCCTGTGGCTCAGAACCTGAGCGAGAAGTTACTGCAGCGGGGGGTGCTCACCGATGCCCGCGGCCGATCCCTGCGCCTGGGACCGGCGCCCTATCTCTCCGACGAACAGCTGGTCGAGGCCGTCGGCCTGCTGGGAGAGGCGGCGCGCGAGCTCGACTAGGAACCTGGCGCTACCAGCGGGCGCTGGCGCCGCCGCCGCCGAAGGAGCCGCCGCCGCCCGAGAATCCGCCGCCACCGAAGCCGCCGCCGCCAAAGCCACCGCCACCGCCCCAGCCGCCGCCACCCCAACTCCCGCCCCCGCCGGTCCAGTTGCTGCCCCGTCCGCCGCGATGGCGCGCGGCAGAGACCAGGATCAGCAGCACGACGATGACGAGGATGAAAACGAAGCCGCCTCCCTTCTGCGCCGGTCGGGCGACTCCCCGGGCATCCGCGACGTACTCGCCCTGAATGGCGGCGAGGATCGCTTCGGCCGCGGCGGTGAAGCCGCCGTCGTAGTCGCCGTTGCGAAGGAAGGGGATCAGCGTGTCCTGGAGAATGTGCTTCGACTCGAGGTCGGTGAGCGCCCCCTCCAGGCCGTACCCGACCTCGAGGCGCAGCGCACGGTCGGCGACGAAGAGGAACAGCACCACGCCGTCGTCCTGCTTGGCGCGCCCGACTCGCCAGGCCTCGGCGACGCGCTGCGTATAGTCCTCGAGGACCTCGTCCTCCGGCAAACTGGGGAAGATCGCGATCAGCACCTGCGATCCCTGGGCCTTCTCGAAAGCCTCCAGCTTGCCGTCGATCGCCGCTGCGGCGCCTGATGAGAGCACGCCGGCGCGATCGGTCACCCAACGCGCCGGCTTCTCAGGAACCGGACCGGCGGCGAAGCCCGCCGCCGTACCCGCTGCGAGCGCGAGGACGACGGCGGAGAGCGCCCAGAAAGCCCGGACGATCGAAGGCCGCGGGCGGGCGCGCGAAGTCGAGCAGGCCGGGAGCTTCGCCAAGAGCGCTAGAACTCGACCTTGGGAGCGGTTGCGGCGCCGGCCTGGGCAGCGAAGTAGGGCCGCGCCGTGAAGTGCCAGCCGAGGATGCGGGCGAAGAGGTTGGTGGGGAACTTCGCCAAACGGGTGTTGTACTCCTGCGCGACCTCGTTGAAGCGCTTGCGCTCGACAGTGATCCGGTTCTCGGTACCTTCGAGCTGGGTCATGAGATCGCTGAAGGCGGCGGTCGACTTCAGGTCGGGGTACTTCTCCACCACCACCATCAGGCGCGACAGGGCCGACGAGAGCCCGTCCTGGGCCTGCTGGAACTGAGCGAATTTGTCGGGGTTGTTGAGGATCTCCTGGGTCGCCTGCCCACTGATCTGGCCGACCCGGCTGCGAGCCTCGACGACGGCGGTCAGCGTCTCCTGTTCGAAGGCGGCCGAGCCCTTCACCGTCGCCACCAGGTTCGGGATCAGGTCGGCACGCCGCTGGTAGGTGTTCTCCACCTGGGCCCAGGCGGCGGAGACCGCCTGCTCACTGCCGACGAGTCCGTTGTACTGGCCGACGCCGACGAAACCGAGCAGCACCAGCAGTCCGACGAGCGCGAGTCCACATCCGATGGTCTTGGTCATCACTTCCTCCTGAGCTCGAAAAACGATAGCACTAACCGGCGCCGACGCCGGGCGACCGGCCGGCCAATCGCGGTCCGTCGCCGGTCAACGGCGCCGGGCGAAATCGACGAAGCTGAACGGGAACGGATGCCCCTCGGCGACGGTGTGATCTTCGCGCGCGACCAGCTCGAAGCGCGACTCGTCCCAGTCCGGAAACCAGGTGTCGCCGGCGAACGTCTGATGGATGCGGGTGAGGTAGATCCGATCGATGCGGTCCTCGGCGAGCGCCAGGCGAAAGATCTCCGCGCCGCCGCCGACGAACGGCTCGGGGTCGCCTGCCCCAATGGCGATCTCCAGGGCCTCGCCGACGGTGGCTGCCTGCAGCACCTCCGCCGGCAGGCCCGGGCGGCGAGTCACGACGACGGGAATGCGCCCCGGTAAGGGGGCGTCGAGGGTGTCCCAGGTGCGCCGACCGAGAATCAGATGGTGCCCGAGCGTCAGCCGCTTGAAACGCTTGAGGTCGGCCGGCAGGCGCCAGGGCAGTCCCCCTTCCTGCCCCAGCGCTCCGTTCTCGGCGACGGCGGCGATGAGCGCCACCGGCGGACCGGGTCGCCCGCTCATACCGAGATCGGCGCCTTGATCGCCGGATGGGGGTCGTAGCCTTCGATCGTCACGTCCTCGAAACGAAAGTCGAAGATCGAACGCACCGCCGGATTGAGATGCAGGCGCGGCAAGGCGCGCGGTTCTCGCGCCAGCTGCTCGCGCGCCTGCTCGAGGTGATTGAGATAGAGGTGCGCGTCACCGAGCGTGTGCACGAAGGCTCCGGGCTTGAGGCCGGTCACCTGCGCCACCATCGCGGTGAGCAGGGCGTAGGAAGCGATATTGAACGGCACGCCGAGGAAGACATCGGCGCTGCGCTGGTAGAGCTGGCAGGAGAGCTCGCCCCGCGCGACCCAGAACTGGAAGAGCGCATGGCAGGGCGGCAGCGCCATGCGGTCGATCTCCGCCGGATTCCAGGCCGAAACGATGTGGCGGCGCGAGTCGGGATTCGCGGTCAGCCCTTCGACGAGGCGCGCGATCTGGTCGATCGCGCCCCCGTCCCGAGACGGCCAGGCGCGCCACTGCTGGCCGTAGACCGGGCCGAGCTCGCCCGACGGATCGGCCCATTCGTCCCAGATCGTGACACCGTGGTCGCGCAAATAACCGACGTTGGTGCTGCCGGAGAGAAACCAGAGGAGCTCGTGCACGATCGACTTGAGATGCAGCCTCTTGGTCGTCAGCAGGGGGAAGCCGGAGGTGAGCTCGAACCGCATCTGGTGGCCGAAGATCGAGAGCGTCCCGGTACCCGTCCGGTCGCCCTTCTCCACACCGTGGTCGAGGATCTGCTGCAAGAGGTCGAGATAGGTTCGCAACGTCGCTACAGTCTAGCGAACCGCCCTGGACGGCGTCAGGCCGGTGGGCCGAGCGGTCACCCGCCAGATTCCGGCCGCGGTCCGCGTCTTTACTTGGAAATGCTGGCCCGTGCGCTTTCCGCCACCCCTTGGGGAATCGAAGCCCGCCCGGTGCAGGTCGAGGTCGATGTCCAGACCGGCCTGCCACAAATGCAGATCGTGGGGCTCCCGGACGCCGCTGTCCGCGAGAGCCGTGAGCGCGTGCGGAGCGCTCTGCGCAACTGCGGATTCGACCTGGCGCCACGGGCGGTGACCATCAATCTCGCTCCGGCCGACTTGCGCAAGGAGGGCAACCATCTCGATCTGGCCATCGCCCTGGCGCTGCTGGCGGCCCACGGCGCGCTGCCACCCGAGAGGCTCGAAGGGAGCCTGCTGTGCGGCGAGCTCGGGCTCGATGGCAGCGTCCGCCCGGTGCGCGGCGGGCTCGCGATCGCCGACCTCGGTCGCCTCGGGGGGTGCCGAGAGTTGCTGCTCCCGGCGGCGAACGCCGGCGAGGCCGCAGCGACCGGGGCCTTGCCGGTGCGCGGCCTGCGCACCATCGGCGAGGCGGTCGAGCACCTGCTCGGCTCGTCCCCGCTCGACGAAACTCCGGGCGACGGTTCGTGGGAGCTCGAGGCGACCCCAACCAGCGCCGCCGACTTCGCCGAGATCCGCGGCCAGGAGGCGGCCAAACGGGCGCTCGAGGTTGCCGCAGCGGGCGGGCACAACCTGCTGCTCATTGGACCGCCGGGCGCCGGCAAGACGATGATGGCGCGGGCGCTGCCTTCGATTCTGCCGCCACTCACGCTCGCCGAAGCGGTCGCGGTGACCAAGATCCACTCGTTGGTAGCCGAGCGTCCGCCGGCGGGGCTGTTGCGCCGCCGCCCCTTCCGCGCGCCGCACCCGGGAGTGAGTGCCGCCGGGATGGTCGGCGGCGGTCCGCTACCGCGCCCCGGTGAGGTCAGCCTCGCGCACGGCGGAGTGCTCTTTCTCGACGAGCTCGCCGAGTTTCACCGCGACGCCCTCGAAGCGCTTCGCCAGCCGCTCGAGGAGGGCCAGGTGACGGTCGTGCGGGCACGCGCCTGGCTGCAGTTTCCGGCCCGATTCACCCTGCTCGCGGCGATGAACCCCTGCCCCTGCGGGCACCTGGGCGACAGCCGGCGGGCCTGCCGCTGCCCGCTGCCGGCGATCGAGCGCTATCGCGCTCGCGTGTCTGGACCGCTGCTCGACCGCATCGACCTGCACGTCGACGTGCCGGCGATCCGCCTTCAGGACCTCAAGGAGCGCCCGCACGAGGCTTCCGGAGATCTGGCCGGACGAGTCCTTGAGGCCCGCGAACGCCAACGCCATCGGTTCGAAGCCGATCATCCGAGCCCGGTGAATGCCAGCCTGACGGCCGCGGCGATCCACCGCGAGTGTCCCCTCTCCCCGGCTGGCCAGACGCTCCTCGACGCGGCATTCGAACGCCTCGGCCTCTCGGCGCGGGCGCTGCATCGCGTGCTCAAGGTCGCGCGCACCATCGCCGATCTCGGCAGCTCGGAGCGCATCGAGCCGGCGCACGTGGCGGAGGCGATCCAGTACCGGTCGCTCGATCGACGCATCGCTCTCTGACCCGGAGCTCATGGTGCAAAACCATTTTCTTGGATCCAAGGTTGACAGACGCGGCTCAGTCGATACAATTCCCCGGACGCAAGCGCTCAGCGGTTGGTCGCCGATCCGGCTCCATTTCCTCGAGACGAGAAGGGCATGCACTCCAAACACTACACGCTGATACTCGTTCGCAACGAAGGCTCGCGCTTCCGCAAGTGGCGCGTGAGCCAGACTCAGTTCGTCCTCCTCGCCGCGCTCGTCAGCATTCTGACCCTCGCCGCAGTCTGGTCCACCTGGTCGGCCTTCTCCTCTCGCGTCAACCGCAGCGAGCTCGCCCGCCTCCAGGAAGAGAACGAAACTCTGCGGCTCACCAATCAGTCGTTCGAGAATCGACTCGAAGGCCTGCAGTCCCGCCTCTCCGACTCCGAAGACCGCACCCGCAAGCTCGCGATCGTCGCCGGGCTCGAGAATCTCGGAGCCAGCTCCGAAGTGGGCGTCGGCGGCCCGTTGGCGAGCGATTCCGGCGCGGGCTCGCAAGCCGAAACCTTGCTCGCTTCGGCGGAGGGACGCTCCGAGTCTCTCAGCCAGACGCTCGAGCAGGTTGAATCCCGCCTCACCGATAACCTCCGCCTGATCTCCTCCACCCCGTCGATCGCTCCCGTCCGCGGCATCTATACCAGCGGCTTCGGTTACCGTCGCGATCCCATCACCGGGCAGCGCGCCTATCACTCGGGCGTCGATATTTCGGCTCCGCCCGGCAAGCCGGTCAAGGCGAGCGCCGACGGCGTGGTGACCAAGACCGAACAGTACGGCAACCTCGGGCGGGCAGTCTTCATCGCCCACGGGTTCGGCGTGACGACGGTCTACGGGCATCTTTCGCGCATCAACGTCACTCCGGGACAGCGCGTCGAGCGCGGCACGATCGTCGGTCTCGTGGGCAATTCGGGCCGTTCGACCGGATATCACCTGCACTACGAAGTCCAGGTGAACGGCGTGGCGACGAACCCCCTGGCCTACATTCTCGATCGCGCCGACGGCGCCCTCTGATCCTGGCGGCGGGCCTCCGCCGCCGCTCCGAGGACTTTCCCTTCCCGCTCGCCGGTCCCTCCGGCGTCGAGTCGCTGCGTCACAAGGCCCGCCGGGTCGAAGCGGCGCGCTCTGCTAGAATCTGCGCTCGCCCCGCGCTCCGCGACGGCGCCTCCTCCGGATGAAAATCACCGCATGCTGAACAAAGTCATCACGAAGGTTTTCGGCAACAAACACGAGCGCGACGTCAAGCGCCTGCAGCCGAAGGTCCTGGAAATCAACGCTCTCGAGCCCGCGATCCGCGCGCTTTCGGACGAGGAACTACGCGCCAAGACGGCCGAGTTCCGCCGCGAGCTCGCGGCCGGCAAGACCCTCGACGACTTGCTCGTGCCCGCTTTCGCGGTGGTTCGCGAAGCGGCGCGCCGGGTTCTCGGGATGCGGCACTACGATGTGCAGTTGATCGGCGGCATGGTCCTCCACCAGGGCAAGATCGCCGAGATGCGGACCGGCGAAGGCAAGACGCTGGTCGCCACACTCCCCTCCTACCTCAACGCGCTCGCCGGCAAGGGCGTCCACATCGTCACCGTGAACGACTACCTGGCGCGCCGCGACGCCGAGTGGATGGGGCGCATTCACCAGTTTCTGGGCCTCACCGTCGGCATCGTGCAGCACGACATCTCGGACCAGAACCGCCGGGCTGCGTACCAGTGCGACATCACCTATTGCACGAACAACGAGCTCGGCTTCGACTATCTGCGCGACAACATGAAGTTCGATCTGGCGGCGATGGTGCAGCGCGGCCACTTCTTCGCCATCGTCGACGAAGTCGACTCGATCCTCATCGACGAGGCGCGGACGCCGCTCATCATCTCCGGTCCCTCCGAGGAGTCGATCGACAAGTACTACCAGATCGACAAGATCATCCCGAAGCTCGAGCGCGGAGAGGAGATCGAGGACAAGGACGGCAACAAGAGCACCACCGGCGACTTCTTGGTCGACGAGAAGGCCCACACCGTGGCGCTCACCGACCAGGGCGTCGGACGGGTCGAGAAGCTCCTCAATATCGACAACCTCTACGACATGGAGAACATGGATCTCATCCATGGCGTCAATCAGGGGCTGCGCGCGCACCATCTCTACCGCCGCGACGTCGAATACCTGATCAAGGACGGCCAGGTGGTCATCGTCGACGAGTTCACCGGCCGGATGATGCCCGGACGGCGCTGGTCCGACGGCCTGCACCAGGCCGTCGAAGCGAAGGAAGGGGTCAAGATCGAGCGCGAGAACCAGACCCTCGCGACGATCACTTTCCAGAACTTCTTCCGCATGTACTCGAAGCTCTCGGGCATGACCGGCACGGCCGTGACCGAGGCCTCCGAGTTCGAGCACATCTACAAGCTCGACGTCGTGGTGATTCCCACCAACCGCGACATGGTGCGACAGGACCGGCCTGACCTCGTCTTCCGCTCCGCGCGCGAGAAATGGGACGCGACGGTAGAAGAGATCGAGGACTGCCACAAGCGCGGCCAGCCCACTCTCGTCGGCACGCTGTCGATCGAAAAGAGCGAGATGCTCTCCGGGATGCTCAAGCGCAAGGGCATTCCGCACGTCGTGCTGAACGCCAAGTATCACGAACGCGAAGCGTCGATCGTCGCCCAGGCCGGACGCAAGGGGGCGGTGACCATCGCCACCAACATGGCGGGCCGCGGCACCGACATCCTGCTCGGCGGGAACCCCGAAGGCCTGGCGCGCTCGGAGGCCGATCCGGCGGCCGAGGCCGAGGCCGAGGCGTACAAGCAGGCCTTCGAGCAATACCTCGTCACCTGCGCCCGCGAGCGCGAAGAGGTTCTCACGGCGGGTGGTCTCCACATCATCGGCACCGAACGCCACGAGTCGCGGCGAATCGACAACCAGCTGCGCGGCCGTGCCGGTCGCCAGGGTGACCCCGGCTCCTCGCGCTTCTTCATGTCGCTCGAAGACGACCTCATGCGGCTGTTCGGCTCGGAGCGGATCCAGGGCCTGATGGGCCGCCTCGGCATGGAGGAGGGCGAGGCGATCGAGCACAACATGGTCTCCCGCGCCATCGAACGCGCGCAGAAGCAGGTCGAAGGACGAAACTTCGAGACCCGCAAGCACCTGCTCGAATACGACGACGTGATGAACAAGCAGCGCGAGGCGATCTACAAGCTGCGCCGGGACATCTTCGACGGCAAGGAGGGACGCGACTACGTCCTCGGCGTCTCCAAGGACGTGGTCGAGACGCTGGTCGCCACCCACTGCCCGGAGAAGACCGAACCCTCCGAGTGGACACTCTCCGAGTTGGTCAAGGACGTCCTCGCCTACTTCGACATCGACCTCCACGCCCGCGGCCTGAAGCTCGACGAGATGACGGAGACGGAGATCTCGGAAGAGGTCTGGACGATGGCCGAGGCCAAGTACCTCGAGAAGGAGTCACGCCTCGGGCCGGAGCTCCTGCGGATGCTGGAGCGCGACGTCCTGCTGCGCTACGTCGACCTCGCCTGGAAAGACCACCTGCTGGCGCTCGATCACCTCAAGGAAGGCATCGGTCTGCGCGGATACGGGCAGCGCGATCCCCTGCAGGAGTACAAGAAAGAGAGCTACGAGCTCTTTCAGGCGCTCAAGGAGAGGGTCGAGGACACCGCGATCAAGACGCTCTTCCGCATGGAGCCGGTATCGGAACAGCAGCTCGAGGAGGAGCGTCAGCGGCGCGAACGTGCGGCCCCGGCGCAGCGCCTCGTCTTCTCCGCCCCGCAGGGAGTGAGCGGAGCAGCGACGGCAGCCGGCTCGCCTCCGGGATCGCCGGCCGGCCCTCCCGGACGCCCCGGTCCGCCGCCCGCGCCGCAACCGATCCGGGTCGAAGACAAGACCGGCCGCAACGACCCGTGCCCCTGCGGATCGGGCAAGAAGTACAAGAAGTGCCACGGGGCGACGACCGGCGGCGCAGCCTGACGGAAAGCGTCGAGGTTCTGCGCCGGCCGGTTGGAGTCAGGACTTCGACCGGCGCAGGACGATCTCCATCGACTTCCACTCTTTGCCGTCCGGGCCGCTGTCGAACATCTCCATCACCTCTTCGTCGGCGGAGGGCCAGCGCACCGTCGATCGCGTAGCCTTGGCCTTGCCGGTCATCGGATCGGAGGCGGAGCTCACGAACGAGCATCCTTTGGCGTGCTCGACTGCGCAGCTGCCACTGCCCGTCATGACGCCGGTGCTGAAGTTGTCCGACCAGGTCGACCACCACTTGCCGCTGGCGTTGTCGAAACCGGTCATGCCGAGTCCTTCGAACGGCATCCCCATCATCGTGCCGGTCCAGTGGTCGAGCATCACCCGGCCGCCCAATCCCATCGTGCGCTCGACCTTTCCGGGGCTGATCTGCGGTGCGGCGCCGGGCGCCTCCCACATCGACACCTTGCCCTGCCAGGTGCCGACCCTCGAGGCCATGTCCTGATGCTCTTTGCCGGGGGTCATGGCCTTGGTCCAGGCGACCATGGCCGCCTTCTGCTCCTCGGACATCTGCGGCTCTGCCGGCGCCTGTGCCACTGCGCTCGCCGCCAGGGCTGCGCAGACAGCGAGCACCATCGCCACCCGTCGACCTTGTCGCTCCGTCATTCCCATCGCCTGTCTCCTCCTGCCTCCGATGTCGGAACGTTCCGACGTTTGATATCTTAAACGTGGCGGGCGAGTCGGTTGCCATCACATCCCCCTCCACCCAATCCATGACCCAAGCCCAGAGTGCACCGCGTCTCGCCCTCACTTTCGACGACGTCCTGATCGAGCCCGGCTATTCGAGCGTGCATCCGAACGAGGTCGATCTCCGCACCCGCCTTTGCCGGCAGATCTACCTCAATATTCCGATCCTCTCCGCTGCCATGGATACGGTCACCGAGTCGCGGCTGGCGATTGCGCTGGCGCAGGAAGGCGGTCTCGGGATCATTCACAAGAACCTGTCGATCGACCTGCAGGCCGCCGAAGTCGACAAGGTCAAGCGCAGTGAAGCCGGAATGATCGTCGATCCGGTGACGATGCGGCCGGAGCAACGGATCTCCGAAGCGCTCGAGCTGATGGCGCATTTCAAGATCTCGGGCGTGCCGGTGACCGACGCCGAGGGGCGCCTGGTCGGCATTCTGACCAATCGCGACCTGCGCTTCGAGAGCAATCTGAACCGCCGGATCTCCGATCTGATGACGCGCGAGAACCTGGTCACCGTCCCCGAGGGTACGACGCTCGACGAGGCGAAGGCGCTGCTTCACAAGCACAAGATCGAGAAACTACTGGTCGTGGATCGCGCCGGCGGCCTCAAGGGTCTGATCACGGTCAAAGACATCCAGAAGATGATCGAGTACCCGCGCGCCTGCAAGGACGAGCTCGGCCGCCTGCGGGTCGGCGCCGCGGTCGGCGCCTCCGGCGAGTACCTCGAGCGCGCTGCGGCGCTGGTCGATGCCAAGGTCGACCTGTTGGTGCTGGACTCGTCCCACGCGCACAGCAAGGGGGTCCTCGACGCGGCCCTCGTCCTCCGCCAGCGCTTCCCGGACGTGGCCCTCATGGTCGGCAACGTCGCCACCGCCGAAGGGACTCTGGCGGCGATCGAGCGTGGCGCCGACGCCGTGAAGATCGGGATCGGCCCGGGCTCGATCTGCACCACGCGCATCGTCACCGGCGCCGGCGTGCCGCAGATCACCGCCATCCAGGAGTGCTCGCGAGCTGCTGCCGAGCGCGACATCCCGATCATCGCCGACGGCGGCATCAAGTTCTCCGGCGACCTCACCAAGGCGATCGCAGCGGGCTCCGGCGCACTGATGATCGGCTCGCTCTTCGCCGGCACGGAGGAGAGTCCCGGCGAGACGATCCTCTATCAGGGCCGGACCTACAAGGCCTATCGAGGCATGGGGTCGCTCTCGGCGATGGCCCGCGGCAGCGCGGACCGTTACTTCCAGGAGGGCGAGGCGACGCTCTCGAAGCTCGTCCCCGAGGGGATCGAGGGCATGGTGCCGCACAAGGGGAGCGTGCATTCGATGCTGCCCCAGCTCACCGGTGGCCTGCGCGCCGGCATGGGCCTCGCCGGCTGCGCGACCGTCGACGAGCTGCGCACCCGCGGCAAGTTCCTGCGCGTGACGGCGGCGGGCCTCAAGGAGAGCCATGCCCACGACGTGGTGATCACCAAAGAGGCCCCGAACTACTGGGTCGACCGCTGATCCGTCGACCGGCCGGCGAGTCAGCGCCGGCGGTCGCCGTCCTGCAGACGCTTCTCGAGCTCCTTCAACCGCACCTCGAGCTCGCGCATCCGCTTCTCCACTTCGCCGTCGACCCGTAGCTGATAGGCGCGGATCTGATCCTTGAAGTCGTCGCTCTCGAGCAGGCGGCCCAGGCGTTCGAGAGCCGGACCGACCGGAGGAAAAGGCGCGGGGGCGTCGGCGACGGGCGGCGGGCTGGGCAGCGACGGCATCGGCGGGAAGATCCAGCGCCCGATATCGACCCCGTCGCGGTCCCGGCGCTCGAGCGTCGCGACGAGCTGGCGCACCCGGCGATCGCGCACGACGGTCAGCTCCAGACTCTCGCCGCCCTCCCGCGCAGTGACTTCCCCCGAGAATCCCCAGCTGTCGTGCACCGCATCGGATCCGATCCGGGTGACGATGTCACCGACCTCGAGGCCTGCGCGCGCCGCCGGGCTCGCCGGCTCGACACGCCCGACCATCACGCCGGTCTCGCGCCCGGCGCCAAAGTGCTCGCGCAGCTCGGGTGTCAGATCGACGAGCTCGATCCCCAGATAGCCGCCCGATATGCGCGGGGCGCGCGGAGCGCGCGCCGGCATCGGTGCGGCGGCCGGCAGGGGTGGGGGACTCGCCGCTGGCGGAGCCGCTGGAGCGGCCACCGGCCGCGGCGCTGGCGGGGGCGTCGCCTGGGCTATGCCCGGGACAGCTCCGGCAACGATCAGCAGGCAGGCTGCGGCGGAGAGGTGCAGGAAACGAGAGGGCGTAGGCATCATCCTGAGCTCCTTGTCGTAGCGGTGGTTCCGCCGCCGGCCGCGCTGGCCGGGATCGTCGTCAGGTCGAGATAAAGATCGGTCGAAGCGTCGCCGCCGAGGGCGATGCGCGAGCGCCGGCCGGCCAGCGCGCGCAGCTCTTCGAGCTCATCCTGCAGGCGGCGATGCTCGTCGAGCAGGGTGGCGCGACGCGAGGCACGCTCCGCAGCCACTTCGAAACTCCAGACGCCGACACCGATCGCCAGCACGCATGCCCCGGCCACGGCAGCGATTCCCTGCCGCAAGCGCCGCGTGCGGCGCGCCGCAGCCCGCTCGGCGCGCGCCAGGACCGTCGCCCGGAAGTCGGCCTTCGTTCCAGCGGCGGAGACGGCGCGCAGGGCACGTCCGATCTCGCGATCGAGCTCGGCGTCCGAAATCGGCCAGGTCACGAGGGGACTCCTTTCCAGTAGGAAGTCAGACGGACCCGTAGACGTTCGCGGGCGCGAAAGAGCCGGCTCTTCACCGTCGCCACGCGCAACCCCAGGAGCTGCGCGATCTCGTCGACCGAACGCTCCTCGAGCGCCGCCAGCACCAGCGGTGCGCGGAAGGCGACCGGGAGCTCCGCGACGGCGTCGGCGAGCTTCGTCGCCGCCTCTTCACGCAGAAGGCGTGCTCCCGCCTCGGCCTCTTCGTACGGTTCGCTTCCCGGAGAGCGGCCCAACCAACCGAAGCGGCCGAGCTGTCCCGAGAGCAGGGCCCGCTGGCGGACGCGGCGGCGACGCTCGCTGCTTCGCGCGAGGCGCGTGCCGATGCTGTACAGATAGGCCTCGAAGCGCCCCTCTTCGCGGTAGCGCCGGGCGGCCAGCCAGAGCCGCACGAACGCCTCCTGGGCCAGCTCCTCGCCGCGTTCGCGGTCGCCGACGAGGCGGGAGAGGTAACGCACCAGGGCGTCGCGATGCCGGTCGACGAGCCCGCCGAAGGCCTCCCAATCTCCCGCCCGGCTGCGCGCCATGGCCTGGGCGTCGGTGCCGGGGTCGGCGACGGCAGAGTCGAGGACGATCATCACCTGTTCCAACGCGCGACGAGCGATTCGGTTCCCGTCACGAACCGCGTCTCGCGGCTCGTGACGCCGCTCAGGCGCCCGGCTGCGGCAGCCAGACGAGCCCGACGCGCACCACTTCGACGTCGGCCTTCTTCGGCTTGAGGCCCTTCGCGGCAAGGGTGAGGCTCTGCGGGTCGGAGCGGCTCTCGACTTCGGCGATCGCCGCGGCGAGCTCGGCCTCGAGCTCCGCGATCCGTGCCTGCACCGCTTCCACGCCCTCTTCTGCGAGGCCGACGTCGCGCGACTCCTTCATCGACCGCGAGGCCGCACGCGCCGAGGTCGCTGCGCGCGAAAGCGTCGCCGTCGACAGCTTGCGGCGTCCGAAGAGCGCGCCGGCGACGGCTCCGAACACCGACGCGGCGGTCGAGATCGTCTGCGCCGTCGCCTGCGACTTCTGCTCGGCGACCTTCGCCTGCGCGCGGCGCAAGCGCTCGTCCAAAGCAGTGAATTTCGGCGCCAGGCGCGCTTTGACCTTGTCGACCTCTCCGTCGCGGCGCTGGCGGGCGGCGTCGGCGAGCCGAGAACGGAACTCCCCCTCGCTCTCGCCGGGCTTCGAAGTCACGGCGAGCTCCTTGCTCGAGTAGATCGTCAGCTCTTCGGCGCGCGCAAGGTAGTCCCTGAACGCCTTCGCCCAGGTGTCGAAGCTCTTAGCCCGGGTCGCCTCGCCCGGCACGGCCGCGAAGCCTCCCGCTCCCGCCGGTGCGCTCTCGGTGAGCCCTGCAGCTTCGAACGACGCGGAGCCTCCCCAATCGACCAGCAGCGCGCCTTCCGACGCGATCGGCAGCACGCGGGTCACCTCGCGGGTGAAGCTCCATCCGGCGTCGGTGCTCTGGAAATGCACCCTCCCCTGGCCGAAGATCGCCGCCCGGTAGACCGTTTCCGCGCCCGCAGCGGGTGCGAAGAGCACCGGAATCTCGGTCGGCAGAATCGGCAGAGCCGCGACCTTGCCGGTCGACGCCGGCGCCGAAGAGAGCACCGGCGCGGGCGCGCCCGCCGCCGCGGGTACTCTGAGGCGGCGAATCTGATCGCGGGTCAGCGGCCCGGCAAGATAAGAGAGCGCCCAGCGGCTCTCGAACAGCACCGGCTTCTCCTCGTGCACGTTGTGCAACAGGAAGCGGCGCGAACCGAGCCCGGCGAGCAGGCGCGAGAGCTCCTGCCGGTCGATCCCGCCGGCGACTCCCTCGAGGCCATCGAGCACACGCGCGAGGTCGCGCTCGGTCTGCAGCCTGCCGAGCAGCCAGGTACCGATGTTCGACAGCGCCTTGTAGTCGAGGTCGACCGGGTTCTGGGTCGCCAGCACGACGCCGAGCCCGAAGGCCCGGGCCTGTTTGAGCAGGGTGAGCATCGGCTTCTTCGATGGCGGATTGGCGGTCGGCGGCAGGTAGCCGAAGATCTCGTCCATGTAGAGGATCGCCCGCAGGCTGCTCGTCCCCTGCCGGGTGCGCATCCAGGCGAGCGTCTGATTGAGCAGCAGCGAGACGAAGAACATTCGTTCTGCGTCGGAGAGGTGGGCGATCGACAGCACCGCGACCTGGGGCCTGCCGTCGCTGGTGTAGAGGAGTTGCTGGACGTCGAGCGGCGTCCCCGAGAGCCAGACCGCGAAGCCGGGCGCCGCGAGCAGGGCGTTCACCGTCATCGCGAGCTCGAAGCGCTCCTTGGCTGGATAGAAGCTCTCCAGGGGCAGTACGCCCACCTTGTCGAGCGGCGGCTTCTGGATGTCGGCGATCAACTGCGCGAGATCGTAGCCGCGCCCCTCGCGCCAGGCGCGATCGAGCAACGACGAGACCAGTATGTGCTCGCGGCTGCGCAGGGGGTCGCCGGCGATGCCGACGAGACCGAGGAGACTCGTCGCGGTCGACTGCACGCGTTCGCCGAAGACCTCCGCGTCGTCGATCAGCTCCGGCGGCGGCGCGGCGAAGGTGGCGAGGATCGAAATGGGCTCGCCGGCGTTGCTCCCCGGTGTGAAAATGCGGAAGTTCGCCGCCGCCCTGAGGCGGCGAATGCGCTCGCCGTCCTCTCCCCAGGAGGCGAGCCCCTTCTTCCACTTCGCAGCTTCGGCCGCGGCGTAGGCCGGCACATCCAGCCCCTTGCGCTCGGCCTCCTCCGCCTGCACCCAAGGCTCGAAGTCCTGCGGCGCCAGATCGGGGAAGGTCAGCAGCAGGTTGGTGAGGTCTCCCTTGGGATCGATCACCAGGGCGGGCACGCCGTCGATCGCGGCCTCCTCGAGGAGTGCGATTCCCAAGCCGGTCTTGCCGCTGCCGGTCATGCCGAGGCAGACCGCGTGCGTCACCAGATCGCGCGAGTCGTAGAGCAACGGCTCGTCGATCGTCGCCCCCGTCGCGACATCCACCGGCTTGCCGAGATAGAACAGTCCGAGCTTCTCGAAGTCCTGCATGCCGACCTCCTCTACAGAATCGAATCCTAGCCGAGGCGGGTGCGGCTGTCTTCAGTTTTCCCTGCCGCTTCCACGAGATCTCCATTCCTCTTCGCTAGCTTGGGGACGATGGCACCCGCCGACACAGAGGAGGCTAGCGTGGACAACGCAACTGCAGCTCTCAGATATCCCGAAGCGGTACTACGAAATGAGACGACC
Organism: Acidobacteriota bacterium; assembly: GCA_052035735.1. Lineage (GTDB taxonomy): Bacteria > Acidobacteriota > Thermoanaerobaculia > Multivoradales > JAGPDF01 > JAGPDF01. The sequence continues at coordinate 30,419 of JBPOHI010000145.1, forward strand.
GTCATCGAAGGCATCGGATCGCAGCGCGACCTCGGTCGCACGACCCGACAGGCGCTCTTCTGGGGCGCCGCGGCCGCAGCGCTGTTCGGCGTGACGCTCGGAGCGTACGGCCAGTCTTGGATCCAGATCGTGAGCTCGGCGGTCAAGCTGCCGCTCCTGCTCTTCGGGAGCGCCGCCATCTGCTTCCCGACGTTTCACGCGATGCAGGTACTCCGCGCTCCGCGAGAGCTGTCTCTGGCGCAGTCCCTGGCGCTTCAGGCGACCGCCTTGTCTTCGACAGCGATGGTGTGGGCATCGTTCTCACTGCCCCTCTTCTTCCTGATCGGGACCACCCGGCACTACAGGTTCGCCCAGTTCCTCGCTTTAGGCGTCGGAGCCGCCGGAGGTTTCATCGGGCTGGCTCGTCTGCTGGCTGGGTATCGCAGGCTCTGCAATCCGCAGCAGCAAAGGGGCTCCGCGAGCGCACTGCTACTCTACTTTCTGATCCACGCGGTCGTCGGCGCACAGCTCGCCTGGGTGCTCAGGCCGTTCGTCGGGTCTCCCACATTGCGTTTCGAGCTCTTTCGCAAGCTGGACGGCAACATCTTCGGGCACATTCTCGGCATGTTTGGCGGCTAGCCGATGACTCGGAACCTCCGCAGGTCCGCGACTCTCCTCCTCTTGCTCGGCGTTGCCTGCACCTCGCCGACGCAACGGCAATCTGCGCTTTTCGCGCAGGCGGACGAAGCCGCCGCGCAGGGCGATCTCCCACGGGCGATCGCCAGGCTTCGATCCGCCGTCAGCTACGATCCCAGCGACGTCGAAGCGGTCACGCGCCTGGCCCAGGCTCTGGTTCGCGCCGACCGCGACCGGGAGGCGCTGCTGATACTCGAGCGCCTTCCGCCCGAGGTCCCACGCAACGACCAGTTTCAGAACCTCGAGGTGAGCCTTCAGTGCCGCTTCGGCGGCGTTCTCCGAGTCTTGCCGCGACTGCACGCTCTGGAGCAAAGGGGCCGCGCGGATCCAGCGACCGTACTGGCTGCCATCGAAGCCCTCGCAGCCAGCAAGACGAAGCCGTCGGACGCGCCTGGGTTGCCATCTTCCTGGCGACTCGCTCTGGCTGGACACGCTCTCGACGGCGGCAGTCCGGACCTCGCTGCCGACTGGCTACTGACCTCGCCCGCGGATGCCCCCGCGCTCGAGGAGCTGACCGACAGGCTCATGGCGGAAGTCCTTCGAGCCGGCCAGCCGGAGCCTTCGGCCACCGTCGTCGCGATCGCTGAAAGGGCTGACACTGCCAACGAGTCTCTGGTCCTGCGCCGCCACCTGATCGCGGGCGGCGATTGGGCGGGAGTGATTCGAATCGAAGAGCGATTCCTCGCCGAGCATGTCGAACATCCCGCCTGGCCCGAGGTGGCGCTGGCGGTGGCGTGGCGCTTCCTACGAGCGGGGGACCATCTTCAGGCCGGAAGGCTCGCCGACAGGGTCGCCGCCTTCGATCCCTCTAGCGTGGAACCTCTCGTCGTGCGCGGCCTGGCCCTCCGGGAGGAAGGCCGCGAAGTCGAGGCTCGTAAGGTACTCGAATTGGCGCTAGCGTTGGAGCCCACCAACCCCACCGCCCGGAGAGCGTTGTCCGGAAGCGAGCGGGATCGAGAGGCGTTTCGTATGCACCGCAGTCACCGCGGAAACCGACCCGAAGCTCCATGAGCGGACCTCCGAACACCAAGGCCTCGCGAATGTGGCTGCTCGTGAGCGCTTACGTCGCCATCCTCTTGGCCTCTGTCCCCTATGCGCGCAACATCGTCGTCGGCCTGAGGGAGCAGCACCTCCTGGGGACGTCGGTGACCCTTCTCTACTTCGTAGCCATCGTGGGAGTCGTTTACCACGTCGTCTTCGATGTCCGGCTGTCGGATCGAATCGCCTTCTTCGCCCTCGTACTCCTCACGCTCGTCACCGGAAGTCTGGTTCTTGGCCTCGCAGTGCCTGAGGAGCGCATCCACTTCCTGCAATACGGACTCCTGGCGATTCTTTGCCGGAAGGCGCTCGCCAACCACGTCTCGCCGCGGGGCCAGGTCCTCGGAGCGATGGTCCTGGCTTCCCTCGCGGGCATCGTGGACGAGTTACTCCAGGGGCTGACACCCGAGCGGGTTCGCGATCCACGAGACATGGCTCTCAACGCCGTCGCTGCGTTCCTGGCCCTCGTTGCCGAAGAGGCGATGCACAACCGCATGGGTTGGCTGCCACGAAGGGAGGAAGATGAACCGCGTCCTGGTGATTGACGATGAGCCCGCGGTGGTCGATGTGCTGGTGTTCTCTCTGCGACGATCGGGATTCACCGTTGACGTCGCTGGAACGCTCCAGGAGGGGCGTAGACTCCTCGCCTCTCACTCCTTCGATCTGCTGATGCTGGACCTCGGCCTCCCGGACGGCGACGGTCTCGAATTCTGCCGCCAGCTCCGTGCTGGTTCCGGAATTCCGGTGCTCATCCTCACCTGCCGCGATGACGAAGTGGATCGCGTCGTTGGCCTGGAGAGTGGAGCGGACGACTACGTGGTCAAGCCGTTCTCTCCCCGGGAGCTGGTCGCGAGAGTACGCGCGATTCTCCGCCGCGCCGCTCCCCTGGCGCCCTCGAACGACGCACCCACCGTCGTCCTCGGTACGGTGCGCATCGACCCGTACTCGCATCGAGCCACCCTGCGCGAAGTCTCAGTACCTCTCACCCGCCTCGAGTTCCAGCTACTCTACCTGCTCGTCAGGGCTCCCCAGCGCGTGTTCTCGCGCGACGAACTGATCGAACGCGTCTATCGGGGCGAGGCATTGGTCGCCGACCGCACGATCGACTCGCATGTAAAGGGCGTACGGCAGAAGTTCCAGCGGGTCGAAGCCGCCGCAGATCCCATCGAGACTGTCTTCGGCGTCGGCTACCGAGCGCGGAACCTCGAGTGACCGCACCCGCCACCCCCACCGCGGCGCGCCGGCCGATCGCTCGCCGCCTGATGGCGGCGCTCTTCCTGCTGATGATCCTGCCCATTGGCGGCTGGTACTTCATCGCCGAGTTCACCTCGGGTGACCACTGGGAAGCGCTCGCGCCCGCCGGTCAGACCATCCTGTTGACGGCCCAGCGCGAGGTCCGGCTGAAGCTCGCCCTGACGTTGGTGGCCAGCATCCTGGTGCTGGCCGCCACGGTCGTCTACCTTCGCCGCTCGATCCTCGATCCGCTCGACGATCTGGCTCGCCGGGCGCGCACAGCCGGACGAGCCAGGTGGGAGTCGCCGAGCGAGCGCCACCGCCTGGACGAGATCGGCGATCTGGCCCGCGCGCTCGACAACGGTGTGCGGGCCCTCGAGCAAAAGGCCGAGGACTCAGCCCGTTTCTCGGTCAACCTGAGTCACGAGCTGAGGACGCCGTTGGCGGCGATTCGCGGGGCAGCGGAGATTCTGACCGAGGACGACTTGGCTGCCGAGGATCGGCGGCGGTTCGTCCACAACATCGTCACGGAATCGGAGCGACTCGAACGGTTGGTCACCGGGATACTCGAGCTGTCTCGGGTGGAGGCAGGTCGAGCTCCGAGCTCGCTCGAAGCGGTGGACTTGGCGTCGGTCATGTCAGCTGTTGTCGACGCCACCCAGCCTCTCCTGCGGCGAAAGGGCCTGCACGTCCCCCGACTCGAATCGGAAGACCGGGGGCTCGTCCACGGCGACGCCGACCGTCTTCACCGGATCCTCTTCGGACTGCTCGAGAACGCAATCCGCTTTTCTCCGCAGGGCGGCGAGATCCGGCTCGAGCTCCAGAGGACGCCGCAGGAGGTCCGTCTGGTCATCAGCGACGAGGGTCCTGGCGTTCCATCGGAGATTCGGGAGGCGATCTTCGAGCGCCAATTCACTACCGAGCACGATGGTGGCTCCGCCTCCCGCGCTACCGGACTGGGCCTCGCGATCGTGCGCGGCCTGGTCTCTGCCGCCGGCGGAGGCGTCTGGGTCGAAGAGTCACCCACGAACGGAGCCCGTTTCGTTCTGGCCCTCCCCGCGGCCCCCTCCGCGCCGGCGCAGCCTTCATAGTGCGCTCTTCCCCGCACGACAAACGGCCCGCTCCGTTTCCGAAGCGGGCCGTCGGTGCTGCAACGTGCGACGAAGCGGAAGGCCTCAGGGCGCGACCACGCTCCAGCGGACCGTCGTGCCGACCTCGAAGCCGTCCTGGTAGACGAGGTTGGAGGCACAGCTGGTGACCTCGATGTCGTCGACGTACCAACCTTCGCGGCTCGTGCCGGTGTCGCTGCCGAGCCGGAAGCGGAACTTGACCGTCTGGCCGGCGTAGGCCGTCAGATCGACGACCGCCTTCGTCCAGTTCGCCGGATCGCCGCACCAGCCCTGGCGTCCACCGAGCGCATTGTTGCCGGCATCGACGAGGCCGTCGTACGGATCGGTGAGGAGACCCGTGGTGATCTGGGTCCAGGTCGTGCCGCCGTTGGTCGAGACTTCGAGGTTGCCGGCGTCATAGCAGCCGGTCGGTCCGTTCGACTCCATCGTCTGGTGATTCCAGTAGACCAACGCCACCGGACCCTGCCCGGCCGGAATTGCGACCGAGGGTGAGACCAGCTGCTGGTCCGACTGCACCGCGGGATCGCCCGCCAGCCAGGCGAACGTTCCGTTGTGCGCTCGGGCGGAGGTCTGCGCCCAGCTGTTGCCGGTGCCAGTCGAGGTCCAGGCCCCGGCGCCGCTCTCCCATCCCTGGTACATCCGCTGATAGGCGAAGGTCCCGACCGTCGTACAGGTCTCGAACGTCGTCAACGTCGTGAAGCTGAACGTGGCGGAATCGTTGCCCGTCCCGCAGAGGTTGATCGACCGCACTCGCCAGTAGTAGGTGGTGCTCGATTCGAGATCGCTCGGAATCGCCTGACTATTCCCGGTCGTCGTGGTCGAGTAGTCGATGCTCGCGAAGAGGGGATCGTCGTCGATTTCGAGGACGTAGCTCGTTCCCTGGGTAGAGGCTCCCCACGATAGCGTCGGCCGAAGAACGACGCCAGTGGCCCCGTCGGCCGGCAGCGACAAGACCGGCGCCGAAGGCACCGCCGTGAAGAGCTCCAGGCCGTATTCGACAGAGTGCGCCGGGCCGCTCGTCGGCGTACCGGTGACGGTCATCGTGTACGTTCCGGCCGCGGCCGAACCGGTTCCGGTGACGGTGAAAGTCCCGGCGATCGGCGGCACCGACGGATCGTTGCTGAACAGCGACGAGGTGCCGCCGGGAAGACCGGTCACCGAGAGGTCGATGCTGCCTGTGTAGCCGAAGTACGAACCCACGCCGAGGTTGTAGACCGCATCCGCCGGCGCGCAGACCTTCTGCGCCACGGGCGACGGCGCGAGCGAGAAATCGGGCGTGCCGCACTCGGCGAACTTGAAGGCACCGATGCGCAGGCGCCAGGCCGAAGCCGAGGTCGCCGGGTAGTACTCGTTCACGTGCCAGAAGGTGCAGTCGTCGGTCGGATCGACCGAGAGCGAGGTGTAGTCGCCCCAGCGATGCCCGCTCGAGGTCTGCGAGCCGGTGCCGGCGTGATACACGCCTTCACCTTGCGGCAGCGTGCCGAGCGGGTCGTTGGCCAGCCGACCGGTGTAGCGCAGGCCGGGAAAGACACTGGTGGCATCCGAAGCGCTGTAGCCGATGGCGATATCGCCGTTGCCGTCGATCGCCGCACTCCCCATCCAGCGATGCACGCTGTCCGGCGAGTAGGTTCCCTGCTGGTAGATCGTGGGCGTGGCGTCGAGATCGCGGATCTCGTACCAGCGAACGCCGGCAATGCCGGGCGTAGCCTCGACTGCCTGGTTGGTGACCAGCGCCTGGTAGACGCCGAAGTTGCGGTAGGCGAGCCGGTGTAGCGGGCGCTGGCGGTAGGACAGGATGTCGATCTTCACCGTCGTCCCGGGCTGCGGAATGCAGTCGCGCGCACCGGGCGAGCAAGGGAACACCGAATCGAACGGTGCCGTGGGAAGCGTATTCGTCAGGACGAACGTCGAGTTGGCCGGGGTCGTGAAGTCGGCGTGGAACTCGTAGAAAGACAGCGCGTCCTGCGGAGCTCCATAGGCGCCGCCCTGGTCCATCGATCCGACGTAGTAGTTCGGCGCCCCTGGCGGCGGCAAGGCGGTGCCGTCCAAGTCGGCCGGCAGGAGTCCATCGCCGACGATGTACGGCGTCGCTCCAGGCGGCTGCAGAAAGGAGATGACCGTGGGATTCGGGTTTCCGGCGATGAGCTGCGCGCGATGGATGGCGTAAGCGCCGACGCCGGCGAACGCTCCACCCGACCCGCCCGCGAACTCGCGCGTGCTGATGTAGAAGGCGTCCGACCACATGCCGTGCTTGGGATAGTCAGGGAAGTTGGTGCCGGTGGTGAACGCCCAGCGGTAGTAGCTCCCGGTCGGGTTCGCCGTCTGAGAGACCGCGACGCAGTTGAAGAAGGTGGGGCCGGCAGCGGTGAACTGGGTGAGGAACCAGCGGTCGTCCAGTTGATCGTAGATCACCACCGGGTCGCCGGCATTCTCGGTCTGGCAGGGGCCGCCGAAGCCCGACCAGAGCGAGTTGATGTTCACCGGCCCGAAGAGCAGCGTGCCCGTCTTGTTGTAGACCGCGACCTGCGAGTTGTACATCACGACGACGTGATTCGGGCCGACGTCGCCGTTCGGATCGGGAGGCGTCGCACCGGTGGGGTTGCTCGGCCCGTCGAAGCCGGCCGAAGGGGCGGGAATCTCGACACCGGCCTTGAGCGTGAAGGCACGCTGCACCACCGTATCGACATTCTGCTCGCCGAGCGGCCCTTCGAGCCCGGTCGCGAGGTCGTCAGGCCACTCGAGCTCCACCAGCTGAGCCTCGGGCAGGTCCGGTCGCATCGAAGAGAGCGGCGCCGAAAGGTCGAAGTGCGCGACCGGCAAGACGCCGCGATAGATCGCCGGCGGCGACGCGGCGGGGCCGGCGGCGGCCTCTGCCGCGGCGGTGACGCCGGCGAATGCCACTGCGATGAGGGCGAAACAAAGACCCAACCTGGCGAAACGTCTCATTGTGCAACCTCCTTTGCGCTCTTGCGAGCCGACTCGGCGCGGCTGAATGCCAAGCTCATCCGCTCCAGCTTCTGGGATCCAGATCTTCAGGGAGCGGCGTGAGGTTCTCCGCCCCCGCAACGTCGAGATAGACCAAGTCCTCCAGCCGAACACCAAAGCCTGAGACAGGATCTGGATCATACAGGCCGGGTTCCAAGGTCAGCATGTCACCGACCGCCAAGAGGCCGCCGTCCTGGGCGTGGCGTTTGAAACTCGGGAGTTCGTGCAGCTCGAAGCCCACCCCGTGGCCCAGTCCGTGGACGTACCCCTCGACCGTCCCCGGATCCGAGAGCGGCGTCGGATAGCCCCGGGCGGTGAACGCCTCGCAGACCGCTACCTGCAGGTCCCAGCCGTGTGCTCCCGGGCGCGCCGCCCCATGCGCCAGCGCGAGCGCTTCGCGCGCGGCCGCATGTGCGGCAGCGACACGCTCCGGCGGCTCGCCGACGCAGAAGGTGCGGGTGCAGTCGGCGAACAGGCCGCCGCGCGGGAAGAGGTCGACCACCAGCGTCTCGCCAGCCCGAAGAACGCGCCCGGGCGTGCCGGAGCTGTGCGGCACGCCGCCCTCTCCACCCGGCGCGACGATATTGCCGCGCGGCTGCTCGAGGGCGGCGCCAGCGAAGATCCGGGCGATCTCCGCCTTGAGGCGGGCTACCCGCAGCGGCTCGCCCTCGAGTTCGAGCGCGCCGTCGCGAACGACGGCGGCGGCGAGCAGGCCCGCCACAGCACGAATCGCCGCGCAGGTGACGCCGGCGACGCGGCGGATCTCCGAAAGCTCCCCCGCCGTCTTGTACTTGCGGATCCCGAGCAGGCCGTCGCTCGCCGAGACGAAACTCCAGCCTTCGCCGGCCAGGCGTTCCAGCACCTCGGCGGCAAGGCCGAGAGGCAGCCGCCCGGCGAGCGCGATCCTCCCCGGAGCGACGCCGCACCGCTGCAGCGCCTGAGCGAGGACGTTGGCGTGGAACTCGCCCGGTGCGGGGGTCTCGCGCGACCAGCGGGCGACGTCGAGATCTTCCGGAGTGAGCAGCGCGAGTCCGGTAGCGGCTGCCTCGTCGCGCTCCATCGGCGTGAAATAGCCGAGACGCGGTGCCTCGCCGGGCTGGACGACGATCAGCGCTTCCCCGAGCTTCGCGGGGTGGACGAAGAACGCGCGCTCGGGATCGTCACCAGCGGCAGAAAGCAGGACCAGCGCCCGGGCGTCGAGCGCCGACAGCAGTGCCGCAAAGCCTGCGGCACGCCGATCCCGGTCGCTGGTCAAGTCGCTCGTCAGATGTGTTCGGCGACCAGGTTCTTGAACATCGCCTTCGGCATGGCGCCGGCGGCACGCTCGACGACCTCGCCGTTCTTGAACAGGACGAAAGCCGGAATGCTCGAGATGCGGAACTGCATCGCCAACTCCTGATTCTCGTCGACGTTCACCTTGGCGATGCGGAGCTTGCCGTCGAGCTCCTCGGCGAGCTCGTCGAGCAGCGGCGCCACCATCCGGCAGGGGCCGCACCAGCTGGCCCAGAAATCGATCAGCACAGGCTTGTCCGACTGGAGGACCGCCGACTGGAAGTTCTGCTGGTCGACCGTCACGATCTTGCTGCTCGCCATCGCTTTCGTCCCTTTCTGTTGAAAAACCCTTCGTGTCGCGGCCGAGCCGGGTTCAGCCCGTCCGGCCGGGACCGTTGTTCTGATGAGAACGCCGGACGGACGAAAAGTATTCTCTCGCCGTTTCGACGTCCCGCCCGATCTGCGCCGAAAGCTCGCCGACCGATGGGAAGAGCATCTCATCCCGCAGCCGCTTGTGGAAGAAGAGCTCGATCCGCTCACCGTAGACCTCGCGGTCGAAGTCGAGGATATGGCTTTCGACGGTCGGCGGACGACTCCCCGGGACGGTCGGGCGGCGGCCGATGTTGGTCACCGACGTGCGGATCGAGGCGCCATCCGGCCCTGCCTCAAAGCTCACCCTGGTGGCGTAAACCCCTTCCAATGGAATGAGTTCCCCTTCGGGCTGGAGATTGATGGTCGGCCAGCCAAGGCGCCGCCCGAGCCGGTCCCCTTCGACGATCGTGCCGGTCAGACTGTAGGGCCGGCCGAGAAGGTCCCGGGCCTCCTCCACCCGGCCGAGGGCCAGCGCGCGGCGGATCCGGGTGGACGAAATCGGCTCGTCCTGGGCGAGCTCCTCGTCCAGACCGAAGACGGCGAAACCCAGCTCGCCTCCCAGCCGCGCCAGCAGGTCGAGGTTCCCTTCGCGGTTGCGGCCGAAAGCGAACTGCCGCCCGACGTAGAGCTCGCGGACGCCCAGCCTCGCGCAGAGGAACTGGCGCACGAAAGACTCCGCCCGGGTAGCGGCGAAGGCGCTCGTGAAGGGGATCACCGCCATGAGGTCGATACGGGCGTCGGCGAGGAGGCGGCCCTTCTGCTCGCGGGTCAGCAGCGTCGCGGGCGCCTGGTCGGGAGCGAGAACGGCGAGCGGGTGCGGCTCGAAGGTCACCAGGACCGCCGGCAAGCCCAGCGCCCGCGCCCTGCCGGCGACCCGGTCGATCACTGCGCGCTGCCCGCGATGGATGCCGTCGTAGTTCCCGATCGTGACGACCGACGGCCGTGGAAGCTCGCCTGGGGCCAGCGCGTCGGCGACGACTTGCATGCGGTTCAGGCTACCGAAGCTGCGATCTCGACACCGGGAGTGTCCGCGGGGCCGACGATCCGCCCGACGAGATCGCTGGCGAAAGCGTCGGTGATCTCGACCCGTGCGAACGTCCCTGCCGGTGCCGAGCCGTCGTTGATCAGCAGACGCCCGTCGATCTCGGGCGCCATCCCGTAGTGCCGCCCTTCGAGCAGATGCTCGGTCTCCGCGGAGACGCCTTCGACGAGCACATCCAGGGTTCGCCCGACCAGCGCCCGGCGGCGCGCGAGGGCGATCGGCTTCTGCGCGGAGAGCAGACGCCGGTGGCGCCGCCGAGCCACGGCCGTGGGCACCGGCGCCGCGAGCTCCGCGGCCGGCGTACCCGGTTCCGGACTGTAGACGAAGGCGCCCAAGTGATCGAACCGGCTCTGGCGCACGAACTCGAGAAGATGCTCGAAGTGCTCCTCGGTCTCTCCGGGGAAGCCGACGATGAACGTGGTGCGCAGGAAGATGTCGGGGGCGAGCTCGCGGGCGCGCTCGAGCAGACGGGCATAGCGCTCCGGACTGCCGCCGCGGCGCATCGCCTTGAGCATCTCGGGATGACTGTGCTGGAGCGGCATGTCGACGTAGGAGACCAGGCGCTCTTCGCGGCCCATCAGAGCCAGCAGCTCCTCGTCGAGGGTGGTCGGATAGGCGTAGAGGAAGCGGATCCACTTGAAGCCGGTTCCCGCAAGGAGCGCCTCCGTCAGCCGGGTGAGTCCGTGCTTGCCGTAGTCGAGGTCCTCGCCATAGCGCGTCGTGTCCTGGGCGATGAGACAGAGCTCAACGACACCCTGCGCCTCGAGCTGGCGCGCTTCGTCCACCAGGCTGTCGATCGTTCGGCTGCGGAAGCGGCCGCGCCAGAGCGGAATGGCACAGAAGGTACAGGGATTGTTGCAGCCCTCCGCGACCTTCAGATAGGCATAGCCCCGGGTCGTCAGCAGTCGCGGCGCGGTGTGGTCGAACACCATGTGGGAGGGCGAAGGCGGCGGAGCGGCGCCGCCGAGGTTGACGACCCTCTCGACTTCGAGGAGCGAGTCGAGCGAAATGAAGCCGTCGATCTCGGGAATGTCGCGCTGCAGCTCTTCGCCGAAGCGGTTGACCATGCAGCCGGCGACGAGAAGCTTCCCGACCCCCTTGCCCTTGCGCGCCGCCACCTCGAGGATGGCGTCGATCGACTCGCGCTTGGCGTCGTCGATGAAGGCGCAGGTGTTGACGATGACGGTGCCGACGCTCTCCATGTCGGAAGTGATCGTGTGCCCGCGACGCGCCAGCTCGCCGAGGAGAATTTCGCTGTCGACGCGGTTCTTGGCGCAGCCGAGGCTGATCAGACCGACGCTCGATGGGTTCCGGGAGGCCGCCACAATCGACCTAGTCTAGCAAAGCCCGGTCGGTCGCGAGATCAGCGCGCCATCTGCGCTGCGGCGAGCGACGGCGAGGAGGTCAGCGCCATGCGGCGCAGGATCCACGTCACCAGGCGGTCGGGAGGGGCCAGGCGACTCATGCCGAACTCGGTCGGCAGGCGCGGCGGTTCCATGAGATTCAACGCCCGGAACACGGCGTAGGTGAAGTTCTGCTGCACACTGTCCTGGCGCCGGTCGGCGAACATCGCCTTCAGAGATTCGAGCTGCTCGCCGAGCAGCGACTCGATGCCCGCAGGGAGAGCCTCCGCGACCGCTCGCTGCTTCGACACCGCCGCGCGGACCGGCGCGCGCCGGTCGACGCCGAGCAGCGACGAGCGCAGCGATTCGAGCTCCGCCAGCACCGGATCGACCGTGGTCGCCTTGGCGACCTGGGCCTCGCCGTCGAGCAGCAGCGGCAGGCCGGCGCAGTTGGCGCGGTGAACCCGCGGGTCCTGCACGATCCAGCCGAGCTGCGTCATCTCGAGGCTGGTGGAGACGTTCTCCGCGATGTTGCGCACGAACGGATCGATCGCCGAACGCCCGCTCTCCTCGAGACCGTTGAACATGTTGAGGACGTAGTGGATGCGAAAGTCCTGGAGGACCCACTCGAGGACGCGCATCAGGGGCTGATCGCCGAACAGCTCCTTGAGCTCGCGCAACACCACATCGAGATTCTTGACCCTGTCGTCGTAGACATCCTCTGCCTGATCGAGAAGATCGTGGATGAGGTCGCGCCCGTCGGCGAGTCCGGGCAGCGAGAAGATCTCCGATCCGTCGGCGAAGATCAGCCGCAGCGTTCGGAAGAGGATCGCCTTGACGATGTCCGACGCCGCGAGCGTCGCCTGGGGCAGGTTCGGGGTCACCACCAGCATGCCCGAGTTGGTGTAGGGCAGGAAGTCGAGGACGTTGGCGTCGAGCCCGGCGCGCAGGTCGAGAACGACGTAGTCGACCGGCAACGCGTTGATCGCCTCCGACAGCCGGCGGCGGAACTCCGCGCTCGGGTTGCCGAGCTCGTCGATGAAGTGCCGCGGGCCGGCGACGAAGCCGAACTTGCGAAACTGCCCGTTGCGATCCATTGCCGGGTCGAGACGGGTCACGCAGTCGCCCAGCGGCACGCCCTTGCGATGAAAGTGGTAGAGATCGCGACTGACCGGCGCTGCAATCGAGCTCCGCACCGAGGAGGTGCCGGTGTCCAGGTCGACGAGTACCGTCGGCGCGAAGCGCGACAGCGCCAACGCGAAGTTCACCGAGAACGTCGTCTTGCCAACTCCGCCTTTGCCGGACGCTACAGGTATGATCCGCTTGGGCACCGGCGGGAAGCTTATCTCCCGCCGCCGAAACCGGCCAGACCGAGCTGCGTATACCTCCACCGTACCCCGCACTCCCGACCCGAGGATGAGCGACCGATGACTCGACGCAGGCTGGATGGCGCGCTGCTGCTTCTGTTCACCGTAGCCGGACCGGCCGCCGCGATCGCCGGCGTCTCGCCACCGGACCCGCATTCGTTCGGGCGCCCGGCCGAGATCGCGGTGCGCCATCTCGATCTCGACCTCGCCGTCGACTTCGCAGCGCGGCGCCTTGCCGGCAGCGCCACGCTCACCCTCGAGCGGCGCTCCCCTGCCGCCACGACGCTCTACCTCGACAGCCGCGATCTCGAGATCTCGGCCGTCCATCTCGACGGCTCCACGGAGCCTTCCGCCTTTACCCTGGCGCCGGCCGTGCCGATCTTCGGCCAGGAGCTCGCCATCCCTCTGGCTCCCGGCACCCGGTCGGTGCGGATCGACTACCGCACGCGCCCCGAAGCGGCCGCCCTGCAGTGGCTCGCTCCGGCGCAGACCGCCGGCGGCAAGCAGCCGTTCCTGTTCACCCAGTCGCAAGCGATCCTGGCCCGGACCTGGGTCCCCTGCCAGGACAGCCCGGGCGTGCGGATGACCTACGCCGCGACGATCCGGGTCCCGCCAGGGCTCCTCGCGCTGATGTCGGCGGCCAATCCGACCGCGCGCAGCGCGGACGGGATCTACCGCTTCGAGATGGCGCATCCGATTCCCTCTTACTTGCTGGCGCTCGCTGTCGGCGACCTCGAGTTCCGCCCGCTCGGCGCGCGCTCCGGCGTCTATGCCGAACCGTCGGTCGCCGGCGCGGCCGCCTGGGAGCTCGCCGACACCGAGAAGATGATCGTCGCCGCCGAGCAGCTCTACGGCCCCTACCGCTGGGAGCGCTACGACCTGCTGGTCCTCCCGCCGAGCTTCCCTTTCGGCGGGATGGAGAATCCGCGCCTCACCTTCGCCACGCCGACGATCCTCGCCGGAGACCGTTCACTGGTCTCGCTGGTCGCCCACGAGCTCGCCCACTCCTGGTCGGGGAATCTGGTGACCAACGCCACCTGGAACGACTTCTGGCTCAACGAGGGCTTCACCAACTACTTCGAGAGCCGGATCATGGAGGCGGTCTACGGCCGGGACTTCGCGGAGATGCAGGCGCAGCTCAGCAAGCGCGACCTGGAGGCCTTCGTGCGCGAGACCGGCGGCGAGAGCCGCGAGACCTGGCTCTACCTCGACCTCGCGGGCCGCGATCCCGACGACGCCCCGGGAGCGATCGTCTACGACAAAGGCTACTTCTTCCTCCGGCACCTCGAAGAGACGGTCGGCCGCGCGAGCTGGGACCGCTTCCTGCTCGACTACTTCACCGCCCATGCCTTCCAGTCGATGACCACCGCCGACTTCGTCGCCGAGCTGCAAGACAAGCTCCTCTCCTCGAACCCGAAGGCGGCGGCCCAGGCCGACGTTCAGGCCTGGATCTACGGACCGGGCCTCCCTCGGGGCATCGCCGAGCCGAAGTCACCGGCCTTCGCCAAGGTGGACGCCGAGCTCGCCCGGCTGGCCGCAGGCACGTCGCCCGGGAATCTCACGACCGCCAGCTGGGTGACGCAGCAGTGGCAGCACTTCCTGCGCAATCTGCCCGAGCCCCTCGACTCCGCGCGGTTGACGGCGCTCGACGCCGCCTTTCACTTCACCGAGTCCGGCAATGCCGAAATCGCCGTCGACTGGTTTCAACGCGCCATCGCGGCCGGCTATCGCCCGGCCTTTCCGGCGATCGAGCGCTTCCTGGTCAAGGTGGGACGCCGCAAGTTCATCGGTCCGCTCTACCAGTCGTTGAGCCGGACGCCCGAAGGCCTCGCCTTCGCTCGCGAGGTCTACGGCAAAGCGCGCCCGGGCTACCATCCGCTGGCCCAGCTCTCGCTGGATCAGCTGCTGACGACAGACTGACGTCCTCGCGTGCAGCGGGCCTAGAGCTTCAGCTCGGAGAGCAGAGCAGGACGATCTTGCCCAGCGGTCGCTGATCCTCGAGGCAGGCGTAGGCGGACATCGCTTCAGCGAGAGGAAAGTGCCGGTCCACCACGGCGCGCAGTCGGCCGTCGGCGAGCCGTGGGAGGCCCCACTCGGCGAAGCCGCGCACCAACTCCGCCTTCTCTGCCGCCGGGCGTGAGCGCAGCACGGAACCGACGAGGCGCAAGCGCCGGCGCAGCAGCCATCCGAGATCGAGCTGGGCACGGCGCCCGGCGGTGAGGCCGACGAGAATCAGCCGACCGCCCTCGGCCATGCACTCGAACGTCGGCTGAAGCCACTCTCCGGCGACCAGGTCGAGCACAAGGTCAACTCCCCTGCCGCCGGTCGCCGCGCGCACGCCAGCAGGAAAGTCGGCATCGAGAGGCACGAGACGGTCGACCCCGAATTCGCGCAGCCGCTCCAGCCGCTCGGCCGAACGCGCGGCAGCGACGACCTGGCCGCCGAGCTCGCGGATCATCTGCACGGCGAAGGTGCCGATGCCCGAAGTGGCACCGGTGACCAGAACGGTCTCGCCCGCGCGCAGCCTCCCCTCCACCACCAGATTCGTCCACGAGGTCAGCGCTGCTTCGGGAATCGCCGCCGCCTCTTCGAGCGAGAGGTTTGCAGGCACCGCCATCAACTGCCCGGCCGGCACGACGACCTCTTCGGCCTGGCCACCGCCGGCGAGCAACGCCATCACCCGATCGCCGGGGCGAAAGCCCTCCACCCCGGCGCCCAGCTCGGCGATCTCACCGGAGCACTCGAGGCCCGGCACCGAGCTCGCGCCGGGCGGCGGCGGATACTGTCCGCGCATCTGCAACAGGTCGGCGCGGTTGAGGCCAGCAGCCGTGACGTGGAGGCGCACTTCGCCAGGCCCGGGGAGCGGTGCCGGCAGGTCGCCGACGGCGATGGCGCCGGAGATCTCGAGCCGCCAGGGGAGGACTGCGCGCACGCTCGGCCTCAACCCACTTCCACGGGCGAGCGCGAGGCGACTGTCGCCACAGGCGCGGCACCGCCGGCCGGAGCCTGGGCGCAGTGGCGGCGGTGCTCCGCGATCGACACCGTGCCGTCGTTCAGCCAGTCGTGCACGCCCTCGAGAACCGCCACGCCGGCGCGGTACTTCCGCGCATCGTCGTTGTGCCACAGGTCGTGAAAGAGCTTCGCCACCTTGCGCCGGCTGCCGCGGCAGAAGAGATCGGCGAGCTTCGCCGCTTCGCCCGCCGCAGGGTCCCCTTTGCGCCGCAGCGCCGCAGCCCGCGACACCGTCGCGGCCATGGCAAAGAGCTCGTCGGCGACGTCCACCAACCGGAAGAGGAAGCCCTGCTTGAACTGCAGCTTCGCCTGGTGCACGTTCATGCCGTGGAAGACCTGGCGCGCGAGCTTGCGCGACTGCCGGTCGATGAAGCGCATATGCGTCGCCAGGGCGCCGAACTCGGCATAACGCGGGAACCTCCCCCAGCCGAGCCAGCGGGAGGGGTACCACCACGCATAAAAGCCGGCAGCGCGCAGGAGCGCTTTCAGCTTGGCGCCGACCGGCTTCTCCGGATCGATCAGGTCGCCGGCGATCAGCAAGTGCTTGTCGACCGCCTCGCGCGCCATGAACAGGTGCATGATCTCGGACGAACCCTCGAAGATCCGGTTGATGCGGTAGTCGCGGAAGATCTGCTCGACGGCGATCGGCGTCTCGCCCCGTGCCGCCAGCGAAGCTGCGGTCTCGTAACCGCGGCCGCCGCGGATCTGCATCGTGTCGTCGACGATCTCCCAGGTGCGCTCGGTGTTCCAGAGCTTGGCGGCCGCGGCCTCGAGCCGGATGTCGTAGCCACCCCGATCGGCCATCTGGCAGGCGAGCTCGGTCATCGCCTCCATGGCGAACGTGACCGCGGCCATGTCGGCCAGCTTGTGGGCGATCGCCTCGTGGCGACCGACCGGCCTCCCCCACTGCACCCGCCCGGCCGCCCAGGTGCGGCAGATCTCGAGGCACAACTTGGCGCAGCCGAGCGAGCCCGCCGGAATCGCCAGGCGACCCGTGTTGAGCGTGGTGAGGGCGATCTTCAACCCCTTGCCCTCGCCACCGATCCGGTTCTCGACCGGCACCCTGACGTCCGTGAACGACAAGACGGCGTTGGCGAGCGCGCGCAGGCCCATGAAATGGCAGCGATGCTCGACCTTCACGCCCGGAGTCGAAGTATCGACGACGAACGCGCTGATCTTCTTGCCGCGTGCGTCCTTCGCCATGACGACGAGGAGCTCGGCAATCGTGCCGTTGGTGCACCAGAGCTTGCTGCCGTTGAGGACGTAGTGCGTGCCGTCCGGCGAGAGCTCGGCCGTGGTCGCGAGCCGCGCCGGGTCGGAGCCGACGTCGGCCTCGGTCAGGGCGAAGCCCGAGATCGCGCCGGAAGCGCACCGGGGCAGGAAGCGGCGTTTCTGCTCTTCGGTGCCGAAATAGAGCAACGGCGTCGGCACGCCGATCGACTGGTGGGCCGAGAGCAGCGCCTCGATGTTGCCGTCGACGCTGCCCAGAAGCTCCATCAGCTTCGAGTATTCGAGCATGCTGAAGCCGAGCCCGCCATACTCCTTCGGGATCTTGAGCCCGAAGGCTCCGAGCTTGCGCAGGCCGTCCACGACGTGCGGCGGGTACTCTCCGGTGGCGTCGATCGCCTGCGCATCCACCTCGGTGAGGAGGAACTCGCGGAAGGAGTCGTAGAAAGCGTCGAACTCGGGTCGTTCGCGCTCGCTCAGCGGATAGGGATGGACGAGGTCGAGACGGAAGTTGCCGAGAAAGAGCTCCTTCATGAAGCTCGGGCTCTGCCACTCGCTCTCGCGCGCGGCTTCGGCGACCTTGCGTGCGTCCTGCTCGCTGATCTCGGATCCGGTACGGGGGGCGGAGGTGGGGGTCGAAGCCATCGCAGGTCTCCCTCGGAAGCCGGCGGCGCATGCCGCAGTGCGGCTAGATTTTACCGCAAGGCGGCAATCCTGTCGCGCTGCGGCAAGACGCGGGCCGCCGGAGCGCCGCCCGCGCTGGGCCCGGACCAGAGGGTCGCGGCCACGCCGAGGAGAACGACGCCCCCGCCGGCGAGCAGCCGCCAGGTGACCGGTTCATCGAAGAGGAGCCAGCCGACGAGGACGGCGCAGATCGGGACGGTGTAGGAAATGAGCGAGGCCACCACGGCCGAGCGCCGGGCGAGCAGCCAGAAGTAGAGGGTGAAGGTCAGCGCGGAGCCGAAGAGGGCGAGATAGAGCGTCGCCAACCAGGGCCCGGCCGCGGCCCCCTCGCCGATCATCGGGGCGATCCGCCGGTCTCCCTCGATCAGCAGAGCGAGAACTCCCATCGCCCCGCCGGTCATCATCATCGGCACTCCGGCGATCGAAAACGGCGAGATCGCCCCTCCCCACCGTTTGACCGAGAGGCTGCCCAGGGCCGAAACGAGCGGCGCCAGCAGGAAGACCATCGAGGCGAAGAAGACCTGCGGCCCCCCGAGCTTCGCGAAATCTTCCGAGAAGATGATGGCGACCCCGGCGAAGCCGAAGAGGACGCCGCTGAAGCGCCGCCACCCACCCCGTTCGCCCGGCAACAGAAAGTGCCCGAGACTCACGATCCAAAGCGGCAGCGTCGCGAAGAGCACCGCCGCGAGCCCGGACGGGACCCACTGCTCCCCCCAGTAGACGATGCCGTAGGAGCCCGCGAAGGTCGTCGCGGCGTTGACGATCCAGAGCCGAACCTCGCCGGGCAGCCTGCCGAAATGCACGCCGCGCAGATGGCCGATCACCACCAGCACGAGCCCGGCGAGGGCGAAACGGATCGCCACACCGGTGACCGGCGGGATGCCGACGAGCGCGATCCGGATCGCCGCCCAGGTGGTTCCCCAGATGACGGTCAACAGGGCGAAGACGGCGATTTCCCTCCAGGTGACGCGCATCCGGGCACTCTACCTCTCGCGCTCTCGCGGAGGCGAAGCGGGAGAGAATAGCCGCATGAACGACAACGCCGGCTTTCTCCAGCCTGTTCTGGGCCAGCTCCTGCCCTGGCTCTACGTCGATTCCAGTTGGTGGACGGTCTTCGGCCTGCTCGGCAACGCCCTCTTCTCGAGCCGCTTCGTCATCCAGTGGCTGTACTCGGAGAAGAAGAAGGAACTCCTGGTGCCGCCGATCTTCTGGCACCTCTCCTTCTGGGGCAGCAGCGTCTCGCTCGTCTATGCGCTGCACATCGACAAGCTGCCGATCCTGCTGTCCTTCTCGTTCCTGCCCTTCCTCTACGCTCGCAATCTCGCGCTGCTGCGGCGAAAGCCGGCGAGCGGGACGGCGAGCCGAGGCGCCGGCTAGGGGTAGATCTTGTAGAGCATCCGCGGGTAGGGGATGGTCTCGCGGACGTGGTCGAGCTTGCACATCCAGGCGACGAAGCGCTCGAGGCCCATGCCGAAGCCGGAGTGCGGACAGCTGCCGTACTTCCGCACGTCGAGATACCACTGGAAGGCCTCGATCGGCAGGTTGTGCTCGCGGATCCGCTGCAGCAGGAAGTCGTGGTCGTGGATGCGCTGACTGCCGCCGATGATCTCGCCGTAGCCCTCGGGGGCCAGGATGTCGAGGCCGAGCACGACCTTCGGATTCTCCGGATCGGGCTGCATGTAGAACGCCTTGAAAGCCGTCGGAAAACGGCTCACCATCAGCGGCTTGTCGAAGTCGGCGGCGACCAGGGTCTCCTCGTCGGCGCCGAAGTCGTCCCCCCAGACGATCGGATTGCCCTTGGCATTCAGGCGCTCGATCGCCTCGGTATAGGTGATGCGCGGGAACGGCGGCACGATCGCCTCGAGGAGCTTCGTGTCGCGCTCGAGGACCTTCAGATCCTCGCCGCAGCGATCGAGCACGCGCGCGACCAGGCTGCTCACGAACTCCTCGGCGAGGTTGCACAGCCCGTCGAACTCGAGGAAGGCGACCTCGGGCTCGACCATCCAGAACTCCATCAAGTGGCGACGGGTCTTCGACTTCTCCGCCCGAAAGGTCGGCCCGAAGCAGTAGACCCTGCCGAACGCCGAGATCGCCGGCTCGAGATAAAGCTGCCCGGACTGGGTGAGGAACGCCTTGTCGCCGAAGTAGTCGGTCTCGAAGAGGGTCGAGGTCCCCTCACAGGCCGCCGGGGTGAGGATCGGCGAGTCGATGCGCACGAAGTCGCGGCTATGGAAGAAGTCGTGGATCCCCTGCTCGACCTCGCTCCTCACCTTGAGCGCCGCGCGCTGGCGGCTGGAGCGCAGCCAGAGGTGGCGGTTCTCCATCAGGAAGGCGGTGCCGTGGTCTTTCGGGGTGATCGGAAAGTCTTGCGTCAGGTGATCGACGCCGAAATCGGAGAGCTGGATCTCCACGCCGGAGGGCGAGCGCTTGTCCTCCTTGACCGTCCCGGTCAGATGGACGGTGGATTCCTGCGTCGCCCGCTCGACATCGGCCCAGGCCGCCTCGGAGATGTCGGCGCGGCTGGCCACCGCCTGCACCACGCCGCTGCCGTCCCGGACCTGCAGAAAACCGATCTTGCCGCTCGAGCGCTTCTGCACGATCCAGCCGCGCAGGCTGACGCTCTCGCCGATATGGTGCTTCAGACGCGAAATCGTGGGGGCAAGGGTAGTCATGGAACCGGTCATTGTAGAAACCCCGTCTGGTCCCGGTCAACCGGGACGGTCAGCCCGCGGCGCTCTCGCGCTCCGAGTCCGGCGCCGGCGACCTCTCCTCCGCAGCGGAGGTCGCGAGACCCGGAAGCGAGTCGAGCATCGCCAGCGCGCCGCCGGCCGCGGCCTGTTCCGCCCCCTTCTTGGTCCTCCCGATGCCGCGCCCAGCCAACGCGCCGCGAATGTGCGCCTCGACGGTGAAGATCTTGTCGTGGTCGGGGCCGCTCTCCTCGACCACGGAATAGACCGGCAGCGGCCAGCCGCGCGCCTGAACCTGCTCCTGCAGGGTCGTCTTCGGATCGACGGCGCGCTGCTCGAGCGGCAGCTCGCTCGCGCTCTCGAGGTACTGGCGGACGATCCGGCGCGCGGTCTCGAAACCGGCGTCGAGGTAGACCGCTCCGAACAGGGCTTCGAGGACGTCGGCCAGAAGCGAGGCCTTCGCGCGCCCTCCCGAACGCTCTTCGCCGGCACCGAGGCGGAGGCCCTCGCCGAGGCCGAGCTTCGCGGCATACGAAGCGAGCGCCCCTTCGCTCACCAGCATCGACTTGCGCAGCGACAACTCGCCCTCGGCGCGGCCGGCATGGAGCTCGAAGAGCCAATCGGCGGCCACCAGCCCGAGCACGGCGTCGCCCAGGAACTCGATCCGCTCGTAGTGCGCGACGCCCCCGGCCTCGTTCGCCCAGGAACGATGGGTCAGGGCATCGTCGAGCAGCTCGCGGTTGCGGAAGGTATGCCCGAACCGGGCTTCGAGAGCCAACAGGATTTCGCTGCGATCCGCCACTTGGAGATTCTAGGACTTCTCGGGGCTCAGCGCCGGCCGAAACGCCGTTCGAGGTCGGCGTCGGTGAGTTGCAGTACGACCGGCCGCCCGTGCGGACAGGCGTAGGGGTTCTCGGCGGCGAACAGCTCCGAGACCAGCGCTTCGAGCTTCTCCGCCGACAGCGCGTGGTGCATCTTGACCGCCGCCTTGCAGGCGAGCGAGGCGGCGAAGTCGTCGAGAATTCGCTGGCCGAGGTTCTCCGGCGACGCGTCGGAGTCTGCCGCGAGGCGCAGCAGCAGCGCCTCCCCTTCGGCTGGCGACAATACGGCCGGCGTGGCGCTGACCGCGAGCGAGCCGCCGGACAGCTCCGAGATCTCGAACCCCGCGGGCTCGAGAGCCGGCGCGAGCTCGACCAGCCGCATGCGCTCGCCGCGCGAAAGCTCGAGCACCAGCGGCGCGACCAGGCGCTGCGAATCGGCCCGCTCCGCGCCGAGCGAACGGCGAAAACGCTCGTACAGCACGCGCTCGTGGGCGACGTGCTGGTCGATGAGATAGAGCCCGTCCGGCCCCTCTAGCAAGATCAGCGCCCCTTTGTACTGGCCCAACAACCGGAACCGCCGGGTCTCGCCGCCGCGTCCCGAAAGCGGCACCGGCGCCCGGTCGAGCGGCGCGAGCGAGAGCTCGGCGAGGTGCACAGCCTGCCCCACCGCGCCGGCGGAGCCGGCAAACGGCAGGGAGGACGCCTCTCGAATCTCGCCCGAGAACTCCGTCTGGCTCGGAAAGCTGCGCCCGCCAAAACCCTCCCAGGCGAACGGCGCCTCCGGCAGCGACGACGTCGTCCGCAGCGGCGCTGCCTCCTCGCCGCGCGCCCGGGCGAGCGCGAGCCGCAACGTCTCCCCCAACCGATCCATCAGGCGCGGATCGCGAAAGCGCACCTCGGCCTTTTGCGGATGGACGTTGACGTCCACGTCGAAAGGCAACAGCTCGATAAACAGAAAAAGAGCCGGAAACTCGTCGCTGCGCCATTCGTCGCGAACCGCGCGGTAGAACGTCGCGAGCACGGCCCGGTCCCGGACCAGCCGCCGATTCACGAACACGAAGCTCCGCCGAGCCCCGCGCGCCGTCGCCGGAGAACCGACGAAACCGTGAGCAAAGGGCTGGC
>JBPOHI010000012.1:0-7253 GCA_052035735.1 Acidobacteriota bacterium
CGGAAGCCGCGCTTGGCGTAGAACGGCGCGTTCCACGGCACGTCGGTGAGCGTCGAGAGGGTGATCGCCGGATAGCCGCTCACCCGCGCGATGGCGCAGACGGCCTCGAGCAGCTCGCTGCCGACCCCTTTGCCGGAGACATCGGGGTGGACGTCGATCTCCTCGAGGTGCGCGATGCCGTCGATCTCGCTGGTGAAGGCCATCGCGACCGGCGGCGAGTCGTCGAGCGTCACCACCCACAGGGTGCGATCGCGCACATGCGCGGCGAAGAGCTCGTGCGAGAAGTTCTGCCGCCAGAACGACTCGAAGGCGGGATGGCCGCGGAAGCGGCCGGTGGCGGCGCGCTCGATCGGCGCGAGCCACGGGATGTCCTCCATCTCGCCGCGCCGGATGACGATCTCTCCGCTCTTCATGTTTGCCGTCTCCTCAGTTTCCGCTGCCCGTCGTCCGGAAGCGCGCCAGCCGGGAGCGTGCGAGCGCTGCCAGGAGCTGCAAGGGGCCGCTCGCCGCGGGCGGAGTCAGACGCCCCGCGAGGTGGCGCCGCATCGCCTCGCCGCGACGGATCTTGCCCGACGAGGTGCGCGGCAGCGTGCCCGGCGCCAGGACTTCGACCGCGTCGACCGCCAGGCCGACGCGCGCCAGCACCGCTTCCCGCGCTCGCGCACGCAGCGCCGCGAAGCGCGCCGGCGGAACGCCCTTGGCATGCTCGACGAAGAGCACGACCGCCTCCGTGTCACGCCCGGGCGGCAGATGGCTCGCCGCTGCGACGCAACCGCGACGGACGTCGGGGAGCTCCGCCACCGCGAGCTCGAGGTCGGCCGGGGCATAGTTGCGCCCGCGCACGAGCAGGATCTCCTTGGCGCGGCCGGTGAGGTAGAGCTCGCCCCGGTGAAGAAAGCCGAGGTCGCCGGTATCGAGCCAGCCGTCGCGCAGCGCGGCGGCGGTCGCCACCGGCTGGTCGAGATAGCCGCGCATCAGCGACGGTCCGGCGACGAAGAGCCTGCCGACCCGGTTCTCGCCCACCGGTGCGCCGCGCTCGTCGCGCAGCTCGAGGCGGAAGCCGGCGAGCGGGCGGCCCACCGAGACGATCTCGAGCGGCGCGGTCGGTGCGGGTTGGCGAATCTCCAGCGCCTCGCCGCGCTCGCCCAACGCCTGGCGGTCGAAGGCTCCGACCGTGTAGGGCCGCTCGAGGTCGGCGAAGGTCACTGCCAGCGCCGCTTCGGAGAGGCCGTAGACCGGCTTGAGCGCCTCGGCGCGGAAGCCCCAACGGGCAAAGCGCGCGGCGAAGGCGCGCAGCACTTCCGGCACGACCGTCTCCGCGCCGCAGAGCGCGAAGCGCCAGGCGGAGAGGTCGATGCCGGCCATCTCTTCGTCGCGGATGCGCTCCGTAGCGAGCGCGTAGGCGAAGTTGGGCGCCGGCGAGATCGTTCCGCCATGCCGGCCGAGAGCGCGCAGCCAGAGCGCCGGCCGCGCTACGAACGCCTCGGGTGGCACCAGGGTCAGCACTGACGGGCGCTCGAGGGCCGGGAAGACACAGCCGATGAGGCCCATGTCGTGGTACAGCGGCAGCCAGGAGACGCCGGTGATCGGATCGGGCCCGCGATGGCCGGCGGGCGCCGGCCAGAGAGCGTTGAGCGCCCGCACCTGGGCGAGGACGGCCGCCTGGGTGAGGGCGACCGGTTTCGGTTCGACGGTCGTGCCGGAGGAGAACTGCACCAGGGCGAGGTCGGCGGAGTCCCCCTCGCGCGCGAGCTCGCCCTTGCGCGGCAGCTCGGCGAGCGTGCGGCCGCCCAACGGGAGCTTGGCGGCCGCGAGCGTCTCGCCGAGCAACGCGAGCACCCGGCCTTCGGCGAGCAGGAGCTCGGCGCCGGCGGCGTGGAGCATCGCCGCCGTGCGCTGGTGATACTCGGCAAGGCGGCCGAGGCGCACTGGCGGGTAGAGCGGCACGGGCACAGCGCCAGCGAGGAGCGTGCCGAAGAAGGCGTCGAAGAACTCCGCTGTGGTCGGGAAGATCAGGCCGACGCGCTCGCCCGGGCGGACGCCGATCTCTGCCAGGCCGGAGGCGACGCGGGCGCTCTGCCCGGCGATCGCCGCCCAGGAGTGGAAGGTCTCGCGCTCGGCGCGGTCGACCAGACGGAGGCCCGCGAGCGGGAACTCCCTCGCGCGCTGCAGCAGGCGTTGCAGGGTGTCCGGGGGCACAGGCGGGTGGGGGCTCAGTTCCGGCGACGCTCGTCGGTCAAGGTGACGTCGTCGAGCTTCGCCGCCAGCACCTCGAGCAGGTCCCCGAGCGTGGCGATGGCGGCCTCTTCGTCGGGCTCGAGGGTGACCCTGAAGCGGTTCTCGACTTCGGCGGCGAGGGTCAGGAGCTTGAGCGAATCGAAACCGAGATCCTCGACCAGACGGAGCGCCGGATCGAACGCACCGGCATAGCCCAGGTGCTCGCGGGCGACGGCGGCAATGCCCGCTTCGATCTCGGCGCGCGTCACGCATCCCCCCACGGCAGCAGCCGGGCGCGCCCGGCGAGGCGCGCGCGATAGTTGCCCGCCGACTCGAGGGCCCGCTCTTCGTGGCGGATGCGCGCCGCGAGGAGGAGGGCGTTCGCGGCGGTGGCGACGATCGCGGTCAGCCAGGCGCAGTGCACCAGCGGCAGCACGGCCACCTCGATCGCCACCGCGACGTAGTTGGGGTGGCGCACGAAGCGGTAGGGGCCCGACGCCACCGCCGGCAGACCGGGAATCACGATGACGCGGGTGTTCCAGCGTTCGCCGAGCGTCGCGATCGCCCAGTAGCGCAGCGCCATGGTCAGGACGACGATCCAGGTGGCGACGATGGCGACCGGTGGGAGGAACGGTCGGTGGAGCAACAGCACTTCGAGCGGCCCGGCGGCGAGGAAGAGGACGTGCGCCACGACCATGAGGAGATAGAAGCCGAGGGACTCGGCTTCGACGGCGCCGCGGGCGAAAGCGAGGCGGGCGTTACGCCACGACAGCGCCATCTCGAGCGTGCGCTCGACGGCGACGCCTCCCACCAGCAGGAGGAAGAAGGTGGTCCCGGGCGCGATGCTCACGGTGCGCAACCTACCATCGGAGGAGCACCAGCTCACTGCAGAAGCCCGGGCCCAACGCGAGCAGCATGCCGAGGCTGCCCGCCGGCGGCCGCGCCTCGGCGAGGGTCGCGGCGAGCACCAGAAGCACCGAGGTCGACGACAGGTTGCCCACTTCGCGAAGGCTCTTCCAGGTGAGCGCGAGGGCGCCGGGCGACGTCGCGAGCGCCTGCTCCATCGCCTCGAGGACCTTCGGGCCGCCGGGGTGGCAGACCCACGACGCGATGTCGGCGCGAGTCAGGCCGCGCTCGCCGAGAAAGGCGTCGACGTCCGGGCGCAGATGCTCCTCGACGACCTTGGGCACGTCGGCGGAGAGGACGATCTGGAAGCCGCTCTCCGAGATGTCCCAGCCCATGACGCGTTCGGAGTGGGGATAGAAGATCGAACGTGTGGCGACGACTTCGGGTCCGCTCGCCCCGGGCAGCGCGGCGGCGCGCTCGCCACCGACGACCACCGCCGCCGCCGCGCCATCGCCGAAGAGACCGGAGGCGATGAGGTTGGGGATCGACAAGTCCTGGCGCTGCAGGGTGAGCGAGCAGAGCTCGACGGAGAGGAGGACGGCGACCTGGTCGGGAAAGCCGCGCACATAGTCGGCGGCGCGGGCGATGCCGGCGGCGCCGGCGACGCAACCGAGGCCGAAGATCGGCAGCCGCTTGAGATCGGGGCGCAGACCGAGGCGATTGATCAGGCGGGCGTCGATCGACGGCGTCGCGACGCCGGTGACGGTGACGAAGAAGAGCGCATCGACATCGGTGACCGCGAGGCCGGCCTTGCCGATGGCATCGACGACCGCCTCGCCACCGATCTGCTCGGCGACGCGGATCCAGGCACTGTTCGACTGCCCGAAGGTGGTGAGACCCGGATACTCCTCGATCGGCAGGGCGAGGTGTCGGCCGCCGACCAGGACGTTCCGGTGCAGCTGCTCGATGCGATCGAGATTGAAATAGCGCTGCTCCCAGTAGCCGCGTAGCGCCGCGAGCAGCGTCTCCTGATCGTAGTAGTGCTGCGGAAAGGCCGAGCCGACGGCGGCGATGCGCGGACGCGCCGGCCCGCTCATCGCGTATCGCCGAGCGTGCGACGCGCCAGCACGGCGAGGGCGAGGGCGGCGGCGAGGTCGAGCGCCAGCGCCCCGCGGGCCAGCTCCCAGAAAGGTGCGACCGGGAGGCGGGTCAGGCCCGCGACGGCGAGCACGAGCAGCGGACCGCGGAAGGTCCAGGCGGCAGCGCCGGCAGCGAGGCCGTCCAGCCACCAGCGGCCGGTGCGACCCCAGACGAGAAGAAAGAGCGCCAGCAGGGCGAGCCCTTCGAAAGCCCAGCTGGCCAGACGGATCGCCTCGGGCAGGCCCTCGGGGCGGGCGACGCCGCGGGCGGCCAGCGGCGTGAGATCGGGCGCCAGTCCGCAGAGACCGAGCAGCGCCGAACCGAGCGCGAAGACGAGCAGGAGCGCGGGGGCGGCGAGAAGAAGGAAGCGCGGCAAGGGACGAGGATGATACCCCCCGGCAGGGCGAGAAGGGGGGGTTGACAGCGCCTCAACGTTTCGATAATTTTAAAAACATGAAAGCGACACTCGCCCTCGAACGCCTCGCCGCGCTCGCCCAGGAGACGCGCCTGGCCCTCTTCCGCCGGCTGATTCAGCAAGGGCCGGCAGGGCTTGCCGCAGGCGAGATCGCCGCGGCGCTCGCGGTGCCGGCGCCGACCCTGTCGTTCCATCTCGCGCAACTCGAGCGAGCCGGGCTCGTCGCCTCGCAGCGCGAGGGCCGGTCGATCCGTTACTCGGCGAGCTACGGCGCGATGGAAGAGCTGCTCGCTTATCTCTACGAAAACTGCTGCCAGGCGGGCACCTGCTGCCCGCCGGACAGCCCGCTCGTGGCGCTTTCGAGCGCCCGGAAAGGAAAGAAGACCCCATGACCGTGACGTCCTCGAAGCACGAAGAGAAGGTCGATCAGGTCCGTGATCGTTACGGCCGCATTGCCGCCGGAGAGATCTCCGGCTGCGGCTGCGGCGTCGGCGCCGGCTGTGAGACCGAGGTCGCGAAGGAGCTGGGCTACGACGCAGGCGAGCTCGCCGCACTTCCCGAGGAGGCGAATCTCGGCCTCGGCTGCGGCGCACCGATCGGCTTCCTTGCGCCGCAGACCGGCGAGACGGTGCTCGACCTGGGCTCCGGCGCCGGCATCGACGCCTTTCTCGCCGCGCGGCGGGTCGGCAAAGAGGGCCATGTCATCGGTGTCGACATGACGCCGGAGATGCTGGAGAAGGCCCGCGCCGGCGCGACCAAGATGGGTTTCACGCAGGTCGAGTTCCGCGCCGGCCGGCTCGAAGCGCTGCCGGTCGACGACGCCTCGGTCGACGCCGTGACCAGCAACTGCGTCATCAACCTGGTGCCGGACAAGCCGGCGGTCTTCCGCGAGATCGCGCGGGTGCTCCGGCCCGGTGGCCGCCTGGTGGTCTCCGACATCGTGCTCGAGCGCCCGCTGCCCGAAACGCTCGCCGCCGACCTCCTGGGCTACGTCGGCTGCATCTCGGGCGCCGAGCAGAAAGCGGCCTACTTCTCCGGCCTCGCCGACGCCGGTCTCGGCGACATCGAGATCCTGCGCGACGTCGACTACCTCGAGACCCTGCTCGCCACCATGCCCGAAGAGGTCGAAGCCCTCCTCGCCCGCACCGGCACCAAGCTCGCGGACGTCCAGGGCACCGTCCGCTCCGTCACCTACCGCGCCCGCCACGGCAAAGCTTCGACCCAACCGGCATCCGGCAAACTCGCCGTCGAGAGCTGCTGCGGCACCGACTGCTGCGGCGGTAAGCAGTAGAGGTCCGTCGCGACAAGGAGTTTCCGGCTGGGAGCGGCGAGTTGACCTCGCCGCTCCAGAGTCACCTCTCTCCTGTCCGCACCTATGATGGGCGACCCGCGCGTTCAATTGCAGCATTCACATTCCGGCTTGCGTGGTGGCTCAAACGCACTCAAAGTTTCGCGTTGCAGCCCTGATCATCGTCGCTCCAGTGCAACTTCAATTCGAACGGGCTCTTGTTGCTCTATGGAGCTTGGGTCGTACCAGAAGTTCCTGAACACGCCAATGTTGCACGTGGAGCCCGCGTAGAGCAACGAAAGGTGTGTGTCGCTCTTCCACTCCAGACTCACATTGCACGCGTGCAGCCCTTCGAATACTCGCTCGCCTTCCTCCATGGGCCTGCCTTCGTACTTCCTCCCCAGATACACCGTTGTGACGGAACTACCTACAGCGCCAGGGCCGGACCTTCGAATCGCAATAGCCGCGGCGTACTGCCCTCCAGGGGAGACGATGGCTTTCAAGCTACCGTGGTCGCGCAGGCTTTCCTCTTGCGGAGCGCAGCCTAGGAGCTGACCGCTAACTACCAATAGCACTCGCAGGAATCGTCTCAATTGCAGTCCGCCTGGGCGCCAGCGACGACTACCAGCTGATCCTGGACTTGGTCTCCGTAGGGGAAAGCGCCGAAGGGCCATCCACCCTCCGACATTCGTGGATTGAAGAGCCACTGCGCAGCTCCCGCTCCACGCTGCAGTATCTCTTGAGAAAAGAACACCGTGCCGGTAACAGCGTAGTTGAAGTTCCCGATCCCGTCATCGTAGCCAGAAGCCTGCTTGTAGTCCTGTGGCCCGTGGTTCCACACGCTTAGAAGCCACCGAAGCAGTGTGTCCGCCCCTGATCCACCTGCTGCGCGTTCCATTCCCAACTGCTGCTGCAGGACGCGAACATTCTGCGCGACGGTGCTCCCATCGGGTAGTTGCACAAAGCAACGAGGATCCTGGACTCGCGTCAGTTTGGACTTTTCTCGCTCCTGCGGCTCTTCATGTGTGTTGATGGGTTGCTCCGGTTGCTTGAAGCACTCGGGTTCGACAGGATCGGAACAGGGGTGCTTTCCAATGACAGTGATTCCCGACAGTCCAAACAGATCCACGCGGTTCATCGGGTTCCCAGCTACATACGAGAGCAGGTTCCATCGCTGTGGCGCGAAGGTGTCGCCGCGTACGGGGTCTGGGCTGTTGTAGCGGGCGGTGATCAAGGAGAAGTTGCGGGCGTGGTGGTACTCGTTGTCGTCGGCGGCGTTCAGGGTTCGACCTCGAGCTGCTTGCGAATGACGCGGCGGAGCGATTCCTTGATTTCGTTGCGGCGCGA
>JBPOHI010000026.1:0-43691 GCA_052035735.1 Acidobacteriota bacterium
ATCTCGCCCGCGAGGTGGCGCGCGACGAGCTCGATGTCGCTCGCGCGCTCGCGCAGCGGCGGCAGCTCGATGGGGAAGATCTCGAGCCGGTAGAGCAGGTCGGCGCGGAAGTCGCCTTCGGCAACCATGCGCGTGAGATCGCGGTTGGTCGCCGCCACCAGCCGCACGTCGGCGGTGAGCGTCGCGCCGCCGCCGACGCGTTCGAAGCGGCCATCGTCCAGGACGCGCAGCACCTTCGCCTGCACCCCGAGCGGCAGCTCGCCGACCTCGTCGAGCAGGAGCGTGCCGCGGCTCGCGAGCTCGAAACGCCCGGGCCGCCGGCGGTCGGCACCGGTGAAGGCGCCCTTCTCGTGACCGAAGAGCTCGGCCTCGACCAGCGTCTCGGGGATCGCTGCGCAGTTGACCGCGACGAACGGGCCGGCGCGCCGCGGCGACAGCGCATGCAGTGCGCGGGCGAAGAGCTCCTTGCCGGTGCCGCTTTCGCCGGTGAGCAGGACGGTGCTCCCGGTCGGGGCGACGCGCTCGAGGCTGCGCAGCGCGGCGCGCAGCAGCGGATGGGCGCCGACGATCGGCGGCGCACCCGGCGGAGCGAAGACCGGCTCGACGCGCTCCTCAGCGACCAGCGTCGCCACCAGGCGAAAGAGACGCTCGAGGTCCACCGGCTTCTCGAGAAAGTCGGCGGCGCCGAGCTTCATCGCCGCGACCGCCGACGCGACCGATCCGAAGCCGGTGAGCACCACGACCGGCGGCGCCGGGGAGCGCGCCCGTGCTGCGGCGAGGACGTCGAGACCGCTGCCGTCCGGCAGCATGAGGTCCGACAGCACCAGGTCGACGCGCGGCTCGGCGGCGAGCAGAGCGCGCGCGGCGGCGACGTCCCCCGCCGCGCAGACGCCGTAGCCTTCGCCCTCGAGCGCCCGCACCAGCATACGGCGCAGCGATTCGCGATCCTCGACGACGAGCAGCCGGAGAGCCATCGCCGGCTCTACTCCGCGTCGCCGGAGGCGCTGGCCGCGCAGCGACGTGCGCGTTCGACGGCGCGCGCCAGCGTCTCGTCGTCGGCCGGATCGACGGTGCGCAGGTCCAGCCAGAGACGCCCGTCGCGCAGTGCGCCGACGACCGGCGGCAGGCCGTCGCCTCCGGTGCGCAGGCGTCGCGCGACCTCCTCGTCGGCCGGCAGAGCCAGGGCCGGGCCGGGAATCGGAATCTCCGGGGCGGCGCCTCCGCCGACGTACGCCGGCGCGTCGAGCATCTCGGCGCCGAGCCGGTCGGCGAGCGGCGCGAGCCGCTGGCGGAGGCTCTCGGGCGCGGTCCACAGGCGGTCGATCGGCAGGGCGCGACCGGCGAGGTGCAGCCGCAGGACTCCGTCGAGCGCCGCCGTCACCAGCCGGCCTGGGCGGACGGCGCGGTAGATCGGATGCCGCGCACAGCGTTCGATCACCGCGCGCCGGCCGACCAGCAGCCCCGCCTGCGGCCCGCCGAGCAGCTTGTCGCCGCTGCCGATCGCCAGGTCGCATCCGGCGGCGACGAGCTCGGCGAGACTCGGATGGCCGGCGAGGGCGGCCGGCCCCGCGCCCTCCGCGGGCCGCCGCAAGAGACCGGCGCCTTCGTCGGCGAGCAGCAGCAGGCCGTGGCGGTGGGCGAGGTCGGCGAGCGCCGGAGCTTCGACCGCAGCCACGAAACCGGAGAGTCGGAAGTTGCTCGCGTGCACCTTGAGCAGCAGCGCCGTCGCCGGGCCGATGGCCCTCTCGTAGTCGGCCAGGCGCGTCCGGTTGGTGGTACCGACCTCGACGATGCGCGCGCCGGCGGCGGCGAGGATCTCCGGAATCCGGAACGACCCGCCGATCTCGACCAGCTCGCCGCGCGACACGACGACCTCGCGTCCGCAGGCGAGCGCCGCGAGCGCCAGCAGCAACGCCGCAGCGCTGTTGTTGGCGACCCGCGCCGCTTCGGCGCCGGTAAGCTCGGCGAGCAGCCCCTCGATGCGGCCGGCACGCTCCCCCCTCCGGCCGGTGACCAAGTCGAGCTCGAGATCGCAGGCGGCGGTCGAGAGCGCGGCGAGACCCTCCGCCACCTCGGCCGGCAGAGGCGATCGCCCGAGGTTCGTGTGCAGAAAGATCCCGGTGGCATTGATCACCCGCGCGAGCGGCGCGCCCAGGCGGGCCGCGAGACGTCGCCCGAGGCACGCCGGGAGCGCGGCGAGTCGGGCGGCGAGCGCCGCCTCGTCGAGGCCGCCGGCGGCGAGCTCCCGGCGGAGCCCGGCCAGCTCCTCCCGCGCTTGGGTGGCCAACGCCCCCGTTCCGTATAATGTTCGGAGCGACTCGAGCCGGGGATCCGCCAGTACGCGATCGACCGCTGGAATCTGCCGGCGGCGATCGGAGTCCACGGAAGGCATCGGTCGTGCCACCGATTCTAGGAGATCCGGCCCGTGAATCCCAGAAAGCCCTTTTCCACCCAGACGGCGAGCACCAAGCCCGCCGCGCGTGGAGATCGGCCCGGCACGGCGCCGACGCCGGTCCGTCCGGTACCGGCGCACCAGCTCGATCTGGTGGCCGACGGAATCGAGAAGTTCAAGATCGAGTTCGAGCGTTTCCTGGCCGGTGCGACGGTGGTCCCTCCGGACGAGCACAAGGCAAAGCTCGCCCGCGATCTGCGCGAGCTGCGCACGGCCAACCTCAGGACCTCCGCCGACCAGTTCCGTCTGGCCTCGCTCGAGGCACGTTTCAACAGCTACTCCGAGCTCTTCAACCGCCGTCTGCGCGACCGCGAGGAGGGACGCGGCGCGCGCCCGGCGCGTCTCGCGACGCCGCCCTCCGCCACGCGGCGGCTCGACGCCACGACGGGCGTCGTGGTCACCGACCGGCTCGAAGCCGAGGCCGTCGCGGCCCTCTATCAGACCCTGACGCGTCGCGTGAACGACGCCACCGCCGGTGCCGGCAGCGCCGCGCCGGCAATGGAGCTCGACACTTTCCGCGGCTACCTCTCGCAGCAGATCGAGTCCATCCGCCTGAAGACGGGCTGCGAAGCGGTTCAGTTCCGCATCGCTTCCGAAGACGGCAAGCTCAAACTGAAGGCGAAGCCGGTCAGCAAGTAGTCGAATCCAAGCCTCCCATCCGTCCATCGAAAGGACTCGCCCTTGCGCAAGCTCACCTCCACCGCCGCCGTGTTGCTCGCCTGCGCCGCGCTCTCCGCGGCGCTCGCCTACGCCTCGGCCCCCAAGAACCTCTCGCGGGCGATCGACGCGCAGCGCGCGCTGCTCGCTGAACGACCGGCGGACTCTGCGCTCGAGAACGACCTCGGCAGCCTGCTGGTTCTGGACGACGACCTCGCCGGAGCCGAAGAGGCCTACCGCCGGGCCATTGCGCTCGACGACGCCAACGCCTCGGCGCACTACAACCTCGGCCTGCTGCTGCAGAAGATCGGCGAGCGCCGCGAGGCGCTGAAACAGTTCGAGCGCACGCTCGAGCTCGAGCCGCGTCACGCCTGGGCGCGCTACCAGATGGGGACGATCTATCACGCCCAGGGGCGCGAGTCGGCGGCGCGCAAGGCCTACGCCAAGGCGCTGGCGCTCGATCCCGCGTTGGGCAACCCGGAGATCAACCCGCACCTGATCGACAACGACCTCGCGACTTCGGCGATGCTCTACTCCTACCGCCACTATCGCGAGGAGCTCCTGCCGGCGAGGGAGTTCGAAGAGCCGGCACGGATCGCCCGGGTGCTGATCGACCTCCCGCGGAGCGAGACCGAGGCCGTCGCGGACGTCGCCTCGCCGGACGGCGCAGCCGGGCCGGGCGGCGGATTCGTGCGCGGCAGCGGTACCGCGCCGGCGAACGCCGCCACCGCGGTCGAGGCCGAGATCGCCGATGACGGGGCCGACCAGAAGCCCGAGCCGCTCGACGACGAAGGCCCCGAATCGCGGGTGCTGAGCAGCAAGGATCTCGATCCGACGCGCATCAGCGGCCAGATCGTCGGCGGAGGCGCGCCGGCCCGCCCGGGCCCGGCCAACCGCAACACGGGGGGCCAGATCACTTCCGCCAACCGCGGTCGCACCCGCGACACCCAGCCGCAACTCCGCCCAACGCTTCGCGGCCCGCAGACGCCCGCGCCCCAGATCGCGCCACCGACGACCTTCCTGCCGACCGGCGACAGCACCGGCATGATCGAGGTCCGGCTGGTCGAGGTCGACGAGTGGAGCTGAGCCAGGGAAGGCGGCATCTCGCCGCAGTCTGCCTGGCGCTCGCGCAGCTTGCCGTCTCCCCCGCCGTCGCCGGGACACTAGCCCCCGGAGAGGGGGACGCCGCGCTCGCGCACGCCCGAGAGCTGCTCGCGCGGGTCGGCTTCGTCGACGGACACAACGACCTGCCGTGGACGATTCGCGAGGCCGGCGCGAGCGATCTCGAAAACTACGACCTCCGCTCCCGGCGGGAGACCGGAGACACCGACCTGCCGCGCCTGCGCGAAGGGCTCGTCGGCGGTCAGTTCTGGAGCGTCTGGATCCCCTCCGGTCTCGACCATCCGGCGCGCACCCAGCTCGAGCAGATCGACCTCGCACGCCGCATGATCGCGCGGTATGCCGACACGCTCCTCTTGGCGACGCGTGCGGCCGACGTCGAGCGCGCCCGCAGCGAAGGCAAGATCGCTTCCTTCCTCGGAATGGAGAACGGCCAGGCGCTCGAGAACAGTCTCGGGGCGCTGCGCACCTACTACGACCTCGGGGTGCGCTATCTGACGCTCACTCACGGACGCAACAACGACTGGGCCGACTCGGCGACCGACTCGGCGGCGCACGGCGGGCTGACCCACTTCGGCCGCGAAGTCGTGCGCGAGATGAACCGCCTCGGCATGCTGGTCGACCTCTCGCACGTCTCGCCCGACGTCATGCGCCAGGCGCTCGACGTGAGCGAGGCGCCGGTCCTCTTTTCGCACTCGAGCGCCCGCGCGCTGGTCGACCATCCGCGCAACGTCCCCGACGACGTTCTCGCCCGCATGGCGAAGAACGGTGGCGTGGTCCTGGTCACCTTCATCCCGTCGTTCGTCTCGGCGGAGACAGCCGCCTGGGGCAAGGGGCTCGAGACCCTCGTCTTCGCGACCAGGTCCACCGCCGAAATGGAGACCCTCGAGGCGAACTACGTCCGGATTCACGGGCCGGCGCCGCGCGCGACGCTGGCCCAGGTCGCCGACCACATCGAGCATGTCGCGAGAATCGCGGGCCACGACCATGTCGGCATCGGCAGCGACTTCTGGGGCAGCCCCGACATGCCCGAAGGTCTCGCCGACGTGAGCCGCTTCCCCTACCTCATCGCCGAGCTGATCCGCCGCGGCTGGAGCGACGAGAATCTGGCGAAGCTCGCCAGCGGCAACGTCGTTCGCACGCTGGCCGCGGCGGAAGCGGTCGCCGCCCGCCTGCAGCGCGAACGCCCCGCCTCGACCGCGACGATCGAGAGCCTCGACGGCAAGAACTGAGCCGCGCCGCTCGCCGCCTACACGTTGAACCGGAAGTGTTCGCCGGTCCCGGTCTCAGGGCGTCGCCTCGCGATCGGCGAGACCCGCGCAAACGCCCGCCCCGCCTGGCTCCGCCCGCTGGCGTTTGTCGCTCGGCGTCGCTAGTCTCCGCGTGTAGCAACGCGATTGAAAGGTGGGCCCAAAGGTAGGCCGCGCCGGATTCAACCGCGAACGCCTAGGCGCGGAGACCGCCATGCGGCGAACGAGACGAGCCCTCACGGATGGAGAGCTGCGGCGACTTGCAGCCCCTCCGCCACAGCCAGGAAAGAAGCGAGCTCGCAAGGTCTACACCGCGGGCGGCATCCCCGGGCTTCTCTATCAGGTCCGCGAGTCCGGGCGCCGTGAGTTCGTTCTGCGCTACACGTTCGCCGGCGTCCGCAAGTCCGTAGCGATCGGGCAGCACGGCACGAATCGCCCAGCCCTGACTGCAGAGCAGGCCCGCCGCCGGGCCGGAGAGATCCTCGCCGACGCCCGCAAGGGCGCGGATCCCCTCGCAGGTCGCAAGGCCGCCCGCGTGGCCGCTGCCGCTCAACAGGCGGCCGACCGGGCCGACGCCGAACGGCGCCGCGCCCTTGCTCAGGGCGAAGCGCTGCCGGGCTCCTTCGCCGCCCTCGCTCGCCTCTACCTCGCCGACCCCGGCCGCTCTACCCAGCGCGAGGAATCCCGGCGCGCGTTCGTTTCCGTGATCGAGCTCGACCTGATTCCGGCGTGGGGCGCGAAGCCCGCCGGCGAGATCGCCCGCGGCGAGGTCTACGCGCTGGGCTCGGCGATCGCCGCCGGCGGCGGTGCGCGGCGAAGGCGGCCGGGGCAACCGGCCCCCGTGGCCGCGGCAACCGCCATGAAGCTGGCTTCCTCGATCTTCAATTTCGGGCTGGACGTGGGATTCCCTGGCCTTGTCGGCAATCCGTGCACGCGAGTGCTGCGCCGCATCGCGCCCACCCGCGAGCGCCGGGACCGCTGGCTCTCCCCCGCCGAGATCCGCGCTCTCTGGCAGGCGACGGAGGTAGAGCGCCCGGTGCTGCGCGCCTTCGCGCGCCTGCTACTTCTCACGGCGCTCCGCCGAGACGAGCTCCTAGGCGCGCGCTGGGCGGAGATCTCGGAAGACGAGCGCGGCACCTGGCTCGCGATTCCTGCAGAGCGCATGAAGGCCGGGCGGGCAGTTCGTGTGCCGCTCTCGTCTCTCGCCCTGGCTGAGCTCGAGCAGCTCGGCGAGGCGCGGGATCCCGTCTTCCTCTTCCCGGGCCGCTCGGCCGGGACCGCGCTGCGCGAGGTCTTCTACGTCCGGAAGCGTTTGCGCGAGCGCATGGCGCCGGCGCTCGCCGGCGAGGAAACCGATCCCCGCGTTTGGACCTGGCACGATCTCCGGCGCACCGCTCGCTCTATCCTCGCCGCTGAGGGCGTCTCCGATACCGTCGCGGAGCTGCTGCTCGCCCACATCCCCGCCGGGCTCCGTGGCACGGCCGGGACCTACAACCGCCACGACTATGCGGAAGAGAAACGCGCGGCCGTCGAAGCCCTCGCCAATCGAGTGCGGGCGATCGTCGCGCCTGAGAGCGAGCCCACAGACAACCTCCTGACCTTCGGCAAGCGAGCCGGCGCACGGCGGCGCGCGTGACCGCTCGAGCGACGGCACCGAACAGGAGCAAAGCCCGTGCACCTCGGAAGCCCACCGCCGGCGCACCGCCCAGCCAGGCGGGCCGCGGGCCTGCTCGAGCGCTCCCGAACGTTGCGCCGGCGGGCGATGCGTTTGAGGACCTGGCGCCGCTCGAGTTCGAGTTGGAGATTCCGTTTCTTCGGGCAGAGGCGGCCGTTGCGGCGATCCTCTCCGACCTCGCAGAGATCGTCACCGCGGGCGCTGCGAAGGAGGCGGAGCTAGTGCGCGCGTTCCGGCGCAAGGTCGCAGCACTTCCGCCGCGAGACACTTACGACAGCAGCGCCGATGCCGCCCTGTTCAAGATCGAAAGCGAGACGGTGAATCGGAACCCGCCTGAGATGATCGCCGCCCGATGGGCGCGCGACTTCTCGGCGAGCCTGAAGGCCGCGCTCGCAGAGCTCAAGAGCGGCGACCCGGAAGACGCTTTCGAGAGACTGGCACTACTACTCCGAACGATCCTCGCCCCGACTGCGGGCGCAAGCTCGGGCCTCGCCGAGCTCGCGCGCGGACTGCAGGCACGCGAGGCGCTGAGCGCCGGTGGCCAGGCCGCGAAGCCCCGAGCGTCGAAACTCCCTGCCGGCGAGCTGCGCAAGTTGCGTGAGCGCGCGCGGGCAATCAAGGCACGGTCGCCGCGGCTGAGCTGGGAGAAGATCGCCGCGCGATTGCTTCCGGAGCTCGAGCCTTCGCAGCGGATCTCGGCCGACTGGCTTGCGAGAATGCTGCGCCCTCGACCTGGTGAAGATTCTCCGGAGCGAAGCTAGCTTCACTCCGCAGCGGCCGGGCAGCTACGCCCCACACTCCCCCATGCAGCGCGGGCATACCTGCTCGCGCTCTGCGACAAGGGAGACCCGACGTGCCCGAAACGAACAGCCCCGCCCCGATCAAGCGCCCCCACCCCGTCACGCTCCCGGCCGACCTGGGAGATAAGCGGATCCTCCGGCCGGCCGAAGTCGCCGAGATGCTGCGCTGCAGCCGCTCCCACGTCTACCGGCTCGCGAAGGCGGGCGCCCTCCCGCCGCCCCTCCGGATCTCCCACTGTGTCGCCGGCTGGCGGGTGGGGGACGTTCTCGCCCTCCTCGAGCGCAGCGCCGGCGCAGCGTAGGGGCGGGCGCTTGTCCGTGGCTGCACTCCAACCGCCCGACCCGCCAAAAAGCCGGCGCCGGGTGCTTCTCGACAAGGGCCTGCCACCGGTCGAGCGATTGAAGGGGGGCGTTGCCCCTTGGGCCATGATCGACGTGCGCGAGGCGGAGGCGATAGCCAACCTCCGGCCGGGCGCCCGCTGCTCTCACGCATGGACCGTCCTCGCCTGGCTGAAGCTCCTGGCTGAGGGCAAGGCCGAGGCCCGGGAGAAGGTTCAAGTGTCCGATCTCACGATCGCCACGCGGGCGCACCTGAGCCCGAACACGGTAGCCAAGGCGATCGCCGCGCTCTGTGCAGCCGGGCTGCTTCTGGAGGTCAAGCGGCGCCGCGGCGCGAAGCCCGTGTATCGGTTCGCCTACCCGCCCGCCGCCATCGGATCGGGTGGCAAAAGATCCTCAGAAAATGGGGAACTTTCAGGGGACTCCGGACAAGCCAGTTCCCCAGAATCTGAGGCGCAGTTCCCCACCGATTGGGGAACAGTTCCCCAGAATCTGAGCACCCGTTCCCCCAACAGTGAACAGGGAACAGAGAGACGGGCGGCGAAGCGGTGCGTTGCACCGCTGAGCGAGCCGCCCGTCTCTGTGAATGAAGGCTCTCTTTCGGCCGAAGGGGAGCAGACGCTGAGCGAGCCGCCCGTCTCTGAGGAGCAGATTGCCGCACTCCCGGAGCGGTGGCAGAGATTCTTCCGCAAGGTCTCCGAGCGAAGCGAAGCGAAAGGCCTCCAGTGAGGGCGCGCAGCTCGGGCGGGCAAGCGCTGGCGCATCGCTTCCTCGGGCGGAGGCAGCGCAGCTATCGGCGGAGTCGATCGACTCGGCCGGCGTCGTCTGCAAGGGGCGAACGGTGGGCATGAACGGCGGCGAGCGTCCACAGCTCCCGCTCTTCCGCGGGCCGGCTCCGTCTGCGCCAGAGCCTGACGAGGCCCGCTCGCAGCATCGGCGCTCCGACTCGGCCGGCTCCCGCGAGGCCGCGCGCTACCGGGCGACGGATGAGAGCCGGCACGCTCGCGATGCTGCCGTGTTCGAGGCGCTGCGCCGGCGCCCCTGGCAGACGAGTCTCGAGCTGTTCACCGCAGAGGCGGAGCTCCTGACGGGCGCGGGCGTGAGCGATCGAACGGACCTGGCTCGCCGGTTGCCGATCCTCTTGCGCCGCGAGCTGGTAAGCCGCATCGACCCGGACCGCTTCCCCACCGTGCGCCCTTGCCGCGAGGCGGGCATACGGTGTCACCGCTGGGCGCTCGCCGGCGCGACGGGCGCGGAAGACTGGCTCGAGGCCCGCGCGAGCTCGCCGGCCCGCCCACGCGCCCGCAGGGCGATCCATCCCGCGCCCTCAGGGCCGGCCGTGAGCCAGGGCGCCAGCGTGGGCTGCGAGCTCTGCGAGGGGCGAGGCTGGGTTCTCGGGTCGGAAGGGATAGCGCACCCGTGCGCCTGCAGGCGGTAGCCGGCGGTAGGATCCGACGCCATGAGCGGGCCTACGGTCTGGGTCGTCATGGGCGAGGCGGGCAAGGGGCTCGAGCGGCGGGTCTGGGTTCTGCGAGCGTTCGCCGACGAAGCGACCGGGCGGGAGTGGACGGGCTGGGCCAATTCGACGGCCGCAGGGGCCTTCCGTGACGCGCACGCGCCGAACCTGCCGCAGGGCGAGCCGGAGGCGATCGAACTCCGCACGCTCCGGATGCTGGGCGATGAGGAGTTTCAGGCGGTGGACTTCAAGACCCGCTATTCGCTGGTCCCGGCGCCGCTCGAGCCGTAGCGCCGCGGCGGCTGTGCACTCCTCTCCGCTGGAGGGCTCGATTGTGAACTGTTCGCCCGCCTCAGTTACGCCCCCCCTCCGGTGTGCCGACTGTGCACTTGATTCCAAAGGACTTACGGACACAGTAGGTTTACATAATGCATGTTATAGGACGCTGTGCCTGTGACATGCTCTCAAACACAGTGCTTGACACAGCGCGGGCGTGCCGGTATCTTCTCACCATGGCCACGAAAAAGCCCGCCCCGCCTGCTCGCCTTGCCCGAGCCTTCGCCCTCCCGGCGCCGAACGTCCAACCCCCTCGGGCGGTGCGCGTGCTGCTCTCGCTCTCCGAAGGAGAGCGGGACACGATCGCCGCGGTGGCGAAGTCGAGAGGCGAACCCCTGGCCACTACCGCCCGCCTGCTCGCCGTGCACGCGGCGGAAGCCCTGCTCGCAGAAGAGAAGTAGCAGCGCCCGGCATGGCACCTCGCCTGCCGAAACAAGCGAGGCCCGGGACCGCGCTAACGGTTGCCCGAGCCTCTTACCCGACACGGAGGAACCCCTTGTCGAGCTCTGAGAAGCGTAGCAGCCTCACCCCCGCAGAAGCCCCAACCGACGCACCGGTATCGACCCGCCCGACCGCGCCCACCGATCGAGAGCGCCAGCTGCTCGAGCGCGCGCAGACTGAGCTCTCGGACGTGGCCAGGATCCTCAGGGCCGCAGAGGAGCGGCTGTGCCACACCGCGGCCGCCCTCCATGCTTTCGAGCCCGCCGCGGCGATCGTCGCCGTGGGAGAGGAGCCCTACTCGGAGGTCGGATTCGTGGCCAGCGATCTCGCCGACTGCATCGCCAGCCTGCAGAGCGCGCGCGAGGAGATCGACCCGGCCGGCCGACCGTCGGCCCGGGCCATCATCGCGGACCTGGTGCTGAGCGATCGCCGCGCGGCCGAGCGGAGTGGATACCGCGCAGCAGAGTCGGCGCTCGCCGCCTTCGATGCTGGCGACAGCGAGACAGCGCTCGCCGGCGCCGCGGAGTTCACCCGCCTGCTCGAGCTCGCGGACTCCATGACCGCGAGTGCAACGGCGCCGGCCGCCTCTCCGGACTTCCTCGGTTGCTTCTACAACGACTCCCCGCAGGGCTGAGGCGATCCCATGCAAAGCACACAGCGCAGCGCCCGCTTCACCGTGACCGTTCCGAGCTCCGAGCGCGAGCGCGCTCTTGTGTCACTCTCGGTCTGGGCGGAGTGCATCTGCGAATCACTCACCGGCCGAACTGCCCCGGGCAAAGTGGAGCTCCTGCAGGAGCGACAGCCAGGGCTCTCCCGCTTCGCCGTGTTCGTGCCGAACCTCTCGGGCGCTCCGCTCGCCAAGGCCTCGCGCTCGCTCGAGCTGCTCGCCGGCGTGCTCGCCACGGAGCCTCAGTGGCGGGACTTCATCGGCCGCCTCGGTCCCGACGCGCGCACGCCCCA
Organism: Acidobacteriota bacterium; assembly: GCA_052035735.1. GTDB lineage: Bacteria > Acidobacteriota > Thermoanaerobaculia > Multivoradales > JAGPDF01 > JAGPDF01. The sequence continues at coordinate 11,486 of JBPOHI010000026.1, forward strand.
CCCCCGGGGGGGCATCGAATCTTGACCGCCCTTCGCCCGGGACCGTTCCCCGCCCTCTTTACGCGCGTCCGCAGTTCGAGATTTCACGATACCGGAGCCCCATGAACGGGCCGCGCGTCGCGGGCCGACAGGCAACCCGGGGCAGGGAGTGCGAGGGCTGGGAGCCCTGCGCTTTTTTCTTGCGCGGCCGTGCCGCGTACACCGTCCCTGAGGTCTGCGCGCAGAGCCGCGAAACTGAAAGGAAAAAGATGCCAGGACTTGGAGGCCGCCCACGGAAGCCAACATCGCTCCGAATCATCGACGGGAACCGCGGCAAGCGAGCGTTGCCGAAGAAAGAGCCGCGGCCCGAGCGCGGAAAGCCCGAACTGCCGGCGCATGTGAAGAGCGACCGCTTCGCCGCGGAGGAGTGGCGGCGCCTTGTGGAGCTCGGGAGCGCGCCAGAGTTCGCAGTGCTCACGCGCGCCGACGGTCCGATTCTCGAAGCTACCGTGCTCGCCTATTCCGTCTTCCGCGTCGCTTCGCTGGCGACCGCGAAGGGCCTCACCTACAGCTGCAAGACCGCGAGCGGCGCAACGATGGTGCGCGTGCGCCCGGAAGTGGCGATCGCCTCGGAAGCGTGGCGCCGCTACCTCACCGGCCTTTCTCACCTTGGGCTCTCGCCGGCGACGCGCGGCAAGGTTAGCGCCTCTCCCGACGGCACTCCGCCGGATGGAAGCGCGGAGTTTCTCGACTGAAACGAAACGAGCTCGCCGCGGCGGAGACCAGCGGCGAGCCCAACCCGACACGGAGGAAGCCCCATGCCGAGAGGAGTGCAGCGTAACACCGCGGGACCGCGCCGGATCTCGCCGGCTGACAAGGCCGCCGCTCGCCGCGTGCCGCAGCTCGTCTCGCCGGCGGGCCTGCTCGAGCTCTACCCGGCGATCAGACCGCGAACGCTCCGGCACTGGATCCAACAGGCCGCGCCGAAGCATGTGAGCGTAGGCGGAAGAAAGCGGGTGCTGCCCGGGAACGGCCTCGGTCCCGCGATCATCCGCAAGGGCCGCGTGACGTTGATCGACCCTGCGAAGTTCCGCGGCTGGCTCTTCGAGGGGCAGCTGCCCGAGTAGGCAAGCCGCGTGCTACCGTCGCCGAGCATGGAGCGGCAACGCATCGCCGTAGAGATCAGTCCCGCCTTCGATGAACAGGTCCGCGCCCTGGTCGGCGATCTCGGCCAGGCCGCGGCCGAAGGCGAACAGCATCTCGAGGAACTGCTCGCCGCGCTCCCGGAGCGCCTGCGCAGACTCCTGCGGCAGAGTGTCATCCCGCGAGCGGTCGGACCATGCGACGCGGCGGCGCTCCCCGCCGGCACCGCGTCCGAGATCCGGGCGGCGCCAGCGAGAGGGCCAGGGCGCCCGCTGGGCTCGCCCGAGAGCGCGTGCCCAGCGCTCACCCAACTCCGAACCTCCCGCGGTCTCTCGCAAAGCGAGCTCGCCGCCGCGGCTGCGCGCAAAGGCTTCGCGATCTCGAAAAGCACGATCGGGAATCTCGAGGCGGGCGCCGTCTCGCCGCGCGATCGGCACGCGCTCGCGATCGGCGCCGCGCTCGAGCTTCCACCTGGTGCGGTGCTCGAGCTCTTGCGGAACGAAGCGCCCGCCGGCTTCCTGCTCGAGCGCTGAGCCCGTGCTCACGTCGCCCCGAGTCGCTTACTTGGCTTCCCTCCCGGTGCTCGAGTGGGGAGACTTCCTCGCTTCGCCGGACCCATGCCGCAAGCGGGCGCTGACCTCGCCCCACCTCACTGCGCGAGAGTGGGCGATTCTCCGGCCGCTCTTCCTGCTCGCTATCGAACGAGGACCCGGGGCGCCGGAGCTCGAGGACGCGATCGCGCGCCTGTTCGCAGTGGAACCGAGCTCGGGATTCGTGGGCAGATGCTTGGAGGAATGGCGACTCGCCGTGCGAGTCGGGATCGCGCTCGAGCGCGCCCACCTCTACATCGACAACCCGGTAGCCGCGCGCCTCACACCCTTCGCGCGGTGGTGGTGCTGGCCTAGTCTCGGGCGATGCGCGCATTCGTCGATCGACGGCCGCGTCATTCCAATCGGCTCGCCGCTCCTCCGGCGCTACTTTCCGCCGCTCTCTGAATCTTGCTTCTGCACACTCGCTCCGATCTCGGCACCCCGGGCGCGCCGCGAGAGGGCTGGATTCGTCTTCCTGGTCGAGGAAGAGGTGCGCCACCTGGTGGCCCCGCTCTGGGCTGGCGCTCCGGCTCCGGAGCTCGCCGCGGATCTCGTCTGCGCCGCACTCATGGCGGAAGGTGATGCGCTGCTCGCATCACGGGGCCTCGCCTGGCCGAAGCGTCCCGCCCTCGGCGCCGGGCTGGCGAGCCGCCCCGCCGACTGAGCGCCCCGCGCGCTCCGTCCTCGAGCTTCTGCGCAACGAAGCGCCGGGCGAGTTTCTGCTCGAGCGCTGAGCGCCGGCGCGGTCCCACCATCAAACGCCCGTCGCTATTGGCCAGAAGCCCGCGAGACCCCCCAAAAATGGCCAACTCGGTCCCACCCCGCCGGATTCCGAGTAGCGCGCTCCCGCTGAGCTCGCCGACACGCGCCAAAGGGGGGCCCAGAGGTAGGCCGAGCCGAACCGGCCCAGCCAGGCCCCGCCGGCGCTGCTACACGTTGAACCGGAAGTTGATCACGTCGCCGTCGAGGACGACGTACTCTTTGCCTTCGAGGCGCAGCAGGCCCTTGTCGCGGCAGTGGGCGAGGGTCTTGTGTTCGAGGAGTGCCTGGCAGGCGACGACTTCGGCGCGGATGAAACCGCGCTCGATGTCGGAGTGGATGCTGCCGGCGGCCTCCTTGGCATGGATGCCGCGGCGGATCGTCCAGGCGCGGACCTCGTCCTCGCCGACGGTGAAGAAGGCGATGCGGCCGAGAAGCTCGAAGCTCGCACGCAGCACGCGGTCGAGCGACGGCTCGGCGAGCCCGAGGTCGCCGAGGAACTCCTTCTGCTCTTCCGCCGAAAGCCGCGAGATCTCCTCCTCGATCGGCGCCGAGACGACGATCGCCGGCGTTTTCGCGACGTCGATTCCGAAGTCCCCCGGCCTGGCGGTCGCGACCTCGCCCTCACCGACGTTGAGCACCACCAGCATCGGCTTCGCGGTGAGCAGCTGGTAGCCGCGCAGCAGGCGTTCGTCGTCCGGCTCGAGGGTGAGCGAGCGCACCGGGCGCTCGGCCTCGAGCGCCGGCAGGACGAGCTCCTTGAGCAGCCTCTTCTCGCGCTCCTCCTCGGCGGAAGTGCCACGCTTCGCGGCCTTCTCGAGGCGCTCCAGCCGGCGCTCGATGAGCGTGTGGTCCGCGAGGATGAGCTCGAGATCGATGGTGTGCACGTCGCGCAGCGGATCGACGCTGCCGTCGGGATGCGGGATCTCGGCGTCCTCGAAGGCGCGCACGACGTGCAGCAGCGCATCGACCGTCTTCAGCTTCGCGAGGTCGAGACTCTCGGCACCTTCGCCCTTGGTGATCCCCGGAATGTCGACGTACTCGACCGTCGCCGGGGTGTACTTCTTGGGGTGGAACAGGTCGCGCAGCGCCGCGAGACGCGGATCCGGGACCTTGGCGACGCCCAGGTGCGTGGCTTCCGAGGCGAGGAATTTTCCCGTCGCCTCGTGCGAGGCGGTGAGAGTGTTGAAGAGCGTCGTCTTGCCGGCTTTCTGGAGACCGAGGATTCCGAGCTGCATGGCCGGCAGAATACCAGCCGCAGGCTCACCCCGGCAGCACGCGCAGGCCGGAGACCAGCAGCGAAGGGGCGCCGAACATGCCGTCGCCAGGAACAAAGGCGAGATCGCGGCCACGCGCCCGGATCCCGGCCAGGAGACTCCGAAGATCGCCGCACAGCCGGACCGCGCCGAGGGGCGAGACCGCCCGGCCGGCGACGAGATGCAGCCCGCAGGCCGCGACCTCGAAGGAGAGACTCACCGGATCGATCCGCACCGCCCCTTCGGCATCGAGCAGATAGGCGCCGGCGCCCCCGGCCGCGACGAGATCGACCACCGGCGTCGAGCCGGGCTCGAGGAAGAGATGCGTCGGTGCGCGCCGCGGCAGGTCGCGCCAGCTCGCCCGGCGGACGCAACCCGGAACCGGCACGCGGCCGGCCTCCCACCAGGCGAGGAGCGGGCGCAAGAAGCGCCCCTCTTCGACCAGCACGGTTCGGCCGGTGGGCAGACCCTCGCCGTCCACCGGCGCCGTCAGGACGCCGCCGGGGAGCCGGCCGTCATCGACCAGCGTGAGCTCCGGCGAAAGCGCCCCGAGCGCAGCCAGGCGCTCCTGCGCCGCCGGTCCGAGAAAGAGGGGCGCCACCGCCTGCACCAGCCGCGCCGCGAGCGGCGCAGCGAGCAGCAACGGCAGCGTCGCGTCGATCCCCGGCGCGGCGCCACTGGCGCTCTCGCCGAGCGCACAGAGCCGGTCGACCAATCGCAGCGCCAGGCTCCGCGGCTCGAAGTGGCGCACTTGCCGCTCCGCGCCCTCGAAGCGGCACCGGCGTCCGCGCTCCTCGACCTCGAGGCGGAGAAAGGCGGCGCGCGCGCGGGAGTCGGCGCGGAGCCCCGCGGTCGAGATCAGGCTCGACTCCGCGGCGCCGTCCTCGAGCCAGGCGGACCGCAGCCGGCACGCCGGCAGCTCGCGCCGCAGCTCGCGTTCGAGCGCCGCGAGCAGCGTCGCGGCGACCGATTCGGTGGCGAGCGGCGCATCGAAGTCGGCCGGAGCGCTCCACGCCTCACCCGCGGGGCCGGAAGCAGCGGCCGAGCGCTCCGGCGGCTCGGGCAGGCGCAGCGCATGCGCGCTCGGCTCGGGCAGGGTCAGGGCGGGATCGGCGGCGCCGGTCGCAGCGAAGAAGAGCGACCGGCGGCGGTCGCCGGCGCGCACGGCCCAGCCCTGCTCGGCGGCCAGCCCCTGGGTCGTCCGCACCGGCCCGTTCGCTGGAGCCTGGCGTGCGAAGCGCCGGCTGCGGCCGGTCTTCTCGTAGACCTCCGCCGCCGCGAAGCCGCGCTGGTGCAATGCGGCGAGCAGCGCTTCCGCCGCTGCGCTCGCGCTCACCGTTCGCCGCTCCGCCCGCCGAAGATCTCCATTGGCGCGAGAACCACCGACGGCGCTGTCGCCCACACAGCGCGCCGTTGCCCGCCCTTCGCGCACCATCCGGCACCAGCGGACTGCGGATCGGCTCCGACCGCCGTCACCGCGGCGAGCAGCTCCGGCACCCGGCTTCGGAGGCGCAGCGGCCCGCAGCTCTCCGCCAGCTCGCCGTTGCGAATGAAGCGGCCGCCCGGGGCGTAGAGCACCACCTCGCCGGTCTGAGGATCGAGCGTTCCCTGATCGAGCTCACCGATCGCCAGGCCGCCTTCGGCGGCGCGCAACAGATGCGGCGGATCGGCGTCGCCCGGCAGGAGCTCGAGATGATGCGTGCGCGGCAGCGGCGCCTGGTGGCGATCGGCGCGAAAACCCGAGCCCGGCAGCAGCATCTCCGAGCGCGCCGCATGCAGCGCGTCCGCGATCGGCTGATCGGCGATGCCGCCGCGGATCAGCCAGCGGCGCACGACCGCCTGGCCCTCGTCGTCGGTCGTGCGGTCGACACCGCGCGGCGCGCGGCGCGGATCGTCGAGCACATCGAGCGGAACGGCCCCCGGGGCGCCTTCGAGCTCGCGTTCGCGGCCGCTCTCCTCCATGAGGTCGGCCTCGAGAGCGTGACCCACGGCCTCGTGCAGCATCACCGCCGTCGCCCCCGGCGCGAGCAGCAGCGGATAGCGTCCGTCCGGGGGCGGAGCCGCGTCGCGACCCCGGAATCGCGCCACCAGCGAACGCGCCACGCGCTCGGCTTCGCCAGCCTGGAGCGCGGTGGCGAGAGAGCCGAAGCGACCCCAGGGCAGCTCGACCTCGACACTGTAGAAGACTTCGCGCTCGCTCTCCGGCACCCAGCGCGGGCCCACGACCTGGACGTCGCGCCGGTGCCAGTTCGTGGTCAGCCGGAACGGAAACGCGACGTGGTGCTTGCGGATGGCGCGCTCGAGCTCGGCGGCGAAGCCGCGCAGCGTCGCGAGCGGCACGGCCGGCGGAGGCGCGACCGCGAGCTCCGGCTCCGGCAGGGCCGGAGGCTGGGCGCGCGCCACCTGACGCAGCGCGCTCGCGAGCTCCGCGCCGCCGATCGCGTCACGACTGGCGATCCAGGCGCGGTCGCCGCGCACCAGGCGGACCGACAGCCCCTCTTCGCAACGCAGGCGCAGGCCGCAAGCGGCTTCGGGCGGCGGCCAACAGGCATCCATCCGGCGCTCGAAGTAGACCTCGGCGAGGTCGCCCGCTTCCGCGGCAATGGCCGCGAGGGCCCGCGCCACCGCCGCTGTTTCGAGCTTCGCCCAGGACATGCCGCGGCGATTGTCCCACAGCGAGAATGCGCCGCACCCCGACTAGAATGGCTGTGGAATCTGCCATGGTCGACACCACGATGGAGGATCTCTCCGCGGTGCTCTACACGCACCTCGCCTCCCGCGCGCGCGCCGACGGCAGCGCCCTCGCCCGCCCGGGCGAGAGCGAGAGCTCGGTCGAGGCGACGGCCTGGAACGCACTGGCGTTGCGCCTCGCGGGCCGGGAACGGATCGCGGAGGCGGCGATCGCGGGCGCAGCGCTCGCCCGCCTGCAGGCAGGCGACGGGCGGGTGAGCCTCTCGCCGCTCCACCCTGGTGCCTATAGCCCGACCGCAATCGCCGTGCTCGCCTGGCACGACCGGCCCGAGATCGCCGACGCGCGCCGGCGGGCGGTCGCCTTTCTGCTCGCTCAGCGCGGCGACCACTTCCCGCGCTCCGCCGCGAGCCCGCTCGCCATGGATACCGAGCTCGCCGGCTGGCCGTGGATCGAACGCACCTTCTCGTGGGCCGAGCCGACGGCGTTGGCGCTCCTCGCGCTCGAAGCTGCGGGCGAGGGGGACCACCCGCGCGCGCGCGAAGGGAGGCGCCTCCTGCTCGATCGGCAGATCGACTCCGGCGGCTGGAACTACGGCAACGCAAGGGTCTTCGGCTCGGAGCTCAGGCCGACGCCGGAGTCGACCGGCCTGGTGCTCGCGGCTCTCGCGGGGCGGGTGGCGCCGGCCAAGGTGAGCGCGAGCCTCGCCTATCTCGAACAGTGCGCCCCGACGTTGCGCTCGCCGCTCGCGCTCGGTTGGGCGCTGCTCGCCTGGAGTGCCTGGCGTGGCAGCCAGGCGAACTTCGCGCCGCTCGCGATGGCCGAGACGCTGGCGCGCGAGTCACGCTACGGCAGCTACGAGACCGCCGATCTCGCCCTGCTCGGCGTCGCCTCGCGCTCCCCGTCCGGCCTGCTCGCCGCACTCCGGAGGGCGCCTTGAGCCGCGACTGGCTGGTCAGCCGGAAGCCGTCGCGGCGCGAGCTGCTCGCCGCCGGAGCGGTCTTCACCACCGGGGTCCTGGCCGGCTGCCGGCGCGACCTCAGGCCACGGGTCTGCGTCGCTCGCGCTGCGTCCTACACCGTCGATCTCGAGCCGATCCTGCGCGCTGCCTTGGCCGAAGTCGGGATCACCCGCAGCGCGGTGGCGGGCAAGCGCATCCTCCTCAAGCCGAACCTGGTCGAGACCGCGGCCGGCGCCGGCCACATCAACACGCATCCGGAGGTCGTCCGCGCCGCAGCCAGGGCCCTGCGCTCCCTGGGAGCCGGCGAAGTGCTGGTCGGCGAAGGCCCCGGCCATCGCCGCGACACCATCCTGGTGCTCGAGGAGTCGGGTCTCGCCCAGGTCCTGGTCGACGAGAAGCTGCGCTTCGTCGACCTCAACCGCCAGCGCGGCTTCGCCGTCGCCAATGCCGGCCAGCGCTCCGGGTTGGTCCGCCTGACGCTGCCGGTGGTGCTGGCCGAGATCGACTGGATCGTCTCTCTCGCCAAGCTGAAAACCCATCACTGGGCCGGCGCAACGCTCACGATGAAGAACCTCTTCGGCCTGATGCCGGGGAGTTTCTACGGCTGGCCGAAGAACGTGCTGCACTACGCCGGCCTGCAGGAGTCGATCCTCGACATCAACGCCACCGTGCGGCCGCAGCTCGCGATCGTCGACGGCATCATCGGCATGGAAGGGGACGGACCGATCCTCGGCACCGCGAAGGCGGCGGGCGTCGTCGTCGTCGGCACCAGCCTGCCGGCGGTCGACGCCACCGCCGCACGGGTGATGGGCCTCGACCCGTCGCACATCCGCTATCTCGCCGCGGCCGCCGGCTGGCTCGGTCCGATCGCCGAGGAGGCGATCCGGCAGGTGGGCGAGAACCTCGCGGAGGTGCGGACGCCGTTCCAGCTGGTCGAGAAGATCCCGGCGCACAAGGCGCTGCTCGACCAGGAATCGGGGGCGGGTTACTAGAACTCGAAGCGGAGGCGTGAGCCGGCCGCCGTCGGCTGGACGGTGAGGCGGAGCTTTCGCCCGGGCTTGGTCCAGGCCCCGGCACCTCCAGGTTGCCAGCCGGCGGCACGGAGCTTGCGATCCATCGCCGCCGCTACCGTCGCGACCTCGGCCGGCGCAGCGAAAACGGCTGTGGCGCCGCCGTCCGGCCGCGGCGAGAAGTCGACCAGGCTCGATGGCCGGAAAAGCGGGATGTCGGCGGGGAATCCGTCGGGTAGCGCTCCGGCGAGGGCGGCGGGATTCCCTCGCTGTTCGACCCGATCGTCGGCGATCGAGTAAGCGGCGTCCGGCGCCGCGGTGACCTCGACCGTGGGCAGCTCCGCGGCTCTCTCGGCTGCGGGCGGCGGCGGTGGCGAACAGGCGGCAAGCGCCAGGAGGCTCCAGGGGGCGAGGAAAGAGAGCGTGCTCGGCGCGCGACTCATCGCGAGGTCACCGTCACAGGGCCCGGGAAAGCCAGAAGCCGAAGGCCACCGCGGCAAGGCCGGCCGCCGAGCTCCCGGCGAGGTTGAGCCACGCGAGCCCTGCGCTGCCGCCGCGCAACAGGGCGAACGATTCGAGTCCGAGGCTCGAGAAGGTGGTGAAGCCCCCGAGCAGCCCGACCAGCACGAAGGTCCGCGTCTCCGGTGCCATCCGGCCGCGCAGCTCGAAGAGGCCGACCAGCAGTCCGATGAGCATGCAACCGCAGACGTTCACCGCCAGCGTGCCCCAGGGGAAGACGTCGGCGCGTCCGTGCAGCTGATCGGCGCGGCGCTGCACCCAGCCCTGCAGCAGGTAGCGCGCCACCGATCCGAGACCGCCGCCGACCGCCGCGGCCACCCAGTGTCCCCACTGTCTCATCGCGGCGCAGTCTACCCGGCCAGGCGGCGCTCGCCGAAGAGCAACGCCGGCAGCTCGGCGAGACTCGCAAGATCGCCGCCGCCGGCCGGCGCGAGCAGCAGCGCCTGCATGCCGACGCCTTGCGCACCCTCGATGTCGTCGCGCCGGCTGTCGCCCACATGGAGCGCCTCCTCTGCCGCGACACCCAGCGCCGCGAGCGCGCTCTCGAAGATCCGCGGATGCGGCTTCTCCGCCCCGACGATGGCCGAGATGGCGAAGGTGTCGAACGGCGCAGCGAGGTCGAGACGCTCGAGCAGCAGCGGCAGACGCTGATCCCAGTTCGAGATCACCGCCAACTTGAGACCGCGCCGCTTGAGCTCGGCGAGCATCGGGCGGGTGCCGGCCGCCACCTCCCAAGCCTCGGGACGGGCGAAGCGGTCGAACAGTTCTGCCGCCGCGAAGGCCGAAGGGCGAGGCGCATCGAGCAGCTCGCACGTCCGTTCGACGAAGTGGCGCCAGAATCCGCGAGCGCCGTTCGGGTGGTGGACGAAACGGTCGCGCGCCGGCGACGCCGCGCAGGCGAGCTCCTGCCAGACCAGCGGGATCGCCGCCTCGACGTCGCGCGCCGCGACTGCGACGCCGTGGCGCTCGAGGACCTCGGCGTACTGTTCGCCGAGCGTCGGACAGGAGAGCAGCGTGTGGGTGACGTCGAAGGTCACGGCCGCGAGCTTCATTCGGCGCGTCCGGCCTGGTCGTGAAGATAGAACGCCGCGATCACCAGCGCATGCCGGATGGCTCCCGAGACGATCAGCCGCGGGATCTCGACGAGCGCCACGCTCTCCACGGCGAGCTCTTCTTCGCCATCCCCTTCGGGAGCGCCGAGGCGCTCGAGATCTCGCGCCACGTAGGTCAGGCAGCGGTTGGTGATGAACGCCGGGTTCGGTTCGACTTCGCCCAGGTAGGCGAGCCGACCAGCGCGGTAGCCGGTCTCTTCGAGCAGCTCGCGGCTGGCGGCGACCGACGGCTCCTCACCCGGCTCCACCATCCCGCCCGGAATCTCGAGCGTCTCGCTGCCGATGCCGTAGCGCCACTGGCGAACCAACAGGACTCGATCGTCCGGCAGCAGCGCGATGATGTTGACCCAGGTCGGAGCCTCCAGGGTCAGCGCTTCGCGGGTCGCCGCCGGGCCGGCAAGCGGGTCGCCGGCGGGCGCGACCAGCGAGTCGCGATGCAGCGCGAACAGACGATGCTCGAAGAGCGTCTCGCGACGGTCGATGCGCCAGCTCCGCACCCCGAGAGGATATCCGAGGATCGATCACGCCCGCGGCGGGATAGGATCGCCGCAAGATGCCTCCGCTCCTGCGGCTCGTCGCCGCCGCCGCTGCGCTCGGCCTATGGCTGGCGCTCTTCTTTCTCGGCCGAACGGCTGGCGGCGTCCTTCACCTGCTGCCTCTCGCCGCTCTGGCGCTCGTCCTGTCGCTCCGCAGTCGCCGGCCGGCCGCCGCATTCCAATCCGAATCCGAGGAGAGATCGCGATGAGTCCACGCAAGATTCTGGCGTTGTTGCTGCTCGCAGGCGGCGTTTTCGTTCTCGTCCAGGGCGGCTTCAGCTTCGCCAAGAAGAAGGACACCGCGAAGATCGGCCCGCTCGAGTTTTCGGTGGCGAAGAAGGAGCGCGTCGCGATCCCCCAGTGGGCGGGAATCGCCGCTGTCGTGGCCGGCGTCGGGCTGCTGCTGCTGCCCGGCAAGCGCTGAGCGACGCGACCTACTGCCGCCAGGCTTCGACGGGATTCTCCAGCACGCCGACGCCGGGGATCTCGACCTCGACGCGATCGCCGTCGGCGAGCGGCCCGACTCCCGAAGGAGTGCCGGTGAGGAAGAGGTCCCCCGGCTCGAGCGTCATGCGGCAGGAGGCGTAGGCCAGGAGCTCGGCGAAACCGAAGACCATCTCGCCCACCCGCCCGCGCTGGCGCTCCGCGCCGTTGACGCGCGTCCGCACCTCGAGCGTCGCCCACTCCGGGTCGACGAGAATCGCTGGCCCCAGCGGGCAGAAGGTATCGAACGACTTCGCCCCGGAGAACGAGCCGTCGCGCTTCTGCAGATCGCGCGCCGAGACATCGTTGGCGCAGGTGACGCCGAGCACCCCGGCGAGCGCTTCGGCTGCCGTGACGCGGCGCAACCGGTGCTTCACGACCAGCGCAATCTCGCCCTCGAAGTCGACCCGCGCACTTTCGGGCGGCAGGATGATCGGCGCCGCCGGGCCGGCGACCGACGAAGGAGCTTTGAGGAAGAGGAGCGGCTCGGTGGGCAGAGGGTTGCCGAGCTCGGCGGCGTGGTCGCGATAGTTGCGACCGACGCAGACGATCTTCCCCGGCACCACCGGGCTGCGCAGGGCTTCGCCCTGTGCGAGATCGACTCTGCGTCCGAGTTGCCACTGCGAGAGCGGCACCTCGAACGGGTCGGAGAACAGGACACGCAGGCTCGCCAGCGATTCGCCAGCAGCGAGCAGACCTTCGGGGCCGAAGCGACAGAGGAGCATGGCCCGATTCTACGGCGCCGGCGGGCGGTCCGGGCCAGGCGGCGATTCCTGCAGGCGCCTGCGGGCGCGCGACGAGAGCGGCGTCACCACCAGGGCCCCGGTGAGATCGTTGAGGTCGACGTAGATCTCGGTCTCGTAGACCGCCGTCAGGTTGCGATAGGTGAGCACCTCGGCAGTCGGCCCGGCGGCGACGACCCGGCCCGCCTGCAACAGGACGATGCGATCACAGTACTCGGCCGCGAGGTTGAGGTCGTGCAGCACGGCGACGATGCCGGTTCCTTCCTCCGCCAGTTCGCGCAGACGGTCGAAGAGCTCGACCTGGAACCGCAGATCGAGAAAGCTCGCCGGCTCGTCGAGCAGCAGGACCGGCGCCTGCTGGGCGAGAGCGCGGGCGAACACGATGCGCTGGCGTTCGCCCGAGGAGAGCTGGTCGATCGGCCGCCGCGCGAGGTGCGACGCGCCGCAGCGCTCGAGCGCCCGGCGCGCGATTGCGATGTCGTCGGCCGACTCGAAGGCGAGACCGGTGAGATGCGGATGGCGCCCCATGACGACCACCTCGAGCGCCGTAAACGGAAACTCGAAGCGCGGCTCCTGCGGCACGACCGCGATCCGGCGTGCGACCTCGCGGCGCGAGAGTGACCGGAGGTCCTTGCCGGCGATGCGGATCGTCCCGGCAAAACGCCCGAGCACACCCGAGAGGGCCCGCACCAGCGTGCTCTTGCCGGCGCCGTTCGGCCCCAGCAGACCGACGACGCTGCCCGGCCGGAGGTCGAGGTCGACGCCGGCCAGGACATGGCGCGCGCCATAGGAGACGGTGAGATCGCGCGCTTCGAGGAGCGGAGTAGCAGGCGCAGGCTCAGACATCGCGCGCTCCGTAGCCTGCGCCCTCGCCGCTCGCCGGGCCGCTGCGGCGGAGCAGCAGAAGGAAGAACGGTCCGCCGAGCAGCGCCGTCACGACCCCCACCGGCAGCTCCGTCGGCGCAGCCAGCGTGCGCGCCGCGAGGTCGGCCAGGACGAGAAAGCTCGCCCCGCCGAGGAAGGCCGCCGGCAACAAGAGGCGGTGATCGGGCCCTAGCAGGCGGCGGAGAATATGCGGCACCACCAGTCCGACAAAGCCGATGAGGCCGGCGGTCGCGACCGCGAGCGCGGTGGCGAGAGAGCCGAGCACGAAGGTCCTGCGCTTGAGGCGCTCGACGTCGACACCCAGCTGTTGAGCCCCCTCCTCGCCGGCGGTGAGCGCGTTGAAGTCACGCGCCGAGGCGAAGAGCGCCAGCGTGATCGCGACCCCGGCTCCCCAGAGTGCGGCGAGCGTCGAGAGGCCGGCGGAGGGCACCCGCCCCATGAGGTAGAACACGATGGCCGAGAGCTCTTCGCGCGAAGCCACGCTCTGCAGGAAGTAGATCAGAGCGGCGCTGAAGGCGTTGAAGATCGCGCCGGTGAGCAGCAGGGTGAAGACCGTCAGGCGTCCGCCGCTGGTGGCGATGCGCTCGATCGCGATCAGCGAAGCGAGGGCACCGGCACAGGCGGCGACCGGCACTCCGAGACCGGCGGCGCCGGCGAGGAGTGCCACGACCCCGCCCAGGCTCGCACCGCCGGAGACTCCGAGGACATAGGGATCGGCGAGGGGATTGCGCAGCAGGGCCTGGAACGCCACGCCGGCGACGCCGAGCAGTCCACCCAGTGCCGCCGCAGCGAGCACCCGCGGCAGACGCAGGGCGAGCAGAATGGCCTGCTGCGCGTCGCTCCAGGCTCCGCCCAGCAGGCGCTGCCAGAGCGGCACCTGCGCGGCTCCGAAACTCACCGCGATCGCGATCGCCAGGGCCAGCAGCGTGGTGAGCGCGAGGACCACGAGCACGAGACGGTGGGCCGGTGCGAGGGCTCGGCCGGCAGGCGGCGATCCGCTCACTCTTCGCCCCCGTCGCGCGGGGCGCCGGCGAAGTCCTCTGGCCGTGGCTCGCCGAAGAGCTCGGGATGCACCAGCCGCCCCATGAGCTCGGCCATCTCGGCGAGGCGCGGCCCGGGGACGAGCAGCCGCCAGGGATCGACGAACGCGACCCGCCCGCCCGCCACCGCCGGCAGGAAGGGCCAGCGGCCCCAGATGCCGGCCGCGAGGCCGTGCGGACTTCCCGGCTTGTTGTCGGCACTGTCGACGATCACTTCCGGGGCACGCTCGAGCACCGCTTCGAGCGCCATCATCTGATAGGGCGAGAGCGCGTCGTGGGCGACGTTCTCGCCGCCGGCGAGCGTGACCAGCGTGTCGAGGTGAGAGCCCGGACCGGCGACGTAGACCGGATCGTGACCGACGGCCACGAGCACCCGCCGGCGCGGTGCCGCTGCGGCGCGGGCTCGGACGGCCTGGATCCGCGCTTCGATGGTGGCGAGCAGCGCATCCGCCTCGGGGACTCTGCCGACGGCGCGGCCGCACTCAGCCATCGACGCCAGCGTGCCGGCGAAGGTCGAGGTGTCGAGCGCCACGACGCGGATACCCAGGCGTTCGAGCTTCGAGTGCTCACCGCGGCCGGCCTGGCTGGCCGCGGTGAAGAGTTGCGTGACGCCCAACTCGACGAGGCGCTCGGCATTGGGTGCGTCGTAGGCGCCGATCTTCGGCAGCCGGGCGATCTCCGGCGGCCAGTCGACGAAGTCGCCCACCGCGACGATACGGTCGGCGACGCCGAGCTCGACCAGCGTCTCCGCCGCTGAAGGCGCCATCACCGCGATGCGCTCGCCGCCGGCCGCCCGCGGTTGCGGCGGAGTCCCGCACGCCCAACAGGCGAGCAGCCCGAGGGCCGCGAAGCGGCCGACGAGAGGCGCTGGGCGTCGCGTTGTCATCAGAAGCGCAGTGCCAGCCCGGCCCGGAAACCGCGGCCAGGAGCCGGAAAGCCCGCCGCCTCTTCGTAGCGCTCGTCGAGCGCATTCTCGAGGCGAGCGAACGGCTCCCAACGCTTGCCGAAGCGGCGCGCGACCGACAGGTCGAACGTCGAGTAGGCGGCGAGCGGAAGATCGCCGAAATCGGTGCGCGCCCCGACGTGACGGCCGACGGCGGCCAAGGTCCAGACCCCGGGGCGCACGAAGACGACGAGGCTCGCGCTCTCCCGCGGCCGGCGCAGGAGAGGGCCGCCGGTGTCGAGATTCTCGGCGTCGAGCCAGGTCGCGACGAGCCGCGCATCGACCGGCCCCCGGCGGAACGCGAGCGAGCCTTCGATACCGCGCGCCCGCGCCCGCCCGAGGTTCTGCGGCAGGAAGGTCGCGAAGTCGAATTCGATCAGATTCGACAGGTCGTTCTCGAACAGCGTGACCGCCGTCCGCCACGCCCCCTGCCCGCCCTCGATCGCCAACTCGTAGCTCTGCGAGCTCTCGGGCTCCAGGCCGGGATTGGAGAAGCCGGGATAGTAGAGGTCGGCGAGCGACGGCGCGCGGAACGCCTCGCCGTAACTCGCCCGCAGCCGCCAGCGCTCATCGAGGGCCCACGCGACACCGGCCTTGGCGCTGGTCTCGGCGCCGAAGACATCGTTGTCGTCGCGTCGCACGCCGGCGTCGACGCGCCACGGTCCGCGGGTCCAGGAGAGCTGGCCGAAGGCCGCCCAGGTGCGCTGCTGCTCGTCGTCGAGCCCGGGACCGAATGCGTCGCGCGCCCGCACCTGCTGGCGATCCCAGTCGGCGCCGGCACTCACCTCGACCTCGCTGGCGATCGTCCGCCGCAAGACGGCGCGGACCTGGTCGCGTCCGGCCTCGGCACGGCTCGCGGCGAAGGGATCGGCCGGATCCTTCACGGCGAGATCGGTGGCGCTGCGCGCCGCCTGCGCCTCGGCGTGCCAGGCAGGTGAGGTCCATGACAGCGGCACCGCCAGCGACGTGGTGGCGAACGACTGCGAGCGTCGCGGTGTCGGCTGCCCGGCGTAGTCGAACGGAATACCGATGTCGCTTCCTCCCCGGCGCAACAGCGCTCCCAGGCGGGCCGCCTCGCTCACCATTCCGTCGAGCGAGAGCGCGATCTCCTCGCCGTCGTAGCCGTCGTTCTCGACCTCTCCCTGGCCGCGTCGCAAATGCCCGGAGAGATCGACCGCCAGACCGCCAAAGCTCCTTCCTGCGCCGACGCTACCCAGGCGGTAGTCGTTCGAGCCGCCTTCGAGACGCGCCTGGCCGCGCAGGCGATCGCCTCCCGCCCGCCGCGTCACCAGCTGCACGACACCGCCCAGCGCGCTCGAACCGTAGAGCGCCGAGTAGGGTCCGCGCACGACCTCGATGCGCTCGACGCCGTCGGTCGAAAGCGTCGACCAATCGAAGCCTCCGAGATAGGGATCGTTGAGCTCGATGCCGTTCCACAGCACCAGGGTGTGACTCGAATTGGTGCCGCGCGAGAACAGCGAGGTCGTCTTGCCTGCCGAACCGGCCTGCACCAACTCGAGGCCGGGCACGGTGCGCAACAGATCGACGGCCTGCGCCGCCTGACGGTCGGAGATCTCCTCGGTCGCGACGACGTCGACCGTCGCCGTGACCTCCGAGCGGCGCTCGGGAGTGGCGGTCGCGGTGATGGTGATCGAGTCGGCAAACGGCGCGGGGCCCTGCGTGAAGCCGGGTTGGGCTGCGGTCACTCCCCCGAGGAGCGCAGCGAGAACTACGAGGGAAGGGCGCATGGCCGATCTCCTTTCGCATGAGTCGATGCTTCGCCGAAAGGGGTCGGGGAGACGAGCGGGGGCGTGCGGCGAGGCCGGCCGGGATCGCTCCCCACACCCCGGGGGACGAGAACATCGGACGAGCGGCAGGTCTCCTGGCTCCCGGATCTTCCTACTCCCGGACCTTCCCGGGCGCCCGACCGGACTTCGATCTCTGGCGCTCAGTGGTGTCTCCGGTTTCGTACCCGGTTACAGTGGCGGGGGCCGCGCCGGCTTTCGTACCGGCTTCCCTCTTGCGAGCCCGGCGATCTTTCGCCGGGCGACCGCTACGTCATGGTTGTCAAGAAAGACTCCGCACCGCGCGGAGCCGAGGACGGGACTCTACTCTGCGCCGCGCCGGCCCGCTACTGCTGGGGCGACGGTGAGGGCTGCGCCGGCTGCACCTGCGGGACCGAGTTGGAACCGGTCATCCAGACCGGCAGACCGGTGAGCGCTCCCGGCTCGACGAACTGCTGCTGGTTGTACACCGGCGGCGCCGCTGCGGCGGCCGCTGCGGCGGCGGCATCCAACGCCAGGGCGGCCTTGCCCTCTTCGGAGTTGGCGTCGAGCGCGTCGTTCGGAGCCCAGCCCAGGGCCATCGTGGTGTTGTTCAGCTGATGCCCGAAGCCGCGGCTCTCGCTGTCGATCGTCACGCTCTCGATATCGGCAGCCGCGAGCGAGATGCGATTGCCGTATTCGGTCATCAGGACCACTTTCTCGGGATCCCAGCTCGCCTCTTCCGGCTGATAGCGGGTCTCGAACGTGGTGCCGTTCTTGAGCGCAACGGTATAGACCGTCGCCTCGGCCGCGGGCGCGAACAGGGCGCACACGCCGACAGCGACCAGCAGAACGGACAGCATGACGACACGGGTGCGAGCTGAACGCATGGCTCTGCCTCCTCGAATACTTCCCCCGATTCTAGCACCAACTGCCCAGTGGACTGTGCAGCAGGACACGGTCCGGAGGCAGCAGGCGTTCGCCTATTAAAGCAACTAAGCTAAACTATTAATAGCGACGCGGCCTATTCAAGTCCACTGCAACTGTCTCAGGAACTGCACCGGAGGGAGGAACGCTCGTCGTGAAGCGCGGACCGACCGGCAAGTACCGAGAGAGCACGACCGGCGGCGAGACCGTCAGGGCTTTCGTCCCGGACCCGCTGCCACCCGCACTTCACTTCGACCTCTCCGGGCAGCGGCAGGCGCTGCTGGAACAGGCGCTCCTGGCCTGCGGCAGGCTCGATGGCATCTCTGCCCTGCTTCCAGACAGAGAGCTCTTTCTCTACACCTACGTGCGCCGAGAGGCGATTCTCTCGTCGCAGATCGAAGGCACGCAATCCTCGCTTTCCGATCTTCTGCTCTTCGAAATCGAGGAACAGCCCGGTGCGCTCGTCGAGGACGTCGTCGCCGTCTCGAACTACGTCGCCGCGCTGGAGCACGGTGTGAGTCGACTGGATGGCGGTTTTCCGCTCTCGAACAGGCTCATGCGAGAAGTTCACGAGAAGCTGCTGGCGCGGGGACGAGGCGCCGAAAAAGGACCAGGGGAATTTCGTCGGACCCAGAACTGGATCGGCGGAACGCGCCCGGGAAACGCCCACTTCGTACCGCCGCCACCCGAGTCGGTCGAAGGCTGCATGGCGGATCTCGAGCGCTTCGTCCACGACGATGGCGCGAATTTCCCCGTCCTAGTGCGAGCGGCGGCAGCACACGTTCAGTTCGAGACGGTACATCCGTTTCTCGATGGCAACGGTCGTGTGGGTCGCCTGATGATCGCGCTCCTGCTACACGAGTCTCGAGTCTTGAGTCAGCCCCTGCTCTACCTCAGCCTCTACTTCAAGCGGAACCGCACGGAGTACTACCGACTGCTCGACGCCGTCCGCAGCGACGGCGACTGGGAAACCTGGCTGGAGTTCTTCTTGACCGGAGTCGCCGAGACCGCGGGCGGCGCTGTCGAGACCATGCACCGCCTGCTGGCGCTCTTTCGTGAGGACGAATCGCGAGTGAGCCAGGGCGCAGCCAGCTTGGTGCGCTTGTACCACGCGCTTCGCGCACATCCCGTTGCCAATATCACCGAGCTCGCTCGCCGCTCCGAAACCTCGTTCCCCACGGCCTCCGCGGGCATCGAGAAACTGGTCGACCTCGGCATCGCCCGCGAAATCACCGGCAACCAGCGCAACCGCGTCTTCGCCTACGTCCGCTATATGGCGATTCTCAACGAGGGCGCCGAGCCGCTGTGAAGCGCGGTCCGTCCCGCCCACTCGCGAGCAGCCGGCGAGCCGCCAGCGCGCCCAGCATCGGTGCCGCAAGTTGCTGTGGAGGTTAGGTAATTGGTGCGCCCGACAGGAGTCGAACCTGTGACCTTGAGCTCCGGAGGCTCACGCTCTATCCAGCTGAGCTACGGGCGCTGCGTGCTGCACAAAGCGACTGCGCAAGACCGCTGCAAAAAATGGGGTGAGCGACGGGACTCGAACCCGCAACAGCCGGAACCACAATCCGGGGCTCTACCATTGAGCTACGCTCACCATACAAGCTGTCAAGACCTGCTGCCGCTCCCGCTGCTTCCTTCCCTGCCGACCCCTTTTTCGAAGTGGTCTGCCTGGAGGGATTCGAACCCCCGACCCGCGGCTTAGAAGGCCGCTGCTCTATCCAACTGAGCTACAGGCAGCTTGTCGCTGCGGGCTCCTGTCGTCGGCTGCCTCTGGATGTCCGTCCAAGAGCTGGTCGGGGCGCCCAGATTTGAACTGGGGACCCCCTGCGCCCAAGGCAGGTGCGCTACCAGGCTGCGCTACGCCCCGTCCGACCGGGGAGTCTACGGCCCGCTTCCCGCAAGTGTCAACGCGGGCCACGCCGTCGCCCGTCAGCGGGCAGCCGGCAGCCGGCGCCTTCAGCCGGCGATGTCTTCGCCGCCATCGACGTTCAGCACCGAGCCGGTGAGCCAATAGGTGCCCGGCGCCGCGAGGGCGACCAGGCACTTGGCGACATCGACCGTGGTGGTCAGTCGGCCGGACGGATTCCTCGCCATGGCGCTCTCGACGATCTGGACGTTGCCCGGGATCTTGCGCAGCGCCGGAGTATCCGTTACCCCTGCCTTGATCGCATTGACCGAGATGCCGAGCGGCGAAAGCTCGACCGCGAGCTGGCGAACGTGCGACTCGAGCGCCGACTTCGCCGCCGAGACGGCGCCGTAGGCCTTCCACACGATGTGGTCGCCCGACGAGGTCATGGCGAAGACGCGCCCGCCTTCGGCGAGCGCCCCGGTGCGCACCAGATCCTGCGTCCAGTAGACCAGCGAGTTCGCCATCACGTCGAGCGTCATCTCGATCTGCGCCGGCGTGATCGCCTCCTTCTCGTCGTCGGCGATGAACGGCTTGAGCGTGCCGAAGGCGAGCGAGTGCATGAGCACCTGCACCGGCTGGCCGCCGGCGAGGCGAACGATCTCAGCGACCGTCTCCTTGCGCTTGTCGTGGTCCGCCGCGTTGACGTTGAAGAAGTGCGCCTTGCGGCCGAGCGCGGTGATGCCGGCGACGATCTCCTCGACGTGCGGCATCGCCTGCCGGCGATCGAAGTGCACGCCGAAGATGTCGTATCCGGCGGCGGCGAACTCGAGCGCCGCGGCTTCACCGAAGCCGCTCGAAGCGCCGAGGATCAGGGCCCAACGGGATTGACTGGCTGACAAGGGAGCTCCTCCGATCGCGTTCCTGCGGTGAAGAAACGGATTCTAGACGAACTCACGCCGCACACTCTGGCAGGCCGCCTCCGCGACGTGCCTTCAGGCGAAGAAGACCGGCGCCTCCGGAGCGTCCTTCGTGCCCGCCTCGGTTGCGCTCTCCGGCCCGGCGGCAAGCTCCACGAGTTCGCCGCCGCCGGTGCGCAACCTGCCCTGACCGGTGTCGAGCAAACAGAGATTCCGCCCGAGATGCTTGGCGGCGTAGAGCGCCTGGTCGGCGAGATGCAACAGATCGTCGGCGGAAGCCACGGCGAGCTCCGGTGCGGCGGCGACGCCGACGCTCATCGTCAGCACCAGGCGCTCGCCGCTGGGCGCCTTGACGACCAGGGCCTCGACCCGCTTCCGCAACCGTTCGGCGATCTCGAGCGCGGTCTCGCCGCTGGTGTCCTCGAACAGCAGCACGAACTCCTCGCCGCCATAGCGGGCGCACAGATCGCTGCCGCGAGCCGGAGCGAGCAACACCTGCGCGACCGTCTTCAGCGCCAGGTCGCCGGTCGGGTGGCCATGAGTATCGTTGATGCGCTTGAAATGATCGAGATCGCACAGAACGAGGGCGAGGGAGCTCCCCTCCTCCCGGCTCAGGCTGAACGCCTCGTCGAGGCGCTGCTCGAGCACCCGGCGCGAGGCCGCCCCGGTCAGGCGGTCGACCTTGGCGGCCCGCTCGACGAGAGCGCCGCGCAGCGACGCCGCCATCTGCGGCAGCAGCCCGTGGAACAGCTCGAGCCCGCGCGGATCGATGCGCCGGGGATCGAACCAGAGACGCACCCAGCCGATCGGTCGCGGATCTCCCAACGCCCGCTCGACGATCTTCCAGGTGCCGCGGCGATGGATGCCGGGCAGCGCCGGCGGCACCGGCGGCGGGGCCGGCTCCCCCACGGCAAGGGCCCCGCCGGCCTCGGCCCACCAGCTGGCGCGTCCCTGGTCGGGGATCTCGAGCTCGAGCTGGAAGAAGGAGAAGGTGAGGAGCGCCGCGCACTCCTCGCGCACCTGCTCGACCACCTCGACGATGCCGGAGCCGCCGGTGCTGCCGGCGGCGAGCGCTGCGCCGGCGCGGCGCAGGCGGTGCGCCTCGTCGAGCCGGCGCACGTGACCGGCGGCGGCGAGACCGTTACGCGCCGCTTCGCCGGCGAGCAACGCGAAGGCGGCCAGGACGACCCACGCCAGCGTCCACGAGGCCTCGCTGGCCAGGACCACCAGCAGCCCGCCGAGCGCGAGGCCGGCGAGATCGAACAGCAGTGGCAGCTGCGACCGGAAGAGCTCGCGCAACGACTCGCGCCGCACCGAGCGTCGGATGGCGAGCTCGTAGGCCAGCGGAATCGCCAGCCATGCCCAAGCCGAGAGCGTCGCGGCGAGCGCCCAGCGGTCCGGCAGGGAGAGGAAGATCCCGCCAACGGCGAGCACCGAGAGGACGCCGATCGCCACCCAGCCGGCGAGCCGCGAGAGGCTGCGGCGCTCGGGCAACGGCAGGTCGCGGCGTGCTTCGACGAAGCGCTGCGTGAGCTCGGCGGCCACCAGCGCCGCCGCCACCAGGCCGGCGACCGCAACCACGCCGAAGCTCGCGAGCCCGGGGTAGACCACGAGCGCGCCGAGGCCGGTCGAGGCGCCGCCGAACGGGCGATGGAGCGCGCCGGCGAGGGCCGCAACAAGCGCCAGCAGCAACAGCCAGGGTTGGGCCGCCCAGCCCGTCGGCGCCCAGGCGTCGGACCGTGAAGCGAGCAGCAGCAGCCCGGCCGCGAGCAGCACCGGAACGAGCCAGAGCCAGAGCTCCCGCCGGCCGCGTGTCTTGGCGCGCGTCGCTTCAGCCACGGCGTTCCCAGGGATCTTCCGGCTGGGCGGAAGGCCGCCGAGTAGAGGTTCGTCGCCGAGCGGACCTGCCGAGGCGAGCGAGCGCCACCAGCGCGAGGAGGCCCGCGAACGCCAGCTGATTCGCCGGCAGCAGCGCGGGAATCTCGGCGATACCGGTGAAATTGCGGCAGGCCGCAGGAGTGACGCGCAAAGAGAAGGCCCGGACGTTGCCGACGTCGAGCGGATTCCAGTCGGTCACCCGCAACGTCCAGATGCCGTTCGGGTCCTCGCCGTCGAGCTGGGCGAGCGGTCGCGCCGGTCGATAGCTGCCGGTAAACGGGTTGTCGCCGGTCGAGACGCTCTGGATCGAGGGGCCGGCGCTCTCGTCGTCGAGCTCGGTCTGGCAGAAGTGATTGCCGAAGCCGTCGGTGAAGCGGATCAACTGCAGCGTCGCGCCGGAAGGGGCGACGAGCTCGACCAGGAGGTTGCTGACGAAGCCATGCTCCAGTCCGACCGTCGTCGCACCGAGCTCCGTCGTGCACGGGATCCCGTCGAAGGCGAAGTCGAGATCGCTCACCCACCCAGCAAGGCCATCGACGGCGAGCGCCGCCAACGCGGGCGCGCCGGGAGTGCCGCGCACCGGGGAGTCCGCGATGCCCACCGGAGGTCCGGAGTAGGCGAACGTCAACGGTTCGCCCGGCGCCCCCAGGGCGAGCGTGAAGCGCAGCACCTCGGGGGCGATCCCGCCGGCATAGTCGACGGTGAGCACGAAGCGCATCAGCGCCCCGCAGGGCGAAGTCGGCGGAATCGCGATCTCGAAGCCGTCGAGACTCGCCGCGGTCGCTGCGGGCGCCAGGTCGTCCCAGGCCGAATCCGGATCGGTGACGACGCCCACGCCGGTCTCTTCAGCGAGTCCGGCCGTCACCCCCACGGCGGCCGCTCCGCCGACGTTTCCGATCTCGAGCGTGAGCCGCCAACGCTCGCCGGGATCGAGCGCGCCGTCGCCGTTGCCGAGGATCTCCGTCGGCGTGACTGTTCCCAGAGCGAGATTGGCACGCAACGGCACCGCTGCGGCGCTGAGCATGGCGCCGAGATTCACCAGGCCCAGGCCGGTGGTCGGATCGGCGCCGGGGGTCTCGATGTCGAGCGCCGTCGCGAGCAGCGCCGCGCGAACGCCGGCCGCGGAGGTCGCGGGCAGCGCACCCCAGTAGACCGCGGCGAGCGCTGCGGCGTGCGGGGCAGCCGCCGAGGTGCCGAAGAAGCGCGTGAAGCCCTCGACCGAAGTCGACACGCCATCGGCGGCGGCGAGCTCGGGTTTCGCGCGCTCGACGCCCCCGGTCGCGGAGAAGTCTCCTGGCGGCGCGCCCGGCAAGAGCGCGCCATCGGCGGCGAAGAAGATCCGCCGCGGACCGTCGGCGCTGAACGTCTCGCTCACCTGGCTCGCCTCGAACTCCAGCGGAAACGGACCCGAGGGCTGGCCCGAGGCGTAGCCGGCCGAAGCAGGAGCGGCAGCGATCGCCAGCGCGCCGGCGGCGGCGGCATGCCCGCGCAGCGCCGAGCGCGTCGCCCGCTCGAGCTCGCCGCGGAAGGCGATGAGATTCAGCAGGCGGCCGGCGCCGGCGGCTCGTGCCACCACGAGGCGCTCGCCAGCCGAAGCGCCGGAGCCGAAGAAGCTGACGATCTCCACCGGATCGTCGTCGCCGCCGACGCCGTCCTGGGTGTTGTTCGAGAAGCGCACGACTTCGGCGAGGTCGCCGGAAAGCACGTAGAGGTCGTAGTCGTTGGCAGCCGTCGCCGACGGATCCGTCCAGTGCAGGGCGACGGCCGGCGCAGACTTCTGCACCAGATTGGCCACCTCGCCGCCGGCGAAATCGTGCAGCAACAGCCCGGGGAGCGCCGGCAGCGGTGCTCCGGCGAGAAAGTCCCCCTGCCAGGTGCCGGAAGTGCCGTCGTCGAGGTTACCTTCGTTGCCCGCCGAGGAGAGGTAGAGGACGCCCTGCGAGGCGACCTCGTCGACGGCGGCGGCGATCGGCCCGTCCTGGAACGGCGACTCCTCGAGATAGATCACGTCGTCGACGATCACCTGGCAACCGCTCGCGGCGAGGTCGCGGATGTTCTCCGCGAAGCGGGCGATGCCGCCGAAAGCCGTGGCGAAACCGAGCGTCGCGCCGGGAGCGAGGTCGTGCAGGATCTCGAGCATCGCAGTGCCCTCGGCCCCGCTACCGGCCTCCCCGGCGAGGACGTCGACTGCCGGCAGCTCACCCGTCGACTGCGAGTAGTCGAGCTCGTCGACGCCGTTCGACAGGGCGCAGACCTTGTGTCCGGCACCGTCGAGCCCGTAGAGGTTCCTCGCCGTATCCGCAGCGTGAGTGCGGTCCCCTTCCGAGACGATGGTGTGGGTATAGGCCGGACGCGCCGGCACGATGCGCCGCACGCCGGCATCCCGTGCCAGCGAGCGCAGAGCCTCTATCGCCACTGTCGCCCGCAGCGCCCGCGAGGAAGCGGCCGCGAACCGGATCGCGCCGCCCGTCCGCTGCACCGCTGCGGCGACCGGCTCGAGGTCGTCCGGAGCCTGCAAGTCGATGTCGACTTCGAGCTGCCCGCCCGTCGAGAGTTCGGGCACTCGCAGGCGCGCGAGCGCGGAGGGGAGCCGCCCGGCGCGGCGATCGAGGGCGAAGAGGAGCTGCGAATCGATCTTGCGCTCGGCGGCGCTGCGGCCGCCTTTCCATTCCGCGAGCAGGCGGAGCTGGTCGATCGCGGCCGGCGCGAGCGTCGGTGGCAAGCCCTGAGCAAGAAGTCCAGTAAGGGAGAAAAAGGCCCACGCCGCTACCGTTGCGCCGAACGTGTGCGGCCACTTGAACTTGCCGTCGACCATGAGGATGGACCTTCGTGGCATCGGTACCTTTGGCGCGCGGAATACCGTCAGGACCTGCAACAGGTTGAAGAGGATCCTAACCCCCTTTACCGGCGCTTTTCGTGTCGTCCACCACAACCCGCCCCGGCAAAGCGAGGGGACTTCCGGCGCAGCGCACCCGTCTTGCGCAACGGCCCTTCGCGACGGAGGATGATCGGCGTGAGACTCCCGCCGCCCCCCTGGATCGCCGCTCATCGCGGCGCGCTGCCGCTGCTCGAGAACACGATTCCGTCCCTCGAGCGCGCCGTCGCAGAGGGGGCCGATCTGCTCGAGTTCGACGTTCAGGCGACCGCCGACGACGTGCTGGCTCTGTTTCACGACAACGACCTGGGCAGGCTGGGCGGGCGCCCCGACCTCGTGGTCGAGCGCGCGGCCGCGAGGACCCTGCTCGACATCGAGCTGCGCGATCCCGCCGCCATCGAGAGCCGCGGACGGATTCCGACCCTGTCCGAGCTCCTCTCTGTCTTGCCGGACGACTACCCGATCAACATCGAGCTGAAGGTCCAGCAGAGCGACCGCGGGCGGCTCGCCGAGCTCGCCCTCGAGGCGACCGCTGGGCGGCAGAACGTGCTCTTCTCCTCGTTCGACAGCCCGGTGCTGCGGGCGTTGAGGCAGCGCGCGCCGACGGCGCGGCTCGCGCCCCTCGCCCGGCGATGGACGCCGGCGGTGGCGCGACTCGGAGAGGAGCTCGGGGCCTGGAGCCTGCACGTTGGTGAGGGGGTCGCGCGCGCGCGCGCCGCAGGCGAACGACGGCCGCTGCTCGTCTACACCGTCAACGACGCCGCGCGGGCCCGCCGGCTCCTCGCTGCCGGCGCCGCCGGCCTGTTCAGCGATCGCCCGGGGGGCCTGCGGGCGGAACTTGGGGCGCCCGGCGAGAGTGGCGTATTATCCAGAGCTTATCGAGGGCGATAGCGCGCCGCGTTGGTCTGCCTGGCGCCCGGGAGAGTCGAACCGATGGCTTCAGCCGAGCTGGTCTTGTATCAGGAAGAGTTTCAGCGTCTCGACGGAGCGCTGAAGAAATTGCGCCAGGAGGCGAACGCCCGGGCGATCTTCCTCATCGACAAGAACGGCCAGCAGATCGCCGCGGCCGGTGAGGTCGACCAGTTCGACACCACCAGCCTCGCCAGCCTCACCGCCGGCAACGTGGCGGCGACCGACGGCCTGGCCAAACTCATCGGCGAGCGCGAGTTCTCGGTGCTGTTCCACGAGGGCAAGCGCGACCATATTCACATCTCGATCGTCGCCAAGCGCGCCATCCTGCTGGTCATCTTCGACGATCGCTCGTCCCTCGGGCTGGTCCGCCTGCGCGTCAAGCGCGGCAGCCAGGAGATGGACCACATTTTCGAAGAGATGCAGGTGAAGCAGACCAAGGGCGCCGCCAGTCCGACGCACGCGAGTCCGTTCTCCGAGATCACGGACGAGGACATCGACGCGCTGTTTTCGGAGTAAGCCCGGATCTCCCGCGGCCCGATTCTCGAGAAACCATGACGTTCATCAACTACGCCAGCCGGGAGATCAACTGCAAGATCGTCTATTACGGCCCAGGCCTGGGCGGCAAGACGACGAACCTGCAGTTCATCTACAGCAAGACGGCGCCGGAATCCAAGGGCAAGATGATCTCCCTGGCAACCGAGGCCGATCGCACCCTGTTCTTCGACTTCCTGCCGCTCGACCTGGGCTCGATCCGCGGTTTCACCACCCGCTTTCATCTCTACACCGTTCCCGGTCAGGTCTTCTACGATGCGAGCCGGAAGCTCATCCTCAAGGGAGTTGACGGCGTCGTCTTCGTCGCCGACAGCCAGCCCGAGAGGATGGAGGCCAACATCGAGTCGATCCGCAACCTCGAAGACAACCTGCACGAGCACGGTTTCGACCTCCAGTCGATCCCCTACGCGCTGCAGTTCAACAAGCGCGACCTGCCCGAAGTGGCACCCGTTGCCGACATGTACCGCACTCTGAACTACAAACGCGAGCCCACTTTCGAGGCCGTCGCGACGACCGGAGTCGGCGTTTTCGACACGCTCAAAGCGGTGGCCAAACAGATTCTCGTCGAGCTGCGCAAGCGCTGAAGCCGGCCGGCGAACGTCCCTCTCCGGTATCCACAACCTCCAGACCTCTCCAGGCCCTTCGATGCCCGCCCTGAAGCCCTCGACCCAGAAGCCCGCCGCCGTCGCCCCGCAGCCTGCGACCGACCCGTTGCTCGACCTCTTCGGCCAGGCCGTAGCCGCAGCCCAGCGACAGCGTTTCCGCGAAGCCGCCGGCATGTTCGAGCGCCTGCTCGCCGAGAGCGACGACGAACCGACGCTGCGCGAGCGCAGCCGCCAGTACCTGACGCTCTGCGAGCAGCGCCTGGCGAACGGCAGCTCCCCGGCGGCGGATGCGGAAGAGGACCCGTACCTCCAGGCTGTCGTCGCCAAGAACCGAGGCGACTTCGCCGAAGCACTCACGATCTGCCGCCGCGGCGGCCGGCATCGCCGCGACGAGCGGATGGCCTACCTCGCCGCCTCGATCCTGGCGCTCCAGGGGGAGCTCGCCGAGGCGTCCGAGCTGCTCGCCTTCGCCGTCGGCCAGAACGCGCGCAATCGCGTCCAGGCCGTTCATGACTCCGACTTCGCCGAAGTTCTCGGGCGCGCCGAGTTCGCGTTCGTGCTCGACCCCGCCTGATCCTGTCCATCGATGCCGCCCGACACCGCCCACGAACCTGACCGCCTGGCGGTCGTGCTCGCTGCCGGTCAGGGCAAACGGATGCGGTCGGCGCTGCCCAAGGTGCTGCACGAGGTCGCCGGACGTCCGATGCTCGCCCGGGTGCTCGCGACGGCCCGGCTGTCGGGCTGCGATCGCCTGCTGGTCGTCGTCGGTCATCGCGCCGAGAGTGTTCGCGCGGCTTTTCCCGAGGCCGATCTCACTTGGGTCGAACAGCGCGAGCAGCGCGGCACCGGCCATGCACTGTTGCAGGCGGTGGCGCACGTCCCGCAGGCGGCCTTGCTGCTCGTCCTCTCCGGCGATGTCCCGCTGGTGCGGGCCGCGACGCTCGATCGTCTCGCCAAGGCCGCCGCCGCCGGCTGGGGCGCGATGGCCGCAGCGACGCTGCGCGAGCCAGGCACTCTGGGGCGAGTGTTGACGCACCTCGACGGCACGCTCGAACGCATCGTGGAGGTGGCCGATGCCAACGCCTCCGAGCTCGCGATCTGCCGAGTCAACGCCGGGCTCTACGCCCTGCCCGCACCCGAGATCTTCGATTTTCTGGGTGCACTCGAACCCGACAACGCGCAAGGCGAGCTCTACCTGACCGATGCGCTCGGCAACGCCGCGGCGGCCGGACGGCGGATCGAGGTCATCGAGCTCGAGGACCCCGACGAAGCCCTGGGCGTCAACGACCGCGCCGACCTCGCGCGCGTGCATCGCCTGCTGCTCGAGCGCAAGGCGCGCGAGCTCCAGCGCGGGGGCGTGACGCTTTTCGCCCCCGAGCGCACGGCGATCGAACCCGAAGCGGAGATCGCTCCCGACAGCGTCGTGCACGCCGAGGTCGCGCTCGCCGGCAACTGCCGCGTCGGCACCGGTTCGACCCTGCATCAGGGTGTCTGGATGCGCAACACCACGGTCGGCCAGGACTCGGTCATCGAGCCGTACTCGGTGCTCGACGGCGCCATCGTAGGCAACGGCTGCCGGGTCGGACCGTTCGCCCGCCTGCGCCCGGGAACGGTCCTCGGCGACGGCGCGCGGATCGGCAACTTCGTCGAGATCAAGAACAGCCGCCTGGGCAGGAAGGCGAAGGCCAACCACCTGGCCTATGTCGGCGACGCCCAGGTCGGCGAGGGCGCCAATATCGGCGCTGGCGTCGTCACCTGCAACTACGACGGCGACAGGAAGCACCCCACCACGATCGGCGACGGCGCCTTCATCGGCAGCGACACCATGCTGGTCGCGCCGGTCTCGATCGGCGCCCATGCGACCACCGGCGCCGGATCGGTGATCACTCACGACGTCCCCGACGGAGCCCTCGCCGTGGAGCGAGCGCCACAGCGCACGCTGCCCGGCTGGGCCGAACGCCGCACCCGCAAGACGAAGAAAGCGAGCGACTGAAGATGTGCGGAATCGTCGGCTACGTCGGACCCCGCGAGGTCGTACCCCTGCTCATCGACGGACTGCGCCGTCTCGAGTACCGCGGTTACGATTCGGCCGGCGTCGCAGTGGTCGCCGAGGGCAGCCTCGTTACGCGCCGCGCCGAAGGCAAGCTCGACCGTCTGGTCGAGCGCCTGCGAGAGCAGCCGCTCACCGGCAGCTACGGCGTCGCGCATACCCGCTGGGCGACGCACGGCAAACCGACTGAACGCAACGCGCATCCGGTCGTCGATTCGAAGAACCGGATCGCGATCATCCACAACGGCATCATCGAGAACTTCCTCGCCATCAAGCGTCGGCTGATCGGCGAAGGCTGGACCTTCGCCACCGACACCGACACCGAAGTGATCGCCAACCTCGTCTCTTCCTACTACGACGGCGATCTCGCGGCGGCGGTCAAGCGCGCGGTCGGCGAGCTCGAGGGCATGTACGCCTGCGCCCTGGTAGGCACGGAGAGTGCCGAGGAGGAGATCGTCGCCGTGCGCCAGGGGACGCCGCTGGTCCTCGGGCTCGGCGTGGGCGAGAGCTATCTGGCGTCGGATCCGGCGGCGCTCATCGCGCATACCCGCGACGTGATCTTCCTCGACAACGGCGACATCGCTCGCCTGACGCGCTCCCGGATCGAGATCTGGGACCGCGCTGGCGCCGCCGTGCAGCGCCCGGTGACGCGCCTCAACTGGGACCCACAGCAGGTCGAGAAGGGCGGCTACAAGCACTTCATGCTGAAGGAGATCTTCGAGCAGCCCGAGGCAGCCCGGGATACCTTCGGCGGCCGGGTCGACTTCGAGACCGGCAGGATCGGCTTCGACGCCCTCGAGCTCGCCCCCGACTACGTGCGCTCGCTCTCCCGGATCCAGCTCCTCGCCTGCGGCACCTCGTGGCACGCGGCGCTCATCGGCAAGTTCCTGATCGAGGAGCTGGCGCGGATACCCGTCGAGGTCGACTACGCCTCGGAGTACCGCTACCGCGACCCGATCGCCGACGCCTCGGTGCTGGTCGCCGGCATCTCGCAGTCCGGCGAGACGATCGACACGGTGTGGGCGATGGAGGCGGCGAAGGAGCGCGGCGCGCGCCTCATTGCGCTGTCGAACGTCCCTGGCTCGCAGGCGACGCGAATCAGCTCCGGCACGCTCTATACCCACGCCGGGCCGGAGATCGGCGTCGCCTCGACCAAGGCGTTCACCACCCAGCTCGTCGCCTTCTATCTCCTGGCGCTCTACCTGCGACAACAGCTCGGACGCGGGATCGAGGACGAGCTCCTCGCGCCGCTCGCCCACCTGCCGCAGGCGATCGCCGAAGCGCTGGCGCTCGAGCGCCAGATCGAAGAGCTGTCACGCCGGTACCACACCGCCACCGACTTCCTGTTCCTCGGCCGCGGCATCCAGTACCCGGTGGCACTCGAAGGGGCGCTGAAGCTGAAGGAGATCTCGTACATCCACGCCGAGGGCTACCCCGCCGGCGAGATGAAGCATGGGCCGATCGCGCTCATCGACGAGGACCTGCCGGTGGTCGCCATCGCCACCGGCAAACGCGTGTTCGAGAAGGTGAAGAGCAACCTGCAGGAGGTCAAGGCGCGCGACGGCAAGGTCATCGTCGTCACCGACCGCGACCCCGCCGAGCTCGACGGCGTCGCCGACCACGTGCTGCGCGTGCCAGCGCTACCCGAAGCGCTCTCCCCCATCGTCTCGGTGATCCCGTTGCAGCTCCTTGCCTACCAGATCGGCGTCCGCCGCGGCGCCGACGTCGACCAGCCGAGAAACCTCGCCAAGAGCGTCACGGTCGAGTAGGCCAACCGCCCCCACCCGGCGGCGCGGCGGGGCCATGGCCCTCCAGGAGTACCCTGCAGTCAGGCGGTCTCCGCGATCGGCGGCGCCGACGCGTATACCGGACAGCGCTGCACCTTCCGAAAGGACGCGACCAATGAGGATTGTCCGCTGGCGCCCAGGGTCCGCTGGCGTCGCCTTCTGCCTGACGCTGTTTCTCGGCGCCTCGGCCAGTTCCGCCGACGTCCTGCATCTGATCGACTCCGAAACGCCTTACGCGGTTTCGGTTTCGAGCCATTCGGACGGTGGCTTCACCATCGCCTGGAAGAGCAGCGACTTTGGCGGCCTCTACTCCCAGCTCTTTCTCCAACGCTTCGATGCCGGAGGCGCTCCTGCCGCACCGAAGCAGTTGGTCCGCGAAGGCCTGCTTCACGGCTACCTTCGCGTCTCGACAGATTCCGCTGGCAACGACCTGGTCCTCTGGGTAGAGGGGATCGTCACACCGCATATCTCCCCGCTACCTGTGGTGTCCGCGTATTCCACCTCGGGCGAGCTCCTCTGGGGGCCGGCGGCGGTCACCTACCTCTCGGGATACACGCCTGGGTACAGCCCAAGTATCGCGCCTGCCCCTGGCGGGGGCTGGATTGTCTCTTGGACCGCTGGCCGCACCGAAGACCCATCAGGGGCCGTGATTCTGGCGCGCCGACTGGATCAGGCGACGGGCGCCGGGGAGCCGGTGACGCTCCTCGGCCCAACACCGGACCGCCACCCGCGGACGCTCGCCGTCGCCGGCGGGGCTTCCAAGATGTTGGTCGCCTGGTCCGAGAAACTAGGCTCGGGCCCCGAGGAGACATCCACCTTCCGCCTGTTCGGTCGGCTGCTCGACGGTGCGGGCCAACCGGCGGGGCCGGAGCGCGACCTCGGCGTCGCTGGTATTGGGCAGCTAGCCCTGTTCAACCTCGAGGTCTTCGGCTACGGCCAGGACCGCTTCTTCGCGGCGTGGAGCTCCATGGTGAGCCAGAACTCGCCGTTCTCGATCGGCGGGCTCGCCTTGAAGGGCGATGTGCCCGTGGGCCCGGCGTTCGTGATTCGCAACAGCGACCTGGATCGAGTGAGTCCGCTCTCGCTGGGGGTCGATCGTCTGGGCCGCGCGATCCTCGGCTGGCACGAGCTCACCTACGCGCCTCCGGGGGCCTCGCGAAGCTTCGTCTATCGCTTCTCCGCGAGCGGCGCACCGCTTTCCGGCCTGGAAGACGTTTCAGCACTCCCGGGATTCACGAGCGGCTTCCCGGCCGCCGTCAGCGCCTCCCCCAATGGGCACTGGATCGCCGTCTGGCCGCGCGTCGCCAATGCCGACGCTCCCGCCGGCATCGACGGCCTTCTTGGACTGTCGGTCGATGGTTGCATCCCGGAGTCCCACGCGCTCTGCCTCACCGGCAACCGCTTCCGCGTCACTGCGACTTACCACGATCACCTCGGCAGGGA
>JBPOHI010000041.1:0-11317 GCA_052035735.1 Acidobacteriota bacterium
CGCCCGGGGACGGAGCGAGGCGCTGCGCGCCGTTCCAGCGCACGCCGGTACGGGTGGGCAGGAGTCCGGTGAACATCGCGGTGTGCGCCGGCAGAGTCATCGGGGCCACGGCGTAGGCGCGCTCGAAGAGGACGGCGCGCGCCGCCAGCGCGTCGAGCTGCGGCGTGGCGGCGTTGACGGCGCCGTACGCACCGAGATGATCGGCGCGCGTCGTGTCGAGCGTCACCAGGAGAACCGAGGGCGGCGCGTCCCGCGCTGCCGGACTGCGCCCGCAGGCGCCGCAGGCGGCAGCGGCGAGCACCAGCGCGGCGGGCCACGCCCGGTTCCGGGCTTGCGCGCGGCCGTTCATCAGCGCGGGGCAGCGCTCTCGGCTGCACCGGTGAGCGTCGCCAGATCCGCGCGCGCGTCGCGGTCGGCAGGATCGATCGCCAGCGCCTCCTCGAGCAGGCGGCGGGCTTCGCCGTCGTCGCCCTGCGCATGGCGCAGCATGGCGAGCGCCTTGCGCGCCTCGAGATGGCGCGCGTCGAGCGCGGTGGCGGTGACCAGATCGTCGATCGCGGAGAGGCCGTCGCGCCGTGCCAACGCGACCACGGCGCGCTGGTAGAAGGCGTCGGCGAGCTTGCCGTCACGCTCCACGGCGTCGTCGGCGGCGCGCGCCGCGTCGTCGATCCGGCCGACCTGCAGCAGGGCACGCGAATGCAGCACGCGCAGCCGGGCGCTCTGCGGCGCGCGGTCGAGCTCGGAGGCGATGAGGTCGGCCGCGGCCTCTGGCCGCCCGAGCTCGAGCAGGCGCAGCGCCGCCGTCTCGGCGAGATAGGTCGGTGAACCGGCGAGCCGCATGCCGTTCCGGTAGGCGGCGAGGGCATCGTCCTTGCGCCCGAGCGCATCGTAGGCGGCGCCGAGGTACTGCCAGGCGAGCGCCGAGCCCGCGCCGGCGCGCGCCGCCGGAGCGAGCACGGCGACCGCTTCGGCGTACTCGCCCTCGTGGAAGTGGCGCAGGCCGCGCAACACCGGCGCGATCTTGCGCACCTCGTCGCGCGGGTCCGCGGTGGCGGTGCCCTGGGGCGCCGTGGACGGCGCGCCGAGGTAGCCCAGGGCGCCCAGGGCGGCGACGGTCTCGGCGTCGGCGGGGGCCGGCGGCTCGAGCGTCCGGTCGATCGCCGCCAGCGCGCGGCGCATCGCGGCCAGCGCGCGGCGCTCGTCGGTCGTGCGATCGAGGCGCTCGCCCGGATCGCGCGCGAGATCGAAGAGCTCGAGACGCTTGCCCTCGATCAGGTGGAGATCGCCGCTCACCATCGAGGCGAGGTCGCTCCAGCCGAAGTGGATCAGCGGATACATGGTCTCGGAGTAGATGGTGCGCAGGCCGCCGCCGGCGGCGTCCTCCGCCGCGAGCAGGGAGACGCCGGGCAACGTCTCGCCGGCGGGAGCGCGCAGCAGCTCGAGGACCGTCGGTACGACGTCGATGAGCGCGACGTTGCGGCGCACCCGCTCGCCGGCGCGGGCGCCACCCGGGAGCTTGACCACCAGCGGCACCTGGAGCGACTCACGATAGAGCAGCAGCCCGTGCTCATCCTCGCCGTGATCGCCCAGCCCCTCGCCGTGGTCGGAGAGCAGGACGACGAGGGCGCCGTCGTAGAGCCCGCGGCGGTCGAGCTCGGCGAGGAACCGCCCGACGAGCGCATCGGCGGTGGCGATCTCGCCGTCATAGGGGTCGGCGTAGCGGGTGCGGAAGGGCTCCTCGGGGCGGTAGGGCGCGTGCGGCTCGTAGAGGTGGAGGAGGAAGAAAGCCGGCCGGCCGGCAGCGCTGTCGAGGAAGCGCAGCGCGGCGTCGATCGCCGCGCCGCCGGCCCGTTCGGCGGTGCGCGGTGTGCCGGGCTTGCCGCTGCCGCTGGCGGCGAAGGGCTGCGGCTCGTCGAAGAAGTCGAAGCCAGCGGCGATGCCGGTGCGCTTCGCCAGCACCTCCGCTGAAACCGCTGCGCCGGTCGCGTAGCCCAGCGTCTTCAGCCGCGACGGCAGCAGTGGCGTGCGTGCGGCATCGACGGCGAAGCCGATGTTGTCGCGCACGCCGTGTGCGGGTGGCAGGAGGCCGGTGAGGAGCGACGCGTGCGAGGGGAGCGTCAGCGGCACTTCGGCGAAGGCGCGCTCGAAGAGCAGGCCGTCGCGGACCAGACGGTCGATCGCCGGCGTCGCGAGGTCGGTCCGGCCGGACCACGCCGGCAGCCGGTCCGAACGCAGGGTGTCGATGGAGATCACGAAGATCGGCGGTCGCGGCGCCGCGGCGCCGGAGTCGGCGGCGGGACGGCAGGCGGCGGTCGGAAGCAGGGCGGCCAGGGCGAGCAGCGTCGCGCCGAGCAGGGTCGATGGGGGCGGGAGCCGCGGGATCACGGAGGGATTCTCTCAAAGAAGAACGCCCCCGGCGGTCGGAAACCGCCGGGGGCTGGGAACGGAAATACGCTGCGGTACTAGAAGCGAACGCCCACCGAGGCGACGTAGGTACGCGGCGCCTGAAGGTCGTTGACCGACGTGGCCTGGCCGAAGTTCGGGCCCTTGCGCCAGTGCACGCCCTCGACGGGAGTCTGGGTGAAGGGATTGAAAGTCGCCAGCGACGGGTCGTTGCGGCTGGTCAGGATCGCCTGGTTCACGACGATCGCGCCGTCCTCGTTGAACACGTTCTGGATGTCGAGCTGCCCGAAGACCTCGAAGTTGCCGAAGAACAGCGAGTAGTTGAGACCGACCGCCGTCGAGCTGATGTCGTCGGAGGTGAAGGCGCCGCGGTCGGAGAAGAAGTACGGCACCTGCGTCGGCGGCGAGACGTAGCCCGGGTTGGTGACGAAGGCACGCGTGCCGACGTTGCCGATCGCCGAGTAGGCGAAGCCCGAGGTGTAGAGCTGCCGGGCGCTCACCGCCAGGCGGTGACGATCCGACTTGAAGGCCTCCCAGACCGCGAACAGCGACAGCTTGTGGCGCTGGTCGATCAGCAGGTCGCCCTTCGGAGCGTTCCAGCGAGCGTCCTTGTACTCGGGGTAGCTCTCGAGCGCCGAGGTCACCGGGCCGGAGCCCTGGTTCTCGCCCTCGAAGTTGCCCTCGGCGTGCGACAGGGTGTAGGCCCCGCCGACCGTCAACCGGTCGGTGAGGAGGAAGTTGAACGACGTCTGGAGGCCGAGGTAGGTGCGCTCCAGGTTATCGCTGTCGTTCTGGATCACGCCGAGGTCGACGAGGTTGCCGTTGGCGTTCACGACCTGGCCGGTCTCGGTGTCCCGCTTCGTCGAGTAGAAGTTGCCGAACTCGCGGTAGACGATGTCCGCCCGCACCGAGCCCTTGGAGCCGAAACTGCGCACGCCGCCGATGGTGAGCTCGTCGGCGTAGGTCGAAGCGACGTCGTTGCCGACGACGAGGCCGCCGCCGGGAATATTGACGAACTGCAGCAGGCTGGTGTTGTTGATGCCGCCGACCGAGTTGAACCAGGCCTGGACCGCCGCGAGCGCCTGCTCGGAGGTGGTCCGGGGCTGACCGGGCAAGTTGAAGCTCGGTCCGGTGTAGGCCCACTGAATGGTCGCCGGCGAACCCGCCGACGAACCGGAGTTGGCGACCGCGCCGGAGAGCGCGGCGACGTAGCGGCCGTAGGAAGCATTGAGCAGCCAGACGCCGTTGCCATCGGGATTCCAGTTCACGCCGAGGCGCGGGCTGAAGGCGTCGTCCTTGGTGACCGTCGTACCCGAGGCGTCCTTGCCGTCGTTCTTGTCGTAGCGCACGCCG
This sequence comes from Acidobacteriota bacterium, assembly GCA_052035735.1. Lineage (GTDB taxonomy): Bacteria > Acidobacteriota > Thermoanaerobaculia > Multivoradales > JAGPDF01 > JAGPDF01. Next base: position 3,757 of record JBPOHI010000041.1, read on the forward strand.
ACGTTGAAGCTCAGGTTGTCGGACAGGCGCCAGCGGTCGTTGACGAACACCGAGTTGGTCTTGAAGTGGGTTCCCAGGCTGGTCGAGAGGATCGGGTAGTAGGCGAGGTACGAGCTGCCACCTTCGTCCGAATTCGCGAGGTTCTGAGCGAAGATCACCGGGTAGACCACTCCGTTCTCGAACAGGGAGTCGTCGGCGCCGAAGATGAAGTTGGTCGCCGACTGGTAGTTGTTGCTGGTGCGGATGTCGTCGAAGAAGTCGACGCCGAAGACCAGGTCGTGCGATCCCGAGCCCTTGGTGGACAGGAAGTAGCTCGCCTTGGCGAGGTAGTCCTGGTTCTTGCGCTCGTCACCGCCGTCGGCGCAGATGCCGCAGAAGATCGACTCGTTGAAGATTACGCCGTTGTTGGTGTCGAAGATCGGCGTGCCGCCTGCGAAGGACCCATCGCTGCCGCCCGAGGGCTCGAAGTTGAACGCGCGCTCCGAGAACTGCGCTTCGACGAAGAAGTTGGAAGACAGGACGCCCGAGTAGTTCGCCGCCAGGAGCGTGTTGGGCAGGCTCCGGGTGGCGAGACCCGACAGGTCGACCAGGTAGTTGGCGAGACCGCCGTGCGGCGCCAGCTGCTCCTGACTGATGTCGATGTACGAGCCGGTGAGGCGATGGTTCGAGGTCGGCGAGAAGGTCAGCTTGCCCTCGTAGCGATCCTGCTCGTTGGTGGCGTTGTACGGGATGTTGGTCAGCTGCGTCGTCGCTACCGCGTCGGTTTCGAACGACCGGCCGGCGGCGAAGAACCAGAGCTTGTCGCGCACGATCCGGCCGCCGATGGTCCCTTCGTAGATGCTGCGGAGCTTGTCCTCGGGCTCGGGCGAGAAGCGGTTCTCGCTGTTCCAGCTCTGGTTGGTGAGGTTGTCGCGCAGGCTACCGTGGAAGTCGTTGCCGCCCGACTTGGTCACCGTGTTGATGATGCCGCCGGCGAAGCGGCCGAACTCGGCCGAGATGCCGGAGGAGGAGGTGGTCGTCTCCTCGATCGCATCCTCGATGAACAGGGCGTTCGGCGTGCCGCGGATGTTGTCGTTCACGTTCACGCCGTTGATCGAGAAGGTGTTCTCCCACGACTGGCCGCCGGAGATGGTGATCGCGCCGGCCGGACCGGTCGCTGCGGCGCCGGGAGAGAGAATCACCGCCGCGAGCTGCGTGCGGCCGCCGGGCAGCGCCTCGAGGATGTCCTGCGAGACGGTGGTGGCGTTGGTGTTGTCCTTCGACACGACGGTGACCGCTTCGCCGGTGACCTCGATGGTCTCGGTGACCGCGGCGAGCGACATGTCGATGTCGAGCTGCAGCGCCTGCGACGAGGCCAACCGCGACGTGCGGCTCTGCGGTTCGAAGCCGTCCATGGTGAAGGTCGACGTGTACTCGCCGGGCGGCAGGCTGGGCACGACATAGTCGCCGTTCAGGTCGGTGGTCGTCGTACGCACGCCCTGCAGCGCGGGCGAGGAGATCTCGACCGAGACGCCGGGCACGCCGTTGCCCTCCGAGTCGGTGACCCGGCCGGACAGACGACTCGTGGGGATGCCCTGCGCCATCGCCGCGGCCGAAAAGACCATCGCGACGAGTAGCGCCAGGCCGACTGCATTCATGAATCTGTTCATCTAGATTCCTCCCTCGTGGTTGCGTTCGAATTTCCGCGAACACCGCGAAGCTTCGAATGCAGGAGGACAAGGCGAGATCGATGCCAGGTCGTGCAGGACGACGGCGCGGAGCGAGCGAAGCCCTGACTTATAAGGAAGGAGCGCTGCGTGCGGGAGAGAGTGCGGCGCACACGAGAATGCAGCGTTGTTCAGTTGGATGGGTTCAATTCCACGACGTTGAACGGCGACGGCGGCGACTGCGCGAGGCGGACTTCAGCGAGTTGAGTCGGCCTTCACGGCGTTGGACGAGGTCGCGATGCGGCGCAACTCGCGCTCTTCGCCGACCCGCCGGGTGACGCCGATGTTGTCGAGATGCTCGAGCAGCGGAATCGTCCACTTGCGCGACAGACCGAAGCGATCCTTGAAGGCGACGATCGTGAAGCGCTGCCAGCCGGTCGCGCGCAGATCGTCGACCAGACGCTCGAGCGCCGCGCTCGAGAAGACGAGCCCGCCGGGAAGTCGCACGAGCTCCTTGCGCTTCACCAGGTGCTGCACCAGCCCATCGACGATCTGCGGCTTGGCGTCGAGGGCGCGGGCGACTTCGGCCGGCGAGGGGGGCTCGAGGCCGCCCGCGGCATAGCGCTCGACGATGGCGCGCGCCAGGGGTGAGAGCTCGGCCGGCGGCGCGATCGCGCGTCCCGGAAAACGCACGTCTCCGGCCGCGAGGTCGAGATCTCCGGTCGCAGCCAGGCGGGCGAACCAGAGCTCGGAGAGGGTGCGCGCCGCCGGCGGCAGCAGGCGGCGCGCCGCTTCGGCCTTGGGCAGGCCGATGGCGAGCGGCTGCTCGGCGAAGTAGCGCGCCAGCGCTTCGCGAGCCGCGCGCCGGACGGACTCCAACGTCTCCGGCAGGAGATAGCGGATGGGAGCGCCCGGGGTCTGGGTCTCCCCCGGCGCCACCGGGCGAAGGCGCACCAGCCTGCCGGAGGCCTCGAGGCCGGCCAGGAGCGCCGCGACGGCAACGGCACTCGAGCCGCTGCGCGCCGCGGCGGCGGCGACGGTGAGGCCGCGCTCCGCGGACTCGGCGGCCCAGGCGAGGAGTGCTTCCGCCTCCGAGCCCGAGAGGCCGGCCATGCGCAGCGTCGGATCGCCGCGCCGCTTGCGCCGCCACCACGGATCGAGAATCGTGCCGCCGCCGATGGTGGCGGCCGGCGACGGGCGGCGGACGACGATGCGATCGCCGCGCGCCGCGACGACCGGCGAGGCGAGCGCGATCTCGACCAGGCCGGTCTCGCCGGGTCCAAGCCCGGCCGCGGCGACCGGCCGCGCCGTGCCGACGATCTCCGAGGCGTAGAGATGGACCCGCACCGGCATCGGCCGGAGCGGGCTCTCGAGCCCGACCGGCGAGCTCGCGAGCATCCGCCAGCGCACCAGCAGCCGCCGCGTGGTGCGAAAGGCGCCCGGTGTGGTGAGCTCCATGCCGCGCGTGAGCTCGGTCAGGTCGACGCCGGCGAGCTGCAGCGCCGTGCGCTCGCCAGCCGCGGCTCGCGCCGGCCGGCCGTGCACCTGGACCGCGCGCGCGCGGACGGCGAGGCGGGCCGGCAGGAGCTCGAGCGTGTCGCCGGTCGCGACCGCGCCGGAGACCAGCGTGCCGGTCACCACGACTCCCTGCCCCTTGACCAGGAAGGCGCGATCGACCGGCAGGCGGGCCGGATCGAGCTCGCGGCGGGTCGCGGGAAGTGCCGCCGCCGCCGACTCGAGGGCGCGGCGGAGAGCCGGAACGCCCTCCCCGGTGAGTGCCGAGACGGGCAGGATCGGCGCCCCGGCGAAGCGCGTGCCGGCGAGCAGCTCGGCGATCTCGAGCTCGGCGAGCCCGGCGGTCTCGGCGTCGACGGCGTCGATCTTGTTGAGCGCGACGACGAGGCCGGGCAGCTCGAGCAGCTCGGCGATCTCCAGGTGCTCGCGCGTCTGGGGCCGGATCCCTTCGTCGGCCGCGACGACCAGGAGGAGGAGCCGCACGCCGCCGAGACCAGCCAGCGCGTTGTGGAGAAAGCGCTCGTGCCCGGGCACGTCGACGAAAGAGAGCTCGGGCGGGGCGGCCCCGCCGCTCGCCGCCAGAGTCGCCGCCGGCGGCAAGTGGGCGAAGCCGAGGTCGAGCGTGATGCCGCGCCGCTTCTCCTCCTCGAGCCGGTCGCAGTCGATGCCGGTGAGCTCGCGCACCAGCGCGGTCTTGCCGTGGTCGACGTGCCCGGCGGTGCCGACGAGGACGGAGCGCATGACGATCAGCGTGCCGGCAGTTCGAGGGTGAAGACCGAGCCGCGCGGCCGGTTGTCCGAGACGCGGATCGAGCCGTTGTGATCGCTCACGATCCGGTGCACGATGGCGAGACCCATGCCGGTGCCGCGTTTCTTGCGCGAGAAGAACGGCAGGAAGAGCTTGTCGCGGTCTTCCGGCGCGATGCCGGTGCCGGCATCGGCCACCTCGAGGATCAGGCGCTCGCCGCGGCGCTCGGCGCGGACTTCGACGTCGCCCGGCGCCGGGGTCGCTTCGACGGCGTTGTCGAGCAGGTTGATGAGCACCCGGCGCAGCTGCTCGGCATCGACCCAGATTTCGCCGATCCCGGCAGCGAGCCGGGTCACGATGGCCACTCCTGGCTTGACGTCGCGGTAGAGCGCGACCACTTCGGCGACCAGACCGTCGAGCGCCGTCGCCGCGAGCTGCGGCCCGGGCATGCGGGCGTAGCGCGAGAACTCGTCGACCAGCGCCTGCATCTTGCCGACCTCGCGCACGATGATCGCGACGCTCTCCTCGAGCAGCTCGCCGACCGCGGGGTCCCCCGCCCGGTGCTTGACGCGCAGGCGCTCCGCGGCCAGGCGAATCGGAGTGAGCGGGTTCTTGATCTCGTGCGCGATGCGCTGCGCCGCCTCCGTCCAGGCGGCGAGCTTCTGCGCCTTGATGAGGTCGGAGAGATCCTCGAGCACGACGATCTTGCCGGCGCCGCGGCCGCCGTCGCGCAGCTCCGAGACCTTGACCTCGAAAGTGCGGCGTTCGCCGCCCAGCACGAGGCTCACCTCCGACGCTTCGCGCGGATGCTCCTGGGCGGTGGCGATCAGCTCCTCCAGCGGGGCGCGCTCGGTGCCGCTCCACGCCTCGCGGAGCCCGCGGCCGATGAGCTCCTCCTCGCGCAGCGCGAGGAGCCCCAGCGCGGCGGCGTTGGCCGACAGCACCGTGCCGTCGCCGCCCAGCGCGATCACGCCGGCGGCGAGGTTCTCGAGAATGGCGCCGACCAGGGCACGCTCTTCGGCGAGGCCGCGGTTGGCGGCGACGAGCTCGCGGTGGCTGCGGTCGATCTCCGCGCGGTTCCGCCGCAGCTCCTGGGTCATGCTGTTGAACGACTCGACGACGGTGGCCATCTCGTCGTCGGTGGCGACCTCGATCTGCTGATCGAGATCGCCGCTCGCGACCCGGCGCGTCCCCTCGGCGAGCGCCTGGATCGGCAGCATCAGGCGACGGGCGAGGAAGAGGCCGACCCAGGAGGTGGCGAGCAGGATGAGCAGTGTGACGAGGACGAACATCAGCCAATAGGAGGCGGCGAAGTCGCGTTTCTGAACCTGCAGCTGGCGATAGGTCTGGTACGACTGGATGAGCTCTTCGCTCTGCCCGCTGGTGATCGGGTCGAGGAGTGTGCCGGCGACCACCACCGGTCGCCGCTTGCCGTCGGGGGCGGCGCCCGCCGCCGCGGCGAGGATCAGACGGCTGCGCGTACCGGCGGGAAGCACGACGCGGTCGGCCCGCCCGTTGCCGGCCGCTTCGAGGAGGAAGTTGCGGCCCACCTCCGGCAGGTCGTTGAGCCCCGACTCGGGATCGACCACGGCGTGGATGAAGTCGCTCTCGAGGTAGACACCGAGGAAGGCGACGCCCGATTCGTCGCGCCACTGCGCCAGCCTTGCGGCGAGCTCGGTTCGCTCGGAAGCGTTCTCGAGACCGAGACCGGAGATGCGCCGCGCGAAACGCAGCGCCTCGCGATAGTTGCGGTCGCCGATCTCGCGCTGCAGCGACTGCGCCACGGCGCTGCTCTGCTCGAGCACCGTGCGCAGCGAGCTCGAGAACCAGCGCTCGATCGAGCCCTGGAGCAGCTCGCTGGCGTAGAAGAAGAGCAGCAGCACCGGCACCAGCGAGAGCCCGACGTAGGTCGCCACCAGCTTGGTCTTGAAGCGCGCCCCGAGCGCGCGCTGGCGGCGCTCGAGCCAGAGACGCAGGAGGTTCCTGGCGAGGACGAAGAGGATCACCAGGATGAGCAGGGCGTCGGCGTAGACCAGGACGAAGAGCAGGACCTTGTTGGTGACCAGCACCGAAGGCAGGTCGCGGCCACGCTGGATCAGGTAGTAGATGAGGGTGAGGACGGCGAGCGTCAGGACGAGGGCGGCGGCGACGTAGCGGCCGTCCTTCCTGTGCTGGGCGAAGAGATCCCGGATGTCCACGCGCCGCCCGTCAGGGTTCCGCGGCGCGCAACCGGACCTTGTTGGATTCGATCCAGTCGGTGGAGCGCTGATAGGGGATGAAGCCCAGCACCGCGCCCGGCCCGAGGTCGACCCGCATGCGCACGAGAAAGCGCGAGCCGTCGGGATCGGCCTCGAGGGTGAAGGCGGGGAAGTTCTCGAAGACGGTCATGGCGTGCTCGAGCTCTTCGGCATCGCGCACCGTGCGGCTCTCGATCAGGCGCCCGCCCTGCTTGGTGTTGACCAGGTACTCGCGGGTGACGGCGTTGTACATCGCCACCACCTCGAGCACGGTGGAGTCGAGCCCGCGGTCCCACCAGTGCTTGCGATCGCGCTTCAGTTCGAGCTCGTACAGGAAGGAGGTCGGCAGGCCGCTGTCGATGCGCTCACGGGTCTCGGCGTCGAGCCCGTTGGCCAGGTGGAAGCCGACCAGCACTTGACTGCCATCGACCGAGACCCTCAAGTCCTCGATCGCCGGCTCGCCGGCGGCGGCGAGCAGGAGGCCCAGGATCAGGAGGTTCGGCCAGGCGGGCATGAGCCGTCAATCTACCATCCGGTGACGATAGACTGGACCTCCGCCGCGCCGCCGCGCCGGCGGGGCCAACGGTTCCCATGAGCGAAAAGACCCCCGAAGTGCGCCCCCTGGCGGGCAATCGCCGCGCCGCCTTCGACTACTTCATCCACGACCGGATCGAAGCCGGCATCGTCCTCTCCGGCACCGAGGTGAAGTCGGCGCGCACGGGGAAGATCCAACTCGCCGACGCCTACGTCGAGTTCAAGAACGGCGAGGCTTTCCTCGTCGGCGCGCACATCAGCCCCTACTCGCACGGCAACCGCGAGAATCACCTCCCCGACCGGCCGCGAAAGCTCCTGCTGTCGCGGCGCGAGATCGACAAGCTCGCCGGCCGCGTCGTGACCAAGGGCTACAGCGTCGTGCCGCTCCAGGTCTACCTGCGCGGCAGCCGCATCAAGGTCGAAATCGGCGTCGTCCAGGGCAAGAAGCTCTTCGACAAGCGCGAGACCAAGCGCGCCCAGGAGCTCGATCGCGAAGCCGCCGCCGCGATGGACCGAGCCACCCGCGGCCGCGGCGACCGCTGGTAGCGAAGTACGCAGTCGGTTAGCGGCGGCCCTTGTTGAGGATCGCCGGGTCGAGGATGCCGGCCGTCGTCTGGAGCGTGTAGGTGTAGGTGCTGGCCTTCGAGCTCTCCGGATTGTTGTCGACGATGGTGATCGCGGAGACCCCGGTCGCGGTGACCGTGACGTCGTCGACACCCGGGGTATTCGGGACGATGGTGATCCACGGGCTCTGGAACTGCCAGGTCTGGCCGCTCGCCGGCGCGAAGGTGATCGTGGCGTCGTCGCCTTCGACGATGGTGATCGTACCGTCGGACGCGACCTGCTTGCTCGACGAGCTGTAGGTCGCGACGCCCTTGTCGC
>JBPOHI010000038.1:0-17540 GCA_052035735.1 Acidobacteriota bacterium
TCCACCATTTCCGATCTCAGAATCCATCCACCCGAGAGAGAATGCCGACCGTAGCGCGCAGCTCCGATGCGCGCGCCCGAGCCGACCTTGTGCCATCAGCAAACCAGGTATTACACTCGGCCAGGAAGTAATACCTGGAGCCGCCGATGACCAGTACCATGACGAGCAAGGGCCAAGTCACCGTTCCGAAGCGACTGCGCGTCCACCTGGGCCTGGAGCCGGGTGCGGAGGTCGAGTTCGAGCTCCGGCCGGATGGCGAAGTCGTCGTTCGCCCGGCGCACCCGAGCGCGAGGACGAAGCGCGCTGGCGGGCGCTTCACCAAGCTCCGCGGAACACTTCCGACGACCAGGACGACCGACGAGCTGATGCGCCTGTTACGCGGCTACGAGGGTGACGCCAAAGATCCGGGCTTGCGTTGATTCTGGTCGACACCTGCATCCTGCTGGACATCGTGCTACCGGACCCATCGTGGGGGGACTGGTCCCTGGCCCAGCTCGAGCACGCGGCGGACCGTGGGCCGCTGCTGATCAATCCGATCATCTATGCCGAGTTCACTGCGGGTTACGGGAGCCTCGAGTCCGCTGAGCTCGCGCTCGCCGACTTCGGCGCTCACTTCGAGGAGATCCCGCGCGAAGCCCTCTTCCTCGCGGGAAAGGCCTACCGCCAGTACCGGGAGCGCAAGGGCACCCGAACCGGCGTGCTCGCCGACTTCTTCATCGGTGCCCATGCAGCCGTGCGCGATCTTCCGGTACTGACGAGAGACATCGCGAGAATTCGAACCTATTTCCCCACGGTGACCCTGATCTCGCCCGTCCGCAGCTGACGCTCACCAGAGCTCGCGATCACCGCGCCCGACTCCGTCGGCTCCAGCCACATTTCAGTTCGTCAAGTTCATGGGGGGGGGAGGGTTCGAATCCCTTCCGCTCCACCAATTCTTCGCCTGGAGGCAACTATCGTTCTGGATCGGCCGTTTCGGATCTCGACGCTCCTCACCTCTTGTTCAGGTCCAGGGGCCGCCCGGAGTCCAGATCCGCTCGAACGGTTCGCCGCGGCCAGCAGCGAGGAGCGCTGGGCCGGCAAAGCCAGCGACGACTTGCAGCACCGTGACGAACTCGGGGGGCGCTTCGACTCCCGGCAAGCGGCGAACGAACGCTCGCCACTTAGACTGTTTTCCTTCGACGGCGGCGAATTCCCGCGTGAGGGCGAGGGGCAGCTCCGATGGTATGCCGGTGCGTCTACGCGCGAACGTCGCCGCAATGGACCGCGCCAGCTCGGCACCCTCGAATCGCTCGTGGTTCGCCAAGGCCGAGACGTCGAAGAAATCGCGCATGCGGCTGTTTCTGGAGCCGAGCTCGACCATCGCGTGGAGTTTCTCGGCGATAGCGGTTTCCGGTCGGTAGCCCCGCAACCGTGGCCTGGGCGGTCGAGCAGACTGGGATAGTCGATCCAAAGCGGCTCGGGAACGACCGCGTCGCCGATGCCGACGTCGACTTGGACGCGGAGCCGCGCCGATCCGAGGTGCGCTAGGAGCTCGATGCGCTGTCCGCCATAGGCATCCTCGAATCGAATCGGCGCCACCCGAATGGAATCGCCATCGAAGGCGAGCCCGTCGGGCTCGACCGCCAGCGCGCACACTTCAGTGAAGAGCGCCTCGAGCGATGCGGCATCCACTGCGCCGAAGCCGAGGAGATCGGCGTCGCGGGTAGCGCGGATGGACTCGCCCAGCCAGACGACCAGCATCAGGGCGCCCTTCAGCACGAATCGCTCCGCGTACGGCGAGCGCGAGAGGCGATAGAGGAGGCGCTCTGCTGCGAAGCGAGCGAGCACCAGGTTCGGATCGACGCCCAGTTCGTGCGCATGCCGGACGAGTCGCGCCTTGACCGACTGTGCGAGTCCTCCGTTCACGCCGAAATCGCCTCGATATACGGGCGCATGACGCGCTCGACACGGCACGCGCGGGCTGCGCGGTCCAGCTCCGGCATCGTAAAGCGGCGCGCTCGCCAGGCTTCGCGCAGCGCTTCCATCGCTATCTCGAGCCCTACTTGATGGCGCGCCTTGAACAGGTCGGCGATCGTTTTCGCCACAGAGTAGACCCTCACCCGCCGCGCCTCGAGCTCATGAATCTCGATCCCCTCGCTGAAGGCGGCGCCGCTGTAGCGCACGACACGGAGCCTGGGGTACGGGAGCTTCGGCGCGCGGCGGCCGCGGGCGATCGCGATCCAGACCTCGGCGGGAAGCTGGGTCCCGATGGCGTGAAACGAGAGCGCCGAGAGCAGGCAGATCACCGCTCCCGGCACAGCCGCCGACGCGACGACGAGTCCGTGGTGCTCCGTCACCTCGGAACCGGCGATCCGATAGAGCCCGCGCCGCACGCGCTCGAGCGTTCCGTCAGCTACGAGCGCCGTCAGGTGCTGACTGTGAATCCCTACTCGCGCCACCTCCTGGGCTGAAAGCCAGCCCCGCCTGCCGGCCAGAGCGAGCAGGCGTTTGCGATCAGATCGACTCATTCTGTGAAAGTGTAGTCACTTATCCGTATCTGTCAACAGTTTTACAGCTACTCCGCCGCCGCACCTCCATCACGTGCCGAGGGAAAGCAGGAAGCCGAGCGCGGCGATCTCGCGAGGATCGCTACCCGAAAAAGATCAACGCGCCTGAGGGAGCTTCCCGTTCGCACTACGTTCCCAGCGAGTGCGTCGAGGGTTCGAATCCCTTCCGCTCCCCCAATTCCACCAACCCGAACCGAGGCCCTGGCTGGCCGCGTTAGTCGATAACCTCCCGCCGCGCCTCGAGGAAGGCGATGTCCGTGACGTCGCCGGGAGCTGTGCGCGACGCCAGGGCGATCTTCTTGAGGCGCAGCAGGTCTTCCTCGGAGGCGATGTCGAAGCGGTGCGCGCGGATCCGGGTGCGCGTCGCACGCTCAGCGAGCTGCGAGGCTGGAATCGGAAAATCGAAGAGAAGATCGACGCGTAGTCCGGTCTTCGGATCGAAGAAGTACGCGCTCTCGGGCGCATCGATTCGCAGGCGGGCGACCGCGACCCGCCGATTCGTGATGGTCGAAGCGACGTCTCCAGAAGGGTCGAGGCCCGAAACGAGCTCGAGACCACGGTCGTAGAACTGGCCGACCGCGCTCGCGAGACGATCGCCCGGGCGCGCGATCACGAAGTCGAAATCGCGCGTCACTCTGCGGGACCCCAGCACCACCAGGGCCATGCCCCCGACGAGCACCGGATCGAGATGGAGAGAGCGCAGGCCCTCGACGATCTCCCCGACCGTCCGGAGGTGATCCGATGGGTCGGACGCCTCACCGGTCCGAGCCATAGATCCCCGGCAGTGGACCTGCGAACTCCGCCTGGCGCCTGACGCTCGTCGACCGGCCGGCGAGCTCGCCCGCTGCGGCCGCGTAGCGCAGATTCCCGAGGATGCGGCGGGTCGCACGGAGCGACCTCATCCGCGCCTCGCCACCCAGGGACGCGATGCGCTTCTTTTCTGCCGCCGACAATCGCGCGCTTCGCGCACGCCCGCCCCGGCTGCCGAGAGTCCTCGCCATCTCCGACGCGTTCATCGCCCTCATTTTACTTAGCGCTAAGCACTTGCGTCAAGAAACACGGTCCCCTGGACGCCGAGGGTTCGAACACCTTCCTCCGCTAGCTCGCTCTAGGGTCGGAGCATGCCTCGCTTCGCTCGTCATGGCCAAGCGGATGGGCTACCCTCGACACCCATATGACGAAGACCCTCACCGTCGTCGGCATGCCGATGGACCCCGGCCAGTCGCGACGCGGTGTCGACATGGGACCGAGCTCCGCCACCGCCCGGTCGGGGCCGGCCAGCGCGCGGACCGCGCAGACCCTCTTCTCGGCCACGCGGGTGGCGCGGGCGCAGTCGAACGAGGGGGGCGGCACCGCGCCTCCGGGTAGTGGTCGATGACGCCACGAAAGTTGTCGAGGAAGCCCTTCTCGAAGTGATCGCCCGGACCGCCGCCTCGACGCTCGACGTGCCGCGCTCGTATGGGCTGCTCCTCGATGCCCTGCGGCCGCTGCTGCCGGCGATCGCGGCGGCGCGCCGCGGAGCCATCTTCGACCTCGCAGCGGCGCTGGCGCCCACTGGCGATCGCGCGGCTGACGCGGGTCTTCGGGCTCGCCTTGCCACGCCAGCGCGCTGGCCACCGCTCGTATCGCTGGCGGAAGAGCACCTCCTCCTGCCGGCGCTCTGGGCGGGACTGCGGCGCCACGCCGCCGTCGATGCGGTGCCGGCGCCGTTGCGACGACACCTCGCCGAACGCGTGGGCGACGGATCGGTCGTTCCGGTGGAGCTCGCGCTCGAGGACCTCCACGACGCCAACGCCGAGCGCAATCGTGCGCTGCGTGCCCAGGCGATCGAGGTCGTCCAACTGCTCCGGGAGGTCGGAATCGAACCAGTGTTGCTCAAGGGTGCGGCGTGGCTGGTCGCCGGCGGCAGAGATCCTGGCGAGCGCGTGCTGCGCGATCTCGACCTGCTGGTCTCCGAAGGGTCGGTCGACGGCGCGGTCGAGGCGCTGCGGGTAGCGGGCTACCTGCCGATCGGCCCCGACGGCGACGCGACGGTGGCCCGGAGCATCGCCTGGTATCGCGAGCGCTACCATCACTACTGTCCGCTTGTGCGCGCCGGCTCCCCTGCCCCGGTCGAGCTGCACTGGGCACTCGGCACGGGCGCCGTCGACGTCGCGCTTCCGGCGGCACGCGTGCGTCGCGACGCCGTCGTCGCCGGCAGCGAGCCCTCGCCGATGCTCACGCCGTCGCTGCGCGATCACGTGCTGCTCCTGCTGCTTCACGCCCAGGTGAGCGACTTCGGCCAGCGTCGCGCCGCCCTGCCCTTGCGGGCGCTGCACGACCTCGCACTCGTGCTCCGCCAGCATGAGGAAGAGATCCCGTGGGACGGAGTCGGCGCGGAGCTCGCGGCGGCAGGTCTCGCTGCCACGGGGGCGAGATTCCTCGCCGGCGCAGAGCGGTTGCTCGGGATCCATCCGACCTTGCCGCCCGCGATCGCGCCCGACCCTGCGGCACGGCGGCACGTCGAGCGCTGCATCGCGAACGCCAGCCTGCCGCCAGCCTTGCGGCGCGGCGCGCTAGAGTTGCGCGGTGCGTGGCTGCGTGCGGTCCGGCGCGGCGCGTGACGCCGCGAGCTGCGCCTTGAGGCGGTGATCCAGGCGATCCGGAGCGGCCCGCGCCGCGCGTTCGTACCACGCGGCCGCCTCCGCGAAGCGACCCAGCGCCCAGCAGCAGAGACCGAGCGCTTCCTGACAGAGCTCGGTCAGGATCCGCTGCTCGAAGGCGACACCGGCATCGCAGAAGGACTCGGCGTCGAGCCGCGCTAGCCGCTCGAGGCGGGGCAGCGCCTCGCCGTGCAGGCCGCGCGCGACGAGGTCGCGCGCCTCCATCCAGTCCAGCAGCGGACTGCCCGGGAATCTCTGCAGGGCTTCGGCCAGGAGGGCCAGCACCTCCTCTCCACGGCGCTGACGCAGGCGGACGAGGTCGAGGTACGGGAGCAGGTCGGTCTCGGCGGGCGCCGGCTTCGCACGCACGATCTCGATCGCGCGTCGCCAGCACGCCTCCGCCTCCGCCTCCTCGCCGAGACCCTCGAGCGCGCACCCGAGATCGTGCCAGCTGTAGACGTGCAAGGGGTCGCCGGCGAGGCGGCGGCGCAGCAGCGGCACGTTGCGGCGATGCTTGCGTGCGAGATCGCCGTCGTAGCCGAGGTGGTCGATGGCGACGTCGCTGCTGCCGGTCCGCAGCCCCTCGGCAGCAGCCAGCCGCGTCAGGGACGGCCCGATCGTCTCGTGGATGACGCCCTCGAAGCGGATCGCCGGATGCCGCCGAAAGAGGCGGCGCTCGCGATAGCGCGTGTACCCGGTCACCGGCCGGAAGGCCACCGTGCAGGCGGCGAGCTGCGGATCGCTCAGGACTCCCTCGAGCTCGTGGCGGGTACCGGACACCACCCGCTCATCGGCATCGACATAGAGGATCCAGTCGCCCCGGGCGTGCCGCAGCGACTCGTTGCGCGCCGCGGCAAAGCTCCCCCGCCAGCGCGACTCGAAAACGCGGGCCCCGGCGGCACGGGCGAGCGCCGCAGTGTCGTCGCGCGAGCCCGTGTCGACCACGACCGCCTCGTCGACCAGGCTGGCGAGCGAGCGCAGGCAGTCGCCGAGGTGGGCGGCCTCGTCGCGCACGATGAGACAGGCGCTGAGCAGCGGCCGCGCGTCCGAGCGCTGTTCAACCCTAGCGCCTCGAGCGACAGCGGCGGAGATCGTACACCCCCGAGGCGATGCGCCCGATGCCGCCGGGCACGGCTCCCACGGACACCGCTCCTCGCGCAGGAAGTCGGTCAGCGCGCCGCGCAGGAAGTTGGGAACGACGAAGATGACGTCGTGAATAACCTGAACGAACATGCCGGGCGGCAGCGCGAGGACGATCTCCTGCAGGGTCGGCCACTGGTCTGGCATGTGCGGGGGCGGCGGCACGCGCAGGAAGTAGCGAGCATCGTCGATCATCACGATGTCCTTCAGGCCGTCCACGCACTGCAGCTCGCCGAGAAGCGGGCACTCGTCGTTCTCGCCCGCGGTGCCGTCGCCCGACCAGTGCCCGTCGAGCCACATCACCGACGGCGTCCCCGCCAGCTCCTCGCGGAGCTTCGCCAGCACTGCCCGCGAGTCGCCCTGGTAGCAGACGACGTTCGAGAGGTCGCGCAGCGCCGCCGAAGTGTCGGCGTAGCGCTCCTCGCCCAGCTCGACCGTTCGCACGTCGGAGAAGAACTTCGCCGCCCAGCGCGCTGTCTCCCCGAGGTACGTTCCTGTCTCGATGAACACCTGGGCGCGCGCCAGGTTCGCGAGGTGGAGGCAGAGCGTGGCGGGAAACGGCGTCAGACCCATTGGCTCGCTCCGCTCCGCTGGTGGCTGTCGTGGCGTTGCTGCGCGGTCCCGAACAGCCCCGCGCGACGCCTACGACATGTTGTAGCCCTGAGCGCGCGCCTCGTAGCTCGACAGCACCGCCATCGAGAACGACGAGATGAGCGGCGGCACCCAGACCGGTGCCAGCAACATCTGGCGCAGCACCTCGCGCCGCTCGGGAGCGACCTTGGAGAGGATGCGCTCCAGCTTTTCCTCTGTCACGACGTGCCTCCCTGCCTGGCCGCGGCGCCGCACAGGGGCGCGAGTCCCACCCTCGCCGCATCGACGGCCTGATCCAGATTGCCGATTCTGAGACGGTAACACAACGACGAAGCGGCGAGCGTGCAGACGTCATCCAGCCAGCGCTCGGCGCCACCCGCGGGGCCCGCCGACTGTGTCATCAACAGACGCGCGGCTTCGACCCGGGAGCAGCTCTCGAGACGAGAGCCGCCATCGTGGGCGGGAACGAGGAAGAAGATCGCGCCGACCTTGGCGGCGTCGATGCGCCACTCCGCCCCGAGGTCCGAGGGGTCGACGAAGGTGATGCCACCCCAGGCATCGTCCTCGTACGCGAGCACACCCGGCACACCGGCCAGCTGCGGTACCAGCCGGCTCGTCGGCGGGCGAAGTCGGAAGCGACGAGGGAACGGGGTCACCACTCCACTGGTGAGAAGGGCCAGCTCGTCGCTCCGCACCGCGAATCCCTCCTCGAACATCAAACGCGTGAGCAGCGTCGTCTTTCCTGCACCGCGCTCGCCGACGACGAGGAAGCGACCCGCGGGGCTGTCGACGCAGCCGGCGTGCACGCGTGTGGGATCGGGCAATGCCGCCAGTGCGAGCTCGTGCGCGAGGCTCGACAACCGCACAGCCGCCTGGCCCGGCTCCGCCTCCCAGCTCACCGCCTCGCCGTCGCAATCGATGGCGTACCCCTCGTCACGGCGTCGCACGGTCAGCCGATGACGGCGCGTAATCTCCATGCTCTGCAGCGCGTTCGCAGCCATCCAGCCCAGGCCGCGCTCCAGGCGGTCGCAGTCGACGTCCAGCTCGATCTCGCAGGCGAGCAGACGGAGCGTGCGCCGCACCAGATCTGGATCGCCGAGGCGTTCACAGGTTTCGCCCGTGGCGAGTCGAAGGCGACCGCTCATGCGAGCAACCCCTCCGCGAGCAGGTGCCGCAGACACTCGGCGATCTCCTCGGTCGGCACCGCCGCGACGCCGCAGGCACTCGCCGCCAGGCCGGGCAACTCGTCGAGGCTCGGCGTGCCGTCGCAGAGCTCGAGGAGCAGCGCGGCCGTCGCGTTGAGGTAGTGGATGCGATCCCGCGCTGCCTGGTACACCACGTAGCCGTCGGGCAACGCCCGGATGTCCAGATCCGGTGCGCGCTGCAGCCGCCGACCCGGATCGAGGTCGCTCT
The DNA here is from genome assembly GCA_052035735.1 of Acidobacteriota bacterium. Lineage (GTDB taxonomy): Bacteria > Acidobacteriota > Thermoanaerobaculia > Multivoradales > JAGPDF01 > JAGPDF01. Next base: position 8,333 of record JBPOHI010000038.1, read on the forward strand.
CGGGATCGATCATGGCTCCAGGAGTCCCTCCTCCGCCAGACGGCGCACCGCCTCGCGCACCGTCTCCGCAGTGATCTCGGCGGCGAACGCGTCGGCGAGCAGCTCCGCAAGCTGCGCCACGGTGCTGTCGCCTGTGCACAGCTCCAGCAGCAGGCTGGCGGTGCCGTTGAGGAAGTGCACGCGATCGTGCGACGGGTCGTAGACCACGAACCCGCCGTCGACCGGCACGACCTCGAGGCCGGCGCGGCGGCGCGGCGGGACATCGGGCAGGAGATGGATCACCTGGAGCACGTGGCCACCGGGTCCGCGGATCTGCAGCACGCCGGGCGGGAGCGTCGCATCCTCGACCAGCAAGCTGGGCAGGATGCCCCGCGAGCCGCCGACGCTCACCTGGCGGACAGCGATCGAGAGGCCGCCCGACGCAATGGCCGCGGCGGGATCGACGACGTCCACCCGGAGCTCGGCGGCCGGCGACCCGAGCGACGAGTCGAAGACAGGCCCTCCGGCGGGCGCATGCGGGCCTCCGAGGGCTTCCTCGTGGAGGTGACGCACGGCGTAGAAGTCGGTCGCCGGCCGCCGCACCAGCACCAGCTCCCCGGCCTCGGCCGCCCGCCACAGCGGCTCCTCCTCGCCCCCGGTCGTCTCGTCGTACCGGAGGCCGAGGCGCAGCCAGGAGCGGCAGCGGACTGCCAGAGTCGCCGGGCAACAGCGAGAGGCGCGGTCGCCGTGCATCACCCGGCTGCCGTCCGCCCGCCGGCGGTCGGGCAGGTTGTCGCCGTCGAGAGCAGGCGCCCAGCGCACGCAGGCGACTTCGTGCTCCTCGATCCCGAAGAGGTCGCCCTCGGCGTGCGCAGAGACGGACTGCGCGAGCACCGCCAGGTACTCCGGACCGTAGAGGTCGTCGTCTTCGATCACCGCGGCGATGCCGAACGGCTCGGCGCGCAGCATCGCCTCGTTGCGCACCCGGCCGCGGGAGAGATCGCGGCTACGTCGCGCGAAGGTGGTGGCGATCCCCGCCTCGCGGGCGCGCTCCTCGAGGTTGAAGAAGGCATCCACGCCGTCGCCGTCCTGGTGAACGAACACCAGCCAGGCATCGGGGCGGCGCCGCTGCGCCTCGAGCGTCGCCAGCACGCGCGAGAGCAGGTGCGGGCGCCTGGTGACGGTCACGGCAGCGATGCGGAGCGGTGGCGTGGAGCCGGCGCGGCCGCGCGCGGCGGCTCGCCTGGTCGGCGGCGCGCCCGGCTGCGCCGCGCGTCGCCCACCTCCCGGCCCACCATCGCTCGCCGCGATCGACCGGCGCTCGCTCGCGTGATCCTTGTCGAGCGCCAGCAGCCGGGGCGTGAACGGAAGAGACCAGGACTGCGGGGTGCAGTAGGCGGGCGAGAGCGCCAGCGTCGGGGGGAAGCTCGCGAGGTACCGGTTGAGATAGCTCTCGTCGTGCCACGCGGCGACGAGCCCCGCCGCCTCGTCCGCATCTACCATGGCGGCCACCGCACGGGCGAGCGTCAAGAAGCGCTCGCGGCGACCGCCGACGAAGGCGCCGGCGAAGTAGCGGCCACCCTCGTGCGGCGCCACAAAAGCGCGCGACTCCGTCCGGCGCTCGTAGGGAAGCTCCGCACGCGTCGAGGCGAAGAAGCCGGGGTGCGTCGTTGCCACCAGCTCGCCCAGCACCTCCTCGCCCACGCGGTCGACGAACAGCATGTCGGCATCGATGCAGAAGACATGGTCGCAATCGGCGAACCGGCGCCGCGCTCGCAGGTAGGCCTGGTAGCGATGGAGCGTCGGCTGCGGCCACGGCGCGTGCGGGTGTCGAACCCACTCGGCTCCCGGCAGCTCGCAGCGCTGGTCGGAGAAGACGATCAGCCGGCGCTCCGCGCCGGGCAGAAAGTGGCGCGACGCGGAGTCCCAGAGCGGAGGGGCATAGCGGCGGTAGGCGCCGGTGGCGACCACCAGGAGGGCGACGCGCGTCAGGTGAAGACCCCCGCGACGGCGGCACGCGCCATCTCCTCGCTGCGGCCGGCAAGCTGGCGGAGCATGCTCCCCGGTCGTGTCGTGTGGTTGTAGACGAGCGCCGGTACATAGTGGAAGCGGCACCCTGCACGGAACAGGCGCGCCCAGAAGTTCCAGTCCTCGTAGTGTGAGCCCCGGCGCACCTCGTAACCCCCGACGGCCGCCCACCACCGCCGGCGGAACAGCGAGGTGCAGAACAGCGGATTGCGCGCCAGGAAGTGCTCGCCGCTCAGCGGTGCCGTGACCGGCAGAGCCAGCTGGCCGCCGTCCGTCATGTTGCCGTAGGCGACATCGGCCTCGTCCAGACCCTCGACCAGCGCCCATAGCGCACCGGGGTAGAAGAAGTCGTCGGCGTCGAGCGGGATCACCAGCTCGTGGCGGGCGGCGGCGATCCCGGTGTTGCGCGCGGCGGCGAGCCCGCCGCGGCGTCGCCGCCGCAGCAAGCGCACCCCGGGAGCGTCGATCAGAGCCTGCGCCGCCGGCGCCAGCGGCTCGGGCGAGGCGTCGTCCACGACCAGCACCTCCGTCTCCACCTCCTGCGCGAGGCAGCTGCGCAGGGCAGCGGGGAGAAAGCGGCTGTTCTCGTAGACGCAGGTCACCACCGACACTCCCGGGAGGGCGCGCCGGGTGCGACGTCGCGGTAGGGCGCGCGAGGTCGCCGCGATCCCGTCCTCGGCGGCCTTGGCAACTGCGACGGCGCTCGTGGCCGACGACTCGGCAGCAGCGCCACCGGGCACCGGGTCGCCGGCGAGCACGCCCGCGGTCACGAGCAAACGCTCGAAGCGTCCGGCGAGCCCGTGCTCCCGCTGCGTCCGCTGCCAGGCGGCGGCGGCCAGCGCCTCGCGCCGCGTGTCGTCGGCGAGCGCGCGGCGCGCCTTGTCGACGAGCTCCGCCTCGCTCGTGAAGACATCGATCTCGCGCCCGGGCAGGTAGTACTCGGCGAGGTCCTCGGCGTCGCCGGAGAGCAGGTAACCGCCGCAGGCGCCGACCTCGAACACCCGCGCCTTGATCTGCGTCGTGCTGCCGTCGTGGGAATTGGCGAAGTTCAGGTTCACCTTGCTGCGATTGAAGACGGCAACCATCTCCTCGAAGCTCAGCCGTCGCTCGAAGCCGGTGCCGAAGGTGGCGACGGCGAGGCCGGCGCGGCGCAGGGCCGCGATGTGCTCCGCGCGATCGCCGTGGGGCTGACCGACGAAGGTGACGTCGAGATCACGCCGCACGTCCCGGAACCGGCGATAGCCCGGCGCAGCACCCCATTGCGAGCGCAGGTAGCGTTCGCCGAGGCCATCGCGCTGGCCGCGCTCCCACGCTTGTCGCGAGGTGGTCACCGCCAGGTCGAGGTGCTCCGACCAGGGACGGTCGAAGCTCTCGTACCGCCAGTGGGAGTCGCAGAACCAGCCGAGCGTCACGCAGGGGGTGCGGCGACCGATCTCGGCGAGGGTCTCGCGGTGCGGATCGCAGCTCGGCTCGAACCAGACGCCGACCAGAAGATCCGGGGCAAACTGGTCGACCTCCTCGCGCAGCATGGCCGACATGCGCGCGACGCCGTGGCGCTGCGCCAGGGCCACGAAGTCGAAGTGCCGGAGAGCCGCCGTGCGCTGCCACTGGTCGAGCGCCGGGAAGAACGTCTGATGCTCGAAAGAGAGCCCCTGCTCGCGCTTGCCGTAGTCCCACTGCATCGTGGCGAGCAGGATGCGCAGGTTGCGACGTGGGGCCTTGCCGGCCGCCGCGAAGGAAGTAGGCGCACTCATCCGATGAGGCTGCCCTGGCGACGGTCGTGACCGAACGGGCTGGGATCGAGGAGCGCAAAGCGGAAGCGGCTCGCCAGCAGGAGGTCGACCGGCAATCCCTGGTAGCGGAGCGCGCGGAAACGCCGGGCCGCCGCCTCGGAGATCAGATAGGCGAGCGAGCCGAGGACGCGACAGACCTCGGCCAGCGGGTCGGGGCGCGGCGTCCACACGCGCCGTCCCACCAGCACGCCGACAGGAGCGAGGCGCGTGCGGTCGAAGGCGCGTCCATGCAGCGAGACGACCTCGAAGCGCGCGAGCAACGGCAGGCTGACGCGGACCACCTCGAGCCAGTCCGCCGTCAACGCCACGGCGTCGTCCTCGAGCACCAGCAGTGGCCGTCCGCTCGCCATCGCCAGCGCCAGCTGATGACCGAGGAAGCAGCGGTAGGCGCCCAGCGGACTGTAGTCGTCGTAGAGATAGGTGGGACGAAACCCCACCGGCAACTCGGCGTCGGGCGTGAAGCTGAGCCGATGCGGCACGAGACGCAGGTCGTCGACGACCAGTGGGCGCCGATGGTGGTTGGCGACCACCACGACGTCGCAGCCCAAGGCTGCGTTCTCTTGCTCCGCTGTGAACACCTGGGCGCAGCATATCGAGCCGCAGACGTCTGTCCACTAGTCGATCCGGGCGGCCTTCCCGGATTTCCGCCTCGAACCCAAGGAAAGAGGGCCCGGATCCCGAGTCCCCGCAGCCCTTCAAGCTACGCGCTAGTAGCGGTTGCGGCCACCGCCGCCGCGCGCTGGCGCTGCGGGTCAAGGCGGCGCGCGCCCGTTTCGCCCGCGGCGACAATGCTGGGGAGGTCGACATCGACCCCGAGCTCGACGCCGAGCTGCGCGCCCTCGGCTATCTGTAGAACTTACCCAGAAACCAGTCGAAGTCGCGTCTGCAAGCTTCTACTCTCTCGACTTCTCGGCTGCGGCGACGATCAGGGCACGACCGCGGACCAGCTCGCGGTGGCGTCGTCCTCGAAGCCGTCGACGAACAGGAAAGCGGGATCGAAAGCGCGCGTTACGTAGACGATGCCGGCCGCATTCTCGCCGCCGACCGGAGCGTCCGGAACGCCGATCACGACTTCGTCGAGGCCGTCGCCGTCGAGGTCGCTGGCGGCGAACGCGCTGCCAAAGAGCTCGTCCGCGGCTGGAGTCGGCCCCGGGACGTCATCCTCGCCGAGGATGTCGAATTCGTTCTGCACGCCGTCCTCGATCGGGCCGTAGGCGACGTAGGCGCGGCCCGAGTCGGACGGGTTGCCGGAGCCGTGGTTCTTGTTCGGTGCGCCGACCGCGAGGTCGTAGCGGTTGTCGCTGTCGAAGTCTCCGATCACCACGGCGGCGCCGAAGCGATCGCCCGCCTGCGCGATTCCGATCTCGCCGGGAGAGTCCTGGTGGACGCACCAGCGGCCGGCATTGCCGGTGGAACAGGTTCCCGCCTGGGCAGCGAGCGGAGCGGCTCCCAGGACGAAGAGGGGTACGTCCGAACCTACCAGCAGCGCGAGGCGTTTCATACATCCTCTCTTCCTGCGAACGAAACTGCAAACGCGGTAAGCCCAGGGCAGTGAATCTGCCCTGCGAAACTGACGAAAGTCAGGTTCGTCCGCGCTTCGCCTGGCCAACGCCCGGGAGCGGCTTGGGGCCCTGACCGTTCGCGACTAGAATGGCCGGCCTAACCAACTGGGGGCCGCGCGATGTCTCTGTTCGCCAAGTTCAACCTCATCCTGCTCGCGGTTTTCACGGCGGCCCTCGTTCCAGCCGCGTTTTTCGCGCGCAGCGCGATGGAGAGAAACGCCCAGCGGCAGGTCATCGAGAACGCCGGAATCCTGATGCAGACGGCTCTGGCGACCCGGACCTACACCAGCAAGCAGATCAATCCGCTGCTCAAGCCGATGCTGGCGGAGAACTTCATCCCGCAGTCGGTCCCGGCCTATTCGGCGACCGAGATCTTCAACTACGTTCGCGAAAGCCATCCCGAATACTCCTACAAGGAGGCGACGCTCAACCCCACCAACCCGCGCGACCGTGCGGTCGATTGGGAGGCGGACGTGATCAACGCCTTTCGCAACGACGCAGGACTCAAGGAAATTGTCGGCCAACGCGATGGCGCGCTCGGGCGTTCGCTCTACCTCGGACGCCCGATCCGCATCACCGACCCGGCCTGTCTCTCCTGCCATACCAGCCCCGAGAGCTCGCCCGCCTCTGTCGTTCGAATGTACGGCCCCAACGCCGGCTACGGCTGGAAGCTCAACGAAGTGATCGGCGCTCAGATCGTCTCGGTGCCGACCTCGGTGCCGATGGCGACGGCCCGGTTGGCGTTTCGCACCCTGCTCTACTCGCTCGTCGGCTCCTTCGTACTGATCATGGTGATTCTCAATCTCCTCCTCTGGGCGGTCGTCATCCGGCCCCTGCGCCGGCTTTCGGAGATGGCCGACAAGGTGAGCACCGGCGACTTCGACACTCCCGAAGTGGCGATCACCGGACGCGACGAGGTGGCAGTGCTCGCGAGCTCGTTCCAGCGCATGCGTATCAGCCTCGGCAAAGCGCTGAGTATGCTCGAGGAAGCCTGATCCGGTGAGCCCGGGCCCGAACGACCCGCTCGAACCGGGAAGCCGGTTCGGCGACTACGAGATTCTCGACCTCCTCGGCGTGGGAGGGATGGGTAACGTCTACCGGGCCAGAGAGAAGATGCTGGACCGGCTCGTCGCGTTGAAGACACTCTCGCCGGAGCTCGGCTACGAGCCGAGCTTCGTCGAGCGCTTCCTCAAGGAGGCACGCGCCGTAGCTCGCCTGAATCATCCCAACATCGTGCAGGTCTTCGCTTTCGGCGCCGTCGAGGGGGTCTACTACCTGGCGATGGAACTGCTCGAGGGCCTCTCCCTGGGCCACTACCTCCGGGCCAACGGGCGGTGGAAGGAGTACGACGCCCTCACGATCGTGCGCTACATCTGTCGCGCCCTCTCCGTCGCACACGCGCAGGGACTCGTACACCGCGACATCAAGCCGGACAACATCATCCTCACCCGCGCGGGCGAAGTGAAGCTCGTCGATCTCGGGATCGCCAAGCAGATGGGCGAAGAGAACTCGATGACCCAGACCGGGACGGCGATCGGGACGCCAAACTACATCGCACCCGAACAGATCCTGGGGCAGCGCGATATCGATGGACGCGCCGACATCTATTCGCTCGGCGCGACGCTCTACCATCTGGTGACGGGACGCGTACCTTTCCAGGGATCGTCCGGCCCGCACGTGATGTCGATGCACCTCGTGGAGCCCTTCCCCGATCCGCGCAACTTCGAACCCTCGATCTCGGAGGGCTTCTGCCTCGTCCTGCGCAAGATGATGGCGCGCGACCGCGACGAGCGCTACCTGGACGTCACGAGCCTCGACGCCGACCTCTACCGGCTCCAGACCGGCGCCGCGCCCGAGGCGAGAGAGCCGGCAGCGACGCTGGTTTCGCGGGAATTCCAGCTGCCGGGCCCGGGCAGCGGACCGGCTTCGCGCTCGGGAACGGGCCCGGGCGCCGAGGTGGAGAGCACCACGGCCAGAGCGACGACGTTCGATTCGCAGGTCCTCCGGCGCATCGAAGAGCACCTCTCCGTGCAGATCGGTCCGATGGCGAAAGTGCTCGTGCGGCGCACGGCATCGACCTCGCCCACGCTCACCGCACTGTGCGATGAGCTCGAGAAGCAGATTCCTCCCGGGCCCGGACGCGAAAAGTTCCGCACGTCGTGCCTGGCCGGCGGCGGCCCTCAGACGCTCCCTTCACCCGAGCCGAGCGTCCCGAGCAGTGGCGGGACGACGGCACAGGGGCCGCTCGAGGAGGCGACGTTCGCACGTGTCGAAAGCGAGCTCGCGCGACGCATCGGACCCCTGGCACGCGTGCTCGTACGGCGGAACCGCCACGCCCGCAGCCTCAGCGACCTGGTGGCCCTGCTCGAAATGAACATCCCCGACGACGCAAGTCGCGAGGCCTTTCGGCGGACCCTGCTGGGCGCCTGAGCTTCGGAGCCCCCCCACTCTCGAGTCAACCCGGCACGTCGCTCGACCAGAGCAGCGTGTGCCCGGCTTCGAAGCCGTCACGGAAGAGCTCGCGGTCGGATCCCGGCACGCCGGCACGTTCGTGGGCGCCGATGTCGCAACCATCGCTGGCGAAGCCGTTCGGGATGGCGGCGAAGTCGACCAGCCGGGTGCCGGCGACGGCATCGCCGAAGCGCCGCTGATCGCCCGTCGAGCCCGGGCAGGAACCGGCGTCGATCGCCGGAGAGAGCGGCGAGAGCAGCGGCCGGTGCGTCGCCAGCGCGCCTTCGCCCCAGTCGTTCAGGACGTCGAGCAGAGGATCGAGAACCGACGCGACCGACCCGACGTAGTCGCCATGGGCGTTCGGCAGGCCGCTCCCGACGAGCGCGGTGGCGCCGGCATTCGAGCCGATGAGATTGAAGCCGGTGCTCAGCCAGTCGACCTGGGCACTGTTGCTGAAGAACAGATCCGGGTCGATCGTGCCGCCACCGTCGAGGTTCGCTGCGACGATCGAGTTCCCCGCCATCAGCGAGATCCGAAAACTCCCTTGCGGCACCAGGCTCAAGCCTCCGCCGTCACCCAGGGCGTCGGCGTCGATATTCGCCGTGTTGAAGGCGATCGTCGAGTCGCGAAGCGAGAGCGCAACGTCGGCCGAACTGGCGTTGACGTGGATCGCTCCGCCCGAGCCGTCCGCTGAGTTGCCCGAGAAAGTCACTCGGTCGAGCGCGAGATCGCCGTTCTGAATCGCCACCGCGCCGCCGTTGAAGGTGTCGGCGGTATTCGAACCTACGAGCGAGCGCCGGATCGTCACCGAAGCGCCGGGTCCCAGGAGACGCAACGCTCCGCCGCCGGAGCCGCCGGCGCTCGAGTTGCCCCAGATCTCGCAGTCTTCGATCAGGGCGGAGGTCGGCTGCGCGAGCGAGCCGGCGACCCAGATCGCGCCGCCGCCGACGGTCGCGCTGTTATTCAGGAACCGCACACGCCGCAGCTCGACGCGCGTCCCCCCGCCGACCACGAGCGCGCCCCCGCCTCCGCCGGCGCCGTTGACCAGCATCAGATCCTCGAGACCGAACCAGACCCCCGGTGTGTTCGTGCTGACGTCGAGGATCGGCCAGAGGTCCTGGCCGTCGAGCTCAACGGCCCCTGCGGCCGGGCCGCGCAGCAGCAGGGAACCGTCGATCGGCGGCAGCGCCGCTCCGAGCGCGATCGTCGCCGGGAGCGGCGCGAGGTCGAAGAGGATGCGATCGGGTCCCGACCCAGCCGGGCAGCCGTGGTAGGCCACGTCGTCGTTGGCGGCGACGATCGCCTCGCGCAGCGAGCAGTCAGGGTCGTCGAAATCGACGTCGATCGCCGTCGTGACGGCGATATCGGCGGCGACGAGCGGTGCGGCGAAGCCGA
>JBPOHI010000042.1:0-85788 GCA_052035735.1 Acidobacteriota bacterium
GGTTGACGGCGGATTCGATGTCTTGTTTTCTCTGCAACTCGAAAAAGTAGTGCTCCTTTGCGAGATCCAGATTGGTCACAGACACCTCCACAGCCGTCTAACGGATCTGGAGTTGAGCGGCGCGGCCCGAATGCCGCCCGGCGAAGCCGGACGCCGCCGCTGCCCGCGTCCGCTCGAACGACTGGTTAGCTCGCAAGTCGCGCATCGCTCACACGCTAACACCAAGCCCCCCGAGCGGCGACGCGGGACGAAGTCACCCTCGCCGGCAGGAGGCCACTGCCTAACGAAGCGAGAACCGCTGGCCTGAATCGCTCGTGCCGCGTGCTGAAGCTCGGAATCGAGTGGTCGCCTCGAGGCGCCACGGCGGGAGAACAACGACTCGCAAGAACTCAGCGAAGTGCGGCGGGGAAAAACAAGAAGAGAACGCTGAGCGACAGGCAACGCTCTCTTGCGGGCTAACGGATCCGGAGTTGAGCGGCGCGGCCTGAATGCAGCCCGGCGCAGCCGGACGCCGCCGCTGCCCGCGTCCGCTCGAACGACTGGTTAGCTCGCAAGTCACGCATCGCCCACACGCTACCACCAGGTCTCCCGAGCGGCGACGCGACTCGAAGTGAGCAGCGCCGGCAGGCGACACCGCGTACCGAAGCCGGCGCTGGTCGCCTACTTCGCCCGTGCCGCGTGCTGAAGTTTGGAATTGAGCGGATGCATCGAAGCGCCACTGCGGGACTGGACTGCTTCGCAGAAACTCAGCGAAGTGCCGAAGGGAAAAACAAGAAGAGAACGCTGAGCGACAGGCAACGCTCTCTTGCGGGCTAACGGATCTGGAGTTGAGCGGCGCGCCAGTGCTGTTGCCCGGCGAAGCCGGACGCTGCCGCTGAACGCGTCCGCTCGAACGACTGGTTAGCTGGCGGGCACATGATGGCTCGGAATGCACCGGTTCATTCGATAGCGAGAGTCTCGAATCTCGGAGGTGTCAGTCCCCTCTGGGCGGGCCGCCACCACGGCCGAGACCAAGACCCAGTCGCCTTCGAACCACTCTTCCATATTGGACGCAACGACCTCGCCCTCAACGATGAACTCGCGAACGCGAACCGTTGGAGAAAGACCCTGCAAGAAGCTGGTTACAGCCTCCTCGATCGTTTCGAAGTGTCCATGCCAGAAGTCCCCGTAGCCCACGGTGTACTCGTAGTCATCGACCCAGAGAGTCACTGGAAATCCAGTCTCGTCGGATAGAGCCGTGACGATGCTGTCCTCGCGCACAAGCAGAGGCACCTCGGGATAGGACTCCAAGGACTTCCTAAGAACGCCCTCCGCATCTTGGAGACGAGACATTGCGTTCACCGCCAGCTAACGGATCATGAGTTGAGCGGCAAACGGGCGCAGCCCGTTTGTCCGCTCGAACGAATTGTTAGGCGGCGGGTCACGAGCCTCTCATCCAGAATGTCACGAGAATCGCGAGAAGAACTAACAAATAGACCGGCGTAGCGATGCGTTGAAGAGCGAACAGCCAAGCAAGGTCGGGGTCGTTGAGAATCTTGTACCGACCGCGATGCACAAATCGAAACATCGCGATGTTGTTGGCGACGGAGTTGTTGAGAATCGGGGTCGGACTTCCAAGCTCACGCCATGCCTGAGGGTGCTCTTCGCGAAGACGCCGCAAAGTCGCGAAGTGAAGCGCGAGCAGTGTCGCGAAGCCCGCGAGGAAAAGAACAAGTAGTCCCAGGATCAGCACTGATCGCACCGCCGCCTAACTACCGTTGGTCGCGACTCGGCGCGTGGACGTTTGGTGTGACATTGGGTGGAATGGAGTGTGGCACATTTCGTTGCGGGGGCGCGCACGGCCCTTTGGCTGCTTCAGATAGGCGAGGGGGTCGGGGCGGGGTTGCGGCGGATTATTCGGCGAAATTTCCGAATAATCCGCTCGCAGGAGGGGGGCGGGGGCGGTCAGGGGGCGTCGAGAGGGCTGCGGACGCCGAGGCCTCCTTTGTTGAGGACGTGGGTGTAGATCATGGTGGTGGAGACCTGGCGGTGGCCGAGCAGTTCCTGCACGGTGCGGATGTCGTAGCCCGCCTCGAGCAGATGGGTGGCGAAGCTGTGGCGCAGGGTGTGGCAGGTGACCCGTTTGGGGATGCCGGCCATCCTGGCTGCGCGTGTGATCGCGCGCTGCACGCGCTCCGGGTGAAAGTGATGGCGACGCGTCTCGCCGCTTCGCGGATCTTGCGCGAACCTCGCCGACGGGAAGACCCACTGCCAGGGCCAGTCCAGGGCGGCCATGGGGAGCTTGCGCGCCAGGGCCCCCGGCAGCTCCACGCGGCCGAAGCCGGCCGCGAGGTCGGCCTGGTGCAGCCGCTGGACCGCAGCGAGATGCGGCCTGAGATCCGCCGCCGCCGTCGCGGGGAGCATCGTGCGGCGGTCGCGGTCCCCTTTGCCGGCGCGAACGAGGATCTCGTGGCGTTCGAAGTCGAGGTCTTTCACCCGCAGACGCAGAGCTTCGAGGAGCCGCAGCCCGCCACCGTAGAGCAGCAGCGCCACCAGGCGTTCGATTCCTGCGAGCCCGGCGAGGAGACTGCGCGCCTCAGCTCGCGACAGGACGACCGGCAGACGCTTCGGGCGGCTGGCGCGCGTCGCTTCGGGTAGCGGGCCGAGCTCTTCGCCGAGGACGTGCCGATAGAGAAAAAGCAGGGCGGCGAGAGCCTGGTTCTGGGTCGCGGCAGCGACGCCGGATTCGACGGCCAGCGCGCTCAGAAACGCCGAGACCTCTTCGACTCCGAGCTCGGAGGGATGGCGTTTGCCGTGAAAGAGGATGAACCGCCGCACCCAGGCGCGATAGGCGCGTTCGGTGCGCATCGAGAGCCGCCGCCGGCGGGCCTCGTAAGTCACCTGGTCGAGGAGCCGCGGGCCTGCGACGGCGATGCCGGTGCTGGAGTCGGTTGGCGAGCAGCTCATTTGCCCAGTAAGACGGATCGAGCAGGCGCAATCTGGCAAGGACCGGGCGACCACGGTCCGCCTGCATGCCCGGCGAGACCGATCGTCACCGGATGGTGACGCGCGATCTGCAGCCGCGATACGTCTTTGCGCCTAGGCTTCGCCCATGTCCGATCCGGAACTGAGACGCCTCAACGAGCTGGCATCGATCGTGGTCTACGCCACCGATGAAGGCCTGCAACGAAGCCTCGCGGCACTTTGCAACCTGGAGGTCGAGCTCGGCCAGGAATTGGATCGGCTCGCGCCGTTCCACAACGAATCGCGCAACTACCGACGGGCCGTCGACGCCCTCGAGGCGCTTCGCGAAGCGATTCAGGAACTGCAGGAGCCGCAACCGGAAACCACCCCTTCGAATCGCCGGAGCGCCGACTGGCGTCGCGCGAGTCTCGCCCCGGAACGCCGGTGGGCGATGCGAAGACTGCTGCCCGGTCAGCCGATCCGAAGTGCCTGACCCTGCACTGAAGTTCCCAGCGACGCTGCCGGTGCGAGCGGCGCGCTCACCTCGCGCCAGGCGATGGCCGCCTCCGAGGGCGACGGCAGAGACGGCCCGGTCGCGCCGCACACGCAAGCGGTCTGGTAACTGACGCGGCTTTGCAAGCGCTCGAAATGGCGGGTCTCGAGCAGCACGAGCCGTTCCGCCGAAGCGCGACAGTAGGGGCAGGGACTCGCGGCGAGAGTGACGACCGGGGTAAGACGCTTGCGGATCTCCATTGGCCCTCCTGAAACGGCAGGCAGGTGGATCTTGCGTCAGCACCCGTGCGCCGGGAGCGACGACGGCGCGACAGCTCGGCGCCGAATTGAGCGTGCAAACTCTCTGTGACGGACGTTCAGGCGTCTGCGCCCGGGTGATCTGATTCGCAGAGCAACCAGAGGAGAAGCGGATCATGGAGATCCCGGAAACGGCAGCACTCGAGAAGGCCGAGGCGCACGTGCTGCGTGCTCTGCTCCTGATCGTCGAGCGGGAGGTCACGCTACCCGAGGCGATCGATCACGCGTTCCAGGCAGAGTTGGAGCCGCTCGCCGAGATGGCGCTCCCGGCCGCGCCGGGCAGGATTCGCTCCCAGATCGCGGAAGCCTTCGCGGCGTTTCGCGCAGCGCCGGAGAAGGAGCGCCGTACTCGCGCTTCTGCCCTGAACCGCATGCTGATCCACCTGCATCTCGCCATCGTCGAAGCCAAGTGGGGCCCGCTCCACCTGCACAGGAAGTAGATCGGGAGGTCCATCGCTGGGGAATCAGCCCGGCGGGCGCCTGCCCCCGCCCTGGCGGCAGCTGTCGTCGGACCGAACCGATGCAGAAACGGCCCCGAGGGTTCCCGGAGCCGCCGCGCTAACTGCTGAATCTGAGGGAGAAGATTGGTGGAGCTGAACGGGATCGAACCGTCGACCTCTTGAATGCCATTCAAGCGCTCTCCCAGCTGAGCTACAGCCCCACCGGAGCCCGGAAGTCTATGCGACGGCGCGCCTCCACGACAAGTCCCCGCGGCGCGGCGTCCGGCCGGGTGGCGGATTCAGCGGCTTCGTTTGCGGCTGGGCGGGGCGCCGGCCCTGCTGCCGATGCGGCTCGGCCCGGTGCGCGGCGGAGTGCCGGGGGGTCGTTCACCCTCGCCCGGCGCCTCCTGGCCCGCTGCGGCGCCGGGCTCGGCAAGCTCTTCTCCGGCCGCGCCGGCGAATTCGCTGGCCTGCTCGGCGGCGACTCTCTCCCAGTAGGCGGCGCTGCTCTGCTCCTGCGGCCGCGCGTGCGCCTTCTCGCCCAGGGCGCGGGCGATCTTCGCCTGCAGGGCGGGGATCCCCTCGCCGGTCTCGGCCGAGACGGCGATCACGCCGGCGCGGGCGCGCGAGATGCGCTCCTCGGCCGGCAACCGATCGATCTTGTTGTGGACTTCGAGGACATTGCCGGGATCGATCCCGAGCTCCTTCATTACCTCTTCGGCGACCGCCTTCTGCTCCTGCCAGCGCGGATGACTCCGGTCGATGACGTGGAGGACGAGATCCGACTGCACGATCTCGTCGAGCGTCGAGCGGAAGGAGGCGACGAGATGATGCGGCAGCTTGCGGATGAAGCCGACGGTGTCGGCGAACACGGCGAGGGCGCCCTCGCGATCGAGCGCTCCGCGACGCAGGCGCGAGTCGAGGGTCGCGAACAGGCGATTCTCGGCGAAGGTCTTGTCGTTGGTCAGGCGGTTGAACAGCGTCGACTTGCCGGCGTTGGTGTAGCCGGCGAGCGCCACGACCGGAATCTCCGACCGGCCGCGCCGGTGCTCCTTGCGCATCTTGTCGATCTGTTCGAGCTCGCGCTTCAGGCGCGTGATGTTGCGCTTGATGACCCGGCGGTCGGCCTCGAGCTGCGACTCGCCTTCGCCGCCGCGCACCCCGATGCCGCCGACCTGTCGCGACAGGTGCTGCCACTGCCGGGTGAGGCGCGGCAGCAGGTACTGCAGCCGCGCGAGCTCGACCTGGGTCCGCGCCTCCTTGCTGCGCGCGCGTTGGTCGAATATTTCGAGGATCAGGCCGCTGCGGTCCATGACCTGGACCTTGAGAACCTCCTCGAGGTTCTTGACCTGGCCGCCCGAGAGGTCGTCGTCGAAGATCACCAAGTTGGCCTGGAGCTCGGCGGCCTTGGCCGCCACCTCGGCGGCCTTTCCCGAGCCGATGAAGAACTTCGGGTCGAGCGACTTGCGCGCCTGGACGGTCTCGCCGACCACCTCGACGCCGGCGGTGTCGGCCAGCGCGGCGAGCTCGGCCAGGTGCTCCTCGGCCTCGAAGGCCGGCAGACCGGGGAGCGCCACGCCGACCAGGAAGGCCCGTCGCCGGCCTCCGGGACCTCCGGAGAGCCGAATCCGTTCCGAATCTCGTGCGTTTGGGCGGGGAGAAGTCATCGCGTGGTTGATTAGGATAGCCGAGGATGAACGAAATCGACGATTCGACGCCCATGCCGCCGGCTCCCGCGGTCCCCGGTGCCGGCGGCGAGCCGACCCTCCCGGCGACGGCGCCTTCCGCCGCCGGACGCCGCGGTCTGCCGCTGCAGGCCAGGATCGCCGGCGGTCTGGCCCTCGCCATCGTGCTGAGCTTCTTCCTCTGGCCGCGCGCCAAGACCGAACGCCGCTTCGAAGACGGCTACCTGATGGACGAGAGCGGCGCGCCGGTGGCGCTCGCCAGTCGGCTCGAACCGGTCACCCTGGTGCATTTCTGGGCGACCTGGTGCCCGCCGTGCCGGCAGGAGATTCCGAGCCTGCTGGCCTTCGCCGACGAAGTCGGGCCCGGCCGCCTGAAGCTCGTGCTGGTCGCCGTCGCCGACGAACGCGACCGGGCCGTTCAGTTTGTCGGCAATCGGCGCTTTCCGGTGCTCTTCGACCCGGTCTGGGACGTCGCCCGGCGCTTTCGCACCGAGCAGCTCCCCGAGACCCATCTGGTGCTCGACGGCAAGCTCGCGGCGAGCTTCGTGGGCGCCGCCGACTGGCGCAACTCGGTGGCGCGCCGCACCGTGCTCGCGCGCCTCGCCGAGCGCGCCGCGCCGCCCGCGGCAGCGCCGCACTGAGGAGCTCGACTCGTCAGAAGTGGACGGCGAGCCCGACGTTGGCCATGGCGTAGATGCTGGCGTCGTCGAGGAAGACGTAGTGCGCCGAGAGCTCGCCGATGAACGACAGGTAGCGTGTGATGTCGAAGTCGCCGGTCAGGCCGAGGACGATGCCGAGGTCGCTCTCGCTGCTCTCTCCCCCGGCGAGAAGATCGCCGTTCATCCGGTAGTAGCCCAGACCGAGATAGGTGCCGAAGTCGTACGTCGGCTGGGCGAAACGATACTCGCCGGAGATGTTGACGAACTCGAGATCCGCCTGGGAGAAGCGCTCGAAATCCGGGTCGCCTTCGATCGCGAGGCGTCCGGCGCGCACCACTACCAGCGTACGCGGCGCGGTGACCATGCCGGCGGCGAGCGCCCAGCTGGTCTGGCCGAGACCGGGATCGGGGTCGGCGTCGAGCGCGCCGCCCACGCCCCCGAGCAGCCCGAGCGTGAAGGTATAGCTCTCCTGCTGCTCGGCGGCGGCGAGCGGCGCCGCGGCGGCGGCCAGAACGAAAGCGCATGACGACAGAGCGGTAGCGAGCTTCAAGACGGTCTCCTCGAGTGCGGGTCAGGCCCGGTGGACGGCGGTGCCGGCCGAAGACGCAAGTATAGCGGCGGTCGATTCCGTCTTAGCTTGTCAAGCCGGGCTCCTCCAGGTTCCAGGATGGTGGAGTCCGCGCCGGCGCCCATGCACCTTCTCTTCGACCTGCTCGACCTGCTCTGGCCCCGTCATTGCCTCGCCTGCGACGGCGCACTGTCGGCGTTCGACGGCGTGGCGGCGAGCCGGCGGCGGGCGCCGCCCCTCGGCCTCTGCCCCGCCTGCTGCGCCCGGCTGGTGGCGATCGATCCGCTGGCGAGCTGCCACACCTGCGCCCACCCGCTCCCCCGAAGGCCTCCGGGGTTGCCCGCCCAGCGCTGCGGGCGCTGTCTCGCCGACCCGCCGCCCTTCGAACGGCTCTCGGCCCTCTGGCGCTATGAAAGCCCGCTGCAGGAGGTCGTGCGCGCGTTCAAGTTCGGCCGACTCGACTTTCTCGGCGCCCACTTCGGCCGCGCCCTCGCCCGGCTCTACGCCAGCCGCCGGCTGGAGCCCGGCTGGCAGCCGCCCGATCTGGTCGTGCCGGTGCCGCTACCCTGGCCCCGTCGCCTGGCGCGCGGGTTCAACCAGACCGAGCTCATCGCCGCACCGCTCGCCCGGGAGCTCGCCTGCCCATGTCCGCGGGCGCTCCGCCGGCGGACTTTCGCTCCCCACCAAACCGGCCAGAAGCGGAGCGGGCGGAGCCGCGCCGCTCACTTCCGGGTGAGCGCTCCACGAAAGGTCGCTGGGCGATCGATCCTGCTCGTCGACGACGTCCTCACCACCGGCGCGACCGTCGCCGCAGCCAGCGCCGCGCTGCGCCGCGCCGGCGCCAGCCGGATCGAAGTCGCGGTGATCGGCTGGACGCCGCTCGCCGCCTTTCCCCGCCCCAATTGACAGGCCTTGACAGCGGAGCTATATTGGCGCCGCGATGGGTTTCCTACCCATTTTCCCTCATCGGCGCGCGACGGCGATTTTCGCCACGCTGACTCTCCTCGCGCTTACGGGCTCGGCCAGAGCCGAAGTCCTCGGTCTCGAGGGGCGGGTGGTCCTCGATCAGTCGCCGGTCTCCGAAGCGCGCGTCTACGCCTACCAGTTGGTCGAGAAGTCGCTCCACAAAGTGCTTACCGACGCCTCCGGGCGTTTCCTCTTCGAAGCGCTGCCGGCCGGCATCTACAAGCTCATCGCCCACAAGACCGGCCTCGAGCCGGCGATCCAGTTGCTGCAGCGCGATGCCGCCGAGTCGGCCCAGTTCGTCGAGCTCGAGCTCACCCGCGAAGCCTCCCCGGACCTTACCGACTTCTGGAGCGTGCGTTCCGAGATTCCGGCCGACGTGCTGCGCGAGATCACCGCGCCGAAGGCGCCCGAGTCGGCCCAGGCCGCCGACGCGCCGCAACTAGCCAACCTAGCTCTCGGCAGCGCCACCCAGATGGACTCGCGGCTGCTCGCCCAAGTGTCGGCGCTGTCGGGCCTCCACGACGTCACGCCGGCCGCCAGCGCCCGCCTCACCGGAGCGAACGTCGGTCTCAAGGGGCAGCTCGGCAAGGTGAAGCTGTCGATGACCGGCGACTTCCAGACCTTCGAGTCCGACCTCGAGCCGCGCTCCGACGCCGGCATCGCCATCGACGGGCAGACGCACTCGGTCAGCTTCAACCTGCAGACCCCGCAGCAGGGCGACTTCGACATCTCCTCGAGCAGCAATCGCCTGACCATGATGGACGACAGCTTCACCACTCCGGTCGAGGCATCGCAGCTCTTCTTCGCCTGGAACCGTCCGGTCGGCACCGCCGGCACGACGTCGGTCAAGGCCTCGCTGGTCGAAGAGAGCGGGCTCTACAACCGCTCCTGGATCGATCCGCTGGGTCTGCCGGTCGCCTCGCGACGTCTGCGAATCGAAGGCGACTATTCGCGCAAGGTCGCGGGCATGGGCGACATCCGCGCCGGCCTGCGCTATCGCGAGAGCACCGGCGCCTACGCCCGGAGGATCGCCGGGACGGACAGCGCGCTGCTCGCCAGCGAGTCGATCGACGCCTTCGGCGACGGCGGCTGGCAGGTGCACGACAAGGTGCTGGTGCAGTACGGCCTGTTCACCACGACGACCGACGGCAGCATCTCGATCACACCGCGCGGCGGCTTCGTGCTGCAGATGGGGCCGCTCTGGCAGGCGTCGTTCAACGCCGCCCACCGCGTCGTCTCGCGCGAGGATTTCGTCGCCGACGACTTCCTGCCGGTCGTCTTCGACGGCACGATGACCTGCGGCGAGGCCGAGACCTCCTGCTACCAGATGTCGCTCCTGCGGTCTTCGGGCGTCGACAGCCAGCTGGGCTTCGGAGCGTCCTTCCGCGAGCTCGACGAGACCGTGCGGCTCTACTTCAACGGCAACTTCTTCGAGAGCAGCGAAGGGATCTTCCTGGTGCCGGGCGACCGTATCCCGGAGATCCACGCCTCGCTGCGGCAGCGGATCTCGCCCGGCGTGGTCGCCAAGGTTACGGCCAGCGTCGCGAGCGGCGGCGGCGGGGTCTTCCAGTCGGTCAACCGGCGCCACTACGAGAACGAAGTCTCGATGGTCACCTCCGGCTTCGATGCGACCTTCGAGCGCACCGAGACCGGCGTCTACGTTTCATTCCAGCGCCTCGACCAGCAGCTCACGCCGTACACTCAAGCGGCAAAGAGCTACGCCGCGGAGCCTACGACCGGGATGCAGCGTCTCGAGGTGGTCGTCAGCCAGAACCTCTCGGCGATCTGGGACCTCTCCCAGGACTGGGCGGTGCATCTCGGCATGGGGCTCGCGCGCGGCGCTTCGTTCTTCCACTCGGACGTCGATTCCGAGGCAATTCAGCGCCGCATCGTGACCGGCGTTGCCGTCCGCTTCTGAGCTCCGGCCGCTCGCTGCACCCCGACTCCCCCGCCAACCCAGCGCCGCTTCTCCCTTCTCCGTCGGTGGCCTCCGACGACGGTTTCTTCATTTTTCTGAAGCGGCTCCAATTTTCCGCTGCGGCGAGGCATAAACCTCTCCAAAAGCGCCACTTATCTGGATCCCGGCGCATGTCCCGATGGCATGGAAAGTGCTATTTCCCTTTCGCCTTGGAACTGCCGGCTTTCGATGTCTGAACTCTTGCGGCTACGCCGCCTCGCCAACCTCCTTCTCCTCGCGGCCACCGCCGGCCTGGCGGTCCTCGGTGCACGCGGCTTCGAGCAGAAGCTCGAGACCTTCCAGCCCCTCGGGTTCGAGGCCTCTCCCGCCGGCGACCATTGGCTGATCCGGGCCGTCGATCCGCTGTTCGAGACCCCCCTCGTACCGGGGGACCGCATCGTCCTGGTCAACGGAGCGGAGGTCAGCCAGGTCGCGCGTCTGACCTCCGTACTGCGCGACGCGCCCTCGGCACAGCTCGTGGTCCTGCGCAACGAGCGCCTGGCCACGCTCGAGTATCACCGCCCGCCGCTCGATCTCGACGCGCCGTATCTGATCCTCGCCCTGATCGGGTGCGCCTACGCGGCGATCGGCCTCTTCGTCTTCTGGCGCTCCGGCACGGCTTCGGGCGGCACCCTGTTCTACCTCTGGTGCCTGGCCTCGGCGGTGCTGTACGTCTTCTCGCCGGTCTTTCCGCCCGACGCCCTGGGGCGCTGGGTCTACTTCTTCGACGAGGCTGCCCGGCTTCTCCTGCCGCCGCTGACGCTCCATCTCTGCCTGTCGATCCCGCGGCCGCTGGCATCGGCGCGGCGGCGTTGGCTGCCGTTCCTCTACCTTCCGGCCGCGGTGCTGACCCTGTTCCAGGCCGATCTGGTCTGGGCGAACGGCGCCGCCCTGGTCGGCCCGCCGAGTGCCCGGCTGCTCGTGCTGCTCGACCGGATCGAGCTCGCGCACTTCCTGCTCTTCGCAGCGCTCGCCGCGGTCGTCCTGGCGCGCCGCCTCGCCGCCCTGCGCGACTGGGAGCAGCAGCGCCAGCTCCTCTGGCTGCTCGTCGGCATGAGCGCCGGCTATCTGCCCTTCTTCCTCTTCTCGGGTCTGCCTTCGCTGCTGGGCCTCGAGCTCCCGGAGTCGCTTTCGACGCTCGCCGTGCTGCCGCTCGCCTGCGTGCCGTTCGCCTTCGCCTGGGCGGTGCTGCGCTACCGCCTCTGGGACCTGGGCGTCATGGTGCGCAACGGCCTGTCCTACACCCTGACGCTGATCTTCGGCCTGACGACCTTCTCGCTGATCGACCTCGCGGTGCGACGCTCGATGCCCGTCGGCCTGGGCTTCACCCGCGATCTGCTGACCTTCGTCGGTGGCATTCTCGCCGTCGGCCTGGTCGTGCCGACGCATCGCGGCATCCACGGCGTCCTCGAGCGTCTGCAGTACGGCGGCGCGCTGCGCCACCGGCGCGGCCTGCAGCGCGTCGGCCAGGAGCTCCTCCAGGAGCGCGACCTCGACCGGCTCTGCCAGGTGCTGCTCTCCGAGACCGAACAGGCGCTCGACATCGAGCGCGCCAACCTGCTGCTGCTCCAGGGTCCGGCTCTCGTGCCGGTGCGCCCCCACCCCGGCGTGCCGCGCTCGGCGGCACTCGCGTCGCTGCGCGACGGACTCTGGGAGGGCGAGTTCGAGACCCTCTCGCCGATCGGTCTGCCAGGCGAGTCGGCGACCGTCGAACAGCAGCTCTACGTCGCCGGATACCGGTACGTCTTCCCGCTCCTGGTCCGCGGCCAGCGCATCGGACTGGCCCTCTGCTCGCTGCGGCACGACCGCCAGCCGCTGTCCTCCGAGGACATCGAGATCGTGCGCGCGCTGCTCGACCAGGCGGCGCTCGCCATCGAGAACGCGCAGCTCCTCGATCAGGTGCACCGTCAACTGGCGCGGGTGACTTCGCTGCAGCGTCACAACGAGGAGATCCTCGAGTCGTCTCCGGCCGGTATCGTCGTGCTCGGCGCCGACGGCACGGTGGCGAGCGCCAACCTCGCCTTCGCCGCCATCGCCGGAAGGACGCGGACGGAGCTCACCGGCAAGCGGCTGCTCGATCTCTTCCCGCTAGAGTCCGTACCCGAGCCCGGCTCGGGCATCCGCCAGCTGTCGTTCGAGGACGAGACCGGAGCCGAGCGCCATCTGCAGTGGAACGCCGCGCCTCTCGCCGCCGACCTTGCCGGAGTGGCCGCGGTGCGGGCCGATCGCGTCCTCGTCGTGCAGGACGTCTCGGAGCGGGTCGCCATGGAACGCGCGCTGCGCGAGCAGGACCGCCTCGCGGCCCTCGGCGTGCTCGCCGCCGGCGTCGCGCACGAGGTCAACACCCCGCTCACCGGAATCTCGAGCTACGCCCAGATGCTGCTCGCCGACACCGCGGCCGGCGATCCCCGGCGCGAGCTCCTGGAGAAGGTCGAGCGCCAGACCTTCCGCGCGTCGCGCATCGTCAACGGCTTGCTCGAGTTCGCCCGCAAGCGCGACCACGAGAGCGGCCCGGTGGACGTGCCGGCGCTGCTGCGCGAGACCGTGGACCTGCTGCACGAGAGACTGGTGGGACGCGGCGTCACCGTCGAATGGAATCTGCCCGAGGCGACGCCGGCGATCTCCGGTTCCGACGGAGAGCTGCAGCAGGTGTTCACCAACCTGCTGCTCAATGCCATCGACGCCGCGCCCGAGCGCAGCGGCCGGATCGCGATCGCGATCGAGACCCTCCCCTGCACCGGCACGGCTGCAACCGCCGGCGTCCGCGTGCGTATGGAAGACAACGGCTCGGGAATCGAAGCGCACCATCTGGCGCGGATCTTCGAGCCGTTCTACACCACGAAGACGGGCAAAGGGGGCACGGGCTTGGGCCTCGCCATCAGCCGGAGCATCATCGAGCAGCACGGAGGACGCATCCTGGCCGAGAGCCGCGGCAAAGACCTCGGCTGCCGGTTCGTCGTCGACCTGCCGACGGCGGGCAACGGCTCCCGGGTGCCTGACGCCGCGCCGGAGCGCTCGTGACCAACATCCTCGTCGTCGACGACGAAGAGGTCCTGCAGGACGTTCTGGGAACGCTCCTCCGGCGCGAGGGTCTGCGCCCGATCGCGGCCCGCACCGGCGAAGAGGCGCTGCTCATCGCCGAGCGCGAGCCGATCGACCTCGTGCTGCTCGATCTCATGCTGCCCGGCATGTCGGGCATGGAGGTCTTGAAGCAGCTGCGCTCCCGCGATCCCGAGCAGGTGGTGATCGTCGTGACCGCCTACTCTTCGATCGAAAGCGCCATCGAGGCGATGCGCGTCGGCGCCTTCCACTACATCCCGAAGCCGTTCAAGAACGAAGAGGTCCTGCTCACCATCCGCAAGGGGCTCGAGCAGCGCCGGCTGACCAGCGAGAACCGCTCGCTCAAGCAGGAGCTCGAGAAGCGCTACGGCCTCGACAAGATCATCGGCAAGAGCGCGCCGATGCAACAGGTCTTCGATCTCATCCGCCTGGCCGCGCCGTCGAAGAGCAACATGCTGATCCTGGGCGAGAGCGGCACCGGCAAGGAGCTGGTCGCCAAGGCGCTCCACCACCACAGCCGGCGGACCTCCGGTCCGTTCGTGACCGTGAACTCGGGTTCGATGCCGCACGATCTGCTCGAAAGCACCCTCTTCGGCCACGTCAAAGGCGCCTTCACCGGCGCCGTCGCGGCGAAGAAGGGTCTGTTCGAGGCCGCCAACAACGGCTCGATCTTTTTCGACGAGATCGGCAACATCCCGATGGAGACGCAGGCGAAACTCCTGCGCGTGATCCAGGAGAAGGAGTTCATGCGCCTGGGCGGGGTGGACACGATCCGCGTCGACGTGCGGCTGATCGCCGCCACCAACGCCGACCTCGAAGCCCTGGTGCGCCGCGGCGACTTCCGCGAGGATCTCTACTACCGGTTGAACGTCATTACGCTGCAGCTGCCGCCGCTGCGCGACCGCAGCGAGGACATCCCGCTGCTCGCCCGGCACTTCCTGCGCACCTACGCCGACGAGAACGGCAAGTCGATGCAGACCATTTCGCCGGCGGCGCTCGAGATGCTGCTCGACTATCGCTGGCCGGGCAATGTCCGCGAGCTCGAGAACGCCATCGAGCGCGCCGTAGTGCTCTCTTCGAGCGACGTGCTGGAGGTCGACCTGCTGCCTCCTGCCGTGCGCAACGGAGCCGTCGCCGGGGCTGGAGGAAGAAGCTCCTCCGGAACGGCAGGCGCGACGCCGCTGCCGCCGGGCTCGTTCTGGGACGCCGTCTCGTCCTACGAGCGCCAGCTGGTCATCGCGGCGCTGCAGAATGCCGGCGGCGTTCAGAAGCGCGCCGCAGAGCTCCTGCAGATCAAGCCGACGACCCTGCACGAGATGATGAAGCGGCTGGGCGTGAATGCCGAGGTCACCGCTTCCTGACCTCCGAGAGCCGCGCGCGGACCGCCACCGGCACCGCGGCGGCGCATTGCCCTCGATCTAAACTCCTCCAGCCATTGAAATTAGCGGGAATGAAACGCTCCCCTTGGCGGTTGACCCGGGTATCCGCTAAAATCAGCGGTCCGCGCGCGATCTCCGCGTGCGTCGTTCCAAGTCAGGAAGGCGTCGCATGAAGACTGGCATCCATCCGGAACTTCACATGGTCACCGCGGTCTGCGCCTGCGGCAACACGTTCGAAACGCATTCGACGAAGAAGGAGCTGCGTCTGGAGATCTGCAGCGCTTGCCACCCCTTCTTCACCGGCAAGCAGAAGCTCATCGACACCGCCGGCCGCGTCGAGCGCTTCAACCGCCGCTACACGAAGTCCGCCTAGCCAGCGAGCGCCGACATCCCGACCCCGGGTCGCCACCGTGCTCACGGTCGGTGCCCGGGGTTTTGATTTGGCGCCCGCCGGGACTGCCGAGAGCGTGATGCTCCGATGATCGACCGACTGCTCGCCCTCGAAGCCTCGCATGCCGAGCTTTCCGCCCGGCTCGCTCTGCCGGAGGTTCATTCCGACCCCAAGGCGGTGCGCGAGATCAGCAAGGCCTTGGCGGAGATCGATCCGATCGTCGGCCTCTTCCGGCGCTTCCGCGACCTCGGCCGCGAGCTCGAAGAGGCAGAGGAGCTCGCCGCGACCGCCGAGGCGAGCGGCGACTCCGAGCTCCTGGCGATGGCCGCCGCCGAGGTGACGAGCCTCGTCGCCCAGCGCGAAGCGCTCGATCGCGAGATCAAACAGGCACTCGTCCCCAAGGATCCGAACGACAGCCGCAACGTCGTGCTCGAGATCCGCGCCGGCACCGGCGGCGACGAAGCGTCGCTCTTCGCCGCCGAGCTCTTCCGCATGTACAGCCGCTATGCCGAGCGCCGGGGCTGGCGGGTCGAGGTGATCGACCTGTCCGAGTCGGAGGCCGGGGGCGTCAAAGAGGTCTCGGCGATCATCGAAGGTCAGGGCGCCTACAGCAAGCTCAAACACGAAGGAGGCACGCACCGCGTGCAGCGCGTCCCGGCGACCGAGGGCTCGGGCCGCATCCATACTTCAGCCGCCACCGTCGCCGTGCTGCCCGAGGCCGACGACGTCGAAGTCGAAGTGCACGAGAAAGACCTGCGCGTCGATCGATTCTGCGCTTCGGGCCCCGGCGGCCAGGGGGTCAACACGACCTACTCCGCGGTTCGCCTCACCCATCTGCCCACCGGCCTGGTGGTCTCCTGCCAGGACGAGCGCAGCCAGATCAAGAACCGCGAGAAGGCGATGCGGGTGCTGAAGGCACGGCTCTTCGAGCTCGAGCGCGAGCGAGCCGAGTCGGCGATGTCGGCCGAGCGGCGGAAGATGGTCGGTTCCGGGGACCGGTCGGAGAAGATCCGCACCTATAACTTCCCCCAGAACCGCATCACCGACCATCGCATCGGTCTCACCCTGCACCAGCTGCCGGCGGTGCTCGGCGGCGAGCTCGACGCGCTCATCCACCCGCTGGTCGAGTACTTCCAGGCGCAGAAGATGGACGAGGCCGCGCGCAGCAGCACGACCGCCTGAGGAGGCCGCCCGGCGCGGCTTCAGGCTGCGGCTTTTTCGCGCCGCGGCTCGTCGTAGAGGATCGCCACCAGCGCCGCCAGGATGAGCGCTCCGGCGACGACGACCCTGCCGCTCACCGGCTCGTCCACGATCCACCAACCGAGCAGCACCGCGACGATCGGGTTGACGAACGCGTAGGTCGAAACGACCGTCGGGCGCGCGTTGCGCAACAGGTAGGCGTAGGCGGTGAACGCGACGATCGAACCGAAGGTGACGAGGTAGGCGAACGCCCAGAGCGCCGGCGCCGTGACCTTCGCCGGCTCGAACGTCGCCCACTCCCCCGTCGCACCGCCGAGCAACGCCAGCATCGCGCCGCCGGCGAGCATCTGGCTGCCGGTGGCGATCGTGGGCGATGCCGGGAGCCGGGCGCGCGTCGAATAGAGCGAACCCAGAGCCCAGAAGAACGAGGCGACGACCACCGCGAGCGCCCCGGCGACGTCGATCGCGCCGCCCCCGCCGCCGGCCCCCACTGGGCCACCGACGAGCACGAAGACGCCGGCGAGGCCGACAGCGATGCCGCCGTAGGTCCGCAATCCCGGCCGCCGGCCGCGCGTCACGATCGGCACCAGCAGCGCGATCCACAAAGGCTCGGTGGCGATGAGCAGGGCAGCGATTCCGGACGGAATGCGGTGCTCCGCCCAGACCACGAGACCGTTGCCGCCGACCAGCAGGAGGGCGCCAATTGCCGCGATCGGCAGCAGCGACTTCGCATCCGGCGCCTTGCCGCCGCGCAGCCGCCCCCAGCCGTAGAGCAACGCGCCGGCGATGAGGTAGCGGGCGCCCGCCATCGAGAACGTCGGCAACGACACGATGGCGAATCGGATCGCCAGATACGTCGAGCCCCAGACCAGGTAGACGGCGAGCAGGGCGGCGAGCGTCCGGCCGCGAAAGAGGCTGCGTCCGTCGAAGGTAGTCATGTCGCCTCCCGCAGGTCGTCCGAAGCCGCCTGCGATCCGACCGGCACCGGTAGCGCCTGTCCCTCCTTGACCGTGCCGAGCGCGATCGTCGTGCGCGTCCGCCGGATCGCCGGAAAGCCGCCGAGCTCCTCCTGCAGGAAGCGGCCGAGATCGCCGGTCGAGGCGCAGCGCACCTTCAACAGGTAGCAGTCTTCGCCAGCGATGTGATGCACCTCCTGAACCTGCGGCAGCTGCGCCAGTTGGGCGCCGGTGGTCCCTTCGGTCAGCCGGTCGTCGACCTGCACGGAGATGAAGGCAAGCAGACCACAGCCGAGAGCCTCGGGATCGAGACGGGCGTGATAGCCGAGCACGACACCGCGCTGCTCGAGCTTGCGGATCCGTTCGGCGACGGCGGAGGCCGCGAGGTCCACCCGGCGAGAGATCTCGGCGTTTCCGATGCGAGCGTCGCCCTGCAGGAGCGACAGGATCTGAAAATCGATGGCGTCCATAACGCGGATATTCTACTCCGTTCCCGTCGATTCAACTACAGCGCGAACTGTTTGGAGCTGAATCTTTCCAAATTTGACCCTTTCGCCGACGCCTGCGTCTCTCCACCCGACACCCATAAGATCCGGGGGTGTTCACGGTCGGCGAGCAATGGGCCCACGGGCGACGGACTCTGGCCGCCGCCGGCCTGGCACATCCCGGCCGGGAGGCGGCGCTCCTGCTCGGTTCGCTCCTCGGACTCTCCGAGCTGCAGACCCGGACGCGCGACGACCAACCGGTTGATGCCGGCATCGCCGCCCGCTTCGCCACCCTCCTCGCCCGCCGGGCGGCCGGAGAACCGATGGCCTATCTGCTCGGTCGCCGGGAGTTCTTTGGCCGCTCCTTCGCCGTCGACGAGCGGGTCCTCATCCCGCGGCCGGAGACCGAGCTCCTGATAGAGATCGCGCTCGCCGCCGACCTTCCGGTAGAGGCCTCGGTGCTCGACATCGGCACCGGATCCGGCTGCATCGCCCTCACCCTCGCCGCCGAACGCCCACGCTGGCGGGTCCAGGCGACCGACCTCTCCCTGGACGCTCTCGCCTGCGCCCGGGCGAACGCGCGCGACCTGGGGCTCTTCGACCGCGTCGCCTTCGTCGCCGCGGACTTGGCCGCTCCGATCGCCCTCGCAGGGATCGATCTCGTGGTGGCCAATCCGCCGTACATCGACCCGCTCGAGCCGGCCCTGGTCGCCCTCGACGTGCGCACGTACGAGCCGCACCTGGCGCTGTTCGCGGGCGATCGCGGCCTCGCGACAGTGGCGCGCCTTTTCGGCCTGGCCGAAGGCTTGCACGATGGCGCCCTGCTCGCCTGCGAGATCGGGTTCGGACAACTCGATGCCGTGCTCGACCTCGCCAGCGCTCGCCCGGCCCTCGAGCTCGTCGAGGTGCGCCGCGATCTCGCGGACATCGCGCGCGATGTGGTATTCAGAAGGACAGCGTAGGTCAGGCAGCAGAAAGGCGCCCACCCGTGGATCAGTTTCGCATCGTCGGACCGACTCGAATCTCCGGCAGAGTGAGCGCCGGCGGCGCCAAGAACGCGGCCCTCCCGGAGCTCGCCGCGACGCTGCTCACCGACCAACCGGTGCAGCTCGACGGCGTTCCCCGGGTGCGCGATCTCACGACCATGCGTCGGCTCCTCGCCCATCTCGGGCAGGGGGCCACGGCGACCGACAGCGGTCTGATCCTGGCGCCCTCCGGTGCGCCGTCCGACGACGATGCGCCGTACGAGCTGGTGAAGACGATGCGCGCCAGCATTCTCGTCCTCGGGCCGCTGGTCGCCCGCCGCGGTCACGCGCGCGTTTCGCTGCCCGGAGGCTGCGCGATCGGCGTCCGCCCGATCGACCAGCACCTGGCCGGCCTCACGGCGCTCGGCGCCACGGTGACCCTCGAGCACGGCTACGTCGACGTCCGCGCCGCCGAGCTCGTCGGCACACGCTTCCGCTTCGCCATGCCGACCGTGACCGGCACCGAGAACCTGCTCATGGCGGCGGTCCTGGCGCACGGCGAAACAGTGCTCGACAACTGCGCGCGGGAGCCCGAGATCGTCGACCTCGCCCGGCTGCTCGTCGCGATGGGGGCCGAGATCGACGGCGCCGGAGGCGAGACCATTCGCGTGCACGGGGTGAAGAGCCTGCACGGAACCACGCACCGCGTGATTCCCGACCGGATCGAGGCCGGGACCTATCTCGTCGCGGCGGCAATCACCGGCGGCGAGGTGACGCTCATCGGCGGCGCCGCCGCCGATCTCGAGCCGCTCCTCGACCTCCTGCGCGGTTGCGGCGTCGACGTCGAGCTCGGAGCGGGCGGCGAAGTGACGGTTGCCCGCCGCAGCGCGCTCAAACCGCGTGACGTCGTCACCGCCCCCTTCCCCGGCTTCCCGACCGATCTGCAGGCGCAGTCGATGGCGCTCGCGACGCAGGCGGAGGGACTCACCACGATCTGCGAGACGGTCTTCGAGAATCGCTTTCAACACGCCGCCGAGCTCGCCCGCATGGGCGCCGATATCCGCCTCGATGGCCGCTATGCCCGCGTCCACGGGCGAACTCCGCTCTCGGGGGCGACCGTCATGGCGACCGACCTGCGGGCTTCCGCCTGCCTCGTGCTCGCCGGCCTGGTAGCCGAGGGCGAGACGATCGTCGATCGCATCTATCACCTCGATCGCGGCTACGAAGCGATGGAGGCGAAGCTGAACGCGCTGGGCGCGAGGGTCACGCGTTCGCCCGGCGGCAACTCCTAGTCTGCTGGCGGAGAGACCTTCCATGGATCCGAACTGCCTGTTCTGCCGCATCGTCTCGGGCGAAATCCCGGCCCGTCTGCTGTTCGAGGACGACGATCTCGTCGCCTTTGCCGACATCGCTCCCGCGGCGCCGGTGCACCTGCTCATCGTGCCGCGGCGCCACCTGCCGCACCTTCTTGCCACCGAGCGCGAGGACTCGCTGCTCCTCGGCCGGATGATGACCACCGCCACCGAGCTGGCGCGTCGAGCGGGGCTCGAAGCGGGCGGTTTCCGCGTGGTGATGAACTGCCTCGCCGACGGCGGACAATCCGTCTTCCACCTCCATCTCCACCTGCTCGGCGGCCGGTCTCTCGAGTGGCCGCCGGGATGAGGGCGGGATGAGCGTCGGGCTGGCCTCGCTCGCCTCGCTCGCGACCCTCGCTGCGCTCGCTCCGGGACCGCCGCCGAACACGGCGACCCTCGATCCGCGCATCCAGCTGATCGAGCTTCAGGGCGCCGGTGACACGCTGCGCGCGCTCGAGCAGGCCAACTGCCTGGCCGAAGCCGAACCGACGCGCTCTCGTGCTCTCGGCCTCGACTTCCTGCGCGGCCATCTGCTCGAGCAGCTCGGCCGCCTGAGCGAGGGCACCGAAGCGTTCGCGCTCGCCATCGGCACCACGCCGGATCTCGCCCCCTGGGCGCGCTACCGCCTCGCGGCCGTGCAGGAGGCGCTCGGCCATCCCGAGGTCGCCGCCGGCATCTCGGCGACGCTGCTGGCGCAGGGGGCGCCGAAGTCCCTGGTGCGTCCGGCCGCGGCGCTGCTCTTCCGCACCGTGCGCCGCGGCGGCGACTGCCGTCTGCTGCGCGGCGTGCCCGCGGCGGCGCTCGCCGCCGACACCGCTCGCGACTTGCGGCTCATTGTCGCCGAGTGCCACCTGCGCCAGCAGCGCCCGGACGAGGCGCGGCCGGAGCTCCGCGATCTTCTGAGCTCGGGCGAAGCCGATCTCGCCGCCTTCCGCGCCGCCGAGCTCTGGCTCGCGCAATGGCCGGAACCGGCCGAGCCCGAGCTCGCGCGCGCGCTGGGCACCGTGCTCGCCCGGCAACGCGACTTCGCTGCCGCCATCCCGCTGCTCGAACGAGCGCTCACGGCGGTCCGCGATCCCGGCTCCGGGCGAGACGCCGAAACGCTCTATTTGCTGGCGCGTGCCGAGTTCTGGTCGGGACGGTACGCGGCGGCCGGTCGGCACTTCGAACGGCTGGCGGCGTCCGCACACCATCCGGCCACCCGCGCCGACGCGCTCTACCAGCAGGCGCGAAGCCTCGAGCTCGCCAACGATTGGCCGCAGGCGCAGATCCTGTTCGAGCGCGCGCACGCCGCCGAGCCCACGGGCGAATGGTCGGGCGCCGCGCTGCTCGCCGCCTTTCGCCTGCGCTGGCTGGCCGGCGACGGCGTCGGATCCGAGCAGATCCTGGCGCGGCTCGCCACGCTGCGCAGCTGGCGCACGCCGTTCGCGCGCGCCGCGCTCTTTGCAGCGGTCTCCGAGATCGAACGCGGCGACGCCAGCGAGCGACCGGCGGGGCGCCTGCTCGCCGCCGAACGCTCCGGCGCAGCGTCGAACGAGGAGATCGCCTATTGGCGCGGCCGCCTGGCCGAGCTCCGGGGCGACTCCGCGGCGGCCATAGGCTCTTACCTGCAGGTGCTGCGCGAGCGCCCGCACCATCCCCTGGCGGCGGCTGCGCGTCGTCGTCTGGCGCGGCCGGAGCTCGCCGGTACGGCCGAGCGTATCGGCCGCCAGCGGGCGGCGGGCAGGAGTTTCGAGGAGGCCTGGGCCGCCTGGACGCTACTCGGCGACGGCCAGACCTCGGGAGCGCGGGCGCGCGAGCGCGGCCTCGCCGCGCTCAGGGCGCAGCCGGGGCTCGCCGGGTGGATCGACTGGCAGCCGGTCCCGGTCGCCGCGTGGCCACTCTGGACGAGCCCGCTCGCGCAGCCGGAGGAGCGCCTGCTCGCCCTCGGCCTCTGGCGCGAAGGCAATTCCGTCCAGGCACGCCACTTCCCGGCCCACCGGCAACCGCTCGCCTTCACCCTGGCGCACGAGCTCGACTCCGCCGGAGCGACCGATCGCGCGATCGACGTGGCCGAACGGCTCTTCTCCGGCCTGCCGCGCAAGATCCCGTTCGACTGGGTCTCGCCGGCGCTCCGCCGGCTGCTCTATCCGCTGCCCTATCGCGAGCGCTTGCGCCAGGTCGGAGGCGGCGACGCCGGCGACTTCCATCTGCTCGCAGCCGTGATGCGGGAAGAGAGCCGCTTTCAACCGGAAGCGGTCTCGCCGGCCGCCGCGCGCGGCCTCGCGCAGCTCGTCCTGCCGACCGCCCGGCGGCTGGCTGCGGGCCTCGGCTGGAAAGGCCTGCGCGCCGAGGACCTGCATCGGCCGGAGGTCTCGATCGCGCTGGGGGGCGCCTATCTGAGCGAGCTCCATGGGCGCTTCGGGGTCGGCGGCGAGTTCCTGCCGACGATCGTCGCGGCCTACAACGCCGGCGAGGATCAGGCGGCCCTGTGGCGGCGCTACTGCCAGACGGCCGAACCCGAGGAGTACCTGGCGAAAGTCGGCTTTCGCGAGACCCGCGCCTACCTGGTCCGCGTGCTGGAGAGCCGCTCCCAGTACGCCGCGCTCTACGGCGAGTAATGCACCCCTCGGGGAGGAAAGGGGGGGCGAGCCCCTTGCCTCTCGAATCGGGCATGGTAACCTTGAGATCGATGTCCAGCGAGCAGGTCGAGGCCAAGGAGGCCCCCTCTCTTCCGGTGACCGTCGAGCCGGTGCGAGTGCTCGTGCCGTCGCAGATCGGGCAACTGGGAGTCGAGTTCTACGGCCTGGTGATCGGCCGAATCCTGATCGCTCCGGGCGCCGCCGCGACGCGAAACTTCCATCCCCTCTCGGCCTTCGAGGACTCGGAGTTTCTCGACGAGGTCTTCGGGCGACTGTCGGAGTACTTCGCCGGCGCGCGACGGGCGCTGGAGCTCGATTTCGACCTCGGCCCTTCGGGCGTCGATTCGTTCTCCCGCAGGGTCCTCAAGGAGGCCCTGCGCACGCCGTACGGCAAGACGCGCACCTACAAGGATATCGCTGACGCCTCGGGTCGCCCTGAGGCCTACCGGCAGGTGCTGTCGATCCTGCTCGACAACCCGCTGCCGCTGATCATCCCCTGCCACCGCATCATTCCGACCAAAGAGGGGACCGGCAACTGGGTCGGTGGAGCTTCGCGCAAGCGCTGGCTTCTCCGCATGGAGCGCGAGAGCGCCGCGCAGACGCTGTAGGCCGTTCGCCGCTCCGCCCGCTGGCTCAGCCGATCCGCGCCCGCCACGAGGCCGGGCGCAGCAGGTGCCCCAGGCTGCGCAAGATCAGGCCTGCCGAGCTCCAACCCTTCCGTCGTGCCGCAAATAGCGCCGCTGCGGCGCACTCGGCGTCGGCATCGAGCGGTGCCGCGGCGCGCAGAGCCTCGAGCTGCGCCAGCCCGAAGGCCCCTGGTGGCAGCTCGAGCCAGCGGGCGCGCAGCTCCGGGTCGAGCTCCGCGGCGCGCGCGGGAGAAAGCGGCGGGTTGCCGACCAGACCGATGCGGCCGGCGGCGGCGTCGAGCAGCCAGCCGAGCCGGCGGAGCAGAAGACGCGGAGTGTCGAACTCGCCGGCCTCGACCAGGACATGCTCCGGCTCGCCCCCGACACTCAGCCGGACGCGCTCGCCGAACACCGGAGCGAAGCGGCGCCGGAGCGATCCCGACGCCATCGCTGCCAGCAGCAGCCAGGGGGCGAGCAGCACCGCGAGAGCGGTCGCGACGGACCGTCCCGCCATCCGCCGCACTCTGCCCCGGTAGGCCGGCCGGTCGAGGTCGGCCAAGAGAAGATCGTCGTCGATCGCCGCGACAGCGCCGCTCGCGACGTCGATGACCAGCTGACCGTCGAGGATCAGGCGGTCGCCCGCGAGCAGCCGCCCCACGTAGGTACGCGGCAGCACGACGCAGCGCACGAGCGTGCAGTCGTCGTCGATCAGGCAGCGCGGCCCGACGGCCACCGCGGGACCCAGGCGCGCCCGATCGGAGACTCTGGCCTCGGCCCCGACGAGAACCGGAGCCTGCTCGACGGCGGCGAGCGAAAAGCGGCTGCCGCGCGAGATGCGCACTCCGGGAACGACCTCGAAGCCCGGCAAGACGAAGCCGTCCGGCGCCTCGAGCAAGGCGAGTTGGAGATCGAGATAGCGCGCGGGATGCAGCAGCCGGCGCTCCGCAATCCGCTGCGAGGGCCGGCCGGTCGCCCCTTCGAGCCGCAGCACCCAGCCGCACGCGTCTTCCCAGTCCGTCTCTGGCAGGCTGCGGTTGCCGCGCTCCGCCTCGACCGGCGCGACGAGCGCGTCGGGAGCGAGCAGATAGACCTCACCGGTGGCCACCGGCAGGCGGGCGAGCTGCGCCGCCAGCGACAGCCCGCGCGGCACCGCGACGACCTCTGCCTCCACCCCCCAGGCGTGGCCGCCGCGCAGGAAGTCGCGGACCTGCTCGGGCCGGTCGTCGGCGAGCAGGACGACCCGGCGGAAGCCGAGCGAATTCGCCAGCTCGAGCTGATACTCGGCGAGCGCCTTGCCGAGCACCGGCAGCAGCGGCATCGGCCGGCGGCGCAGCAGCGGCTCGAGCGCGGGCTCGGGGCTCGCGGCGGGAATGACCAGGAGCGTCACTGCCCCGCTCCGCTCGAGGACGGCCGCAACCCGCGATGCAGTCTGCGGATGCGCAGCAGGTCGCGAAACATGCGGTAGGAGTCGCGCACCGGCTTGACCTTCGTACCCGGCGCATCGACCCAGCGCACGCCGACCTCAGCGACCTTCCAGCCGAGACGGCGAGCCAGGTAGAGGTGCTCGACGTCGAAAGAGAACCCGGGCAGCTTCTGGAGGTCCGCGATGCGGCGCGCCACGCTGCGGCGATAGCACTTGAAGCCGCACTGGCTGTCGCGCACGCCGGGCACTGCGAGCAGACGCACGAGGGTCGAGAAGACACCGCCCATGAGCCGGCGATGAATCGGCTGCGGCTCGACCTCGCTGGTCGAGAGGCGCCGCGACCCGATGGCGATGTCGGCGCCCCCGGCGAGCGCCGCGAGGAGCTTCTCGACCTCTTCGATCGGGGTCGACAGGTCGGCGTCACTGAACAGGATGAAGCGGCCGCGGGCGAGCGCGAAGCCGCGGCGCACCGCCTCGCCCTTACCGTGGTTCGACACATCGGTGGCGATGCGCGTCGTCTCCTGCTCCTTCATCAGCGCGCCGTAGATGTCGATCGTCTTGACCACCTCGAGCGTGAGGTCGCGCGAGCCGTCGTCGACCAGAATCAGCTCGCTCGGCCTCCCCCACTCCTGCAGGAAGTCCTTGACCCGAATCAACGTGTCGGCGATCCGCGCCTGCTCGTTGTAGGCCGGGATCACCACCGAGAGCTCGGGCTCCGCGAAGGCTGCGTCGCTCAGTACGCCCCGCGGCCCAGCAACACCGCCGGTACCGTCTTGACGAGAATCCATGCGTCCCTCCAGAAGGTGCGCGTCTCGATGTACTGCACGTCGAGGCGCACCTGTCCCTCGAACGGGATGTTGCTGCGGCCCGAGACCTGCCAGATGCAGGTGAGGCCCGGCTCGGCGTCGAGCCTGCGGCGCTCCGCCGGCGTGTATTGCACGACCTCGGCCGGCACCGGTGGCCGCGGGCCGACGATCGACATCTCTCCCCGCAGTACGTTGAGCAACTGCGGCAGCTCGTCGAGCGACGTCCGCCGCAGGAGCCGGCCGGCGCGCGTCACCCGCGGGTCCCACTTCATCTTGAAGATCACGCCGCCCGCCTCGTTGTGCTGCTCGAGCTCAGCCTTGCGCCGCTCGGCGTCGACGTACATGGTGCGGAACTTGTAGAGCCTAAAGAGCCGGCCGCGCCGCCCGACACGCGTCTGCGTGAAGAAGACCGGGCCGGGAGAGTCGAGCTTGATCGCCGCCGCGAGCGCCATCCAGACCGGCGCCGAAAGCGCGAGCATCGCCGACCCGATCGCGAGGTCGAAAAGACGCTTCACCAGGCGCGAGCCGCCGACCACCGCGGCCCAGGAGCGGTACTTGAGCGTGAGCCGCAGCCGCGCCAGGCCGCGCGCCGAACCGAGCAGCGACTGCCAGCGCCGGATGAGATCGTCGTCGGCCGCAGTGGCCGCGCGCGGGCCGGTGCGGGAAGCCGAATCGTCAGAGATCATCGCGCTCCGATCTAGAGGGTCCGTCCGAGCTGCAGAGCCAGCAGGGAGGGGAGAATCTCGTTCAGGAACTGGGCGAAACTGGCCAACCGCCGCCGCGGCACGTAGACGATGTCGCCGACCGCGAGCTCCGGATCGGGCTCTTTGCCCTCGAGCACCGCCCGGACGTCCACCGACAGCAGGCGCTTCTCGCCCTCGACCTCGCGCAGGATCACGACGTCGCCGAGGCGCGCCGTGGGGCGGAAGCCGCCCGATTCGGAGACCGCCTGCAGCAGCGTGACGCGGCCGCGGAAGCCATAGGCGCGCGGCTTGAAGACCTCACCCAGGACGTGCACTTCCTGAGCGAGCGACGACGGCAGGTAGAGATAGTCGCCGTCCTCGAGCGCCACGTCCTCGCGCGTGTCGCCGCGCCGCACGAGCGCCTCGAAGTCGACCGGCACGACCTTGCCGCGCCGCACCAGATAGGCGTTCTTGAGGTCAGCGACCTCGATCGTCGAACCTTCGTACTGGCCGGAGGCCAGCCCCTGGGCGAGCGCCAGCGCGGTGATGATCGTGGTGTGCGAGTCGATCGGGTACATGCCGGGGCTCACCACCTTGCCGAGAATGGCGAACTGCGCCTCGCGCGCCTTCTTCACCAGCACCGTCACCTGCGGATAGCGCAGGTACTGCTGCAGCCTCTGCTCGAGGTCGGTGCGCAGCTCTTCCGCGGTGCGGCCCGCCACGGGCAGGTCGCCGACGTAGGTGAAGCTGATCTTGCCGTCCGGCCGGACCGGGAGCTCGCGGCGCAGGTCTTCGTGGCCCACGACCAGGATGTCGATCACGTCGCCGGGGCCCAGCCGGTAGTCGGCGACGCCGGCACCGCGCGCCGCCTCCACCGACTCCCAGGCCGGGAGTACCGGGCCGGTGAGCCGGGCCGGAGCGGCGGCGGGAGCGACCCATATCGCCTCCTCGGCGGCGTGCTCGGGCGCAGGCGCCGCCGGCGAATGCGCCGCGGGATGGGACGAGCAACCGCCCATGGCGAGCGCCAAGACGAGGGCGGACGCGCTTGCGGCACCGCGCCCCGGGGACGCCGCGAGGCGACTCGAAAAGCTCATGGCGCCTGCCTCCGCTGACCGGCCGACTTGCGGACGAAAAACGGATCCGCGTACTCGGCCGTCACCTTGTTGAGCACCACTCCGAGCACCGGCACCCGCGCGCCTGCGAGTCGCGCCAGCGCTTCGCGATGCGCCGCACGCGGCTCGCCGAAGGCGGCCGCGACCCACACCACGGCGTCGCAGGCCTGCGCGAGGAGCATCGTCTCGCTCCCCACCAGCACCGGGGGCCCGTCGATCAGCACGAGGTCGAAGGCCGCGGCGAGCTCATCGAAGCGCTCGGCGGTGTTCGCTCCGGCGAGCGCTTCGGGGGTGAGACCCGGGCCGCTCTGAAGATAGCTGGGGCCGGCGGGGTCCGGACGGCGTAACACCGCGCCGAGACCAGCCGTTCCGGCAAGCAGCTCTGCCAACCCGGCCGCCTGCGCCTCGAGCCCGAGCCGCGGCGCCAGCGCCTCGAGGCTCGGCTTGCGCGGCTGGCCGTCGACGACGCAGACCGCCTGGCCGCGGGAGGCCGCCACCCGCGCCAGGTTGAGCGCCACCGTGGTGCGCCCCTCGAGGTGCGCGGCGCCGGTGAGCAGCACCTTCCAGCCTCCGGGGGCGCTGCGCAGGAGCAGCAGCCGGGTGAGCAGCTGCCGGAAGGCCTCGAGCGCCGGGTCGTCGTCGCCGACGAGCGGCGCACGCTCGCCCGAGAGCAGCGGCACCTCGCCCAGGCCGGGGACCGCCAGCGCGCGCTCGACCCCGCTCAGGCCCTTGAGCCGCGTGTCGGCGAGCTCGCGCGCCAGGGCGAGGGCGAGGCCCGCGCCGAGACCGCCGACGAGGCCCAGCAGCGCGATCCACTTCGCGGGCGTGGGCAGCGGATAGTCCGGCAGCCGTGCCTCCTGCATGATCGAGAAGTTGGCGGCCGTCGAGTCGCGGATGATGCGCACCTCCTCGACGCGCGAGGCGAGCGTCTTCTCGACCTCGTCGAGCGTGTCGAAGTCCTGCTGCAGACGGGCGAGCTCGGCTTCGACCTCGGGCAGCGTCAGGAGCTCGGAGCGATAGCGGTCGCGAACCGCCGCGTAACCGCGTGCCCGCGCTTCGCGCGAGGCGCTCTCGACGGTCTTTTCGACCAGCGCCTGTTCGAGCACCGACAACACCGGATTGCGCGATACCGTGCTCTCGTAGAGCTGCTCTTCGAGTCCCTGCCGCGCCAGATCCTCGATGCGCGCGATCTCGTCGCGCGCCTCCTTCACCTGCGCGCTCTCTTCGGTATAGACCGACAGCAGGTCCGCGAGCTTCGTCTGCAGCTCGAGCAGTCGCACCTGGAGCGGCTTCTTGACGAAGACCGACGACACCACGGTGCCTTCCTGGCGCACGAGCTCGCGGCGGGTGACGGCGAGGGCGTCGGCCGCCATACCGGCATCGAGGCGCTCCTTCTCGGCCAGGGCGTCGAACTCGGAGAGCTTCTCGATCAGCTTGCCGGCCTGCTCGGAGAGCTTGACGACGCTGTTCTCTTCCTTGAAGGCCACCAGCTGCGCCTCGACCGCGCGATCGCGCGTCCGCGTCTCGGCGAGTTGCGCCGAGAGGTAGTCGTAGGCCTGGATCGCCTCGAGCTTCTGCAGCCGATCGACGTTGACGACGAAGGCCCGTGCCAGGGCGTTGGCGATTGCGACCGCGCGCGCCGGATCGTCCCAGGTCACCAGGATCTCGACCAGATCGGTGTCCTTGGGATTCTCCACCCGCACGCGTTGGGAGAGGGTCGCGGTATCGACCTCGAGCTTGAGCTCGTCGATGACCGCCTTGAGGTTCTCGTTCACCTTGACCAGGCGCATCACCGTCGGCATCGAGTAGACCTGCAGCTTGACGATCGGTGTGTTGGAGGTGACCAGGAACTCCTTCTGCTCGCGCTTGCGCAGGATGGTCACCCAGACCTCCCACTCGTGGCTGCGGGCGAACAGGGCGGCGATCAGGCCGAGCACGAAGATCGCGCCGGCGACGAGCAGGATCTGCGAGCGGCGGCGGCGCAGACCGACGAGGAGCAGCGCGGGATCGAAGGGCAGGCCGGCGGCGGCCTCGTCGCGCTCTCCGCCGGTCTCGACGATGACCTGCGGCAGCGCCGGCGGAGCGGGCTCAGCGGACGCTCGCGGCCCGGCCGGCGCGACCGGCGGTGCCGGCGCCGGCAGACCGGGCAGAGGGCCACCGGGCAGCAGATCGCGCACCCGCAGGCTGTCGTCGGGCTCGCTCAAGCCTCGCCTCCACCGCGTTGCCGCTCTAGGTCGACCAGCACGGCGCGGACCGCCGCCTCGTCGACCCGCGAGGCGCCCTGCGACGCGGCGACCGCGAGCGCCAGGCGGGCGACCCGGTTGATCTCGCGCGGCACGCCGCGCGTGCCCGCCGCGAGCGCCGCCGCTGCCGCCGGAGCGAACAGAGCGCCGTCAGGATGGCCCGCCGCGCGCAAACGAAACTCCAGATAGGAGGCGATCTGCACAGTGTCGAGCGGCAGCAAGTGGTAGCGCAGACCGGCTCGCTGATCGAGCTGCGGCAACTCGAGAACCCGCCGGCGCAACTCGGGCTGACCGACGAGAACCAGCTTCAGGTCGATTCGTCCATCGGCGAGGTTGGTGAGCGCGCGCACGCCGACAAGGGCCTCGCGCGAAAGCTCCTGCGCCTCGTCGAAGAGCAGGACGACGGGCACCCGGCGCGCTTCGGCGACCCGCTGCAGGCGGGCGACGAGCTCGCGCTCCCCCGCGCTGGCGGAGAAGTCGGCTGCGCCCAGTTGGCCCAGGAGGTCGCGCAGCAGGTCGGTCCACGGATAGTGGCTCGAGGTGAGCTGGCCGACGAGCCGGCTCGGGGCGCTGCGTGCCGCGAAGAGCGCGCGCACCAGGCTCTTGCCGCAGCCGAGCTCTCCGGTGAGCAGGCCGAGTTGGGTACCCGGGTCGCGCGCCAGATACTCGAGTCGCGCGAGCGCTTCGGCATGACCTTCGGACGGAAAGTAGAACTCGGGATCGGCCGTCCCCTCGAACGGCGCACGCGATAGGCCCCAGGTCGTGAGCGCCGGCGCCGTGACTCCGGCGGTCATCGTGCCTCCCCCGGCGCCGGCCGCACGAAGAGGCGGATCGGCAGCGGGCGCCCGGCGGCCGCCACGATCTCGGCGGTCCGCTCCACGGTGTTCGCCACCAGCCATTCGATCACCGGCAGCGGCGTCGGGCCGCCGTAGAGATCGCCTCGGGTGGTGGTGACGAAGGCGGCGTAACGCGGGTCTTCGACCAGTGCGAGCAGCTGCGCGGTGTCGCGCGGCTCGTAGGGCGTCGTCCAGTAGCGCCCGGTGCGAAACAGGTAGTACTGCAGCGCCGGCACCTCGGGGGCGAGAAAGGCCATGTCGCGCGGTTCCCTGCCGGCGAGGAGCGGCGCCACCGCCCGCGCCGCTTCGCGATAGCCCGTGCGATGCGCGAGGCACTCTCGCTGGACCGTCAGGGCGGAGCCGGTGACGGCTGCGAGCGCCGCGCCAGCGACCAGGACCGGAGCGAGAAGGCCGTTGCGGCTCCGCGCCAGTGCGAGTGCGACCGCGCCGCCAGCGAGGAAGAGTGCGGCGGCGGCGGCGAAGGCCGGCGTCGGGAAAAGCGGCGTCGCTCCGCGCTGCCAGAAGAGGACGCCGGCGCACGGGATGAGGGCGAGCAAGGCGGCGAGGCCGGGGCGGAGACGTTCGCGCCCGGCCAGTAGGCCGGCGGCGCCGATGCCGGCGAGCGCGGCGACCGCGGGCAGCAGCGGAAAGGAGTACTGGCGGAGTTTGACGCCCATGAAGGAGATCACCAGCAGCTCGGCGGCGAGTGTAACCCAGAGCGCCCGCTGGGGAAGCGCGGACTCCCGCCCGGCCGCCGGCACGTCGCGCGCGGCGAGACCGGCGGCAACCAGCGGCAGGACCATGAAGGTGCTCTGCAGCGTCGACCGCAGGTAGAAGCTCCAGGACTGATGCCAGTAGCCGGCGAACTCCTGGCCGCCTGCCCGCCCGAAGAGCGAGAAGATGAAGTACTGCTCGAACCAGTGATGCAGGGTCGCCGGCGACCAGACGGCGACCAGCAGGAGGTGGCTGCCGCCGACGGCGACGAAGGTGACGCCGGCGAGTGCCATCCTTCCCCAGGCCGCACCTTCGCCACGGCGTCGCCCGTCGGCGAGCAGGGCGACACCCACCGGGAGGATGAACAGCCCGACGAGCCACAGCTTCACGAGGAAGCCGCAGCCCCAGAAGAACCCGGCCAGGAGCGCCGCCGAGCTGCGGCGCTCCTCGAGCGCGCGCACCGCTGCCCACGCCCCGGCAAGGCCGAAGGCGGCGAGCAGCCCCTCGCCCATCACGACGCGAGACGCATAGACCAGCGGCGGCAACAGGAGCGTCGCGAGCGCCGCCGCCCAGGCCGCGAGGCGGCCATATCGCCGCGCGACCAGCAGGCCCACGAGCCAGGCGCAGACGGAGCCGGCCAACGCCGGCACACTCCTCAGCGCGAACTCGGTCGGACCCAGAACCGCCACCGGAGCCGCGAGCAGCAGAGGGAAGAGGAACGGCTTGTTGTCGGGGGACGACAGCGGGTCGCGGCCGAGGTTGAGCAGCTGGTCGAATCCACCCACCAGAAGATTCCGGGCGTAGGTGCCGTAGTAACCCTCGTCGCCGCCGACGAGATCTGGCTCACCGAGGGCGACGAGGCGCAGCGCGCCGGCGGCGAGCAGCAGGAGGGCGACCGCCACCCA
The DNA here is from genome assembly GCA_052035735.1 of Acidobacteriota bacterium. Lineage (GTDB taxonomy): Bacteria > Acidobacteriota > Thermoanaerobaculia > Multivoradales > JAGPDF01 > JAGPDF01. The sequence continues at coordinate 31,789 of JBPOHI010000042.1, forward strand.
CGACCGGCGAGCGCTCACCGCGCCACTCCCGGCCGGCGGTAGAGGAACAGATTCCGGCCCAGGACCTGGGTGAGCTCGAAGTTGCGGGTCACCGCAGCCCGAACTGCGGGCGACCAGTTGGAGTAGACCGGGCGGGCCTCGGCGAGGTCGGCATCGGCGAGCACGATCTCGATCGCTCCGCCCTCGAGATCGGCGAGGATCTGGCGTTCGTCGAGGCGTCCGGCGGCGGTGAGACAGGCGAAGATCGACGGATCGTTGAGGTAGGGCGTCGCGCCGGCGCGCAACGCACTGGTGATCTCCATGGTGAGGACGGATCGTCCGGCGAGTATCGGCCGCAGTTCACTTTCGGCCTGCGCGCGCTCGCCGCGGCCGCGCAGCTCGAGCGCCACGCGCGGCGCCGCGACGAGCAGGCTCGCCGCGGCCAGCGCCAACGCCAGACCCAACCCGCGCAGCTCGCCGCTCGACCGTCTCCAGGCGAGCGCCAGGAGCGGCGGTGTCGCGAGCGCCGGCTCGACGAAGTAGTTGACGTTCGCGCCGACCTTGCCGACCGTGGCGATGGCGAGCGTGAGCGCGATCAGCGCGTAGAGCGACGCCAGCCGCTCCTCGGCTTCGCTGCTGGCGACGCCGGCGATCGCCAGCCCAGCCGCCACCATCAGCAGAGGCTGGCCGAGCGCGCTCTGGACCGCCTTGAACCAGCCGCCCAGCGAGAACGGATTGGCGCCGTTGAAGCCGAAGACGGCAGTGACGAAGCCGCCACCGGTCGCCCACTGCATGAAGGCGAGTCCCGAAAGGCCGAAGATCAGCGCGGCGCCGGTCAGCACGAAGGTCTCGCGGCGCCGCCGCCAGACCCAGGCAAGGAAGAGAGCCGCCGGTGCGGCGAGCGCCGTCGGCTTGGTGAACAGCGCGAGGACGAAGAGCAGGGCGGCGAGAGCCGGCGCAGTGCGGCCACCTCTCACCGCGACCGCCAAGCCGCAGATCGACAGACCGGCAGCGAGGGTATCCACCCGATTCTGCGGTGCGAAGATCAACAGCGGCAGGTAGCTCAACGGCGCGAGCAGCCCGACGACCGCGGCGCCGCCGCCCGGGCCACTCAGGCGACGGGCGAGGAGAAAGCCGCCACCCAGTGCGAGCACCAGGCCGGCGAGCGATACCAGCCGGCCGGGCGCCAAGGAGGCCGGGGCACCGAACGCACCGAGGATCCGGCCGGCGAGCTCGTAGAAGACCGGGCCGTAGAGGTGGATCCGGTACGGCGGTGCGGCCCAGCCGCCGGGATCGAACGGCGACCGGTCTGCGGCGACGTCGAGCTGAGCCGACAGCACGACGCCCTCGACGTAGTCGCTGGGCAGGTCGCGACGTACCTGGTCGACCGCGTTCACCGCGAAGAGCAGCGCGCCCGCCGCGAGCGCCGCGACGACCGCCAGATGCAGCCCCCTTCTCATCCGCGCCTCCCTGGCACGCCGGCGATTTCGCGGTAGAGCTCCTCGAGATGCGCGGCGATCGCACTCCAGGCGTAGTGAACCTCGACTTCGGCGCGGCCCGCCTCGGCGAGCTCGCGCCGCTTCGCCGGGTCGCGCAACAGGCGGCCGACCGCGAGGGCGAGCTCCGCCGGAGCTCCCGGCGTGACCAGCACTCCCGTGCGTTCCGGCGACACCAGCTCGGCCAGACCTCCGACGCGCGAAGCGACGACTGCGAGACCGCACGCCCAGGCTTCGAGCACCACGATGCCGAACGGCTCGTGGCGCGAGGGCAGCACGAAGAGGTCGGCGGCGCGATAGAGATCCGCCAGCTCGGAGCTCTCCGGCGTCACCGGACCGAGCAGATGCAACCGGTCGGCGACGCCGAGCAGATGCGCGCGCGCCACGATGTCGGCGTCGTAGCCCGGCACGGTGACCGGACCGGCGAGCGCTGCATGCACGCCGGGCAGCACCGCCAGCAGGTCGGCGATCGCCAGCTGGTCCTTCTGCGGGTCGACGCGCGCCACGGTGAGCAGCAGCGGCTCCGCGGCGTGCAATCCGAGCCGCGCCCGGCCGCGCGCGCGATCGCCGCTCGCAAAGCGCGTCGCGTCGACGCCGTTCGCCAGGCGCTCAATGCGCGTCCCCGGCAACGCCGCTGCCGCGCGGACACGCTCGGTCTCCGAAAGGACCAGCACGAGATCGGCGTCGCGCAGGAAGCCGCGGCTGCCGAGAAGCGCCGCCGGGACCTTGCCCCAGTCGAGCGTCCGCCGCGCCGGCGCCGCCATCTCGCGGAGCTCTGCCTCGGGAACGTCGAAGGCGCCGCCGTGCAGCTGGACGACGTAAGGAACTCCCAGGCGGCGCGCCGCGAAGCGCACCTGCCCGGCCAGACGCTGCATGGTGTGACAGTGCAGGATGTCCGGTTCAGGCGCCGCGAGCATCGCCCGCAGCAGCCCCGGCGAGAGGGGATTGCCCCCCTTGGCGTCGAGCGCCCGCCGTCCGGCGCGCGAAAGCGGGAAACGGCCGTAGGTGTAGCCGAAGCGGCGCACCGGCACGCCGAGCACCTCGTCGCGGCCCGGGCGCGAGAAGGCCGCCGTGGCGAGCAGCTCCGCGTCGTGCCCGGCGGCACGCTGCGCGCGGGCGAGCGCCGTCACCACCGCTTCGGTGCCGCCCCAGGCGGTCGGAGTGAAGCGGCGGGCGACATGGAGGATCCTCACCGCGCCACTCCCAAAGCGAGGAGCACCCATCGCCGGCCCGGATAGGCGGTCGTGCGCAGGCGGTAGCGCTCTTCGGTGCCGAGCACGCCGGAAAGGCGAACGCCGAGCACCATCAGCGGCAGCGCCGCCAGCACGCCGACAGCGAGCCCCCAACCGCCCGGCAGCCAGGGTCGCGCCAGCGCCGGCAAGACCCCCAGACCCAGCCCCGCGGCGAGCCGCAGGATCCAGCGCCAGGGGAACTCCAGCGGCCCGGTCTGGCGGACGGCGTAGCGCAGGGTGAGCGGCGTCACCAGCAGGAAGGTCAACACCACGGCGGCGACCGCGCCGGCGACCTGGAAGCGCGGGATGAGCAGAAAGTCGAGCAGCAGGTTGACGCCGACCTGTGCCAGGCCAAAGCGCAGCGTCCGGTGCGAGCGCTCGGTGACGTTGAGTGCCGCTCCCACCGGCAGCGAGACGAACGGCAGCAGGTGCACCAGGGAGAAGACGCGGGCGAGATCGCCCGCCGGCGCCATCGCCTCGCCGTAGAGCAGGACGACCGCACGGTCCGCCCAGGCGGCGCCGAGCAGCGCGAACGGCAGGGTCACCGCAGCGAGCAATTTGTAGTACCAGCCGACGAGAGAGGCGAGCCGGCTGGGATCGCGGTGCACGGTCGAGGTCATCGCCGCAAGCACGACGGCATAGAGCGACAACGGCACGAGCTCGAGCCCGAGCTGCGGCAGAGAGTAGGCGAGATCGTAGAAGCCGACGACCGCCGGCGAGGCGACCGCGGCGAGGAAGTAGATCTCGGACTGGCGTTGGACGACCAGGTTGACCAGACTCGAGCCCATCTGCGAGCCGGCGTAGGCACCCAGCCGTCGCCCGGCGATCCCCTCCGAAGTGCGCTGCGGAACGGCGGCGAGCGCGCGACCGAGCGACGGCACGAGGAGACCGACCGCCGCGAGGAGTGCCAGGCTCTGCGCCGCCAGCACCGCTCCCGCCCCGCCGCCGGCACTGAGCCAGACGGCCGTGAGCGCCAGCCAGCCGACTCCAGTCACCGTCGTGGCGATGGCGAGAATCCGCGCCCGTCCGAGGGCGAAGTGGATCTGGTACAGCGTCTCCTTGAAGGCGAAGGCGGCGGCGAACAGGCAGACCGCCGGCAGGAGCGGCAGGAGTGCGGGCGTGAACAGACGCTCGAAGAGCGGCGCGAGCAGCAGCAGGAGCGCGCTCGCAGCCGCCCACAAGGCGAGCTGCAGGAGCAGCACGGTGCGCAGCAGGCGGCGCACACCCGCCTGTGCCCCCAGCGCTTCGAGCTCGGGCACGAAGCGCAGCAGGGCGCGGTCGAGACCGGCGGAGACGAGCAGCACGCCGAACGCACCGAGGTTTCTGGCGAGCGACCAGACGCCGAAGGCATCCTTGCCCAGCATCCGCGCGGCGAGGACGGAGACACCGAGCGTGCCGGCCAGCGTCGCGACCTTGGCGAGCACCGACCAGACCGCCTGTCCGGCGACGCGCTGCGATGCCGAAGGCCCGGCCACGGGAGGCGCCAGCGTGCCGGCTATCGCGTCGTCGCCCAAGCTGCCATCTCGCGCATCAGGCCGTGGAAGTCGAGAATGGAACGGGTCGCGGTCGCCGGCTCGAACGACGCGAGCAGGGTCGCGTCAGCGTCGGGATGCTCCGGGCGATAGCCGTGCATGCCGGCCGGGGCCACTCTCCCCATGTGCGATGGATTGAGCAGCACTCCCGGTTCGAGAGCGTAGATGCCCTGGCCGAACTTGCCGTCCGGCCAGAAAGTGCCGTAAGCCTCGAGCTCCTCGCGCCGCACCCAGCGCGCCTCTGGACCATCGGGGAGAGCCTGGCGGATCGCCTGCTCGGCTTCGGGCCGGAAGAACCAGAAGCGCATCATCGTCGAGTCGTGTACCGCGGCGTAGTCGACGCCGAACTCGAGGCCGAGGGCTTCGACCCGCGGCATCCAGTCGACGACGGTGTGAATCGTCGTCATGCCGTGATCCGAGATGAGGGCGAACCGGACCTCGTCGTAGCGCGCGCTCGCGGCAGAGAGGAGCTTCTCGATCTCGCTCTCGTACCAGCGCAGCTTCTCGTCGACGCGCGGCGAGTCCTTGGTCGTACCGTGCATCAGGCCGTCGAGATCGGCGCTGTAGAGAAACGCGAAGCGCGGCTCGCCGGTGGCGACAGCGGAGGCGAGCGCGGCGACGTTCTCGCTTTCCGATCGCCGCCAGTTCGAGACATGGTGCGGCACGCCGGAGCTCGCCAGCTGATCGAAGATCGAATCGCCGCGGTTGATACCGCCGGGCCGGAAGATGTCCTTCTTCTCGGCGTAGTCGAAGAGCGGCAACGCTTCGAACGGCAGGTTGTAGATCTGAAAGTAGCCGTCGAAGCCGTACGCCGCCGCGATCGCCTTGGAGAGGTAGCGCCGCACGCGCCCGCGGTCGAACAGCGAGCGGGGCAGGAAGCGTAGCAGCCGCAGGACCTTGAACGGGCTGGTCGACGGCGAGTAGAAGAAGCTCGACCAGTGGTCGTTGCGATCGGGGGGGCGGCCGGTGAGAATCGCCGGCACGCAGGCGGACGAGAAGCCGAAGATCGACGGTACCCGCCTGCGACAGGCGAGATTCGCCAGAAACCAGGGGCGCGTGCGCACCACCTCCCAGCCGCAGGCATCCACGAACATGACGATCGCCATCCGGCTAGGCATGCCTCGCCCCTTCCTCACCTGCAACACAAGTATGCGCGCACGAACCCGATCCCGGTAGCGTCCGAAGGGTGGGACCCTGGCCTATACTGCCGGGTGGCCGATGCGAGTCCTCTTGGTCAACGAGAAGGGCTGGTACTACGGCGGCGTCGAACAGCTCGTCGACGACACCGCCGCCGGTCTTGCTGCGCGCGGCCACGATGTCCACCTGCTGTCGAGCGAAGCCCCGGCGATCGGCCGGTCACCTCTCGCGGCGCCATTTGCCTCGCGCCACCGCCTCGAACTGGGCGGCGCTGAGGGAACCTGGGGCCGGCAGCTGGCGCGGGCGCTCGAGACGGCTGACCCGGAGGTCGTCTACCTGCACCGCTGGAGCCACGCTGCGAGCCTCGAACGTATGCTCGCCGGCCGCCGCGCCCTGCGCTACGTCCACGATCACGACCTCTATTGCCCGCGCCGCCACAAGTACTTCCCGCTGAGCACGCGAATCTGCCGGCACCCGATGGGCTGGCGCTGCATCGCCCACGGTTGCCTCGTCTCGCCCGCCGGACCCGTACCCGGCCTGCCAGGCTGGATCGATCTCCGCGCCCGCGCGGCCGAGCTCGCCCAGGCGCGCGAACTTCCGCGGCTCGCCGCGGGTTCGCGCTGGATGGTCGACATGCTGGTGCGCAGCGGTTTCGACGCCGCGCAGGTCGCCCGGCTCGCGCCGGTGCCGGCGGGCCTCGAACGCGAACCGCTGCCACCCGCTGGCGAGCCCATCCTGCTCTACGTCGGTCAGATCATCCGCGGCAAGGGCGTCGACCTGCTGCTGCGCGCGCTCGCCGAGGTGCGGTCGGAGTTCCGGGCACTCATCGTCGGTACCGGAAACCACTTGAACGAGTGCGTCTCCTTGACGCGCGAACTCGGGCTCGCCGGACGCGTGAGCTTCGTCGGCTGGGTACCGCACGACTCCCTCGCGAGCTACTACGCCCGGGCGCGGGTCGTCGCCGTGCCGTCGCGCTGGCCCGAACCCTTCGGAATGGTCGGACTCGAAGCGATGTGGGCGAGCCGCGCTGTGGTCGGCTTCGCGGTCGGCGGAATTCCCGACTGGCTGGCCGACGGCGAAACCGGGATCCTCGCGCCGGAGGCCGACTGGCAGGCGCTCGGCCATGCCATCGACGAGCTGTTCGCCGAGCCTTCGCTCGCCGCTCGCATGGGCCGGGCCGGACACGAGCGGGCGCGCACAGCGTTCCGTTTCGAGGACTATCTGGCGCGCAGCGAAGAGCTGCTGGCGGCCGCCGCCGCACGGGTCCAATTCGCCCCGCAGGAAGGAGAGCGCGATGCCGGGGACTGAGACCGCCGTCGCCGTCTCGCTTTTCGCCAACGATCGCGGCACGTCGGGGATCGGCCGGTATCTGAAGTCGGTCGTGCCGTGCCTGGTCGAGGCGATGCCGGAGGCTGCCTTCCACCTCTTCGCCGCGCGCACCGACCTGCCGGTCTTCGACGGCTGCTTCGAGCGCTTCGGGTCGCGCGTGACCTGGCATGCCAGCAGCACCTTCTGGAATCGTCCGCCACCCTCTCTCTTCTGGCACGCCGCGTGGTGGGACAAAGCGGCGCGGCGCGCCGGCGCCGATGCGCTCTACCTGCCGGCCGGAAATCGCCGTCTGGCGCCGTTCGCCCGCCTGCCCTCCGTGGCAGTGGTGCACGATCTCTCCTGGCTGCACATGCAGGGCAAGTACGACCCGCTCCGCGAGCTCTACCTGCGCCGTCTCCTTCCCTGGATGATCCGCCGTTCGACGCGCGTCATCGCCATCTCGCGATCGACCGAGGACGATCTCGTCCGGCTCGCCCACTGCCCTCCGCAGCGGATCGTTCGCATCGCCAACGGCTTCGACGCCACCGCCTTCCATCCCCGGGACACCGCGGCGAGCCGCGGCGAGTTGCAGCGCGACGGCGTCCGCCTGCCGGAGCACTTTCTGCTCTACGTTTCGCGACTCGAACATCCGGGAAAGAACCACGTCAACCTGCTCGCGGCCTACCGCCGCCTGCTCGACCGGCGGCCCGGTCTCGCCGAGCATCTCGTCTTCGCCGGCGGTCGATGGAACGGCGCCGAGGCGGTCGACGCCGCGATCCGCGACCTCGGGCTCGGCGACCGCGTGCACTGCTTAGGCTTCGTCGCCGATCGCCATCTGCCGATGCTCTACGCCACCGCCACGGCGCTCGTCTTCCCCTCGCTGTTCGAGGGCTTCGGCCTGCCGGTCATCGAGGCGCAGGCCTGCGGCCTGGCGGTGGCGGGCGCCGACTGCTCTTCGATTCCTGAGGTGATGGGCGGCGCCGGCCTGCTCTTCGACCCCCTCGATCCCGAGTCGATCGCCGAGGCCATCGCGACCCTGGTCGATCATCCGGACCGCCGGGCGGAGCTCGCTCGGCGCGGCATCGAGAACGCGCGAAGTTACACTTGGGAAGCGACCGCAGCGGCCACCGCCCGGCTGCTGCGCGAGGTCATCGATGCACGACGAGCCCACACCGACCGCGCTTGACCGGCTAGGACCGGCCTCCCGCCTGCGGCGCGCCCGGCTGCAACTGTCGCTCGCCGCGGTCGCCTTCGCGGTGGCCGCGATCCGCCGCCTCGGCGACCTGCTGGTCGCCGCCACGCTGTCGCTGCTCACCGCGCCGCTCGCGCTGCTCGCCGCCGTCGCCGCGCGCTGGAACGGCCGTCCGGCGCTCGTGCGCGAGAACTACCTCGGGCGGTTCCAGCAGCCGATCGAGCTCAGACGCTTCGCGAGCGGCGGACCGCTCGCCCGGATCCCGTGGCTCTGGGCGGTCGTTCGTGGCGACCTCGCCCTGGTCGGACCGGCCCCGCAGCTCGAGTCGCGCCGCGACGAGCTCGGCACCCGCGATCTGCAACGCTTCGCCGTGCGCCCGGGCCTTGCCAGCCTGTTCGCGGTACGGCGGTCGGCCAACATCGCCTTCGAAGGCCGGACGCGCGCCGATCTCGAGCAGATCCACGCTCTCGGCCTGGGAGGCGAGGCCGGGCTCCTCCTGCGCGCGCTGCCGGCGGCGGTCATCGGCGGCGGCTCGCTCGCGACCCCGCGCGAGTTGCGTCTCCTGGGGGTGCGCATCGACAACTGGACGATGCCCGAAGCGGTCGACTGGCTGCTCGCCGCGCCCCGCGGCGCTTCGCGGCTACTTGCCTTCGTGAATCCGGACTGTCTCAACAAGGCCTTCGAACGCGAGAGCTACCGCCGCGTGCTCGCCACCTGCGACGTCGTCCTCCCGGACGGTATCGGCCTGCACTACGCCTGCCGGATGCGCGGCCTCGCCCTGGCGGCAAACGTCAACGGAACGGACCTCTTTCCCCGGTTGTGCGAGGCGGCGGCCGCCGCCGGCTCGTCGATCTACTTCCTTGGCGCCCGCCCGGGAGTGGTCGATGCGCTGGTCGAGAAGACCCGGGAACGCTGGCCGGGCCTTCGCATTGCCGGCGCTCGCCACGGCTTTTTCGCCCGCGACAGCGCCGAGGAGCGCGAGGTCATCGCCGGCATCCGCGCCGCCGCCCCGGACCTCCTGCTGGTCGCCTTCGGCGCGCCAGCGCAGGAGGAGTGGCTCGCCGCCCACCTCTCGGAGCTGGGCGTCGGCGCCGCCCTCGGGGTGGGCGGGCTCTTCGATTTCTATTCCGGCCGCATTCGCCGCGCCCCGGCTTGGCTGCGCGAGCTCGGCCTGGAATGGACCTGGCGTCTGCTGCAGGAGCCCGGACGCATGTGGCGCCGGTACGTCATCGGCAACCCGCTTTTTCTCTGGCGCGCCTATCGGGAGCGCCGGGGAGTATCCTGACCCGCGGCGGACTTGGAGCGCCGCAAGGAGAGCACATGTTCGAAACCACCGTCATCGGCACCGTCACCACTCTCGTCGCGCCGAGCGAGCTCGACGCCCGCAACTCGACCGCGGCACGCGACCATCTCAAGAAGCTCGTCGAGGGCGGCGCGAGCCGGCTGGTCATCGACCTGTCGACGGTCTCCTTCATCGACTCCTCGGCGCTCGGCGCGCTGCTGACCGTGCTCAAGGCGGCCCGCGCCGCGGGTGGCGACGTCAAGCTGTGCGGCATGACGCCGCCGGTGAAGACGATCTTCGAGCTCACCCGTCTGTTCAGGGTGTTCGACGTCTTCCCGTCGGCAGAGTCCGCGGCAGCCAGCTTCTGATCCGCGCCGCTCGCCCGAGCAGCGCCGCATGAACAAGCTCATCGTCGCGAGCCTGCTGCTCGCGGTTGGCGCGATCGCGCTGGCCGCGCTGGCTTCGGCGTGGCAGCCGATGCGGCGCTACCTCCTGTGCGGCTACTTCTTCGGCGCGACGCGCCTGTTCGACGTCAACTTCGCCTCGCACGAGCAGTACCGCGGCTGGGTCCGCGGCTTCGAGATCGGCAGCCAGGATGTGATCGTCTTCGCCCTGCTGGCGGCGATCCTCGCCCAGGCCGGGCGCCATCCGCCGCGCTGGGTGCCGGCGCTCTCCCTGCCGATCCTCGCCTGGGTGACCTTCGCCGTTCTCTCGGCCACGTCGTCCGAGGTTCCCCTCTACGCGCTCTTCGGCCTGCTCAAGTTCGCGCGCTACGCGCTCGCCTTCTGGGTGGTCGCCAACGCGGTGCGCGACGAAGACGACCTGCGCTGGGTGCTCTGGGCCATCGTCGGCTGCGCCGCGATCGAGAGCTTCGACGCCCTCCAGGACTATGCCAAGGGCGTCTATCGCGTGCGCGGGTCGTTCGATCACCCGAACACCCTCGGCATGTACCTCAACATGCTGGCGCCGGTGGTGCTCGCGGCCCTGCTCAACATCCGCACGCGCTGGGCCTGGTTCCTCTTCGTCGTCTTCGGCTTCACCGCGGGGACGGTGGTGCTCACCCTGTCGCGCGGCTCCTGGGTGTCGTTCGGTCTCGCCGTCGCGATCGTCCTGCCGCTGTCACTGGCGCTGCGCTTGCGACCGCGCAAGCTCGGGCTGGTGGCGCTCATGATCGCGCTGGCGATTCCACCTGGAATTTTCGCCGTGCAGAAGATGGCTCGCCGCATCCGCGAGGCGCCGGCTTCGTCCGGCGAGGCGCGGGTCGAGTTCAACCAGGTGGCGCGGCAGATGGCGAACGAAAGGACGTTCGGAATCGGCGTCAACAACTTCTCCTACGGCACCGACGGACCTTACTCGGAGCCTTTCGGCGACGGGCTCGACCGCGGCGGTCTCTGCCACAACCTCTACTTTCTCACCGCCGGCGAGCTCGGCTGGGGAGGGCTCGCCGCTCTCCTCTGGCTCCTCCTCGCGGCGTTCGGGCGACAGCTGGTCTTTCTCGCTCGTCACCTCGGAGAGGATCTGCGCAGCGTGATGATGCTCGCACTGCTCGGCAGCCTCGCCACCGTCGTCCTGCAATCCTCCCTCGAGTGGGCGCTGCTCCAGACCGGTCTGGCGATGACCTTCTTCGGTCTGCTCGGCATCGGTTCGGCGATCGGGCGGCTGCGCCCGGGCAGTCGCGTCACCCGCTATCGCATCACGTTCCGGCCAGCACCTGTGCCGGAGAGGAGTCCCCGTGGAGCCTGAAATTCTCGTCGTGATGCGTTGCTTGAACGACGTCCGGGTCGTGGGCGAAACCCTCGACGCCATCTTTGCCCAGCGTGGCGTCCGACCGTGCGTCGTCGCGATCGACTCGGGCTCGCGCGACGGCTCGCTCGAAATTCTCCGGCGCCATCCCCTCAGCCTGATCGAGATCCCGCCCGGCAGCTACATTCCGGGCCGGGTTCTCAACCAGGGGATGCGCCAGGGAGCGCAGCCGATCGTCGCCTTCGTCAACTCCGACTGCACACCTCAGCATGACCGTTGGCTCGAGCGCCTGGTGGCGCCCTTCGAAGATCCCGGGGTCGCAGCGACCTTTGGCCGCCAGATCGCCCGGCCGGATGCCCACCCCCTGGTCGTGCTCGACTACGAGCGCGCCTTCGGCGACGGGCGGCGCGCCGCGACCTGGCGCCACTTCTTCTCGATGGCCTCCTCCGCGGTCCGGCGAAGCGTCTGGGAGTCGCGACCCTTCGACGAGGCGATCCGCTACTCGGAAGATGTGCACTGGAGCTGGCATCGCCGCCAGGAGGGCTGGCGAATCGCCTACGCCGCCGATTCGGTGGCCATGCACTCCCACAACTACACCCTGGACGAGATGCGCCGCAGATACGCCGGCGAAGGACGCGCCGACGCCGCGATCTTCCCCCGCGCGACGCTCGACACCGGTCTCGTCGGCGGCCTGTTGCGCCCCTGGGCGGCGGGCGTCGCGCGCGATGTGGCGAGCTGCCTGGCCACAGGCGAGCTCCGCGCCGCGCTCGCGGCGCCGGCGGTGCGGTGGGTGCAGCGCGCGAGCTACCGCCGCGGCCTGCGCGAGGGTCTCGCCGGTGAGTAGCCCCGGCCCGTACACGCCTGCTGGCGAAGCAGACCTCGAGCGCCGCATCGCTTCAGACCTCGACGGACTCGCCCGGGTCGTCGAGCGCGAGCTCGGAAGCTCGCTCCGCGCCCTGCTCCTCGGTGGCGGCTACGGGCGCGGCGAAGGCGGTGGTCGGCGCGACTCCGGCGGAGCCTGGCGGCCCCTCAACGACTACGACCTGGTCGCGGTGGTGGCTGGCGTTCCGCGCTGGCACCTGGCGTCCCTGCGGCGGCGACTCGCCGCAGTGGGTGAGCGGGAGGCGGAGCGCCTCGGGATCGAGGTCGAGCTCTCTCCGCTGCGCGCGGAGGAGCTCGGCCGGCTGCCGTTCACGATGATGTGGTGCGAGCTGTTCGCCGCGCCACACTTTCTCTCCGGCGACCCCGCGGCGCTCGCGGGCATGCGCCCGCTGCCCCCCAACTTGCTGCCCGCCGTCGAAGGGGTTCGCTATCTCGCCAACCGCGGAGCGCTCCTGCTCTGGTCGCGGCACGAAGCACTCCCCGCCGAGAGAGTCTGGAAGTTCGTCGCCAAGGCCTGGCTCGCCTGCGGCGCCACGACACTCGTCGCACACCGAGCGTTCGTCGTCGGCTATGCGGCGCGCCAGCGGGCGCTCGAAGCCCTTCCGCCGGGAGCCCTGCCGCCCATCTCCGGCCTCGTCGAGCGACATCGCGCCGCGCTGGCCGAGCGCCTCCTACCGACGCCACCACCGCCGACCCTCGAGGACGAAGTCGCCCAGGCGGTCGCCGCCGTGCTCGCCTGCTGGAGCTGGAGCGAGACTCTCCGTTCGGGCTGGGCGGCGCCTTCCTGGGAGGCCTATGCTCGCCGGGACGGACTCTTCGCCGAGCCGCCGCTGCAGCGCCCGGCGCTCGTCGCGCGTCACCTGAGACTCCTCGGACCGCGCGGGCTTCGGCCGTGGCGCGCCATGGCCGAGCACCCGCGGGCGCGAATCCTGCGGGCGCTGCCCGCAGCGCTCGCCGGAGAGCCCTCGCCGACGGCGGCAGCGCTCGTCGGAAGCAGCGTCGCCGGAATGCCGGCGCGTTGCCTCGACCTGTGGCGTCGGGTGCAGGCATGAGAGGGACGCCTACGTGGAAAGGACCGGCCCGATGAGAATTCTCCTCGCCGAGGACCAGCGCCTCCAGGCGCGGCTCATCCTGGCGGTGATCGAGAAGCTCGGCCTGGAGCCCGTGCTCGCGAGCGACGGCGAGACCGCCTGGCGCATCCTCTCCGGCGACGATCCACCACCGGTCGCCTTGCTCGACTGGATGATGCCGGAGGTCTCCGGCGTCGAAGTCTGCCGCCGGCTGCTGGATCATCCGAGGCGAAGCTCGATCTACCTCATTCTGCTCACCGCGCGCGACACCACCGAAGACATCGTCGCCGGACTCGAGGCGGGGGCCAACGACTTCGTTACCAAGCCGTTCGAGCCGCGCGAGCTGCTGGCCCGGATTCAGGTCGGCCTGCGCGTCGCAACGCTCGAGCGCGAGCTCGCCGATCGCATGTCCGACCTCGAGCGCGCCCTCCGCGAGCGCGCCGCCGCCGAGACTCGGCTGCGCGAAGCGCGCGCACGCGAGGTCGAAGTCGCCGACCGGATCCAGCAGACGCTGCTGCTCGGCGCTCCGCCGGAGTTTCCGGGCCTCGAGATCGCCGCCCTGTCCGCCGCCTCCGAAGGGGTGGACGGCGACTTCTACGACTTCATCGCACACGGCGACGAGCTGCTCGACGTCGTCGTCGGCGACGTCATGGGCAAGGGCCTGCCTGCGGCGCTGGTCGCGGCCGCGATCAAGGCGAAGATCCTGCGCGTGCTGGCGCGCCGCGGCTCGGCCAGATGCGAGAACGCCGCCCTGCCCTCGCCGGCGCAGCTTCTCGACCAGGTGGCGCGCGCGCTGGCACCCAAGCTCTCGGAGCTCGAGCGCTTCGCCACGCTGGTGCTGGCGCGCTTCGATCTCGGCGCGGGCCGGTTGACGCTCGTCGACGCCGGCCACACCGCGACGCTGCTGGTGCGCGCTGCGGCCAGCGAGCCGGAAGAGCTGCCGGGGCTCGACCCGCCGCTCGGCATCTCCGACGACCCGCAGTTTCGCGAGGTCTCCTGCGCCATTGCCCCTGGCGACCTCGTCGTCTTCTACTCCGACGGGCTGACCGAGGCGCGCAACCCTCAGGGCGAGCTATTCGGCGTCGAGCGCCTGCGCGCGCTCGTCGGCAGGGAGAGGTCCGCCAGGCCGCGGCAGCTGGTCGACGCCATGCACGCCGCGGTGCGCGCCTTCGTTGGCGGAGCGCCGGTCAGCGACGACCTGACCTGTGTCGCCGTAAGGGTCCACGGCCGGTCGCATGCCGGCTCGCACGCCACGGCGCTCGATCTCGCGGCCAGCCTCGACGAGCTGCCGCGCCTGCGCGCCGCGGTCGCCGCAGCGGCGGGGGGGCCGCCCACCGCTCTCGCGGACGACCGGCTGCGCGCGCTCGTACTGGCGGTCAACGAGGCGTTCGTCAACGTCGTCCGGCACGCGCTCGGCGGCAGATCCGGCGCGCTTGTGCGGCTGGAGACGATCGCGGATGCCTCACGGATCGAAGTCAGTCTGGTTCACGATGGCGTCGCCTTCGATCCCTCGACCGTCGCTCCGCCGGACTTCGAAGGCGGACGCGCCAGCGGCTTCGGCGTCTACCTGATCGCGGCCAGTGTCGACGAGGTGCGCTACGAAAGCGAGCCGCAGGGCCAGCGCATCCGCCTCACGACCTGGACCCATCGCCGGCCCGGCGCCGCGGGAGAAGGTGCCGGAGATGAGTGAGCGGCGCACTCACCTCCCCAGCTGGTCGCACGAAGCGCTGTTCGCACTGCTCGAGGTGGCGACCGAGCGTCTGCCACCCGAAGAGGTCGCGCGCCGTTTCGTCTCCGAGCTGGGCGAACGTCTCGCGCTCGCCGGCGCCAGCGTCTGGCTGCAGCGCGAGGAGGGTCGGCGCGAGCCGCGGCAGATCGCGAGCTGGACCGCGAAGGGCGCGGCAGCACCGCCGCGCGACCTCTCCCGGATGGCGACCGTTCCGGCGGCGTCGCAGGTGTGGATCTCGAGCGACGGCCGGGAGGGACTGTTCGCGCTGGGAGCCGAAGGCCATCTCTGGCTCGCCGGCAGGACGGTCGGCACGATCCGCGAGATCGGCGACTACGGCCGACTGCGGCTGATCTTCCGCCGCCTGGCCGACACGCTCGGGTGGGCGCGCGAGCACGCCCGGTCGGTGCGGCGGCTCGACGACCTCGCCGCCTCCGAGCGCCGCGCCGTCGAGCAGGCCGGCCGGTTGGCTGCGCTCGTCGGCAGCCTCGAGGGGGCCGTCCTGGTCGAGACCGGCGATCGCCGCATCGCTCTCGCCAACAACTCCTTCTGCCGGATGTTCCACGTGCCGGCCCCCCCCGAAGCCATGGTGGGCGCGGACTGCACGCACGCGGCCGAGGGCAGCAAGAGCCTGTTCGTCGATCCGGATGCTTTCATTGCCAGCGTCGAGCGGGCCCTCGAGGCCCGGCAACCGGTGGTCAACGAGCTGCTCGAAATGGTCGACGGGAGCATCGTCGAACGCGACTTCGTGCCGATCACGCTCGACGGCAGGCAGTCCGGCCATGCCTGGCACTACCGGGAGGTGACCGCGCGCGTCCGCGCCGAGCGCGAGGTGGCAAGGCTGAAGAACTTCTACGAGCAGGTCCTCGACTCGATGCCGGTGCAGCTGGCCGTTTTCGATCGCGAGCTGCGCTATCTCCACGTGACACCGAGTGCGATTGCCGACTCCGAGACCCGGCGCTGGATCGTCGGTCACACCGACGCCGAGTTCTGCGCCCGGCGCGGACTCGCGCCGGAGATCGGCGAGCAGCGAGTCGTTCGCATACGGGAGGCGCTCGAGTCCGGAGCTTCGAGCACCTTCGAAGAGTCGTTCACCGACCGCCAGGGCGATCTGCGTCATTTCGTGCGCTTCGTGCACCCGGTGGTCGACGACGCCGGACGGGTCGTTTCGGCCCTGGGCTACGGCATCGACATCACCGAGCGCAAACGCTTCGAAGAGCAGCTGACCGCTGCCAACCTCTCGATCGCCGCCTCGGCCCGCGCACGGGAACGTTTCCTGGCGAGCATCAGCCACGAAATCCGCACGCCACTCAACGCCGTCATCGGCATGACCTTCCTGCTCGACGAGACCGTCCTCGGAAGTGAGCAGAAGAGCTACCTCGACGCGATCCGCTTCTCCGCCGACACGCTCCTCGCGCTCATCAACGACGTTCTGGACATCTCCAAGCTCGAAGCCGGAGGCGTCAACCTCGAATCGATCCCCTTCTCGCTCGGCGGCCTGCTCGGCGATCTCGCCGGGGCGACGCGTTTCGACGCCGAGCGCAAGGGCCTGGCGCTGCGTCTCGAGATCGGACCGGGCCTAGATGCACCGCTCCTCGGAGACCCCACGCGCCTGCGTCAGATTCTCATCAACCTGGTGTCGAACGCACTCAAGTTCACCGACACCGGCGAGGTCGTTCTGGCTGCCCGGGCGGCGCCGCCGGTCGGAGACCGCGTGAGGGTGGAGCTCTCGGTCAGCGACTCCGGCATCGGCATCGCGCCCGAGAAGCGCGCCCAGATCTTCGAGCCGTTCGCCCAGGAGAACTCCGACACGACCCGCCGCTTCGGCGGCACCGGACTCGGTCTCGCCATCGTGAAGCAACTCGTGGACCGCATGGGAGGCGAGGTCTGCGTCGAGGATCGCGCCGGCGGCGGCTCGACGTTTACCCTGCGGCTCGACCTCGCCATGGCCCCCGCCGGAGCGCTCCCCCAGGGCACCGCCTCCGCTCGCGGCGCCGAGGTCGAGCTCGCCGGCGCCCGCCTGTTGCTGGTGGAGGACAATCGGGTGAATCAGGTGGTCGCCTCGCGGATTCTCCGCCGCTTCGGCGCCAGAGTCGAGATCGCGAGCGATGGGCTCGAAGCGCTGCAGCGCCTCGCCACGGAGGAGTTCGACCTCGTCCTGATGGACGTGCAGATGCCTGAGCTCGACGGCTTTGCGACGACGCGACGGGTTCGCACGGAGCTCGGCCTGTCCGCCGACCGGCTGCCGATTCTCGCGCTCACCGCCTCCGTGCTGCCGGAGGAGCGCGCCCGCGCCGCCGCCGCCGGCATGGACGACTTCATCGCCAAGCCGTTCGACCCGGAGCGCGTGCGCAACATCATCGCCACGCATCTCGCCGCGCGCGGCTGGCGGCCGAAGCCGCAGGAGATCCAGGCCGCGCCGCCCACGGCGCAACAGAGCACCAGCTTGGGCGACCTCGAGGCGATCGACTGGAGCCGGCTCGAGGCGAGCGCGATGGGCCAGCCGGCCCTCGTCGTGGAGATTCTCGACCTGTTCATCGAAGATGCGCCGGCGGGCGTCAGCGCGATTCGTGCCGCCGGCGCGGCCGCCGATGCGCGCCGCCTCGCTGCCGCTGCCCACGCGCTCAAGGCCAGCGCCGGAGCGATCGGTGCCGCCGGGTTGCAGGCCGCGCTGGGCAGCCTCGAGCAACTCGCTCCGACACTGGAAGGCCCAGCTATGGCGGTCGCTGCCGAAACCGCGGCGACGCGCTGCCTGAGGGTGGTCGAGGCCCTGCGCGCCGTGCGCCCGCGCTATGTCGCCCGGGCCCGCGAAGAGGGCGCTCCCGCCTAGAGAAAGTGCAGGCTGATCCCGCGCTCGCGCAGCACCCGGTGCAGACGCCTTCGATCGCGCAAGTACGAGGCCAAGTGCCAGGTCCAGGGGCTGCCGAAGGAGCGGGTCGTACCGGAGGTGATCGCACTGCGTAGATCGCTCGCACTGGTGCCGGGAAACCGCGTGCCCGTCCGCCCGACCACCGAAAGGAAATGTGCATCGGAGCCGCCCACTTCCGGCAGCCTCCGCCCGAGAGCGCGGTTATAGAGAAGAGTGCAGGTGTTGCCGCCGATCTCCGTCGGATTCGAGTTGGCGACCTCGACGGCATCGAAGGGAACGGTGGCGATCAACCGGCCGACCCCCTTCAAGCCGAGCAGACGCAACGCGAAGGTGAAAGGGTGGGCGGCGATCGCCACTCCTCCCTGGGCGTGGATCGCCGCGACGGTGTCCGCGGCGCTCAGCCCCTTCGGAACATCGCACTCCACCCAGAGCCCGAGAATATGCCCGTCGCGGCTCGAGACCTCGACACCCGGGATCAGCTCGAGGTGCTCGCCGAGCTCCGGAAAACGCTCCAGGTGGTCGCGCGCCACCCAGTTTCCCGTCAGCGTGTCGTGATCGGTGATCGCGATCACCCGCAGTCTGCCTTCCGCAGCCACGGCGTTGATCAGCATCTCCGGCGAGCACATGCCGTCGGAGTAGACGGTGTGCAGGTGCAGGTCTGCGAGGCTCGAGACCGGCGCAGCGGGAGCCGATTCGCTCGTGGAAACGGGCTCCCGGGGCGCCATGCACCTCAGGGTACCACCAGCCTGGCGCTACTCCTCGTCGAGCTCGATGTCGAGGCTCGCCTCTTCTCCCGCCACGACCGTGAAGGTCTGCGCCTCGGAGCGCCAGCCGGGACGGACAACTTCGACGCGGTGTTCGCCGGGGTCGACGATCAACCCCGAACGCAGGCGCGCCAGCTCGCGGCCGGTGCCGAGGAAGCGCCCGTCGAGATAGACCGAGGCGTCGCCCGGCTCGACCTCGAGCCTGAGGCTGCCCGGCGCACCGCGCGCATCGAGCGGCTCCCGGTCGTCTCGCTCTTCGGAGATCGGGCCGGTGCCGAAACCCCGCGCCTCTTCCCGGGCCCGCACCTCGGCCTCGTTCTCGCGATCCCGGCGCAATCGCTCTTCGCGATTCACGGTCTGCTTGGAAACCAGATCCTGCGGCAGTGTCTCCTTGCCCGGAACCATCGCATCCTCGACATCGATCACCAATCCGCCGTAGATCGAATACTGGCGCGCGATGGTCTGGTAGCCCGGCGCGAAGATGACGACGTCGTAGGTCCCCTTGTCCAGCCAGAGGAAGTTCGGGTAGCCGTCGAAATCGTCGGCGACGCCGACCAGGTTGCCGTCGACGTAGATCTCAGCCCCCTCCGGACTCACGTCGAGGTCGAGCGCGCCGTAGGTCGCGCCGGAGACCGGGTAGACCGAGGTGTAGCCCCACGCCGGCGGACCGTACCAGCCGTAGCCGCCGTAGTAGCCGTAGCCCGGATAGCCCCAACTGTGGGAGCCGATGCCGACGTAGCCACCGTAGTAGCCGCCGTAGTGGCCCCGCGAGTGGCCGCGGGAGTGGCTGCTGTGCCCGCTGTGGTTTCCCTGACCGCGATAGCTGCTGCCACCGCTGTTGCCGCCCTGGTGACCGGGGCCGGCATGACCGCCGCTCGTCTGCGCCGTGAGCGCCGTCGTCGACAGCGCCAGCGTCGCCGCCAAGGCCATTCCCAGGATGGTGCGTCCGTTCGACTTGTTCATGATCCGACCCTCTCCATTTCCTCGACCGGCCCTTCGCGCCAGCCTCGATGCAGTCCCCGGAGGTAGTGATAGCGAAGGGCCTCTTCCCAGGCTCCGGGCAGACTCACGGGAAGGAACTGCAAAGCCCGGACCAGCCACTCGCGCGCCAGACGGGAGCGGCCTCCCGGCAGCGGCGGCGGTCCCTCTGCGCCGAGCCCGAGAAATTCGCGGAGCTCCGGATGCTTGCGCGCGAAGCGCACGGCGCTCGCCCCGGCGCGCTCCTGGCGCGCGGCGAAGCGGCTGAAATCGGTCGGGTGATCGTGCAGCACCCTCGCCCGCGGCTCGTAGACCAGGCGCAAACCTCGCCGGGACAAGCGGTAGGAGGCCTCGATGTCCTCCCAGGCAGGATCCGGAAAGGTCTCGTCGAAAGGCTCCGCGAGCAGCCACTCGCGTGCCAGCGAGAGATTCGAGGTGTAGAAGAAGTTGAACGGCACGCGGTCGGGTTCGGCGATGATCGAGTATCCGAACTGCAGGCCGTACTCATTGATGTAGCGCAGGAACGGTGTTGGCCACATCCGCGGATGCCAGGCGGTATAGCCGAGGACGGCGACCTTCGCTTCCGCCGCCGAGAGCTTCTCCGCGCGGTGACGCGCGGCATGGAGCGCGAGCCAATCGCTCTCCGGCACGGTGTCGTCACCGAGAAAAGCGACCCAGGTGCCGGCCGCCGCTTCGACGCCGCGATTGCGCGCCGCCGCCGGTCCGCGGTTCGCCTGGCGGATGCGGTGCAGGGGTCGACCGGCCGAGAGCTCGCCGAGCCACTCGTAGGTGCCGTCGGTCGAGCCGTCGTCGACCACCAGGATTTCGAACGGCGGCGCTGCGAGTTGCCCTTCGAGAGCCGCCAGAACTTCGCCGAGAACGCTTCGGCGGTTGAAGGTCGGGATGACGACCGAATACTCGACGGTCAACGGCGGCCCTCCGCGGGCAGCTCCATCACTTCGGCCAGGGTGGCCCGCGCCAGCGCCGGACGATCGGGAAGGAGGCTGGCGAAGCCTGGACTCGCGAACAGCGCTTCGTCGCCCAGGTAGGTCGGAATCAGGTACAGGGGAAAGCGCTCGCAGAGCTCGCGCTCGGAGCGCTTCCGGCGTTGCAGCGCCTTGGCGCGGGCCGCCGCGGCGACATCGAGCAGGCCGAAGAAGTGGCTGGCAGCGCGCAGATGCGCGAGAGCCTGCGGGTGCGCCAACTCGAATCCGCCGCGGGCGACGATGCGCAACAGGCGGCGCCGCGCCCAGTGCGCGGCGCGTCGGACGAACTCGACTGGACCGAGCCGCCGCCACTGATCGACCCAGGATCGGTCGCGCACCACTTCCCCCGTCGAGGCGCCGCGCGCCAGCACCTGCCCGGTGAAAGGGTCGTAGCGGAGAAGCTCAGCCGCGCCAAGGTTGCCGGCGACCAGAATGGCTTCGATGCGCGCGAGAAACGTGACGAGGATCGCGGGCATGAGCTTCGGCCAGAGCTCGTCGTCGAGGTTCTTCCAGGCGGTGAGAAGGGCATTGCGCTCGAACAGCGAACCGCGCAGGTAGGGGCCGACGCGGTCGCTGGTGCCGGAGGCGCGGTGGCGGACGAGCGCTTCGCCGGTGGCCAAGATGCGCTCGCCGCCGGCCCAGAGGCGCCAACCGAGGTCCACGTCTTCGAGATAGGCGAAGTAGGTGGCATCGAATCCGCCGGCCTCCAGAAACGAACGCCGGCGCACCAGCATGTTGGCGCCGCAGGCGAACGGCAGCTCCTCGCCGCTCGCCGGGATCCGCGCGTCGGCCACTGGCCGGCGATGGTCGAGCTGGAAGGCGTGCCCGTCGAAGGTCCGGATACCGTAGCCGAAGTCGAGCCGCTCGCCCGACCAGTCGAGCAGGCGGCCCGCGATCGCCGCCACGTCCGGAGCGGCGCTCGCGGAGGCATCGGCCATCGCGGCGAGCCAGTCGGGTGCGGGCAGCGTGTCGTTGTTGAGCAGAAGGAGCTCGTCGCCCGAAGCGAGAGCTGCCAGACGGTTGTTGGCCTCGGCGAACCCCAGATTCGTCGGACTCTCGGTCAGGCGGACCCAGGGATGGCGGGCACGCACCCACGGTGCGGTGCCGTCGCGCGAACCGTTGTCGAGCAGCAGCAGCTCCCAGGCGCACCCCGGATCGCGCTGCGCCTGGATCGCGGGCAGGCAGGTTTCGAGATGAGTCTTGCCGTTCCAGCTCACGACGAGGATCGAGAGCTTGCGTCGCGTGCGATCCATCGCTCAGCGAGCTCCCCGCCCGAGCGCGCTGCGCAAGCGCTCGACCCAGCGGTGCAGGCGCCAGGCTCGCGTTGCCTCCATGGCGCGGATCTGCCCGTTCAGGCGTTCGATCTCGCCGTAGGTGCGGCGGACGGTCTCCTCGAGCTCCGGCACGCTGCCACCCACCTCGGCTACCAGCGCCGCGAGATCGCGCGCCGCGAAATCGGCCGCCGTCAGGCAGCGATAGCCCTCCGCCAGCTCGACCGCAGGGGAGAGCGTGTGGGTGCGGAACTGCCGCAGCCCGAGGGCGGCACGCAGGTAAGGGTGGCGCTCTTCCTGCGAGGCGTAGATCGCCATGGCGCGCTCGAGAGTTCCGCGGCAATCGCTGACGTCGATCAGCAGATCGGGATAGCCGGGATGATTGACCTCGTAGAGCCAGACCCCGAGCTCCTGCCGCAGCTCGGCGAGTGGCGCCGCGCTCCCCGACAGCGCGTCATGAAGCGCCGCGAACGCCGCGCGATGGTCGGCCGAGACTTCGAGCGGCGAAGGCACCAGTACGAGGTTCGGCCGCTCGGCGAGCAGTTCCCGCCGGATGACCCGAGCAGCCTCGGAGCGAGCTTCGGCGAGTGCGCCATCGCGGAGACCGGCGAAGACGACGCTCGCGCAACCGAGGAGCTCGGCCACCTGCGCGGCTTCGCCGGCGCGGCGTGCCGCGTAGTGCGCGCGGTCGCCGATCTCCTCGACGCCGCCGGAGCCGTCGGTGAGAAAGACGAGGCGCACCTCGGAGCCGGCAGCTGCGAGTCGGCAAAGCAGGCCGCCGCAGCCGAGGACCTCGTCGTCGAAGTGCGGCGCCAGCACGAGCGCCCTGGCGGCCGATACGGCGCTCGTCCGGCCGGGAGGTTGCGGCTGCCGGATCAAGGCCGGGAGCCGCCGCGCCGGAGAGATCGCCAGACGGTCATGCGCGTTCCCTCGTCGCTGCGCCCTCGGGAGAAGTGCTCCCCGGCTCGCGACGGTGAATCCAGCGGATGCGCAGGATGTCGGCGAGCATCCGCGTCGAGTCGCGCAGCGCGCGCACGCTCGAAGCCGGCGAGTCGATCCAGGTCACGCCGACCTCGGAGACGGAGAATCCGCGACGCCGGGCCAACCAGATCAGCTCGACGTCGTAGGCAAAGCGATCGACGCGCAGGTCGGCGAACAGCGCCCGGGCGACATCGCCGCGCAGGAGCTTGAAGCCGCACTGCGTATCGCGAATGCCCTCGACGGCGACCGCGCGCACCAGAAGATTGAACATCCGACCCATGAGCTCGCGATAGCGCGGCTGCCGCCGTTCGATCTTCGACTCGTCGACGCCACGACTGCCCAGGACCAGCTCAGTCTCCGCGAGATGCGGGCGCAAGCGGGCGTACTCTTCGATCGGCGTCGACAGGTCGGCGTCGCAGAGCAGAACTTCGGCCCCACGACTGGCGAGCACGCCGGCACGCAGGGCCGCTCCCTTGCCGCAGTTCGCCGGCAGCGGAATCCAGCGCAGCCACGACGAGCCGCGCGCCTGGAAGCGCGCCGCTATCTCTCCCGTGCCGTCGGTGCTGCCGTCGTCGACGACCACGATCTCCGCACCCCCCGGAAGGTCGCTCGCGAAGGCGCCCAACCGCTCGAGCGTCGGTCCGAGACGCGTCGCCTCGTTGAAGGCCGGGACGACGACGGAGAGCTGCGGTGCCATGCCCGGATTGTATGGCCTCAGGGCGCCCGCCTGCTGGCCAGGGGCGCGGGCCCGGACGGCCGGTCAGAAGTGATCGCAGTCTCCCATCGTCAGGTAGAAACCGGTCAGGACCTGCGGCACGCTCACTTGCGGCGCGAAGGTGATGGCGCTCAGCCGCAGGTGCGGCTCGGGAAGTGCGGCGTAACCGCGTTCGACCAGCGCGGCGCGGGCGGCCTCGTCGCCGCGCAGCCAGAGCTCGACGGCGCCGCCGCCTGCCTCCTGCGCCGCTGCCCGCCGCTCCAGCTCTGCCGCGAGATCGAGGAGATCCGAGCTCCGCTCGCCGTCCCACAGCAGGTCGACCCAGCGCAGCGTGGCTCCGCCGGAGAGATCCGCGACGCCCCATGCGTGGATCTCGCCCGCACGGCGCACTCCGAGCTGCAGATAGCGCCCTCCCGGCCGCTGCTCGTAGCGCCACCGGAACCAGGCGGCATCGCGCACTGTCGCTCGCGCGTAGCGGTGCCGGCTGCGTTGCCAGAGCCGGTCCGTCGCGTGGGCATCGAAGCCCTCGGAGATCCAGCTCCGCGCCCGGCTCCACCTCCCTGCCGGCGCAGGGAAAGGGCTGCGACGGCTGAGCCGCTCGACGGTGTCGGGAGCGAAATAGTGGCCGGTGACCGAACCGGCCCGCTGATGGCGATCGCCCGGGAAGCCGTAGACAAAACCGACACCCGAACCTCTCGCGGCGCACTCGGCGAGAAACTGCTCCATGGTGAGCTGAAAAGCGCCGCCCCGGCGGCCCAGGCCGCGGCGGCGGCGCGAGAAGACATCGACGATCTGGGCAGCCCCCATCGGGACTCCGCCCCAGAGGACGTCGACCGCGATCGCCGCGTACTGGCAGACGAGCTCTCCGGCGCTGTCGAAAGCGAGCAGGATGCGCGAGCCGCGGGGTGGCCCGAGGAACTTCCACCGCCACTCCGCGAGGCTCCGTTCGGTCGAGAAGACCTCCGTGAAGGCGCGCTGAATCGCGGCCTCGTCGCCAGGCGCATAGGCGCGGACCGTGTAAGTTCCGGGCGCGTTCAAGATGCCGCCCCGCAAGCTCCCACGAGCACGCGCCGCACGCAGAGAGGGGGCGATTCGCTGCCGCGGGCATCGACGCCTCGGATCCACAGTTCACCCGGAGGAAGGCGCTGCCAGACCTCCTCGGGCAGGCACCACTTCTCGGGCGACGTGGCGTGGCTCGGAAGAGGCTCTCCGGCGGCCGGAAAGCCCCCGGCAGAAAGCGAGACCTCGATCCAGACCGGGGGACGGGGGGTGGCGAACGCCGCCAGCGGGAACTCCGGCGACGCGCTGTCCGACACCGCGCGCAGCGACGGTGGGTCCGCCTCGCCTAGGGGCGGAGGCGCCGATCCGAGCGCTTCGAGCACGCCGGTCATCGCCGTGCCGAAGTACCGCCGGCGGAAGCGCCGCTCGGCGGCGGCAAACCAGCCCGCAGCGCGCGGCTCCTGTACGCTGCTCTGGGCGAACAGGTGGACGGCGTGCGCCGCAGGAACGAACCGCGACTCGAGGCCGGCGGCGCGCAGGCGCAGCAACCAGTCGGTCTCCTCGAAGTAGAGCCGGAAGGCCTCGTCGAACGGCCCGACCCGGTTCCAGGCGTCCCGCCGGAAAGCGAGCAGCGCGCCGGAGAGCGCCGGCGAGGCGAACGTCCTCGCGGCACTCCAATGGCTATGGGCATGGCGACGCCAGGCACGGCGCGCTCCGTGCGCGAACAGCGGCGAAGCCGGATAGCGCCTGGCGAGCGTCGCGTGAAGCTCGGCAAGCGCCGATCGAGCCTCGGTCGGCGGAAGATGCAGGCGCCGGTCGTCGTCCCAGAAGAACTGCGGTCCGGCCGCCGCCGCGCCCCGGTCGAGCTCCTCCATCAACCGACTCAGGCAGCCTTCGCCGACGAGAACGTCCGGGTTCATCGCCACGATGCGGTGCGCGCCGCTGGCCTCGACCCCACAGCGCACGCCTCCGGCGTAACCCAGATTCGCTCCGGGATCGATCCGGCGCACCGGCAAGTCCCGCCACGCAGCCCGCCCCGCCTCCTCACTGCCGTTGTCGATCACCAGAATCTCGGCGCGCAGGCGCGACCTCTCGAGATCGCGCACGACGGCCTGCACGGCGTCGACCAGCAAGGCGGGCGTCCGGTAGTGCACCAGCAGGATCGCGAGGTCGATCATCTCCGGGCGGCCTCGGCAGCCCAGCGGATGGCGAGCTCGACCTCGCGGCCGACCGCCTCGGGCGCGAACCGCTGCGCCGCGCGCAGGCCGCTCTGCCGCTGTTGCCGCCAGCAGGCCGGCGTCGCGAGCAACTCGCCGGCGACGCGCGCGAAAGCCGCCGCATCGGTGGGTTCGACGAGACGCGCGCCGCGGCCTGCGGTCAGAAACTCGACCCCCGGGAGACGGGCCGCCACAGCCGGCACGCCGAGTTGCATCGCCTCGAGCAGCGGCAGGCCGAGTCCCTCGCCAGCTTGCGAGGAGAACAGCAGCAGATCGCAGTCGGCCAGCGCGGCGAGGGCGACGCGAGGCGCGACCGCGGAGAGATAGCGCACCTCGATCGCCGGCGGATGGAGCGCCCGTTCGGCATCCGAGCAGGGCAGGGCGGAGATCCTGACGAGTTGCGGCACGCGGTCCGGCGGAGCGTCGGCGACCAACTGCGCCAGCGCGGCGAGTCCGATCCGGATCCCCTTCACGGGCGCTTCGAAGATGCCGCAAAGCGCGACCCTTGGTCGCCGCCGCGGCCCGAAGCGCAGCCTCCGGCCGACGGATCGATCTGCCGGCGCAGGAGCGAGCCGGAAGTCCCGGCCGAACAGACTGCGCAGACGCTCGCCGAGGTGCGGAGCCACGACGAGAGCCGGGTGCGGCCGTCGATAGGCGGCGCGGATCGCCTCGCGCTCTGCCGCGAGGTGCTCCAGGTCCTCTTCGAAACCCTGGCAGAAATGGGCGACCGGGCCCGCATCCAGGTCCTCGGCGCGCGCAATCGTCGTCCAGTAGGTGGCAATCACGAGGTCCTGGGAGGGCAAGCGCCCCGTCTGCCTGGTCAGATCGAGGTAGAGCGGCGTCCGCCCGCGCCGGCCTGCGAACCCACCGACCGCCCAAGGCGGCATCTCCCCCTCGGCCGCGACCGTCACCGCATGCCCCCGGCCGGCGAGCAGCCGCGCCTGCTGCAGCACGACCTTGGTCCCTCCCCCGAGCTCCGGCCGGTCCAGCACGTACGTTACCCGCATCGGATCTCGGCGCGGACGCCGTTCAGAGCTCGTCGGCGAAGGCCGGCCGGAGCCGCCGGAAGAGCCCCCAGCCGAGGCCCAAGGCCATCAGGGAGATGGCGGCCAGCGCGAGAGCGGCGCCGGGCGACGGCGGTGGCCCACCGAGCAGGACCGTGCGGTAGGCCTGCACGGTGGTCGCCATGGGATTGCAGGTCATCCAGGGCCGCAGGCGCTCCGGAAGCAGGCTCAGGGGATAGACGATCGGCGTCAGATAGAACCAGGCCTGGAGTCCGATGCCGAGCGCCTGGGCGACATCGCGGAAGAAGACCTGCAGGGCCGACGCGGCCCAGCCCAGGCCGAGCGCCAGCGCGACCTGAGCGGCCACCGCGAACAGCAGCCAGGGCAGGCGACCCCAGGCCGGCTCGCCGGCAAACCCTTGCCAGACGGCGAAGATGCCCAGCGCGACGGCCTGATGCACCAGGGCCGAGGCGACGGTCGAGACGACCAGCAGTTCGCTCGGAAAGAGGAGTTTCCGCACCAGGCCGGAGTGCTCCACCACGGAGTTGGCGGCCCGCTGCACACTCTCCGCGAACCCCAGCCAGGGGACCAGGCCGGAGAACAGGAAGACCGGAAAGCTCGAGGTCCGCTCGCCGACCAAAGGCACCTTTAGAATGAGCGAGAAGACCACCCAGAGGAGTGCCAGCTGCCAGAGCGGGTGCACGAATGCCCAGAGAAAGCCGAAGAGCGAGCCACGATAGCGGCTCTGCAGGTCGCGGCGGACCAGCTCTTTGAGGAGGAAACCGTGGTGCATTCGGGTCCGGGACGGCCGAGCGTCGGCCTTTCATGGCATCTTGACATGGAACCTCGCCCCTGCCTACTATGCATATGCGTCGGAAATTCGCCATGGGACAACTACCAGAGATCCAGCAGGTCCAACTCGTCGGGAAGAAGATCCGTCAGCTCCGCAAGGAGCGCCACCTTACGCAGACGGAGCTTTCCGCCAAGCTGGGCATCCAGCAGTCCGACCTCTCGCGGATGGAAAAGGGCGAGTATCGGGTCAGCCTGGACACCCTGTTCAAGGTCTTGGCCGAGTTCCGCATCGGCGTCGGCGAGTTCTTCGAGGACGTTTCGCGCGAAACCGTCTCGCCGCGCGACCTGCGGCTGCTGAACGACTTCCACTCCCTCGACCCGGTAGCGCAGGAGGAGATCGAGGGCTACATCCACGAGCGCAGACAGCCCCGCCGCATCGCCCGCCGCGAGCCGGCGATTCTCAGCTAGGATCTCCTCTCGAGATGGACAACCGGGAAGAGTTTCACGCGGCTCGCGTTCGCTGGACCGAAGCCTTCGAGGCCGGGCGCCTCGAAGAGGCTCTGGCGTTGGTCGAGTCCGCCTATCTCTGGGCCGAGGCGTCCGGCGATGAGTTGTTGCGCGACCGCGCGCTGTGCAATCGCGCCGCGATAGCGCTCGAGCTCGGGCGCGGAGCGACGCACATTCCGGCGCTACGCGCGCTCTTGGTGCGCGCCGCCGACCCAGAGAACGCCTACCTCGCGTCCTACACGATCGCGCGCCACTACGAGCTGCTGAAGGAGCATCGCAAAGGGCTGTTCTACGCCCAGCTCGCGCGCGACCGCGCCGCCTTGCTCGACGAGAATCGCCGAGCCGCGAGCCTGAACTACATCGCCAATTTCCTGGTTGCCGAGAGTCGGTTCGACGAGGCGATCGCGACCTACGAAGAGGCGCTCACGCTGCTGCCGACGCGCGATTCGCTGCGCGCTTCGGTCATCGGCTACAACCTCGGCTACTGTTCGGTGCTCACAGGGAATGGCCGTGCCGGCCTGACGCTGCTCTACGCCAGCTTGCGCTCGCTGCTGCGGCGAGGCGCCGAGACACATGCGATGAAGGCGCGGCTCGACCTCGCTTTCGCCCTGCTCGAGACCGGCCACGCGCGGCCGGCCGGACGCCATGCCGCCCGCGCGCTCGCAGCCGCCGAACGCTGCAGTGACAGCGACGCCAAGAAGAATGCGCTCTACCTATTGGGCGCCGCGGCCGTCGCCAACGGTGATCGCATCGGAGCGCGAAAGCACTTCGAGCGCCTGCAGCAGGGCTTCTATCCGGAGGCGGACTACCTGCCCGAGTTCCTCCTGCGCATCGATGTGCGCGAACTGGTCAATCTGAAGGCCTGATCGAGTCCGACGATGACGACCCTGCGCCCATTCCTCCGCTCCCTCGCCCTGCTGGCGGCGGTCGCTGCCTCGCCAGTACTGGCGGCCGCGACGGCTACGCCGGCCGAGCTCGGCAGCGACGGAACGGCCTATCGCCTCTGGTCGGGGAGCTACGGCGAGCTGTTCGGTACTTCCAACGGCGAAGTCGCTCCGGCCACGCCCGTGCTCGCGCTCGACGTCATCGCACCCGGACAGGCGCTCGTCCGCCAGTTGGTGCCCGGCACCGAAGGTCCTGCCGCGGAGACCGCTTCGGCGCTGCTCTTCGATCGCAATTCAGCCTCTGTGCATGTCGTCTGGAGCTCGCGCACGGTCGCCAATCTCACCGTCTCCCGCCTGCAGCTGCGCACCCTCGCGCCCACGGGCTGGACCGACCTGATTGAGCTCTCCGGCGGCTCGCTGACCGACAAGTCGGCGCTCCGTCTGGCACTGACCTCCGACGAGTATTCGGCGACCGTCGAAGGCGTTGCGACGCGGAACGCCCGCCGAATCCTGCATCTCGTCTGGGCGGAAACGACGGCCGATGTGGCTCGCGCCTACTACTCGCCCGTCGTCTTCGTGCGCGGCCAGTATCTGGGCTGGAATCCGGTCATCGCACTCGATGAGCTGTCGAGCCCGAGCCCCACCCTGGCACCTGCAGCGGCGGTAGGACTCGCCCTCGCTGCCGCGCCCACGCTGGTCACGACGCCGAATGGCAAGGTTACGGCGTCGTTTGTTCAGTCGCAGACGCATCATCTGGTGACCGTCGATGTGCAGGCGCTACCGGGTGAGCTCGGCGAGCTGGCGGAAGCGGCTCGCGGTCACATCGTCGAGCTCGCGCAGACGATCGGCCTCGACGATCGCGCTCAGCTGGCCGAGGCGGCTCGCGGTCACATCGTCGAACTCGCCGGCGACTTCCATCCGGCCGCCGCGCAGTACCTGGGCGATCGAACTGGCGAGCTGTTGGCTGGCGTGGAAGCCGGAGCCGACGGAGCGACGCTCGCCGAGATGGCGCGCGGACACATCGTCGAGCTCGGGCGCGAGATCCTCTTCGCCGGGCTGGCCAATCGCGGCGCCGCCGAAGAGCTGCTGCTCGAGCTCCCGCCGCTCGATGTCGCGACGGCCCCACCTGGAACCGCGTTCAGCCACTTCTTCGTGATGCGCCGCATGGCGCGGTGGGACATCCCGAGCGACCTCGTCGCTCCGGACGCGCGGATTCTGGTCTCGTCCGACGGTAGCCAGGCGACGATCGCGTGGACGGGTGAGGGTCACCTGCTCTATCGCGAAGTGGGTGCGGACGGCGTCTGGAGCCCGACCCGGGACATCGATCTCGCACTGATTCCTCTCGCCGAAGCCTGGGACGCCGTCAGCCGGCGCGCCTCGGGTCTCTGACCCGCGCACCGCGCTCGCCCCTCCCTCCAGCCGCTACGGCCGAAGTTCCGCTCAGTCTCGGGTGATTTCGATCTGCCGTGCCGTCGGGCGCGCCGGGAGGATCCGCGTCCCCTGCTCGCGCCAGGCGGCGGCGATCGCCTCCCGCCGCTCGGCCGGCGCGAGCACCAGCACCGAGCCCCCGCCACCCGCGCCGCAGGCCTTGCCACCCCAGGCGCCCAGCGACCGAGCGCTGTCGAGCAGAGCCTCGATCCCCGGCGTCGAGACCTCGGTAGAGAGCTGCCGCCGCGCCGCCCACTCCTCGCCGACGAGTCGGCCGACTTCGGCCCAGTCAGAGGCCTGCAAAGCCGCAGGCAACTGCGAAGCGACGGCGGCGATCTCCTGCAGCCGTTCGACGATGAACGGATCGGCCTCGAGCCGGCGTCGCACTACCAGCCAGTTCGCCCCGGCGGAGAAGTGACTCTGGCCGGTGAAGCCGATCAGAAGATGCGCGCCCAGGGTTTCGAGGTCGACGGGCAAGGGCGTGATGCGCTCCCCGCCGGGCAGGTGGGCGATCTGCAGCACACCGCCGAGCTGCGCCGGATAGTGATCCTGAAGGCCGGTCGGCAATCCCATCAGCCGGGCTTCGAGATCGCGCGCCACCGCCGCGCGCTCGCCGGCAGTTCGTGTCGGAGCGCCGTGCTGTTGCACCTCTGCAGCCGCCAGCAGCGCCACCGCGAGAGCGGAGCTCGCGCCCAGTCCGCCGCCGCGCGGTGAGGCGCTCGCGATGTCGATTGCGAAGGGCGGCAGCCGCTCGGCGCGAGCGACGGCTCCGACCAGTGCTCCGCCGGGCGCGGCGGCGAGCGCGTCGAGGTCGCCGGCTTCCAGCCTCTCCCCTTCCTGGGTCACCAGGAAGCCGCGCGATCGCGCCTCGAGGTGCACCTCGACTGCGAGATCGAGGGCGACGTTGACCGTGCAGGCGCCGGGATGGAAGAGCCCCAGAGGCCAGATGTCGAGGGTTCCACCGCCCAAGTCGGCGCGGCACCACGTGCTGACGCGGATCACGCCCTACTTCCTCGTCGGGAGTGCGCCGAGCGGGTCGTTGGTCGTGCGTCGCGATTCCGGCGCTACCGGCCCGGAGGAGGCCATCTGGAAAGAGGCGCCGCGCAGCGCGGCCGGACTGGCGGAACCCTCCAGCACTGGCCGCAGGAGGTCGCGTACGCGCTCGAAGTCGGCGAGCTGAGCGCGATCGAGCGGTGGCGCAGGGACGCTCTGGAGCGACTGCGGGTCGATCCAGGAGCCGTCACGCTGTACCCGATAGTCGAGGTGGGGCCCGGTCGCCAATCCGGTGGCACCGACGAAGCCGATCCGATCGCCCTGGCGAACGCGCGCTCCCGCGCGGATCCCCTCCGCGAAGCGCGACAGGTGCAGGTAGCAGGTGACGTAGCCGTTGGGGTGGCGCACCTTGACGGTCTTGCCGCCGCCGCCGTCCCAGCCGGCCATGAGGACGGTGCCGGCAGCGGTGACCCGGACCGGCGTACCCACCGGAGCGCCATAGTCGACGCCGTAGTGCGGGCGCGAGATCTTGAGCACCGGATGGAAACGGCGGGCCGAGAATCCGGAGGTCACCCGCGAATAGGGCAAAGGGGCGCGGAGGAACATCTTCTCGCTCGGGCGACCTTCAGCATCGTAGTAGTTGCTGCCGCCGCCGTAGCGGAAGACCTCGAGCTTGCGATTCTTCTGCGCGTAGGCCAGGGCCAGGATCCGCTCGACCCCCGAATAGCGGCCTTCCAAGTAGACCTCTTCGAAAACCACGTCGAAACGGTCATCCGGCTGCAGATCGCGATTGAAATCGAGGTCCCACTGCAGCACATCGGCCATCGAGTAAGCGAGCTCCGGATCGGCTCCTGCCGCGGCAACCGAGCCTTCGAGCGAGCCGGACAGGCGCCCGTGGATCGACCGGGTGCGCAGCTCCCGGCGGTACGGACGCCAGGTCGGCAGCCACTCCTCACCGCCGCGTTCGACCGACAGCTCCCCCTGGCCGGAAACCGCGAGCTCGAAACGGCCCGGCTCGGCGCCCTCCAGAAAAGCTGCGACACGCATACCGGGCCGCAACTGGCGTGGATTCACATAGCGGCTGGCGGCGGCCGCAGCGCGCTCCGCCTCGTCCGACGCAAACCCCAGATCGCGCAACGCCCTGCCCAGCGTGTCGCCGGAACGCAGCGTGCGCACCCTGTCGGGCTCGAGAGTCGGCCCGACAGCCGCCGGGTTCGCCGGGGCCGCAGAGGGAGCGGCGGCGGCGGACGGCTCGACATCGAGCTTTCGATCGGCGGGAGCGTCGATCCAGGAGGTGAGCGCGAGCGGTGCGATGACGAGCGCAGCGGAGACCGGGAGGGCGGTTCCGAGAAACTTCAGCACCCTCTCCCTGCTCCACGCAGTCATCCAGTGGACCCTCGCCGGCGGCGTCTTGTCGATGAACCGGGAGGCTCCCGGGAAGGGCAAGCATAACATCCACCGCCGCGGAGCCTCGAGGTGCGCCGCCGACACTGGCAGAAGAGGCGCCCAGAGCCCTGGTCTGGGGGACTCCGCTCAGCGCAGGATGTCGCGAACTTGCGCCTCCGCTTCCGCCGCCAGGCGGCCCTGAAAGACCACTTCGCCCTTGCGGACGACGATCAGGCCCGGCAGGGTCGTGACTGCGTGTCCCTTGGAGAACTCGCCGTCGCGGTCGAGGAAGATCGGCGCGTCCAGCCGGTTCTGGCGCACGAAGTCGGCGATCGCCGCCCGCTCCTCCTGGAAGTTGACGGTCACCACCCGCCCGAGAGAGGAGAGCGTCTGCACCAGCTCGTTGACCCGCGGCGCGATGTCGCGGCAGCGGGGCGACCAGGACGCCCAGACCACGATGATGTGGGTGCCTTGAGCCAGGTCGGCCGACGAGAGCTCTCCCCCGGAATAGCCCGGCAGGCTCCCGCCCTGCTGCCCTGAAGCGAGCGGCGCGAGCAGCGTCGAGCCCATCACCAGCAGCGCCGCAGCGCTCCCCGCGATCCGCGCGAATCGGCTCGATCCGCGCGGCGACACCCGATGCCAAGGCATTGCGATCACTCCAGTCCGAGCAGGGCCCGGATTCTCTGCTGCAGTTCGGTCGGCGCCGCGCGGCGATGGCACCGTGTGCGCACCATGACGATGACCTCTTCGATGCGCGTCGCCTGTTCGCGGCAGTGCGGACAGCCCTCGAGATGGCGCTCCATGGACTCGCGCGGAAGCTGTTCGCGGTCCCGGTCCACCCAGAGAAACACCGCCCTGCGCACTCGCTTACACGCCATCGACGGATCCCTCTGCCGGTCCTTCCGGGTAGAGGCCCCCGGCTCGCCCGGCGGCTCGCACTCCGGTGAAAACGCTCCTGCGTGCGATGAAATTCCTCGGTCGCATGGCTTCAGTGTCCCGGAGCGATAGCGCCCGACGCGATTTCCGCACCGCGCCGGCGGGCCGGCTCGACTCCCGAGCGCAGGTAGCCATGCTCCCGCGCGTAGCGCAGCATCGCCTCTTCGAGAAGCTTGCGCCCGCGGTAGAGCCGGCTCATCACCGTCCCGACGGGGATCTCCAGGATCTCGGAGATCTCGCGATAGGTGAAGCCCTCGATATCCGCCAGCAGGACGGCCATGCGGTAGTCGGCCGGCAGGAGATCGAGCGCCCGCTGAACATCCTCGTCGAAGGCGATCGCCAGCGCCTCCTCCTCCGGATTCTTCATCTGGCCCGCCGCTTCCGGCGCGAGCTGGCTCTCGAAGGACTCCTCGATCTCGGCGAAGTCGCTCTTCTGCGGCGCCGCCTGGCGGCGGCGATATTCGTTGATGAAGGTGTTCTTCAGGATCCTGAACAGCCACGCTTTCAGGTTGGTCCCGGGAGTGAACTGGGCATAGCTGCGATAGCCCTTGAGAAAGGTCTCCTGGACCAGATCCTCCGCGTCCTCGGCGTTGCGCGACATTCTGTATGCGGTGTTGTAGAGCGCGTCGAGGAACGGCATGGCCGCGGCCTCGAAATCGGCACGATCTTCCGCCGTCCGGTCTCTGCCCGTCGTCTGAGTGTCGGCGGCCATCTGTCTTGCCCGATTATCCACCATCTGCCTGCCAGACGTTGGACGCACGAACGGTGCCAGTCGCCGCCCGTCGAAGCGGCGCGAAAACGGCGTGCGCGCGCGACTCGTGCTTCGAGGGTTTCTCCGCCGCGCTCCGGATCCGTCCGGGGCGCCGAAAGTGAGAGAATGCCGCCCGACCGCCATGCGCGCCCCCAATCCGCTGCCCATCCCGGAAGCCCGACTGCACGATCTCGTGGAGGCGATGCGCGGTCAGCCGGTCCTCATGCTCGTCGACCTGGTCGTGGATCGCTTCCTCTCCGGCACTCCGAAGCGGATCTCGCGCGAGGCCCCCGTGCTCATCCTGCGCTACGCGGGGGAAAGCCTGGCTCCTGGCGGCGGCGCCAACGCGGTGGCGAACGTCTCGGCTCTGGGTGGGCGCCCGCATCCGATCGGATTGGTCGGCGACGACGATAGCGGCCGCGAGCTCCTCGCGGCCCTCGCCGAGCGCGGCATTCCGACCGACGCCATCCTCGTTCGCCAGGGCTACCGGACTCCGACCAAGACGCGGATCCTCGCCGGCTTTCCGACCGGCATCAAGCAGCAGGTCGTGCGGCTCGATCGCGAACAGGAGGTGGTACTCGAAGCCGGGGAGATCGGCGCTCTGCGGAAGGCCGTCGAACGTCTGGGCGGCGCGCGCGCCGCAATTCTCTCGGACTACGGCTACGGTTGCGTCGCGCCTGCACTGTTGCCCGAGATCCGGCGGGCCGTCGGCGAACCGGGAGCGATCATCGTCGACAGTCGCTTCCGGCTGGGCGACTTCCGAGGACTGGACGGCGCGACGCCCAACGAGGAAGAGGCCGAAACGCTTCTCGGGCGGCCGCTCGACGACGACGCCGGAAGCGATCTCGCGGCCGGCAGCGAGCTGCGGAAGCGCCTCGATGCCCGCTACCTGCTCGTCACGCGCGGGAGTCGCGGCATGTCCCTGTTCACCCGCGAAGGTTCCGCCCACGTTCCTGTCCACGGTACCGACCAGGTGGCCGACGTCACCGGCGCCGGCGACACCGTCATCGGCACCTTTGCCCTGACGCTCGCCGCCGGCGGCACTCCGCTGGAGGCCATGGTCCTCGCCAACTACGCCGGCGGGGTCGTGGTGATGAAGATGGGTACGGCGACCGTCTCGGGCGAGGAGTTGCACACAGCCGTCGCCTCGGACCCTCGCCCGCGAATGGAGATGACATGGGCCGCGTCCTGAACTCAGCCGACCTTGCCGAGGAAGCCCGCCGTCTGCAGGCGGCCGGGCTCAAGATCGCCTTCGCCAACGGACACTTCGATCTGTTGCACGTCGGCCACCTGCGCTACCTCGAAGCCGCGCGCGCCGAGGCCGATCGTCTGATCGTGGCGGTCAACGACGATGCGTCGGTGCGCAGCCTCAAAGGCGAGGGGCGGCCGGTGGTCCCCGCGGCCGAGCGCGCCGAGCTCCTGGCGGCGCTTCAACCGGTCGATTTCGTGGTGGTCTTCAGCGGCAACAGCCCGGCCGGCCTGCTCGCCGAGATCCGTCCCGACGTGCACTGCAAAGGGACCGACTACGGCACCCCCGAGCGCGTTCCCGAGTTCGCGGTCGTCGCCGCCTACGGCGGCCGCACGGCGCTGGTAGGAGATCCGAAGGACCATGCCACCAGCGACATCATCACCAAGGTCCGGCGTCTCCCCACGGGCGACGGCAAGACGGCGCTTTATTGACCCTCTTTTCCGAGCGCTGCTACACTGCGGCCAGACACGGTCGACCGCTGCATCCAGCTGTTCGCGCGCGTCCCGAGCGACGCTCGGTGAGCCATGAAAGGCCCTTGAAGAGATGAGCAACCGCCTGGGAGACGCCCTTCTCAAGTCGGGCAAGATCAGCCCCGAGCAGCTGAAGGAAGGGCTCGCCCTGCAGAAGGACAAAGGCGGGCGCATCGGCTCGGCGCTGGTGAAGATCGGCGCGATGGCCGAGAAGGACCTGGTCGAGTTCCTCTCCAAGCACTTCGGCGTCCCCGCGATCGACCTCGCACGGGTCGAAATCGACGAGTCGGTGATCAAGGTGATCCCGGCCGATGTCGCGCGCAAGTACACCATTCTGCCGATCGCCAAGGTGGGCGCCAAGGTCACCCTGGCGATGATCGACCCGACGAACGTCTTCGCCATGGACGACATCAAGTTCATGACGGGCTACAACGTCGATCCCGTCGTCGCCTCCGAATCCGCGCTGCGTATCTCGATCGACAAGTATTACGGCTCGACGCACGCCATCGAGTTGAAAAAGGTGATGGAAGACCTCACCGACACTTCGACGGACTCCTCGCTCGAAGTGCTCGAGGAGGACCAGGATCTCGATCTCGAGATGCTCGAGAAGGAGTCCGAGGAGGCGCCGGTCGTCCGGCTGGTGAACATCATCCTCACCGACGCGATCAAGAAAGGCGCTTCGGACATCCACATCGAGCCCTACGAGAAGGATTACCGCGTCCGCTACCGGATCGACGGAATTCTCTACGAGATGATGCACCCGCCGCTGCGCCTGCGTGAGGCGATCACCAGCCGCATCAAGATCCTGGCCAAGCTCGACATCGCCGAGAAGCGCCTGCCGCAGGACGGTCGCATCAAGATCAAGACCAAGATCCAGGACCGCGTGAAGGACCTCGACTTCCGCGTCTCGGTGCTGCCGACGATCTACGGCGAGAAGATCGTCATGCGGCTCCTCGACAAGGACAACCTGATGCTGGACATGACCAGGTTGGGCTTCGAGGCCGAGTCGCTGCGCAAGTTCGAGCAGGCGATCCTCAAGCCGTACGGCATGGTCCTGGTCACCGGACCCACCGGCTCTGGCAAGACGAACACGCTCTATTCGGCGCTGCAGCGGGTCAACACCGCCGAGGTCAACATCATCACCGCCGAGGATCCTGTCGAGTTCAACCTGCCCGGCATCAACCAGGTCCAGATGAAGGAGCAGATCGGCCTCAACTTCGCCGCCGCGCTGCGCTCCTTCCTGCGCCAGGACCCGAACATCATTCTGGTCGGCGAGATCCGCGACTTCGAGACCGCCGAAGTGGCGATCAAAGCGGCAATGACCGGACATCTCGTGCTCTCGACCCTGCACACCAACGATGCGCCGTCGTCGATCAATCGACTGATGAACATGGGCATCGAGCCGTTCCTCGTCGCCACTTCCGTGCACATGATCGTCGCACAGCGACTGGTCCGGCGCGTCTGCGGCTCTTGCAAGGAGCCGACGGAGGCCCCGCTCGGCGCGCTGATCAACGCCGGCTTCTCCGAGAAGGACGCGCGGTCGATCCGGCTGTTCAAGGGCAGAGGCTGCGACCGCTGCTCCAACACGGGCTACAAGGGCCGCGTCGGCCTCT
Organism: Acidobacteriota bacterium; assembly: GCA_052035735.1. Classification (GTDB taxonomy): domain Bacteria; phylum Acidobacteriota; class Thermoanaerobaculia; order Multivoradales; family JAGPDF01; genus JAGPDF01. The sequence goes on from JBPOHI010000042.1 coordinate 69,161, forward strand.
ACGAAGTCATGGAAGTCGGCGACGAGATTCGCGAGCTGATCCTCTCCGGGGCAAGCTCGGTCGAATTGCGCACCAAGGCCATCGAGACGGGCATGCTCTCGCTGCGCGGCTCGGGCCTGCAGAAGATCCGCGACGGCGTGACCACCGTCGAGGAAGTCGTCCGCGAGACCGTCCTCTAGCCACTCCGCTGCCGCCCGGCCCCGACGTGCGCAAGTACCTGGTTTTTCTCGTCCTGAGTATCGCCCGCCTGATCTCCAAGGCCTTCTGGTCGCGAGAGATGCGCTGGATCGGCGGCGTTCCGCAGGGAGACCCCTGGCGCGGCATCCGGGTGCTCTGCTTCCTCAATCACACCAGCCTCTTCGAATGGCTGTTCATCGCCATGGCTCCGCCCCGGTTCCTCTGGCGGGTCGCCTGTCATGGCGTCGTGCCGGCGGCGGAAAAGACGACGAGCCGGCCGATCGTCGGGCAGTTCTTCAAGCTCGTCGGAGCGCACGTGGTGTCGATCTCTCGCGAACGCGACCATACCTGGCGAGAAGTCCTGGCGCGGATCGATCCCGACTCCATGGTCGTCATCCTGCCCGAGGGCAGGATGAAGCGCAGCAACGGGCTCGACTCGAAGGGTCAGCCGATGACCGTACGCGGCGGAATCGCCGACATCCTCGAGGCGATCCCGGAGGGTCCGATGTTGATCGCCTACAGCGGCGGCCTGCATCACGTCCAGGCGCCGGGGGAGCGGCTGCCGCGTCCGTTTCGCAGAATCCGCATGAACTTCGAGCTGGTCGACATTGCGAGCTACCGTGCGGAGAGGCTGCGCGAGGCCGACGGGCCGATCGCCTTCAAACGCGCCGTGGTCGAGGACCTCGAGCTCCGGCGCGACCTCAACTGCCCGGGCTGATTCGCTGCACTGGCGATGTTCGCCGCCTCAGGCGCGCGAGTTCCACAGGCGGTCAGGTGTTTCGCTGAGGAGATTCGCCACCCGGGCGTAGACGAACAGGAGGTCGGAAAGCCGGTTGAGGTACGGCAGCGCCCAGCCGCCGACCGGCTCGCGCCGCGCCAGCGCGACCAGGATGCGCTCCGCCCGCCTGCAAACGGTACGCGCCACGTGCAGATGCGCCGCTGCCGGGCTACCTCCTGGCAGGATGAAATTGTCGAGCGCCGGCAACTGCGCGTTCCACCGGTCGATCTCGTTCTCGAGCCAGGAGACGTGCCGCTCCTCGATGCGCGGCAGCGGCCGGGCCGCCTTCTCCGCCTCGGTAACGCAGAGGTCGGAGCCCAGGTGGAAGAGGTCGTTCTGGATGCGCGCCAGCGGCTCGCCAAGCTCCCGGGCCGCGGGTTGACAGAGTGCCACTCCGAGAAGGGCGTTGAGCTCGTCGACGGTACCGTAGCAGTCGACCCTGAGATCGTCCTTGCCGATGCGCGCGCCGGAGCCGAGCGCGGTCGAGCCGTCGTCTCCGGTGCGGGTGTAAATCCTGGTGAGTCTCGGCATTGCGCCATTCTAGTTCGCCCGGGGGCGCGCTAGGATCCCCGGCATGCTCAGCGAACAGGAAGCCTTCCGCCGCCGTTTTCTCCTGTCTCTCGCTCTCGCCGTCACCGCTCTCTTCCTCTACATGATCCGCGGCTACCTGATCGCGCTGGTGCTCGGCGCCGTCTTCGCGGGCCTGGCGTTTCCGCTCTACTCCTGGATGCTCCGCAGGATGCGGAACCGCAGGACGCTCGCTTCGGTTGCGACCCTCCTGCTCCTGCTGCTTGCGATCGGCCTGCCGCTCGCCGCCTTTCTCGGCCTGGTGGCCGCGAACGCGCTCGAGATCGGGCAGATCGCGGTCCCCTGGGCGCAGAAGCACATCGCTCAGCCGTCGCTCCTCGAGCAGCGCCTGATCGAAAAAGTCCCGCTCCTCTCCCATCTCGAACCGTACCGCGAGTCGATCGTTTCGTCCCTCGGCAAGTTCGTCGAGCGCGCCGGGGGCTACTTCTTCAACAGCCTCTCCGCGCTCACCGGTGGCACGGCGCACTTCCTGCTCAGCTTCTTCATCCTGCTCTACGCGATGTTCTTCTTCCTCATCGGCGGCTCGCAGACGCTCGACAAGATCCTGTCTTACCTCCCTCTCCCGCCAGCCGACAAGCAGCGCCTCGCCGACCGGTTCCTGTCGGTCGCGCGCGCGACGATCAAGGGCACGCTGGTGATCGGCCTCGTTCAGGGCGCCCTCTGCGGCGCAGCCTTCCTGGTCGCCGGCATCCAGGGAGTCGCCTTCTGGGCGGTGCTCATGTTCATCCTCTCGGTTCTGCCCGGAATCGGCGCCGCGCTCGTCTGGGCTCCGGCTGTCGTCTATCTGCTGGTCGTCGATCGGTCGACCGCGGCCATCGCGCTCGCCCTGTGGTGTGGCGGCGTCGTCGGCACGATCGACAATCTCCTGCGTCCGCGCCTGGTGGGCGGCGATACCCAGATGCCCGACCTGCTGATTCTCATCGGCACTCTGGGCGGCCTGACGTTGTTCGGCGCCGCCGGTCTGATTCTCGGCCCGGTGGTCGCCGCGCTCTTCGTCACCGTCTGGGAGATCTACGGCGCGACCTTTCGCGACCTGCTCGGGACGCGTGCCGACGAAGTCTCCGGGGGCGGAGCTCCAGGAGCGGCATGATGCAGCGCTCGCCGCGCGCGAGCGCTGCGGACCGGTTCCTCAGGCCACCCGGACCTTGAGCGTCCGGCCGATCCAGTTCATGAGCTCGCAGAGCTCGTCGTAGTCGGTGTGCCGGAGGCGGAACCAGGCGTTGGCGAGATAGCCCTTCTCGATCGCCACCGTCTCCCGCCCGATGCCGGGAATCTCCTTGGCGAAGACGAACGGGCGGATGCGCTGCATCACCTCATCGAGGTGGTCGTAGCGCGCGATGCGGCCGTCGCGATCCGGGCGGACCTGCACCGAGCCGGTCGCGAGCCGCCGGCTCGGCGTGACTTCGATGCGACCGCGACCGATGGCGCTGGCCCAGGCAGCGTAGAGGTCGAGATCGTTGCCGACGCAATAGAGGTCCCAGATCCGTTCTCCGGGAGGACGCGCCCCGATCTCGGAGACCTTGAGACCCTTGGGACCGAAGAACCACTCCATGTGCGTCGCCGATGTCCCGATACCCAGCGTCCGGATCACCTTGCGACCGACCTCCCTGAGCTCCTGGTAACTATCCATGCCGACGCGATTGGTGGCGGCGATCTGCGGGGCGATCGCGCGATTGCCCAGCGCCTCGAGCACGCTCGGGTAGTAGTGGGAGATGAACTCGAGACCGGGCTCGCCGTCGATCGACAGGGTGTCGTAGAAGCCCTCGTGTCCTTCGATGAACTCCTCGACCGCAGCGGGCTCACCGCGATCGACTCCCAGCACGCCGGCAGCCCGCTCGAGCTCGGCCACGCTGTCCACCCGGAACGTCTTCTGCGAACCGAGACCGGCGATCGGCTTGAGGATCAGCGGCAGACCGTGGATCTCGGCGAACTCCCTGAGCGCCCGCAGCGAGGAGACGGCTGCCGACTCGGCGCATGGAATCCCGGCCTCCCGCAACGCCTGCTTCATCGCCGGCTTGTCGCGGCAGAGACGCGCCGAGCGCAACGAGAGACCCGGCAGGCCCAGCTCCTCGCGGGCGGAGGCGGCGCTCTCGATCAACCGCTCCTCGACCGTCTCGAGACGATCCACAGGAGCCGCCCTGGCGAGACGGCGCACGGCAAGCGCCACTTCGCGCGCATCGAACGGATTGCGAACCTGTTCCCAGGCGTCGAGGTGACGCTTCAACCCGGCCCGAAGGCGCGACTGTGGGGTCGATCCGATCCCCGAGACGCGCAGACCGAGGTCTTTGGACGCACGAGCGAAATCATGGAACGCCGCGAACAGGTCGGGGCCGAGCAGAACGATGTGCATGGCGACGCGCCATCCTAGCAAGCCTCCCCCGCCGACGCCGGAATGCAGTACGCCGCAGACGTTTCCCGCCCTCGCTGCGTACACTCCAAGGAGCCCCCTGTGATCGCATCCCGCGATCGGACGGGCCGGAGGAGTCTTCATGTCTCAGCCCATTCGCCGACGGCCTGCTGACCGCCTCGTCGCTGCAGCCTTGGTCGCCCTGTTCGCCCTGCCCGTGGTCGCCGCAGCGGCGCAGCCGCAGCGCGACGCCGAGGCCGTCGTTTCGGCGGCCCGGCGGACCCTCGGGCGTTTCCAGGCGGACCCGGAAATGAGCTGGTTCCGCGATCATGTCGGCGCCGCCGTCGCCGTGCTCATCGTCCCGAAGCGCATTCGCGCAGGTCTGATCTTTGGCGGATCCGGAGGGGTGGGAGTCCTTCTGGCGAGAGACGCCTCTTCCGGAGAATGGGGTCAGCCGGTCTTCTACAATCTGGGTGGCGCTTCCGTCGGGCTGCAGGCGGGCGGGGAACGCTCGGAGGTCGTCCTGCTGCTCCAGTCGCAAGCGGCGCTCGACTCGTTCCTGAGCCCGAAACTGCAGCTCGGTGCAGAGGCGGCCGTCGCGGCCGGTCCGGTGGGCGCCGGCACGGGCGAGAACGCCACGGCGGAGATCCTGACCTTCGTGCGCTCGAAGGGCCTCTACGCCGGGGCCACCCTCGATGGGACGGCGATCCGACCCGCAACCGACCGCAACGCCGCCTACTACGGCGCGACGGTCACCCCCGCCGACATCCTGGTGCGCAGGATCGTGCAGAATCCCCACGCCGACGGCTTGCGCAGCGACCTCGCGCGGACGGCCCAGCCTTCGCCCGGCGGCTGAGCCACATCGACGCGAACCCTCAGACCGGACGGTCCGGCGTCGCCGGCGTCGCGCGCTCGCCCGCAAGGGCGAAGACCGCTGCGGTCAGCAGCGGCAGAACGTGCAGCAGCAGACGATCGAGCGCCGAGCCCAGGTGCCAGGCGAGATCGAAGGGGCTGAGCACGAAGGCCAGGGCATACAGACAGCAGATGACCGTCGCAGTCGAGGCGAGGAGCACCGCCCCGGGAGACGCGCGCCGGCCAAGCCTTGCGCCCCAGAAGAGCAAGCCGACTGCGAGCAGCGCCCAGCTCCATCCCCACAGCTCGGCGCCGGTAGCCGGATCGACTTGGTTCAAGGTCGATTTCGCCACCAGGCGCCAGCGCTCGCCGTCGAGGAGCGCCGCGACCTTGCCTCCGCTGCGCAGGAAAGACGCTCGATCGGGAACTGGCGGCGCCCAGGTCAGCTTGAACAAGGCAAGGGAAAGAAGGCCGGGAAGGGCTCCCAGCGCGTAGAGCAGCGCGCGCCGAGCCGGCTTCGAGGGCGGATCACCGATCGTTCGCAGCCTCTCACGCCCGACGAAACGGAGCGCCAGGAACAGCCCGACCAGGGTCGCTGCCATGAGCGCTCCTTCGCTCTTCACCCAGGGCAGAAGGCCCAGAACGAAACCCGACAACACGGGCGGCGGCGAGGGCAGTCGGCCCTCCAGTGCGGCCGCGAGCGGTAGCGCGGCCGCGACCGCGAGGTAGGCCAGTGGCAAGTCGGCCACCTGCGCGAACGCCCACTTCCAGACGGCGGGCGTCGAGAAGACCAGCAGCACCGCCGGTACGGCGAAAAGAGCGCTCCCTGCGGTCCTCACCAGCAGATGCAGCGCTGCGGCCAGGCCGATTGCGAAACCGAGGCTCATCCCGAGCGGGACGGCGGTCGATTCGGCGCCGGCCAACTCCCACTGCGCTGCGACCCCTGCCCCGAGGAGCAGCGGGTACTCCGGGTGCCCCTCCCGCAAGGCTCCGAACAGCTCTGGCAAACGCTCCGCATCGGCGCGCACCAGGAACCGGGCCCCGGCATTCCAGATCGCTACCGCATCCCACATCCCGTCCGGCTGGGCGCGAGACCAGGTGCGGAAGCTGTCGCTCAGCTCGAGAGCAGTGATGGCCAGGAGGAGTGCCGCAGCGGCGCTGAGCGCCTTGGTTGCGCGCCCCGGCGTATCGGCAACCGCAGCAGGGAGCGTTGCGACATGCCGGTTCCGGCGCTTCCCGCGGACCGCCAACTCGAGAAGAGCGACGACGCTGGCGCTCGTCAGGCTCCAAGGTAGAACGCCGTCGATTCCACACCAGCGCGCCAGGAAGAAGCCGCACGAAGGTACGCCGAAGGCCAGGGCCGGTGCCCAGGCGAGCGCCCAGCGCAGGCGCTCGCCGCGACTCCATCCCGCTCCGTCCAGCCAACGGTAGAGCAGCGCTGTCGCGGCGGCGACGAAAGCGAGCGGCAGGGCGATCAAGGTGAGACCCTTTCGCTGAGCCTGACCAAGGTCAGCGCGCCGTCCTCCAGCACGACCTCGGACAGCAGGTTGCGGCGCCGCGACTCCGCCTCCAGGGCCGAGAGCGCCGCCCTTCTGCGGCCGGCATCGTCGAAATCGCACAACACGAAGCGCGGCTGACCGCTCCACTGTCCACCGACCACTTCACGAACGTCGAAGGCCAGCGACAGCACCGTCGGCGCGAGGCTGTACTGCGCAGAGAAAAGGCGTTGACCGTAAGCGCGCCTGAGCTCCGGGTCGAGAAACAGGTAGGCCCTCACCGACGTCGCAACGCTCGGCCGCACGCGGTCGAAGCGGGCGAGGTCTTCGGCGAAAAACGGTGCCATGCCGGAAATGGCGCCGGTGATCCGCTCGCTACGTTGAAGTCCAACGACCCAGACCGGCAAGAGCAGCGCCAGGAACACCAGGTCGCGCACCGACGGTCGCCTCGCGTGTCCGGGTTCAGGAATGAGGAACCCCGCCTCGCTCGGGCACCCCGGGCGCGCGACCGAAAATACCGAGCCAGGCTTGCGGCGGGAAGTCACGCAGGTCTCGCACGCCGCAGCCTGTCGTCGCTAGTCCGGAGTGGAACAGGTCTCGCGACCGTTCGACAACCCTAAGCGAGCTCCTCGTCGTCACCGCCGCCCTCGTCGCCACCGTCGTCGTCGGCCTCGCCTTCCTCTTCCTCGGCGTCAGCTTCGTCGTCGGCTTCGCCTTCGTCGTCCGCATCACCTTCGTCGTCGGTTTCGCCTTCGTCGTCGGTTTCGCCTTCGTCGTCGGTTTCGCCCTCGTCGTCGGTTTCGCCCTCGTCGTCGGTTTCGCCCTCGTCGTCGGCATCGCCTTCGTCGTCGGCCTCGCCGTCGTCATCCGCTTCGCCGTCGTCGGCGGCATCGTCGTCGTCGGCAGCTTCCGCGGCGTCGTCGTCATCCAACATATCGTCCGCCGCTTCGAGCTCGAGACCTTCGTCTTCCCAGGCCTCTTCGGCAACGTCGAGGTTGACATCCTCTTCCTCGTAGACGACGTCCTGGTCGGCGGCCGAGGCGTACTCCGAAGAGTAGTCCTTCCAGCTCAACTCGTCGTAGGAGAAGCTCGACTCGAGGTAGGAGTCGCCAGCCGCGAGGTCCGCATCGACGATGTCATCGACGACGAATTCAACATCGGCATCGAGCTCCATCGACACGTCCCAATAGTCCCAGCTCTCGATCGAGTAGGTATCGACGGTCTCCCAATAGAGTGTGTCGTAGGTCGTGAACGAAACCTCTACCCAGACATCGACCTGCACCCAATCGGCACGGTAGTCCGGTCCGACATAGTAGGAGTAGCAGTCCCACTCGCCCTGCAAGATGTCGAGCAGGACCATCGCGGTCAGGAACGCATCGACGGTCGCTGGGGCGGACGAGATGGTCTCCGAGTGCATCATCAACCGGTTGAGCTCGGCTTCGGTCCCCTTGTCGCCGTTCTTCTTGGCCTTGGCTTGCATCGGGGCGACCTTCTTCTTGAACTCGGCCTGAGATGCCTTGACCTTTTCGAAGTTCGCCTTCTCCTTGGCCGAAAGCTGACCGCCTTGCTTGGCGCGCAGACCCTCGCTGCCGTAACGGCTGCGAAGCGCCGTGAACGAGTTGTCGAGCTTGCCGAGGTAGCCGTCGATCTTGGCGTCCTTGACTCCGACCCGCGGCCAGGCGGTCTTCACCTTGGCCAAGGCCGTGCTGCCCTTGGAGAGACTGTCGAACAGCTTCTTGTCCTTCGCCTTGAGCTTCTTCTCGCTGTCGGCGATCGCGGCCTTGAGGTCTTTCAGGCCGCCGAAGAAGGGCGCCTGTTTCTTGTTCTTCGGATCCAGCTTGCCGCCCGACGTCTTGGCCGCTTTGAGAATCCCGGCGACCGCCTTCTTGGCTTCGCCCAGGAGTTGCTTGCCGCTGACCTGCTTGCCTTCGGCCGGCTTCGCCGCAGTAGGCTTTCCCGCTGGCTTCGCAGCCGCTGCCGGCGTCGCCGCCCCCGCCGTAGCGAGCGGCCCCCAGGCCAGAAAAGCGGTTGCTGCGACCACCCCCATCATCTGACGCATACGTTGCATGGACTCTCCTTCGCACAGTGTTCTAGGGCGTGACGAGGTGATCGAGTCACCCCGGGAATCGACTGGCTTCTTGTGGTCCGACGGCGGAATATAGCGCAGATCGCAGGATGCCGAGGCGCAGCCGATTGCACTTTTCGAGCCTCTGCGCCGGTCCGGGGCTGGCACCGATCGAGCGCGTTTCATCTCCATCTAACGCTCTGCTTTCGTCGCCTCATCCTGCATCCGGCTCGCAACTTCGGCCGCGGCCTTTTCGCCGCCTCTGCCGGCGCGGCAGCGACGACCGACAACGGCGTCATCATCGCGCCACAATCCGGAGTTCCCGATTGGACACCGGTGGAACTGCTGATCGGTGGTTCTCCGCTGGCATTCTCTTTCGCCATCGATGGCAGCTGTTCTGCGCCACAAGTCTCGGTCATCGAAGTGCCCACGCCGAGCCTGTCGCGCTTGGCCGCGAGCCTTTCCGGGCTAGAATCCACCCAGCTTCCGAGAGCGACGCCGCACCCTCGCCGGTTCGCCGACCCTCTCGGGCTCCGGGCCCATGACAAAACTCGATTGCCGCCGGTGCGGCAGCCCGATCCCCCTTCCGGCAGAAGCCACGCTTCAGCCGGCGACGGTCGTCGTTTGCCCAGGGTGCGGGGCGCGCTACGCTCGCCGCGCCGGCTCGTCGACCGCCTCGACGCTCGCGCCTCGCTCAACCGCACCGTCAACTCCGCATGGGGCAACGCAGATTCTAGGTACCCCTTCTGCGGCCACCTTGTTTCGTCCCGGCGAGGTCGTGGCCGAGCGCTACCGGATTCGGCGATTCATCGCACGCGGCGGGATGGGCGAGGTCTACGAGGCCGAAGATCTCGAGCTGCGCCAGGCGGTCGCGCTCAAGACCGTCCATCCTCGTGACGCCAGCCAGGAGGTAGCCATCGAGCGCTTCAAGCGCGAGATCGCCCTGGCTCGCAAGGTGACCCACGCCAACGTCTGCCGGATCTACGATGTCGGCTATCACGGCCGAGCGGACGGCGGCTCCGTCATCTTTCTCACCATGGAGTTGTTGGAGGGTGAGACGCTGGCGCATCGGATCCGCAGCCAGGGGACGCTCTCGACCGCCGAGAGCTTGCCGATCGCCCGGCAGATGATCGCTGCACTCGCGGCTGCGCACGCCGCTGGCGTCATCCACCGCGACTTCAAGAGCGAGAACGTTTTCCTGGTGCCGGGAGGCGAGGACCTCCGTGTCGTGGTCACCGACTTCGGGGTCGCCCGCGGCATCGAGCACGACGCGTTCGCCGCGCAGGTGACGATGTCCGACGCCGCCGTCGGCACGCCCGCCTACATGGCTCCCGAGCAGATAGAGGGAGGAACGCTCACCGCCGCGATCGATCAGTACGCTCTCGGCGTGGTCCTGTTCGAAATGGTGACCGGAGATCTGCCGTTCGCCGGCGACACTCCTCTCGCGACGGCGGTGAAACGCCTGACCCAGGCCCCGCCCTCGCCCGACGAGCTCATCCCCGGACTCGATTCGCTCTGGGTGGGAGTCATTCGCCGCTGCCTCGCGCGGTATCCGGAAGACCGTTTCCTTTCGGTCTCCGAGGTGGCGCGGGCGCTCGACGGAGAGACCGCAGCCTCGCCAGCGGGGACCCTCGACCCGCTTCCCCCCGGGCACAGCGGCACGACGGCACTCCCTCGGACCCCCGCAGCCGACCTTGGCGCTCCCGATCCCAAGCGCCGCCGCCAGCAGCGCCTTCTGGCCCTGGTCTCGCTCCTCCTCCTTCTCGCGATCGTGCAGGCGGTCGTGCGGGTGCGTCGGAGCCTCGAGTCGCCGTTGGGCGACCCTGGCGAAGTCCGTCGCGCTGTCGCCGTCGTACCCTTTCGCAATCTCGCGCAACGCGCGGAGTTCGAGTGGCTGTCCGTAGCCCTCGCCGAAATGGTCGCTTCAGAGGTGCGCGCCGGCCAGGGCTTGCGCACGATCGCCGCCGAAGACGTCGCCCGGGCGCGCGTCGACCTCGACCTCGGGGAGACCGACCAACCTACGAGCGAAGTCATCGCCAAGCTCCGCTCGCGGCTGGGGACGGATTTCGTCGTGCTCGGCTCCTACACCGTGCTGGGAACAGCCGATGCCGCATCGGTGCGGCTGGCGGTTCGTATCGAGGATGCCGGCAAGGGAGAGCTCCTGGGCGAGGCGGTGGAATCCGGCGGTGAAGAGAAGCTGTTCGATCTGGTGTCGCAGATCGGCGTTCGCCTGCGCGACCTCCTCGGCAGCGCGTCACGCGATTCGGCAGCCGCGGCAACCTCTTCCGCGCCCTCGAACGCCAGGGCGGCGCGGCTCTACTCCGAGGGTCTCCTCAAGCTGCGCAACTTCGAGCCCAGCGCGGCGCGCGATCTGCTCGAGCAAGCCGCCGCGGCAGATCCCGCCCACCCGATGGTGCGCGCGGCTCTCGCCCAGGCTTGGTCCGCCCTGGGATTCGAGGAGCGTGCCGGACAGGAGGCCGAGCGGGCGCTCGGCCAGAGCGCGGGCCTGCCGGCGGAGGAGCGGCTCGGGGTCGAGGGCCTGGCGGCCGAGCTCCGCCGGGACTGGCCACGCGCCCAGGAGATCTACGGCAGGCTTTGGACGGCGTTCCCGGACAACCTGGAGTACGGCCTGAAGCTCACCCGCTCCCAGATCGACGGCGGTCGCGCCGCCGATGCGCTGCTGACGATCGAGACTCTGCATGCACTGCCCGAGCCCGACTGCTTCAATCCGCGCGTCGACCTGGCGGAAGCCGCGGCGGCGCTTGCGACGTCCGCCTTCTCGCGGCAACGCGACGCTGCGCGGCGCGCAGCGGTTCGGGCCGAGGCACTGAACGCTCCGCTCCTCGTCGCGGAGGCGCGATTGCGCGAGGCCGAGTCGCTGCGGCGCCTCGGCGACGCTGCGGGCGCCTCGACGGCGGCCGAGGCGGCTCGCCAACTCTACGTCGCGACAGGCGATCGCGTCGGAGAGGCGGCGGCTCTCACCGTCGCGGCGGGAGCGCTTTTCGAGCGCGGCGACCTCGGCGCATCGCGCGTGGCCACCGAGGCGGCCCTCGCTCGATACCGCGAGGCGGGAGATCGCGGCGGCGTCGCCCGCAGCCTCAACAGTCTCGCCGTCCTCGCGCGCAACCAGGGAGATCTGGCACAGGCGCGGGCGCTCTATGAAGAGGCCCTGCAAGTCCTTTCGGAGGTGGGCGATCTTCGCGGCGAGGCGTACACGCGCAACAACCTCGCGGCGGTGAGCGTCGAAGAGGGTCGGCTGAGCGACGCCAAGGGCGCGGTCGTTGCCGCATTGGCTGTCTTCCGGCGACTCGACGACCCGAGCGGCACCGCCGATGCACTCCTCAATCTCGGCGCCATCGAGCGCCAGCAGGGAGCGCTGGCAGACGCGCGCCTGCACCTCGAGGAGGCGTTGGCGAAGAAGCGGGACTTGGGGCAGCGCCCCGGCGAGGCCGCGACCATGGTCGCGCTCGGTCTCCTGGCGCTCGACCGCGGCGAACTCTCGGAGGCGCGCTCGAGCCTCGAGGCCGCGGCGGCTCTGGCGCGCGAAACTGCGAGCAAGGCAATCTCCTCCAACGCCCTGGCGGGGCTCGCCGAGGTCGAGATCGAGAGTGCCGATTTCGAGCAGGCGCGGCTGCGCGCCGACGAGGCGCTCGCTCTCCGCCGTGAGCTCGGAAGACGGGGAAAGCTGGACGAGAGTCGCCTGCTGCTGGCGCGGATCGCTCTCGAGACGGGCTCGAATCGCGCCGCGGTGCCCGAGCTCGCCGCGTTGACGGCGGAGGATGGCGCCGGGCGATCCCCCGACCTGATCGCCGCAGCGGAGTTCGCTCTGGCGCGGGCAGATGCCGCGCTCGGACGGACCGGAGAAGCGCGCTCTGCCCTGGCTCGCGGCATGAGTCTCGCCATGGCGAGCGAAACGCTACAGGTTCGCCTCCAGGCGACCGTAGCGGCGCTGACGACCGAGATCTCCGGTGGCCGGCCGGTCGGCGGCGCGCTGGAGCCGGCCGCGGCGATCGCTCTGGCTAGCGAGAAGGGTTATCGGCTTCTCGCGCTGGAGATCGAGCTGCTGCAGCTGCGCAACGAGCTGCGCGGCGCCAGGAGCGCCGACGCCGGGGTGAAGCTGCGGCGGATGGCAGCCGAGGCGACGGCGCGTGGACTGTTGCGGATCGCGCGGCAAGCCGAGGCCGCTGCCGACGACGCCTGAGTCGCCGTTACGCGCCTCCGCCATCGAGCAGGCGTCGGAGAGCGGAGGCGAGCGCAGCCGGAGCGAACGGTTTCTGCAGATAGAGGCACCGCGGTCCGAGCAACGCCGCGATCTGGCTGTCGTTGCGGGCATAGCCGGAGACGAGGAGGATTGCCAGTTCGGGCTTCCGCTGACGCAGTTCCGCCGCGAGCTCGGCCCCTCCCATCCTCGGCATGACGACGTCGGATAGCAGGAGTTCGAATTCGTCGAGGCCTTCCCGATCGACGATGGCCCTTGCCTCGACTCCGTCACTCGCTGCGGTGACCTGATAGCCAAGGTCGGCGAGCAGGGAGACCGCGAAATCGCGCACCGCCGGGTCGTCTTCGACCAGCAGGATGCGCTCTCGCCCACCCGGCAGCGATAGCGCGCCGGGGCGGGCCGGAGTGGCCTCGCGTTGCGCGCCCGCGAGGGGCAGGTAGATCCGGAATGTAGAGCCCTGTCCAGGTTCGCTCTCGACCTGAATCGTTCCTCCCGACTGCTGCACGATGCCATAGGCCATGGCGAGACCCAGGCCGGTGCCCTGGCCGACCGGCTTGGTGGTGAAGAACGGCTCGAACAGGCGACGGCGCGTTTCCGCGTCCATTCCTGAACCGGTGTCCAGGACCGACAACTCGACGTACTCCCCGGCGCGCAGGCCGACGACAGCTCCGCGGCCGCTCGAGTCGACTCGCCGGAGTGCGGTGGCGATCCGGACCAGACCGCCGTCCGACATGGCATCGCGCGCGTTGACCACGAGATTCATCACCACTTGTTCGAGCTGCGTCGGGTCGGCCCTCACCAGGATCGGCCCGGAGGCCAGCGAGAGCTCGAGCTGGATGCGCTCGCCGATGAGTCTGCGCAGGAGACCGTCGAGGTCGATGAGCAGCGAGTTGAGGTTGAGGTTGCTCGGATCGAGCGGCTGGCGGCGACTGAAAGCAAGGAGTTTGCCGGTGACCCTGCTGGCTCGCTCCGCGGCGCGCAGGATCTCGGTGAGCTCCCTGGCGTAGCGATGGTTGTCGCCCAGGCGATGCAGCAGGAGCTCCGCGTAGCCGGTGATCGCCGTGAGAAGGTTGTTGAAGTCGTGAGCGATTCCGCCGGCCAACTGCCCGATCGCCTCGACCTTCTGGGCCTGCACCAACTGCTCGGCAAGGAGTCGGCGCTCGGTGACGTCGAACATGACTCCCTGGAGACGATCGGGCTCGCCCTCATCGGCCGGCAGGAAGACTGCGTCGTCTCGCACCCAAACGGTGCGACCCTCACGGGTGAGGAGGCGATACTCGAGGGAGAACTGATCGCGCTCGCGGATGCAGCGAAGCTCCTCGGCCAAGGCTATCGGGGCGTCGTCCGGATGCAGGCGCGAGTACCAGAGGCCCGGGGCGGCGAGCCATTCGTCGGGTCGGTAGCCCAGGAGCGCTTCGATCTGCGGACTGACGAGGAGCCAGCGACCCTCGCTGCCCGGCGTGGCGATGTATGAGATGGCCGGCAGCTTCTCGATGAAGACGCGGAATTTCGCCTCTTCCCGCGTCAAGGCCTCCTGCGCGCGGAGGCGCTCCTCCATCTCCTGCGCCAACGCCTTCATCGCCTTCTCGAGCTCGGCGGTCCGGTCGACGAGCCCGGCGGCCAGCGAGCTTTCCGAACTCCTCAACTCTGCGTTGGCTTGAAGGAGTTCGTGCGAGGAAAGCTCGAGCGATCTCTCCAGCAGCACGCGATCGGTATCCGCCTGGCGGTAGGCGTCATCGACCGCGGCGAGGAGGGGCGCGATTCGCGAGTCCACTCTGAGCTCGGTCGAAAGCAGACGACGGAGCTGGCGCTCGAGAAGGCTGTGCATCTTCTATGGTCTGCCTTCAGATCTCGACCATCGCCGTGATCGTCATCGTCTGGTTATGCAAGCCGCAGTTGCCGAGCGGCAGGCTGGGCGCGATCTCGCCGTAGGAGTAGAAGCCGGTCATCGCGGCTGCGCTGCCCAGGGCCTCACGAACGCCTTCGACCTCCTCTTCGACGCGTTGATTCAGGATCATCCTGCGCCCGACGCAACTGATCAGCAAGGCAAGCTCGGCCGGTCGCCCCGCTAGGCCGGCGAGCGTCGTCGCTGCCGCGCCTGCGGCTCCGTCGATCAGTCGGTCGAGATTGGCGCGCATGAGTCGGGCGATCTGGCCCTCCGGGACGTCGCCGACGAAGGTCAGACTGCCTTCGTGTTCATTGATTCCGACGATCGTGCGGACCAGGCCGGGGCCGCCTTCGGGTGCTCGCAGGCTGAGGGGGAAAAGCAGGCCGGTCGCCGGCAGGCCGGCAGCGTGCTCACCCAGGTAGAGCCGGTAGAGCTCGAGAGCGGGCTTCGAATCGAGCTCGTAGAGAACATTGCCGCGCGAGCGGGTGATTCTGCGTTCTGGGCCGAACGGATCCCACCCGCCGAGCGATCCGCAGCCGACGCGCAGGCGGGAGCCGTAGAAACCGAGGGCGACAACTCCACGATGAGATGCGTTCTCGCCCCAGCGCACGAGAGTCTGCTCGAATCTCGTGCCGTCCCCAGCCAGGCCGCCGCTGACAGAGACGCCTGAGGGCAACGCGGCCTCGAGTCCCCTCACCAGGTCGCTGCCGTTCACTCCGATGCCCTCGGCGAACACCAGCACGTGAACCAGTTCGAGGGCGTCGAGCCTGCCCGCAAGCCGGTTCGCGATGTCCGCGATAGAGGCAGAGCCAGCGTCGCCCTCCGCCGCGAGGGAGACTCGCGTGGCAGAGAAAGAGAGCACGGTGGCGACGAGTCCGCGGTCCGTGACCTCGATGTCGAGGATCTCACCGGCGGTCGAGCAGCCGGCGACCAACGCGTCGGGATACCGTGCCTGGAGATCGCGGAACGGCTGCACCGCGCCGATGGCTTCTCGACCGCCGAAGACGAGGATGAGCGCCACCCTCTCGAGCGGTTCCTCCGAGGCGCCCATCTCGACCCAGCCAGATTCGGCCGTCCACCTGAGTTGCTGAAAACGGATCATGCCTGGCGTCGTCCTGTGAGGGAGGCGATTTCGGCGACTCTAACACCGGCCCTGCCGGGGAAACTGCGCGTTTCGAGCGCCCGCTCGGAGAAAAACAAAGGCCCACGAATCGCTAGACTCGTGGGCCCGAAGAAATACTTCCCGGCAACGACCGACTCTCCCACCCACCTTCGCAGGCAGTACCATTGGCGCTGAGGGGCTTAACTGCCGTGTTCGGAATGGGAACGGGTGTTTCCCCCTCGCTAAAGTCACCGGAAAACATAATTCTGTGAAAGAACCGTAAGAACTGAATCGAATTTGTAGTTGATTTGTAGCGACCAGATTCGCCGGCCAGCAAGACAATCAATGGTCAAGCCGAACGACCGATTAGTACGGGTCAGCTCAAGGCCTCGCAGCCCTTACACCTCCCGCCTATCAACCTCATCGTCTATGAGGGGTCTTCAGGGAGACCTCATCTTCAGGGGGGCTTCCCGCTTAGATGCTTTCAGCGGTTATCCTTTCCGAACATAGCTACCCAGCTGTGCCACTGGCGTGACAACTGGTGCACCAGAGGTTCGTCCGTCCCGGTCCTCTCGTACTAGGGACGGCTCCTGTCAAGTCTCCTGCGCCCACACGAGATAGGGACCGAACTGTCTCGCGACGTTCTGAACCCAGCTCACGTACCACTTTAATCGGCGAACAGCCGAACCCTTGGAACCGGCTTCAGCTCCAGGATGTGATGAGCCGACATCGAGGTGCCAAACCTGGTCGTCGATGTGAACTCTTGGACCAGATCAGCCTGTTATCCCCGGCGTACCTTTTATCCGTTGAGCGATGGCCCTTCCATACGGGACCACCGGATCACTAAGCCCTACTTTCGTACCTGCTCGACTTGTGGGTCTCGCAGTCAAGCCCCCTTCTGCCTTTGCGCTCTACGGCTGGTTTCCAATCAGCCTGAGGGAACCTTCGAGCGCCTCCGTTACTCTTTAGGAGGCGACCGCCCCAGTCAAACTGCCCACCAGGCAGGGTCCCCGTACCAGTGATGGTACCAAGTTAGAATCCCAGATTGTTCAGGGTGGTATTTCAACGTTGGCTCAACCGAACCCAGAAGCCCGATTTCAAAGCCTCCCACCTATC
>JBPOHI010000168.1:0-13098 GCA_052035735.1 Acidobacteriota bacterium
GGAGAAACGGCGAAGCGGATGACGTCACGATCGTCCGCCATCGCGGGCGAGAGCTTGACCGCTGGTCCACCGGTAGTCGGCACGGAGAAGAGCTCGTATCTGCCCGCTGCGTCATGGTCGACCAGGCAGACGACGCGACCGCCGGCGACGGCTGACGAGCCGAACAGCCCGTGGCCGGAAGGGCAGCGCGCATCGACCGCGCCGTATGCCGTCCCGATGAACCCGCACAGCCCGAGCAGGAGAGCGCCAAGACACGGCCATCCGGACCATTTCCACCCTTTTGCGCTTCGAATGAGATCTCCTCGCTGCGCAGATCCCGCGGCGCACCGGAAAAGCTCTTCCCGAGTCCACCGCCTGCCGGTGGCATCGCCTCGCATCTTCATACGGCCCAGAGCCCCGAAACGTCGCCGCGCCCTGCGGGCCGCGGACCTGCAGCGGCGCCAGCTCCTCTGCAACGGACACAGCCACCGTGCGGGGGAGACGACCACGGAGAGCGCGGCGGCGCAGTGAACTTCCACCATCCCCGCGGACTCGCCCGCAGGATTCGATCGTCGCCCGGAAGTGGAATTGGCGCGGCGAGAGCCGCGCCGGTAGACTGGCGCGGCGATGTCGGCAACCGGCCCCGGCCCGAGTTGCCCGCAGGATGCAGGGCGGCCGGAAGACCTGCTGCAGGTCGCCTTGGCGACCCCACGGGAGGCGCCGTTGGCCATCGCAGCACAGGTCGCTCAACGAGAGATTCTGTTCGGTTCTTCTTCGCCATTCGTTTCTTGTGTAAGAGGGGGACCTGCCAGATGACGAGAGTGTTCGCTGTGCTGGGATTCGCGCTGGTCTGTGGGACGCCGCCTTCCCAGGCGCAGGTGTCCGCAAGAACCGCGACGCCCGAGGAAGTTCGGCAAGTCGAGTCGGGTCCGAAAGCCTCGGAAGAGCAAATGGCGAGCCCGATGCTCCTCGAGGTGCCGCTTCGGTCAGTTAGCGGTATCCCGGCGCCGGCCTGGATGGCCAAGATGAAGGCGCCAATCTGGTCCTCGAGCGAGTCACGGAAGTTCGTCTGTGACCGGGCTCGTGTCGAGCGCGTCATGTTCAAGCACGGAAAACCAAAGAAGGACTTCGTAGCTGTGACGCTAACTGCGCGTATTGCTTCGGAGTGGTTCCGCCAGGACATCGACGTCACGCTCACTCTGATCGATCTCGACGGCAAGGAGGTTGCCAAGCGTATCTGGGACGACGGGACCTTCGGCAACGACAGCGGTCTGACCTTCGGCGGACGTTCGAAGTTCCTAGAACTCGACGCCAAGGTGCCCCGCGCCGAGTGGGATCGATGGATGGCGGAGGAGGGCTCGCCCACGATCAAGATCCTCTTGGACGTTCAGGGCGGCGAGAGTGACGACTGATGCGAAGTACCCAGCGAAGCCCATCTCGGACTGCCCTGGAGGTCGCTAGCGTCCTGCTTTTCCTCCTTCAAACTTCGCTTTACGCCCAGATCGTCGCAACGCAGGGCAAGACAGCGCTCGAAGACTCCAAGCGCTTTGTTTCGCCGATGGTTCTCGACCTTCCAGTTCCGGAGCTGCAGGGAGTTTCGAACCTTCGCGACCATCTTGTAGCTGGCATCCGCCAGTACCACTGCGAGGATGCCTCGATCCCGATGATGGCGATTAAGGTTGCGCCCGGTGAAAAGGGCGGTCGGAATTTCGAGATCTCGGGAATGCTCCTTGTCGACGAGTCGTTCGACCGTTTCATCACCGTCAACTTTCAGCTGATGGGAGGGGGAGTGGATCTAGGCCATGGTCGTCAGATGAACATCTCCGTAGAGGAGGGCAAGTCGAACCGCTTTCTGGTCCGATTCAAGCTGAGCAAGGACGCCGCAGCCCGCTTCGACGCTGGGGCCGAGCCACTACTTCGACTCACCATGCACGTTCGGAAGGACTAGGGGGCGGCAGGGGGCCGCCCATGACACAAGAAGTCGTCCTTTCCGAACAGGTGCGCAAACTACGCTTCATCTGTTCGTGCTCACTTGTGGTGGTTCTTCCTCTAGCTCACTCGGATCTTGGCCAGGATCAAGTTGGAGAAGTCATTGACGTCCGCTCGGGCTTCGCTCGGTTATCTATAGAAAGTGAAGCGGCGCCACCACAATTGAGCGACTTTCAGGTGTCATGGAAGGGACAGCCTCAACTGGTCCGCGAGATTCTCGGCGGACCAGGCAGCCCGATTGAAGTCGGCATCGCGATCGATACCTCGGCGAGCATGGTGCCGAGCTTCGATTTCATGAAGGTGGCGATCAAGGAGTTTCTGCGGTCAGAGCTTTCCGCAGCCGACCGGGTGTTCGTCGTGAGCATTTCAGATCGTCTCGATTTTCAGGCAGAGGGCCTCGACGATTCATTGACCGCCATTTCGAGTATGTCTCCTGACACACGCCCTGGCGTTCGAGCCACGAGGTTCCTCGATGGAGTGGAAAGTACGCTCTTGCATTTTCGCAACTCATCCCCCCGTGCCGTGCTCCTGGTGGCATCCGACGGTTGCGACTCGCTGCGAAGGAAGGATGCGGGAGACCGCATCCTGAAGGAAGCATCAGACAAGGCTATTCCCATTGTCCTCATTGCGCCCAGCCGGCGTGACTGTCGCAACATGACATGCAAACTGACCCCATCGGGCCAATGGAACTGTTCGGATGAAGCTTCAGCCACCCCCGGTATTGCAGAACAAGAGCGTACAGCCTCCGGCCCCATACGCGGCGGAGTAGACATTCGATCTGATCCTCTGACCTCACCGATAACCATCGCTAGGGACAAGTTTGTTGGCCGGCTCAAGGCGGGCGGCGGAAGTGTTGTCTTCGCCCGGTCTGACTCGGATTGGGTCCGAGAGATGGACTCCGTCCGCTCGCTCCTCAATCGTCAGTGGACCGTTGTCTTCGAGCCGACTTCCGAAGCGGTTCGGAGCTCCGAAGTACGGGTGAAAGTTCGAAAGGGAAGTCGCAAGGCGCCCTCGGAAGACAACTCAGTTGAAGCACGCCTCGCTGTGGCGCAAACGCTGGAGCCACTCCAGGATGAGGCCGCTCCCATTCCGTCCACGCCCAATCCGACCTCAGCGGAGGCTGAACTGCGCAATTCCTCAGTCATCTCGGAGCAAGTCCGCGTGGAGGTGGTGAACGTAGACGTGGTGGCGACCGACAAGCGCGGTCGTCGAATCGTTGACCTTCAGCGAACTGACTTTCGACTAGAGGTAGACGGAAAACCTCAAACGATTGACTACTTCTCTCGTCCCTTAGGAATCGCGGCCGAAGAGGAGGAGGCTCAACGCAGTTCAGCTCCAGGGGCCACAGCTGGGTCCGCCGGGACCGTGTTTCTGGTCTTGGATCGAACTTCTCTTGAGGCGAGAACCCTGAAGCAGGTAGTCGACAGCTTTAGGGTCGTGGCTCGTTCGCCAAGTTCGGAGGGCAAGACCTTTGTAATCGCTTCCTTCGCTGATGGCCCGACCTTGCACACAGCCGGCACATCCGAGCCCGAAGAAATCAATCGCGCCTTAGACGAGGTGGTTCGCGCTGGAGCGGAGGGTCAGCTGCGCAGGCTCGAGAGGCGACAGCTTGCGGACGAGATACGGGCGGGAAGCAGAATGAACATGGATCTTCTAGTTTTCCAGGTTAGGGCGCTCGAGGACCTGGAGATCTCGCGACAAGCCAAATTCATCGCGGCGATTCAGGATCTGGTCACCACGAGCGCTGATGCCAACGAGCTGAATACCCTCATGATCGCTACCGTGGGATTCTCGGCCGAACCAGAGAGGTACTTGCGCGACCTACTAGGGAGCGTCGCCGGTGGTGCCGCCTCCACTCAATCGTTCAGTTCCGACGGAGCCTCCGCTCGAAACTTGCGGATCCTCGAAGATCTCGAAAAGCTCGCGGAGACGCTCCAAGCACGACGCGTCACCTCGTACACATTGAATCCTGCTACTGGCTTCAACGCACCCTCAAACGCCGAGTTTCGGACAACACCAAGGGGAGGTGCTGGAAGTCCGCGAGAGGATCAAGCTCTTGCAGAATCTGCCGCCAATGTGGGCCAACTGGCGGACGCGACGGGCGGCTCGAAGATCCCAATCTTCTCGGACCTAGAGAAGCGAATAGAGGCGGTTGCGCTCGACCGGCAGTCGACTTATTCACTTGGATTCACGACTGGCCCTGAGGCCGGTCTTGAAAACCACAAGATTCGCGTAGCGGCCAGTCGGCCGGGCGTTTCGCTCAGATACCGCACTTCATACCGCCGCCTGTCTCCACCAGAGCAATGGCAGTCCGCTCTGGCGGTTGCAGCGCGCAGCGGAATCGTCGAGTCTGCTTTCCCGATTCAACTCCAGGCGTCTGAAGTTTCTCCAATGCGCGACGATCAGCAACGCAAGGTAACGATGACGCTTCTCATCCCGCTGGCTTCACTCAACTTTCAACCTTCAGGGGATGGCAGTATTGATGAGAGCGCACTTACTGTCCAGCTCGCCGTTAGCGATTCCGCGGGGACGCTCTCAAAGGGTTCCGAAGAAAGCGTGCAGATCTCCGTACCACATGCGTCGCTCGACCGAGCACGAGAAGACTCTTGGAGTCATCGGACCGAGATCGTCCTGCCAGTAGGGCGAGTTGGCATAGGGGCATTAGTGGTCGAGAAGAGCACAGGGATCTGGGCAACGACATCCTTTACTTTAGCCGGGGACCGCTAGAACGATAGGTGCAGAGGTTGGTTCATTCTTCAAATGCGATCGGACCGGACGCTCGCACTTCCAGGCATGAAGTTCCGCTGCGAGCAGGTTCCGCGTTGGCAGTGGCTACGGGCGTGCTGTCGCGCTCTCTGAGCGCTCCTTCGATTTCCCAGGGGAACCAGACTATGCGCCGGTGGACGGCGCCGATAACCTTCATGCTCAGGCGATCATTCGCTCCAGTTTCGCCTGATTGGGAATCGGCACGGTGCCTAGCCTCCTTGTAGACTCCAACGGTAATGACGGCAACAAGGTCGGGCCAATGGTAAGGACATGAAGTTCAAGGTTCCGCACACCTTCGTTCTCCTGTTCGCGCTGGTCGTCCTGGCGGCGATCGCGACGCATCTGCTGCCGGCGGGGGAGTATCAGCGGACGGAGGTCGGCGGCCGGAAGATCGTCGATCCCGACTCCTATCGCTCGATCCCGGCGCATCCGGCAGGTCTCGGCGATGTCTTCCTCGCCTGGCCGCGCGGGCTCGCCGCCACCGCCTCGATCGTCTTCTACATCTTCATCATCGGTGGCGCGTTCGGTGTCCTGCAGGCGACCGGCGCGCTCGACGCCTTGATCGCCGGGGTGGTCGCCGCGGCGCGCGGGCGCGGCGAGGTCATCCTGCCGGCGCTCATGTTCCTCTTCGCGCTCGGCGGCGGCACCATCGGCATGGCGGAAGAGACCCTGCCGTTCCTCCCCGGGCTGGTGCTGCTCGCCCGGCGGCTCGGCTATGACGAAGTGGTCGGCGGGGCGATCGCCCTGGTCGGCGCCGGAGCCGGATTCTCCGGCGCCTTCATGAACCCGTTCACCGTCGGCGTCGGTCAGGCGATCGCCGGCCTGCCGCTGTTCTCGGGCATGACCTATCGCCTGATCGTCTGGTTCGTGCTGACGACCGTGACCATCCTCTACGTCTCCTGGTACGCGCGGCGCCATCGCATCACGCCGCCGGCCGTGGCGGAAACCGGTCCCGCAACGATCGGCCTCGGACGCAGGCAGGCGGGCGTCCTGGTGATCCTCCTGGCGGCGTTCGTCCTGCTCGCGGTCGGCTGCCTGCGCTGGGAGTGGGGCCTGCTCGAGCTCTCGGGGCTGTTCATCGCCGTCGGGCTCCTCGGTGGGCTGGTCGGCGGCCTCGGCAGCGACGGCACGGCCGAGGAGTTCCTCAAAGGGGCGGCGGGCTTCGCCGGCGCGGCGCTGGTCGTCGGTTTGGCGCGCGGAGTCCTGGTGATCTTCGACGCCGCGCGGGTCACCGACGGTATCCTGCACGCCATGGCCGAGACCGTCCGCGGCCTGCCGGAAGGGGCGACCGTGGCGGGAATCTACGCCGTGCAGATCGTGCTGTCGTACATCGTGCCATCGGGAAGCGGTCAGGC
Source organism: Acidobacteriota bacterium (assembly GCA_052035735.1). Classification (GTDB taxonomy): domain Bacteria; phylum Acidobacteriota; class Thermoanaerobaculia; order Multivoradales; family JAGPDF01; genus JAGPDF01. The sequence continues at coordinate 6,090 of JBPOHI010000168.1, forward strand.
GGCGTTGTCGCTGCCGATTCTGACGCCACTCGCCGACCTCACCGGCGTGACGCGCCAGACCAGTGTGCTCGCCTATCAGTTCGGCGACGGCTTCTCGAACATCTTCACGCCGACCCAGGGCTACTTCATGGCTGGCCTGGCGCTCATCGGCGTACCCTGGACGCGCTGGGCGAAGTTCCTCTGGCCGCTACAGGTCATCTGGCTGCTCCTCGGCCTCGCCTTCCTGCTCATCGCCCAGGCGATGCGTTGGGGCCCGTTCTAGGAGGCGCCGACATGCCGCACCGCTTCCCGGAAAGCGCTGTCTTCTATCGCAAGCTGCGGCACGAGTTTCCGCTCGCGGTTCGGGCCGAGGGCGCCTGGATCGAAGACGAGAGTGGCCGCCGGTGGCTCGACGCCTCGGGCGGGGCGGCGGTGGCCAACCTCGGGCACGGCGGACCGCTCGCCGGCGAGATCGCCGACGCCGTCGCGGCCGAGATCCGCGGCCTCGGCTACATCAACGGCACCCAGTTCACCCACCGCGCGGTCGAAGACCTGGCGCGGGAGCTGACAGCCATCACACCGGGCGACCTCGACTTCGCCTACTTCCTCGGCAGCGGCTCGGAGGCGATCGAGGCGGCGGTGAAGCTCGCCCGCCAGGTCCAGGTCGAAGCGGGGCGTCCCGACAAGTGGAAGGTGATCTCGCGCCTGCCGTCGTATCACGGCAACACGCTGGCGGCGCTCGCGCTCTCGGGGCGCGAGCACTACCGCACGGTCTACGGGCCGCTGCTGCTCGACCTGCCGCGCATTCCGGCCCCCGACCTCTATCGAGATCCGCACGGCCCGGGATCGACTGGCGCGGCGCTCGAAGCCGAGATCCTGCGGCAAGGAGCGGACTCGATCGCCGCTTTCATTGCCGAGCCGATCGGCGGCTCTTCGTCGGGAGCAATGGTGCCGTCGCGCGCCTACTGGGACGAGGTTGCCGCCCTCTGCCGGCGCTACGACATCCTGCTCATCGCTGACGAAGTGCTCTGCGGCATGGGCCGCACGGGAAAGATGTTCGCCTGCGATCACTTCGGGCTGGAGCCCGACATCCTCGTGCTCGGCAAGGGCCTGAACGCGGGCATGCTGCCGCTCTCGGCGGTCGTGGCGCGACGGCCGCTGCTCGAGCTCCTGGCGGCGGGCAGCGGCGCTTTCAACCACGCCCAGACCTACTCCCATCAGCCGGCGAGCTGCGCGGCGGGGCTGGCGACGTTGCGCGCCCTGGCCGGCGAGCGCCTGGTCGAGCGCGTCGCACGGCTCGAAGCGCCGTTCTTCGGCGCTCTCGCCCGGTTGCGCGCTGACGGGCGGGTCGGCGACATCCGGGGCAAGGGATTTCTCGCCGCCGTCGAGTTCGTCGCCGACCGTGCGGAGAAGCGGCCGTTTCTCCGCGCCGAGCGATTCTCCGAGCGCTTCACCGAGCGGGCGTTCGCCAACGGCCTCATCGTCTGGCCGAACGCCGGCAACGTGGACGGTGCGAGCGGCGACCTCGTCGTCGTTGCGCCGCCGTTCACCACCACCGAGGACGAGCTCGAAGAGATCGTCCGCCGGTTCGAACGCACCTTGAAGGAGCTGCCATGAGTCAGGCCCGCCGCATCACCTATACCTCGACCGCCGCTGATCCGGAGTTCCGCGCCCACTTCGACCGGGCGCTCGAAGAAGTGCGCGAGCGCGCGCCGCTCGTCCTCGGCGGCAACGTCGGCGAGGGGCCGGTCGAGGGCCGGCCGGAGCATCGAGTCGTCTCGCCGATCGACACCCGCCGCGTCGTCGCCGAGGTCGCGACGGCCACGCCGGGCGAGGTCGACTCAGCGATCGGATTCGCCCGCTCCGCCTTCCCGCGCTGGCGGGCGCTCGCCTGGCAGCGACGGGTAGAGATCGTGCGGGATGCCGCCGAGCGCATCGCGGCGCGCAACCTGGAGCTCGCAGCCTGGATGGTCTACGAGGTGGGCAAGACCCGGCTCGAAGCGATGGCCGAAGTGGAGGAGTCCGCCGACCTATTGCGGTACTACGCCGAGAGGATGGCGGCCAACCACGGCTACCGCCGGCCGCTCGCCCGGATGAGCCCGGCGGAGTCGACCGAAAGCGTGCTGCTGCCCTTCGGCGTCTGGGCGGTCGTCTCGCCGTTCAATTTCCCGTCGGCTCTGGCCGCCGGCATGATCGCCGGGGCACTCCTCGGCGGCAACACGGTGGTCTTCAAGCCGGCACTCGACGCGCCGGTCTCCGGCGAGCTGCTCTGCGAGGCGCTGTGGGCGGCCGGTGTGCCGCGCGATGCGCTGCAGTTGGTGCACGGACCGGGCGCCACCGTCGGCGAGGTGCTGCTTGCCGACGAGCGCATCGCCGGCGTCGCCTTCACCGGCTCGTCGGAGGTCGGCATGCGCATCGTGCGCGACGCCAAGGAGGGCGCGTCCGGTCCGCGCCCGGTGGTCGTCGAGATGGGCGGTAAGAACGCCTGCCTGGTGACTGCGAAAGCCGATCTCGCGGCCGCGGCCGAGGGCGTCGCGCGTTCGGCCTTCGGCTTCGGCGGGCAGAAGTGCAGCGCCTGCTCGCGGGTGTACGTCGAACGCGCCGTCGGCCGCGAGTTTCTCGAACTGCTGCTGGCGCGCACCCGGGCGATGACCGTCGGCGATCCGGCGACCGGCGATCCGGCGATCGGACCAGTCATCCGCCAGAGTGCAGTCGACAGCTATCGCAGCTACGTCGCCGGCATCGCCTCGAGCGGCGGCGAGGTCGCCTGTGGCGGCACCGTGCTCGAAGAGGGCGACCTGGCGCACGGCTTCTACGTTGCGCCGACGATCGCCCACCTGCCGGACGCCGAGCATCCGTACTTCGCCGAAGAGATGTTCCTGCCCATCCTGCTGTTTCAGGAGGTGGAGGACCTGGCCGAGGGCATCGCCCGCGCCAACGCGGTGCCCTACGGTCTCACCGCCGGTCTCTTCACGGCGGACGAGCGGGAGAAGGAGTACTTCCTCGAGCGCATCGAGGCGGGGGTGGTCTACGTCAACCGCCGCAGCGGCGCCACCACCGGCGCCTGGCCAGGGATCAACCCGTTCGGCGGCTGGAAGGCGAGCGGAGCGCCCGGTCCCGCGGCGCTCGGCCCCGACTACCTGCTGAACTTTCTGCGCGAACAGAGCCGCACGGTCAACGGCTTCGGCGAATGAGGAGCACAGCATGTCCTTGAGTCGAGTTGCCTGGCTACTGCTAGCTTTCGCTGTTATTCCGGAGGGGCAAGCTCTCGGAGAAGAAGGGCCAAGGACGCTCTGGCGGCAGGCCCTTTCTCCCAGGAACGTGGCCGTGCGCGGTTCTCTCGTCGTCGCCGTCGCCGATGGCCGGCTCGTGGCTCTGGACTCGTCGACGGGCCAGGAGAGATGGACCGCACTGCTTCCGAACAAGGAAGACCGGATGTCGAGGCCACCCATTCTCATTCTGGATGACGTCGTCGCGACCAGCGTGGGTCGCAAGCTGTACTTGTTCGATCACAAGACCGGGGCCCTTCTCTCGCAGAATGAGTTCGGTGGGGGAATCCAGCGTCTCGTTGGTCCGCCGCTATTGGTGCAGTACGGGCTGTCCGCTGGTTCGGCCATCGATCGAGCGGATCCAGCGACGGGCAAGTCACGCTCGCGTGTCGAGCTTGGTTTCGTCGAGGGGATCTGGATTGAGAGTGGCACCCTTGTCGTGCAGTCTTCGCGGAAGTCCGTCGAAGAGGCGAATGAACTTAGTGTCATGACGGGCCTGGACCTCGACCTGAACTCCAAGTGGAGCCTCCGAGCAGATTTTCTGGACTTCGAACTCGTCGACGGCACCCCTGTCGTCAGTCAACTCTCGCACGAAGACCGAGGAGCGACGTTCTATCCGATAGACCTCGCGACGGGTGCTCTGGGGTCGGCGCTGCCTCCGAGGGGGACCTACGAGTCCGAGTGGGGTGGCGGGACCTGGGAGTTCGAAGTCCCAACCGTCCGAGAGGACGGCGAGACGATTCGTCGAAATGACATCCGAACGGGAGGCGCCAAGTGGGTAGTGGACCTGCCCTTCGGAGGACACATTCTGGTTCGAAGCGGCGATCGGATCTTCTGGTGCGGCGGTGCCGAGATTTCGAGCCTGGCAGAGATCGCCTGGGAAACTGGCAAGGTGCGGAGGATCTGCAAAGGCTACCCAGAGCTCAACGAGCTCTTCGAATCGCCGCGCGGGCTGGTCGGATGGGCCTTCGACGGATCGCTCATCGGTATTCCTGACCCGTGTGACCTTCGACGGCCGGGAGCGGAGCACTAGAGACGCACAACTGCATTGAACGACTCCTGCCGGCAGGTTGAAGCGTCCCCTCCTCTGGCCTTGTCGGGGAAGGAGGGGACCTGGAGCTGTCGGCGCCGAATCGCAGGGGCCCGTTGTTCCTTTACTGAGCCTTGCTTCTTGCTGGTCGGATGCCGACTCCGCTACTGCGCCATGGCCCCGGACATCGCGCCGTAGACGCTCAGGCCGCTGCCGATGATGGCCACGGCCATGCAGGCCAGGCTGCGCAGGAAGGGGGTCTTGCAGGCCGGCCAGTTCTTGGCGATATAGACGAGGATCGCGAACGGCAGCAGGAGGCTCGCGAGACCCCAGCCGAGGCTGGTCTTGAACGCCATGATCAGGATCTGGATGGTGAAAATCAGCATTCCGATGTAGCCGACGACCGACACGATCATTCCGAGAGTACCCATCTGTCGCTCCTCCTTGAAACGAACCGGCCCCAACCCTGGCAAGCAGGCGCGCCGGAGCACTCCTCCGGCGTCGCGTTCCTGCCGAGTTGCAGCCTGAATCTCCGGGCTTCTGGAAGTAAGAACGCGAAGGAGAGGAAAACGGGGACAGACCGCCCCGGCTTTACCGGAAGCCCTTCGACGGGCTAGAGTTGGGGTTCCTGTAGCCCCTGCGCTACACGGTCCCGTTCCGGCCCGCGGCCCGCCGCAGTCGCCTCGACGGGCCTCATCCACCTCACGCTACGACCTTTCGCGAGAGACCATGGGACGCATATTCGAGACCCGCAAGCATGTGATGTTCGCCCGCTGGGACAAGATGGCGAAGGCGTTCGCGCGCATCGGCAAAGAGATCGCCATCGCCGTCAAGGCCGGGGGGCCGAACCTCGAGTACAACCCCCTGCTGCGGCGGGTGCTGCAGAACGCCCGCGCTGTGAACATGCCGAAGGACAAGGTCGAATCGGCGATCAAGAAGGCCTCCGGCCAGGGAGCAGTCGACTACGCGGAGGTTCTCTACGAGGGCTACGCGCCGCACGGCGTCGCGGTGTTGATCGAGACCGCCACCGACAACACCTCCCGCACGGTGCCGAATCTCCGCACCGCCTTCAACAAGGGCGGCGGTAACCTCGGCAACACCGGCAGCGTCGCCTTCCAGTTCAAGCGCGTGGGTGTCTTCCGTCTCCACCCCGAGAAGATCGACCAGGAGGCGCTCGAGCTCGAGCTGATCGACCATGGCCTCGAAGAGATGGGCGAGTCGGTCTCGGAGAAGGGCGAGCCGCAGATCGTCATCCGCTGCGCCTTCAACGATTTCGGCCTGCTGCAGAAGGCGCTCGAGGACCGCAAGATCACGCCGATTTCGGCGGAGTCCGAGTACATTCCTCACACCACCGTCGAGCTCTCCGAGAAAGAGGCGAACGAGGTCCTGAAGCTCGTCGACGTCCTCGAGCAGGACGACGACGTGCAGAAGGTCTTCCACAACCTCGCCTGAGAATCAGTCGCGCAGGAGCTCCGGCAGCAGGTGAGGGCGCCAGAGGCTCTCGGCGAGCTCCGGGCGGAAGAAGCCGAAGTGCCCGATGCGGCGCAGGCCGAGGTCGCCTGGAGCGAAACGCCTCATACTGCGCGCCGCGCCGGTGTAGAAGGCGTGCAGCGACTCGGTATTGCGGGCCGACATGAAGTCGTCGTCGGTGAACGAGAACGAGACGATCGGCGTCGTGACCCCTTCGTAGAGACGCCGTGCGAGCTCGCCTTCCACGCCGACGGCGTACTCCGGATCCAGGCACCATCGCCGCCACTGCGCCATGACGCCGTGCGGGAGGTCTCCGACCATTCTGAGGCGCTTGCCCGGGAAGTAACCGAAGAGGGCGAGGGACGCCGGCACGATGCCGTACCAGAGCAGGCCCGCGAAGCGCCGCAAGCGCGGCGAGTTTTCCCGCCAGTAGCCGCTGCCGCTGGCGACGGTGATCATTCGGGATACCGCCTCGCGGTTGGGCACGAACGGCAGGATCTGACCGCCGAGACTGTGGCCCAGCCAGAAGAGACGCTTGCCGGGCGTTTCCGCCAGGGCGAGCGAGACCATTTCCCTGCAATCCTCGCGCGCCCAGTCCAAGAGGCCGACTTGGAGGCCGCGCAGGGAACGCCGATGCTCGGGCGGGCGCGAGAGTCCCATGCCGCGATAGTCGAAGGTGAGGGCGACGAAGCCTTCGCCGGCCAACCACTTGGCGAGCGGCGCATAGAAAGCCTGCGCGACCCCCATGGCCGGCACCAACAGGACGGCGCCGCGGCTCTCCCTCCCGGGCCCGAAGATCCGCGCGACGATGCGCTTGCCTTCGCCGATTGCGACGTCGCGGCTCTCGAACGGTTCTCGCTCCACGCCCTCAGCCTAGGACGCCGGCTCTTCCGTCGCAAGCGCCGAACGGTCTAGAGTCCGCCGCATGTTCCTCGGACACTTCGCCGTCGGGCTCGGAGCGAAGCGGGCGGCGCCGGCACTCTCGCTGGGTCTCCTCTTCGCCGCGGCGCAGTTTGCCGATCTCCTGTGGCCGAATCTGGTCCTCGCCGGCGTGGAGAAGCTCGAGATCGTGCCCGGCGCCACCGCGGTCAATCCGCTCCGCTTCGTCTCCTATCCCTGGTCGCACAGCCTCGTCGCCCTGGTCGCGTGGGGTGTGCTGCTCGCGGTGCTGGTCGCTCTGCTGCATCGCGGTCGCCGCTTCGAGGCGGCGACGGTCGTCGCAGTGGTGGTCAGTCACTGGCTGCTCGACGTCGCCTCGCAC
>JBPOHI010000184.1:0-14183 GCA_052035735.1 Acidobacteriota bacterium
CGACATGCGAGACGACGGCGAGAATGCGCGACCGCAATTCGGTCTGAAAACCGTTCATCACCGACAGCACGACGATCAGTGCCGCAACACCCAGCGCGATACCGCACATCGAGATCAGCGAGATGAAGGAAATGAAATGGTTGTGCTTCTTGGCGCGCGTATAGCGCAAGCCGATCAGCAACTCGTAGGGCAGGGCCATCAGTGGCGGAAAGTCATCTCGAGGAACCGTTCGAAGCGCCGAAACGGCAAAGGCGCTATGCTACACTTTTCCGACAGTGGCTGCCCTCCCCAGCAAGCACTCGGATGCGAATGAAAGTGTTGGTCGAAGTGTCTTGTTCGATGGAGAGGCGTTGACATCGGTGATCGCCCTCCCCCTTGCGGGAAGAGGGGAGCCTGTCAGGACCTCCCAACATTTTCATTGACACCCCAAGCACTCCCCCTCACACCCTTGCAGCCACTACCCGATCCGTCCCGCACCCATGCAGCTCACCCTGGTCGTTCCCGAACTCCTCTGGCCTGAACCCGACGACCGCGAAAGTGTCGACGCGCTCCGCTGCGACGGCCTGAACACGCTGATCGCACGCAGCCGGTGCACGCGCCGGCCGCGCCAATAGAAGCCACCGCCGCCGAAGACGAGAATCAGCACGACGATCAGGAGAATCAGGTTCGTGTTGCTCATGACGTTGCCCCTCTTTCTGGAGTAGCCCGAGTCTGCGGGGCCGCGGCCCCGCGGTGAAGCGCACTTTCTACCTATTGGGCTCGCCGCTTGGGTAGAAAGTGCGCTTCCCGGCCGACCGATGCCGCCGTACATTGGGCGGGTTGGCGCAGGCCTGCGGAAAGGGTCGATCCTCTTGCTCAGCACGGAAGAAACAGTCGCGAGGACCGGGGTGGCCGGCAGGGCGCATTCGTCCTGCAGCCACAGCGCCGGTCTCCGTCGTCTGCTCGCGCTGACGCTCCTCGCCGCACTCGCCCTCGCCGCCGGGTCGAAGATCCGCCAGGACGAGGCGCGCTATCGGGCCGCGCTCGGCGCTGCCCGCGAGGAGAACCGGACGCTCCACCAGCGCCAGGAGGCGCTGCGCGAGAGGCTGTTCGAAGCCGCCCAGCGCCTGCGGACCCTCGAGCTGGGCGAGCTCACCGACGCCGAGCGCAGATGGCGGGAGGCGGGCCCTCAGCACGGCCGAGGGACCACTTGAAGCGCCGCGCCCGGCGCCTCGCTGCGCTGCGGCGGCCGAAGGCTCCGGAGCCGGCGCTGCGCGAGGAGCTGCTGAGCCTCGCCGGTCTCGAAGAACGCGCGAAGGCGCTCGCGGTGGCTTTCGCGGTCGCCCCCGCGGCGCGCTCCCGGGGCTACGACGTCCTGCCCCGCCTCGACGCCAACGCGGCCGTCCTGGAGGCGGCGTATCGCCGTCTCGCCGCGGACGTCCACCGGGGCGAAGCCGTCGCGCCGGCCGCCGAATGGCTGCTCGACAACTTTCACCTGGTCCAGGCGCAGACGCGAGCGGTGCGCCGCGACCTGCCCCTCCGCTACTACCGCACGCTACCCAAGCTCGCCGGGCGCGAGTTCGCCGGGCGCGCCCGCATCCATGCTCTCGCGCTCGAGCTGATCCGCCACAGTGACGGGCGTCTCGACGCCGAACGCCTCACCCGCTTCACGCTTGCCTTTCAGGCCGCGGCCCCGCTGTCGATCGGCGAGCTCTGGGCTTTGCCGAGCATGCTCAAGCTCGCCCTGCTCGAGAATCTGCGCATTCTGGCCGACGGCATGCTCGAGGGACAGTCCGCGCGCCTCGCCGCCGATCGTGCGTTCGCGCGACTCGAAATCGGCGAAGCGCCGATCGCCCTGCCCGATCCGCTGCCCAGCGCCTTCGTGGCGCAGCTGCGCCAGCGCATGCGGGAGTTCGATCCGCGCGTCTCGACGCTCGCCTCGGCGGTGGCGGCGGCGCTCGCCGCTCGCGGCACGACCCCGGAGGAGGCGGTCCAGGCCGAGAACCAGCGCCAGGCTCTGGATCAGGTCTCGACCGCCAACACCATCACCAGCCTCCGCCTCGCGGCCACGCTCGACTGGAGCGACTTCGTCGAGCGGGTGAGCCGCGTCGAGGAGATCCTGCGCCGCGATCCGGCAGGGATCTACCCGCGCATGGACTTCGCGACCCGCGATCGCTATCGCCACGCGATCGAGGAGCTCGCAGGCAGCGGCCGCAGGGCCGACGCCGGCGAGGAGCAGTCGCGCGTCGCCCTGCACGCCGTCGAAAGCGCGCGGCGGGCGGCGGAGGAGCACGGCATCGCCGCGCCCGCGGCGCACGTCGGCCATCACCTGATCGGCCCGTCGCGGCGTCGGCTCGAAGCCGAGCTCGCCTTCCGGCCGCCCCTCCGCCGACGATTCCGCCGCCTCGTCCGCACCCACGCCAGCACGCTCTACCTGGGCAGCATCGGCCTGCTGACCGCCGCCGGCGTCGTGGGGGCCTACGCCGCCGCCCGGTTCGCCGGCGCCGGTCCGGACGGCTCGCTGGCGAGCGTCGCCGCGCTCCTCGCGCTGCTCCCCGCGAGCGAGCTCGCGGTGCTCGTGGCGCAACGCCTCGTCGCCGCGCTGGTGCAGCCAATCCGCCTGCCGCGCCTCGATCTGAGCCGGGGAATCCCCGAGACCTCCCGTACCCTGGTGGTGGTGCCGGTGCTCCTCGGCAGCGTCGAGGAGGTCGGACGCCTCATCGCCCATCTCGAGGTCCAGGCACTCGGCAACCTCGACCGGCGCATCCACTTCGCCATCCTCTCCGACCTGCGGGACGCGCGAACCGCCACCCTGCCCGACGACGCGGAGATCTTGGCCGCCGCCGTCGCCGGCATCGAGGAGCTCAATCGAAGGCATCGTGCGGCAGGCAACGACCGCTTCCTCCTCCTCCACCGCGACCGCAAGTGGAATCCCAAGGAGGGCGTCTTCATGGCCTGGGAACGCAAGCGCGGCAAGATCGAGGAGCTCAACCGCCGGCTCCGCGACACGACGTCGAGCGGCTTCTCGGTCGAGATCGGCGATCTCGCAGTTCTGCCCTCGGTGCGCTTCGTCCTGACGCTCGACGCCGACACGCGACTGCCGCGCGACGCGGCAAGGACTCTCGTCGGCGTCCTCTCGCATCCGCTCAACCGGCCCGTCGTCGACCAGGCCACGCGCAAGGTGACCGAGGGCTACGGCATCCTGCAACCGCGGGTGAGCGTCAACCTCGCGAGCGCGGCCGGCTCGCTCTTCGCCTGGATCTACGCCGGACACACCGGCGTCGATCCCTACACGACAGCGGTGTCCGACACCTATCAGGATCTGTTCGGCGAGGGCATCTTCACCGGCAAGGGCCTCTACGACGTCGACGCCTTCCAGGCGACGGTGGGCTGGCGGGTGCCGGAGAACGCGCTGCTCTCCCACGATCTGTTCGAGGGCCTCTACGCGCGCACGGCGCTGGTCTCGGACGTCGAAGTGGTCGACGACTACCCGGCGAACGTGCTCGCCCACGCGCGGCGGCAGCACCGCTGGGTGCGCGGTGACTGGCAGATCCTCGCCTGGCTCTTTCCGGTGGTTCCGACGCCTGCCGGCTGGGCGCACAATCGCCTGTCGATCCTCAGCCAATGGAAGATCCTCGACAACCTGCGCCGCAGCCTCGTCGCCCCGGCGCTGCTCGCGTATTTCGCCGCCGCCTGGACGATCCTGCCCGGATCGGCCGCGCTGTGGACCGTCGCCGGGCTCGCCCTGGTCGGCTTTCCGCTGCTCGCCTCCCTCGTCCAACTCCTCCGGCCTCGCCCGACCGACGAACCGGCGCGGGTACACCTGCGCGGTCTCGCGGAAGATCTCGCGACCGCCTGCGGCCAGGCGGCGCTGACGCTGCTCTTCCTCCCCTTCCACGCCTGGGAGATGGTGCACGCGATCGCTCTCACCCTCGTCCGCGTCCTGTTCACCCAGCGGCGCCTCCTCGAGTGGGAGACCGCCGCGGCGCAGGCGGCGAAGGCTGCGGGCTCCTTGCGCGCCGGCGCGCGCTCGTTCTACGCCGCGATGGTCGCGAGTCCGCTGATCGCGCTGGCGCTCGCCGGCCTGGTGGGCGCGATCCGCCCCGACGCCTTGCCACTCGCCTTCCCGTTTCTCGCCGCCTGGGCCGCTGCGCCGGCCTGTGCCTACTGGCTCAGCCGATCCACGGTACCCGGCCCGAGCGATCTCGCGGCCGCGGATCGCCAACTGCTGCTCGACGTGGCACGACGGACCTGGAGCTTCTTCGACCGTTTCGCCGGCGCCGACGAGAACTGGCTGCCGCCCGACAACATCCAGGAGGACCGCTCGCCGCGCGTCGCCCATCGCACCTCGCCGACGAATCTGGGCCTGGGCCTCCTCGCGACGCTCGCCGCCCACGACCTCGGCTTCGTCGGTCTCGAGGAGGTCGCCGATCGCCTCGACCGGTCGCTCACCGCGATCGAAGGACTCGAGCGCCACGAGGGGCACCTGCTCAACTGGTACGACACGCAGAGTCTCGCTCCCCTGCTGCCGCGCTACGTCTCGACCGTGGACAGCGGCAACCTCGCGGGCGCGCTCCTCGCCGTCGCAGCGGGCTGCCGCGAGATCGCCGGCACTCTCGACGACGGGGCGCCCAAGGTCACGGCGCGACTCGCCGACGTCGCACGGCGCGCGGTGGCGCTCGCCGACGGCATGGACTTCGGTTTTCTCTACGATCGCGAGCGCCAGCTGTTCGTCATCGGCGTGCGCCTGGCCGACGCCGCCGGGCCGGCGCGCGCCGACAGCTCGTTCTACGACCTGCTGGCCTCGGAGTCGCGCCTCGCAAGCTTCGTCGCGATCGCCAAGGGGGACGTACCGCAAAGCCACTGGTTCCGGCTCGGACGGCTGGTCGTCAGCGTGGCTGGAGCGCCGACACTCGTCTCGTGGAGCGCCACGATGTTCGAGTACCTGATGCCGCTGCTGCTGATGCGGAGCTATCCCGGCACCCTCCTCGAGCAGAGCTGCCGGATGGCCATCCGCCGTCAGATGGGCTACGGCCGCCAGCGCCAGGTGCCTTGGGGCATTTCGGAGTCGGCCTACGATCTCGTCGATCGCCTGGGCAACTACCAGTACAAGGAGTTCGGTGTGCCGGGCCTGGGCCTCAAACGAGGCCTCGCCGACGAGCTCGTGGTGGCGCCCTACGCCACCCTGTTGGCGGCCCAGCTCGAGCCCGAGGAGGCGGTCCGCAACCTGCGCCGCCTGGACGCGGCGGGGGCGCTCTCCGAGCTCGGCTACGTCGAGTCGATCGACTTCACGCGGCGCAAGCCCGAGGAGGACGGCGCCCCGGCGGCGACGGGCCTGCGGCCGGGCGTTCTGGTCAAGACCCACATGGCGCACCATCAGGGGATGGCGCTCGTCGCCATCGCCAACGTCCTGCAGGGCAACCGCATGGTCGCGCGCTTTCACGCCGATCCGCGCGTCCAGGCGACCGAGCTGCTCTTGCAGGAGCGCATCCCCCGCGAAGCGCCGGTGATCGATCCCCATCCCGCCGAGGCGTCGCGCTCCGAGCCGCCGACCCTCGTGCGCGTGCCCCGGCGCCTGCGCTCGCCGCATACGCCGCATCCGCGGGCGCAGATCCTGTCGAACGGCAACTACGTCGCCATCGTCACCAACGGCGGCGGCGGCACCAGCTTCTGTCGCGGTCGCGCGGTCACGCGCTGGCGCGAGGATCGTACCCGCGACCCCGGCAGCCAGTTCCTCTACCTGCGCGACGTGCACAGCGGCGAGGTCTGGTCGGCGACCTATCAGCCCACGGCGAAGAGGCCGGACAGCTATCTGGTGGAGTTCCTCGCCGAACGAGCCACCTTCGAGCGTCTCGACCACGGCATCGCCTCGCGGCTCGACATCACGGTCTCGCCGGGAGACGACGCCGAGGTCCGCCGCCTGTCGCTCACCAACCGCAGTGACCGGCCGCGCGAGATCGAGCTCACGAGCTACGTCGAGCTCGGCCTCGGGACCCTGGCGGAGGACGTCGCGAGCCCCGCGTTCGGGAAGCTGTTCGTCGAGACGGAGTGGCTCGCGGAGAGCGGCGCGCTCCTGGCGCGGCGCCGGCGGCGTTCTCCGCGCGAGCCGGAGACGGTCGCCTTCCACGTCCTGGCCATCCAGGGCCCGACCCAGGCGCCGGTGGAATGGGAGACCGACCGCATGCGCGTCCTCGGCAGGGGGCGCGGCCCGGACGATCCGCGGGCAATGGACGGCCGGCCGCTGTCGGGCACGACCGGCGCGGTTCTCGATCCGATCCTCTCGCTGCGCACCCGCCTGCGCCTCGCGCCGGGCGGTTTCGCCCGCATCGCCTTCACCACCGGCCTCGCCGCCGACGAGGCGGGGGCGCGCGATCGCGCGCAGAAGTACCACGACCACGGAATCGCCGCGCGCGCCTTCGCACTGGCCTACACCCAGGCGCAGGTCACCGCGCGGCATCTCGGCGTCACCGTCGCGCAGGGCCAGCTCGCCGAGCGCCTCGCCTCCCGGGTCTTCTTCTCCGACGCCTCGCTGCGCGCCGACGGCGCGACGCTGCTCTGCAACCTCCTCGGCCAGGAGAGCCTGTGGCGCTTCGGCATCTCCGGCGATCTGCCGATCGTCCTCGTGCGGCTCCGCGAGCCGCAGGAGCTCGCCCTGGTGCGCCAGGTGCTGCTCGCCCACGAGCACTGGCGGCTCAAGGGGCTGCGGGCGGACGTCGTGATCCTCAACGACCAATCCGCCGGCTACCTCGAGGCCACGCACGCGGCGCTCGTTCAACTCGTCGCGACCGGGCCGTGGAGCGCCTGGCAGGAGCAGCCGGGAGGCATCTTCCTGCTCCGTGGAGACCAGCTCGGCGAAGGCGAGCGCGTCCTGCTCGAAGCCGTCGCCCAGGCGGTGGTCTCCGGCGACCGCGGGACCTTGGAGGAGCAGCTCGACCGGTCGGAAGTGGAGCCTTCGATGGCGCTGCCCGGGCCGCTCATCGATGAGGCCGCAGGCGGATCCGCCGCCCACACCGCCCGACCGGAGGCAGCTCCGCCGGAGCTCGTCCTCGCGAACGGGCTCGGCGGCTTCGCAGCCGGCGGGCGCGAGTACGTCGTCGTGCTCGAAGGGGATCGCGAGACGCCGCTGCCGTGGATCAACGTGCTGGCGAATCCCCGCTTCGGCTCCATCGTCACCACTTCGGGGGCGGCCCACACCTGGGCCGGCAACAGCCGCGAGAACCGTCTGACCCCCTTCTCCAACGACCCGGTCAGCGATCCGACCGGCGAGGCGATCCTGGTGCGCGACGAAGAGAGCGGCGCCGTCTGGGGCGCGACGCCCTCGCCGGTCAAGCGGACGCCGCGCTCGCCGCGCTGGGTGGTCCGCCATGCCGCGGGGGTCACGCGCTTCGCGCGCTGCGCCGGCGGCATTGCGCAGGAGCTCGCGGTGTTCGTGGCCCGCGAGGCCCCGGTCAAGCTCTCGCGCCTCGCGCTCACCAACCTCTCGGAGCGGCCGCGGCGGCTCACCCTCTTCGCTTACAACGAGTGGCTGCTCGGCCCTCCACGCGCCATCGGGCCGCGCTTCGTCGCGACAGAGTTCGACCCTGCCACCGGCGCCGTCCTCGCGCGCGATCTCTACGGCAAGGAGCGCCGACGAGTCGCGTTCGCCGCCGCCAGCGAGCCGCTGGTCGCGGCCACCGGCGACCGTCTCGAATTCCTCGGGCGCAACGGCTCGCTGCAGAGGGCGGCGGCGCTCGGACGGCCACGCCTCGAGAACCGCTTCGGCCCGGGGCTCGATCCCTGCGCCGCACTGCAGGTCGAGATCCTCCTCGCGCCGGGAGCGAGCCACAGCGTCGTGTTCGTCCTCGGGCAGAGCGAGGATCTGCCGGAAGCCCGCGCTCTGCTCGCGCGCTACTCCGGCCCGACCGGCGCCGCCGCCGCCGCGGCCGAGCTCGCCGCCGTCGAGGCCGGCTGGAACGAGACGCTCGATGCCGTCCGCGTCACGACTCCCGACGACTCCTTCGACCTGTTGATGAACCGTTGGCTCCTGTATCCGAATCTCGCCTGCCGGATGTGGGCGCGGTCCGGGTATTCCCAGGCGAGCGGAGCCTACGGCTATCGCGACCAGCTGCAGGATGCGGTCGCGCTGCTCTTCACCCGGCCGGACCTCACCCGCGAGCACCTCCTGCGGGCGGCGGCGCGCCAATTCGTCGAGGGCGACGTGCAGCACTGGTGGGTCGCTCCGGAGGGTCAGGGGATCCGCACGCGCTGCTCCGACGACCTGCTCTGGCTGCCGTATGCGGTGGCCGAGTACGTGCAGGCCACCGGGGATCTCGCCGTGCTCGACGTGCGCCTGCCCTATCTCGTCGCACCGCCGGTGCCGGAAGGCGAGAGCGAAGTCTACGGCGTGCCCGAGAGCGCGGGCGCGCCTGGACCGCTCTTCGAGCATGCGGTGCGCGCCATCGACCGGGCGCTCACCGCGGGAGCGCACGGCCTGCCGCTCATCGGCAGCTGCGACTGGAACGACGGTTTCAGCAACGTCGGCCCCGCCGGCCGCGGCGAGAGCATCTTCGTCGGCTGGTTCCTGCACGCGATTCTCGGCTCTTTCGCCCCGCTCTGCGACCGGCGTGGCGACGCGCCGCGGGCGGAGCGCTACCGCGCCGAGCGGGAACGGCTGGGGATCATGCTCGAGCAGAGCTGGGACGGAGAATGGTACCGGCGGGCCTACTTCGACGACGGCACGCCTCTCGGCTCGTCGCAGAACGACGAAGGGAGAATCGATTCGGTCGCCCAAACCTGGGCCGTGCTCTCGGGCGCGGCTCCGCGCGATCGCGCGGAACGCGCGATGAACGCAGTGCGCGCTCACCTCGTGCGCCGGGGTTCGGGAGTCGTCTTGCTGCTCACGCCGTCGTTCGACCGGACGGCACTCGATCCCGGCTACATCAAGGGCTACCTGCCCGGTGTGCGCGAGAACGGCGGCCAGTACACCCACGCTGCGGCCTGGGTCGTCCTGGCACTCACCCGCCTCGGCTGCGGCGACGAAGCGGCGGAGCTCTTCCACATGCTCAACCCGATCAACCATACGCGCACGGCCGGCGCCGTCGCGCGCTACATGACCGAGCCCTATGCCGTCGCCGCCGACGTCTACGACCACCCGGCGCATCGCGGCCGCGGCGGTTGGACCTGGTACACGGGCTCCTCGGGCTGGATGTACCGGGTCGGGCTCGAAGGGATGCTCGGTCTCAGGCGCCACGGCGCCCACTTCAGCGTCGATCCGTGCATCCCCTCGTCCTGGCCGGGCTACTCGATCGCCTGGCGGATGGGGCGCTCTCGCTTCGCGATCGAGGTGACGAACCCGGAGCGACGATGCTCGGGTGTGGCCCGCGCGGAGCTCGACGGCCTGCCGGTCGATCCGAAAGCGATCCCCCTCTCGGACGACGGAAGCGAGCACCGGGTGCGAGTGGTCCTCGGCGAGCCGCCTCGGGGCCCGGCGGCCTCCTAGGTAGTTTCCACCCAATCCGGCGGACCTCGCCTTGCGTAGGAACTCCGCTTTCCGGAACGGTCGTTCCGCAATAGCTTGGTCGGGCGGCATTGGAGGAGGTACCGCCCGTTGAACGCCCACCCTGAATCCCCGAGCGATCGCGACCGCTGGGAACTGCGCCTGGCGGCCTCGGAGCTCAGGTACCGCCGGCTCTTCGAGGCGGCGCGCGACGGCATCCTGATTCTCGACGCCGCCTCCGGGGCCGTCGATGACGTCAACCCGTTTCTCTGCGAGTTGCTCGATCTGGAACGCGACGAGATCCTGGGCCGCAAGATCTGGGAGCTCGGTCCGTTCAAGGACGTGCCCGCCTCGAAGGTGAACTTCCGCGAGCTCCAGGTCAAGGAGTACATCCGCTACGACGACTTGCCCCTCGAATCGTCGTCGGGCGAGAAGATCTCGGTCGAGTTCGTCAGCAACCTCTACCAGGTGGACGGCAAGCCGGTGATCCAGTGCAACGTCCGCGACATGACGCAGCGCAAGCGGGCGGAGGCGGCGCACGCGCTGCTCGCCCGCGCCGCCGAGCAGGCGCACGACTCGATCGTCATCACCGACGCCTCCGGCCGCATCGTCTTCGTCAATCCGGCCTTCGAGCGCCTCACCGGCTGGAGCCAGGCCGAGGCTCTGGGCGCGAATCCCAACATCCTGAAGAGCGGCAAACAGGACCGCGACTTCTACACCCGGCTGTGGGCGACGATCTCGAGCGGCGCCACCTGGACGGGGACGTTCGAGAATCAGACCCGGGACGGCCGGCCCTTTCAGGAGACCGCGACGATCTCCCCGGTGCGCGACGGCGCCGGAGCGATCACCCACTACGTGGCGATGAAGCGCGACGTCACGCAGCAGGTCTCCCTCGAACGCCAGCTCCAGCGCTCGCAGAAGATGGAGCTGGTCGGGAGATTCGCCGGCGGGATCGCCCACGACTTCAACAACCTTCTCGGCGTGATCCTGGGCTATGCCGAGCTGCTGCGCCAGGAGCTGCCGGCCAGCGGCGTGCTGCACGAGGGGGTCGAGGAGATCCTCCTCGCCGCCGATCGGGCAGGGCGACTGACCCGCCAGATCCTCGCCTTCGGGCGCAAGCAGGTTCTGCAGCCGCAGGTTGTCGACCTGAACGCCGTCATCGCGGACATGAAGCGCATGCTGCCTCGTCTCCTCGGCGAGCAGATCCGGTTCTCGACCCACCAGGCGCCGGAGCTCGACACGGTGGTCGCCGACGTCAGCCAGCTCGAGCAGGTGATCATGAACCTGGTGCTGAATGCGCGCGACGCCATGCCCGCCGGCGGCAGCATCCACATCGCGACCGAGAACCGGGAGGTGACCGCGCTCGAGACACGGCGGCTGTCGCCGATCCCCCCCGGCGCCTATGTCCTGCTGTCGGTCACCGACACCGGCTCGGGCATGGATGCGGCGACCCAGGCGCGGATCTTCGAGCCGTTCTTCACCACCAAGGCGATCGGTCAGGGGAGCGGCCTCGGGCTCGCGACGGTGGACGGAATCGTCGGCCAGAGCGGCGGCTTCGTCGCGGTCGAGAGCACGATCGGCCGCGGTTCGACCTTCGGCGTCTACCTGCCGCGTGCCGAGGTGCCGCTCTCACCGCAGCGCGCGCCGGCCGGCAAGCCGGCGAGCCATCCCGTGGGGACCGAGACGGTCCTGCTCGTCGAAGACGAGAGCGGTTTGCGGCAGCTGCTCCAGCGCGTCCTGACCCGGGGCGGCTACACCGTCCTCACCGCCGGCGACGGAGCGGCCGCGGAGGCTCTGCTGAAGAGCCATCCGGACCGGATCGACCTTCTGGTCACCGATGTTCTCCTCCCGGGCGCCCGCGGCACCGAGCTCGCCGATTCCGCCGAGCGCTCGAACCCGCAGACGAAAGTGCTGCTGATCTCCGGGTACAGCGAGGAGACGATCGCGGAAGCCGGGCGGCTCGGCGCTAGCCGGGCGTTCCTCGGCAAGCCCTTCTCTCTGGAGCTCTTCCAGCGCACGGTTCGCAACCTGCTCGACAGCGACTGAGTCCCTGGGCGCCGGAGGCGCGGCGCGATCAGGCCGTGTCCGGCTTCGGGCCATCGTCCGCGGGCCGCCGCTGGTCCTCGCGGGGAACCATCGGTTTCTCCGGGTGGTCGGCGGCGTCCTCCATCCCCTCGACCCATCCCGCTTCGAAGCCCTGACCGCTTTCCGCCAGTTCTTCGACGCTCTCCTCGGCTTCGCCGGTGCCCGTCGGCAGACCTTGCGTGTCGCCGGACTGACCGCCGTGATCCGCAGCGCCCGGAACGCCCAGCCCGCCCGGAGTGGCGTCGAGATCCACCGCTTCGCTTTCGTCACTTCGCGACTTCCGCATCATTCTCCTCGCTTCGCAAACAAAAGCCGGCGGGCGAGAAGCTCGAACCGCCGGCCGGTACCGCCGCAAATCAGAACGACTGCGGCGGCTCGGGATCCTCTTTCGGCGGCTTCGCTTCTTTCTGCTTCGGATTCCCCTGCTTCTTCGCCTTGGGTTGTTCGGCGGTCGCCGCCGCCGGCCTCGCCTTGCCGCCCTTCTTCTGCCCAGCCTCGGCGGGCGGAGCATCACGCTTGACCTTCGCCGCCTCGGCGGCGGTCGCCAGCGCCGCCTGACGCTGCAGCTGCTGCCGGGTCTTCAGCTGCTCAGCCGTGCGCTCGCGCAAGACCTTCTGCTCGGCGAGCTCGGCAGCATGGCGCTTCTGCACCTGCTGCGGATCGGACTGTTGCGCGCTCTGCCCTCGGACCTTGGCGGCGTTCGCAGCTTCCGCCTTCGTCGGGAGCTGAGCCTTCTCGCGTCGCTGCATCTGCAGCAGCTCCTGCTGCTTCTTCTGCTGGCTCGCCTTGAGCTCCTGCTGCTCGCGCTCGAACTGGCGTTCGTTCGCCTTCGGCGGCGCCTGCGGAACGCGTGGCGCGACCGCGATCGGCACCTCGACTCCCTTGCGCTGCTTCGGCTCCTGGCCGGAGGGCCGGGTCGCGGGAGATTGCCCGAGGACCCGCGCCGAGGGCGCGCGTTCCGGCTTCGCCACCTTGCGGAGGCCGGCGTTGTTGCGGCGCGCCACCTTCACCGACTCGAGCTTGGACTCCGCTGGCCGGTAGATGCTGACGACATCGCGTTCGATCAGGGTGGTGCCGGGTGCCCTCGCAGGGGCGACGCGCATGCGCTGTGCACGCCGGCCGGTGACCCGTTCGACGCGGTCGAGCGCCACACCCTGGTTGATCACCCGATCGTCGACCACCGTGTAGTTCGTGATGTTGGTGGTGTTGTGGATGATCGTGACGTTGCGCGCCGCCGGTACGATGTAGCCGCCGATGCGGTGGTCGAGGAAGCGGCGCTCCTCGACGAAGGCATAGTTGCGCGGCGCGATCCCCACGCTCAGACTGAAGCCGCCGAGCTGGATGCCGGCGCGGAGATCGAAGCCGACCGCCGGCGGCAAGGGAGCCCAGCCGATGTAGCCGTTGCCCTGCTGCCAGGCCACCCAGGCGGGGGCCCAGTCCGTGCCCGGCACCCACAGCCAACCGACGTGGCGGTCCCAGGCCCAGCGGCCGTAGTGGTAGGTCGCCCAGCCGAAGCGCTCGTAGGAGGCCCAGGTCCAGCCGTAGTCGCTCATCACCCAACGGCCGATCGAGTAGGGCCGCCAGCCCGCGTTGACGTGGCGCGGGAACCAGACCCAGCCGTAGTAGGGATGCCGCACCCACTCGCCGTAGGGAGAAAGGGCGCCGTAGAAGAAGCCGACATCGGCGGAAGGCGCCCGGTCGCTGTCGTCGAAACCGCCGTCGCCGAAGTAGCTTTCGCTCGCCTGCCCGTCGTACCAATCGTCCGACTCGTTCCAGTCGTCCTCGTACTGTCCGGGTCCGAACTCCCCGTCCGCCTGGTCGTAGAGACTCGTCTGACCCGGCCCGCCCTGCGACCCGTAGGGATCCTGACCGGCAGCGGCTGCGGCGGTAGCGATAGCCGCAAGCAGCACGAGCATCGCGATTCGTTTCATCGTCATCGGAACCTCCGTTGATCCAACCTGGCGCGAGAAGCCACGGCATCAGCCTGGCCAAGACGCGCATCCCCGGCACCGGACAGCGGTGCCCATCGGTGCCCAGCCAAACTAACCGTTGGAGCCTCGTCCCGGAAGCGGACTTTCTACCCAACGCGGGCCGGATCGGCGCGTAGAAACTGCGCTTCCGGCCTCCTCTCGCGACGACTAGATTGCCCTCAGGCCACGCGACTTCGCGCGACCCGACAGCGGGTCCCCTTCGATCCGCAGAGGAGACAGCATGACGACCCAGGAAACGCGCGGTACCGTGAAGAAGCTCACCGGTCAGGTGAAGGAGGCCGCCGGCATCGTCACGGGCAACAAGAAGCTCGAGCACAAGGGCGCCCGCGAGCGCGCCCAGGGCGAGCTCGAACAGAACGTCGGCAAGCTGCGCCGCAAGGCGGGCGAGCTCGCCGACACCGTCGCCGACGCGATCAAGGAGTGATCCGGTGACGCTCTCGCTCCCCGCCCTGCTCATTCTGCTCGTGATCGCCGCAGTCTGCGGCGCGCTGGGCAAGGCCATCGCCGGAGAGGTGCGCGGCGGCCTGCTGGTGTCGATCGGGCGCGGCGTCGTCGGCGCGCGGCTCGGTCCGTGGGTGGCCCGGAAGCGCGAGCTCCCCCAGCCGTTAATGGTGTCGATCGGCGGTCACCCCGTTCCGGTGCTCAGGTCGATC
>JBPOHI010000095.1:0-25965 GCA_052035735.1 Acidobacteriota bacterium
AGCGCGCATCCGGCGGAGGGACAGAGTCTACCTCGTCGCGCGACGGTTCCTGCTCTGGAGAGGCAGCGGTGCGAAGATGAAAGCGTCCTTCCTCAAGGCGCTCGCCAGAAGGCTGCCGGCGGTCCGCGACCACCTTCAGCGCGTCGATCGGATGGCCGCGGAGCGCGATCGGCTGGCGCAGGAGCTCGAGGCGTTGCGGGAGCCCGCGCCGCAACCGGCATCCGCCGCTGCTCCAGGCGCGCCGCAGGCTGCCTGGCTGGAAGCCAAGCAGCGCAAACTGAAGCTCTCCGAGAGCTTTCGCGCGACCGCGACGACGGCGACGATCAACCAGCCGCTTCCGGCAGTGAACGACCACCTCCAGCTTTCGAGCGCGGACTGGCTCCGTCATCAGGTGGCGGCCGAGCCCTACTGGTTTCACAAGATCGAAGTGCTTCCCGGGTTCTATAGCCCCGGCTGGAACGACCCGAGTGTGGAGAAGCTCCCCTACTTCGGACTTCCCGAGGATCTGACCGGCAAGCGCGTGCTGGACATCGGCTGTGCGGAAGGCTACTTCTCCTTCGAAGCGGAAAGGCGGGGCGCCCGGGAGGTCATCGGCATCGATTCCTTTCCGGCGTCCATACGGCGTTTCAACATCACCAAGGCGGCACGGCAATCGAATGCGACCGCCTATCTGATGAACGTCTACGACCTCGAACCCAAGCGGCTGGGGACGTTCGACCTGGTCTTGTTCTACGGTGTCTTCTATCACCTCAAGCACCCGCAGTATGCGCTCGAGCGGATCCGCAGCATCTGCACCGGAGACCTGCTATTCCAGACCGCGATCTGCGAGGAGCCCGCCGTTTCAGGAGTGCCCTGGGCGCGCTTCCACCCTCACGGAGTGATGTCCGGCAGCCAGGGAGAACAGTTCGATCCCACGGTCTTCTGGCTCTTCAACAGCGCCTGTTGCCTCGCGATGCTGGACCAGGTCGGCTTCACCGACGTGAAGGTCGTTTCCAATTGGCCCCAGCCCTTCGTGGCGAGCGCGAGCAGCCCCGAGCGGGCGCCAGGAATTCCGCCCGACCAGACGGACTCGCCCTGGAGCTGAGGCGAGCTTCGAGCACGAGTCGCCCTCCCTGGGCGCACGCTCTGGCGCCGTCGCGCTCTTGCTAGTCTGGTAAGCCGGAGGAACCCCATGTCGAATCCGTCTTTCGCTGCCGCCGTCGATCAGGCCTGGGCCGGAGGCACCGGCGCCTGGACGTCGTCCGCCGGCGGCCATTGGCTCGAACATCCGCTGGTGCGGAGCAGAATTCAGGAGAAGGTGGCCGGCCGGCCGAACTGCGATGTCTACGGCTGGTTCCTCGATCTCCTGGATCGCCTGGGCGTTGAGCGCCCGGTGGCCTCCGCCCTGACGCTCGGCTCGGGCGATGGCCGGCTGGAGCGCGGCCTGGCGCCGAAGCGCTTCGCCCGTCGCCACCTCGGGCTCGACCTCTCCGAGGGCGCTGTCGCCTCCGCGACTGCGGCGGCAGCAGCAGCCGGCCTGTCGCAGATTTCGTACGCGGTGGCGGACCTCAACCATCCCGTTCTGCCGCCGGCGGCCTTCGATGTCGTGCTGGGAGTTTCGTCCGTGCACCATGTCGAGCGGCTGGAAGAGCTCCTCGCCGCCGTCGAGACGGCGCTCGTCCCCGGCGGGCTGCTCTTCCTCAACGAGTACGTCGGGCCGAAGCGCTTCCAGTGGAGCCGCCGCCAGCGCGAGACCGCCGAGCACCTTCTCGGCCTCCTGCCGGAGCGCTACCGCATCGTCGGCGCCGGCGGAGAGGTGCACCGGCAGCCGTTCGCCCCCAGCGCCGAGGCGGTCATCGCCGCCGATCCGTCCGAATCGGTGCGGTCGGACGAGATCCTGCCGCTGGTGGCGGAACGCTTCGACATCCTCGAGCACCGCGATCTCGGCGGAACGCTCCTGCACCTGGTCCTCGAAGGGATCACCCGCCGGTTCGATCCGGCGAATCCCGAAGATGTGCGCTGGCTGAAGCTGCTGTTCGAGGCCGAAGATGCGCTCATCGCCTCGGGCGAGCTCACCAGCGACTTCGCGGTCGTCGTCGCTCGCAAGCGCTGAGCCGCCGGCGCCCGCTCAGAATCAGGCGAGCTTCGCTTCGAGCTCCGCCCAGCGGGCGTAGAGCCGCTCGACCTCGGTCTGGGCGGCGGCGAGCGCCGCGAAGCGCTCGTGCAGGAGCGCCGCATCGGTCGCGATGGCGGGATCCTCGGCGGCGCTCTGGCGCGCCGCGAGATCGGCTTCGGCGGCGAAGATCGCCGCTTCCATGCCGTCCCACTCGCGCTGCTCCTTGTAGGAGAGGCGCTTGGCCGCCGGCTTCGGGCCGTTCGTGCCAGCGCCTCGACCGGCGGGACCGATGCCGGGGCGGTTGCCCCCGGCTGCCGTCGCCGCCCGCGCGGCGCTCTCCTTGTTGCGGATCGCCGGGGCGGCGGCACCGAGCTCGGCCTGATGTTTGGCTCGCCGCGCATCTTCCCACTGTCCGCTGTCGGTGTAGTGCTCCGCCCGCCCGTCCTCGATCGCCAGGATGCCGCTCGACACCCGGTCGAGCAGATAGCGGTCGTGGGTGACCAGCACCAGTGCTCCGGGGAACTCGAGCAGGCTCTCTTCGAGCACCTCGAGGGTCGCGATATCGAGGTCGTTGGTCGGCTCGTCGAGGATCAGCAGATCGGCCGGCTGCAGCATCAGCCGCGCGACGAGAATTCGCGCCTGCTCGCCACCGGAGAGGCTGCCCACCGGAGTGTCGAGCTGCTCGGTGCGGAAGAGGAAGCGCTTCGCCCAGGCGGCGACGTGTACGACCTCGCCCAGATGGATGACCGAGTCGCTGTCCGGCGCCAGCGCCCGGCGGAGAGTGAGCTTGCGGTCGAGCGTCTCTCTGCCCTGCTCGAAGCGGACGATCTTCAGGAACGGCGCGCGTTCGATCTCGCCGGAGTCGGGGGCGAGCGAGCCGTCGAGCAGCGACAGCAGCGTCGTCTTGCCGCTGCCGTTCAAACCGAGCAGGCCCAGCCGTGTGCCAGGGCCGAGCAACAGATCGACGCCGGAGAAGATCGTCCGGCCGTCGAACGACTTGGCGAGCCCCTTGGCCTCGAGGAGGCGTTTCGTGCCCCGGCCCGAAGCCTTGAAGTCGATCCCGGCCTTCGCTCCGCCGGCGCGGCCGCGGACCTCCGCCAGCTCGCCCAGGAGATCGTTGGCGCGGTCGATGCGGGCTTTCGACTTCGTCGTTCGCGCCTTGGGACCCCGGCGCAGCCAGTCGACCTCGATGCGCGCCCGGTTGGCGAGCGCCTCCTCGTAGTCCTTCTGGTTCTGGAGCACCTCGTCGCGCTTGACCAGCAGGTCGCTGTAGGTGCCGTCGACCGAGAGGATCCCCTCCGGGTAGACGCGGTCGAGCTCGAGCATCCGGCGGGAGACGTTCTCGAGGAAGTAGCGGTCGTGGGAGACGACGACGAAGGCCTGCGCCGCTTCGACCAACAGCTCCTCGAGCTCGAGGATGCCCTCGAGATCGAGATGGTTGGTCGGCTCGTCGAGCAGCAGCAGATCGGGCTCGCGGGCGACTTCGCAGGCGATGGCGAGACGCTTCTTCCAGCCGCCGGAAAGGGCGCCGACCGGCAGTTCCCGCTCGCTGCGGTCGCGGAAGCCGAGCCGGCCGAGGGTGCGCGCGGCGCGCGCCTCCTTCTCGTACTCCTCGAGATGCTCGCCGGCAAGCGCCTGGATGACCACCTCTTCGGCGGTCGCCTCGGCCGGGAAGCGGCTGTCCTGCTCGACGTACCCCACGCGAACGCCCTTGCGTAGCGAGAGCTGCCCATGGTCGGGCTCGAGGCGCCCGGCGAGAATCCGCAGCAGGGTCGACTTTCCCGAGCCGTTGGGCCCGATGAGCCCCACCCGGTCGCCCTGAAAGAGGCCGAAAGAGAGATCCTTGAACAGCGGCCGCGCCCCGAACTGGTGCGAGACACCTTCACAGGAGAGGAGCAGCGGGCGGGAGCTGGAACCGACGGTCACAGACCATTCTCTCGCGAAACGGTCCGCGGCGCTGTTCGGCTACTTCTTGCCGAGCTTCGCCGCCACCCGCCGATACGCTTCGCGGAAGGGAATTCCCTCCGCGACGACCAACCGGTTGGCCTCTTCTGCCGCGAAGAGCTCCGGCGGGAGGTCTCCGGCTGCGGGCAGAAAGCGCAGGCGCGGCAGGGTCGAGGCGAGCAACTCGGTCGTCGCGCGCGCCAGGTCGCAGGCTTTGAACAGCGGGGCTTTGAGGAGCTGCAGGTCGCGGTGGTAGCCGGAGGGGAGCTTGGCGGGAATCGTCAGGGCCTCGAGCAACAGACCCAGCGTCGTGGCGCCTCTGCCGCGCACGAGCTCGAAGAGATCGGGGTTCCGCTTCTGCGGCATGATCGAGCTGCCGGTGGTCATCTCCTCGGGCAGCTCGACGAAGCCGAACTCGCGCGTCGCGAAGAGGACCAGGTCGGAGGCGAGGCGGCCGCAGTCGCTCATCAGCAGGTGGATCTCGAACAGAAGTTGCGCCTCCGCCTTGCCGCGGGACAGCTGCACCGCGGTCACCGGCTGCTGGACCGTCGCGAAGTCGAGGCTGCGGCGCGTCGCCTCGCGATCGATCGCGATTCCCGGCGTGCCGTAGCCGGCGGCCGAGCCGAGCGGGTTCTGGTCGATCCTCCGCAGACAGGCCTCGAGCCCCTGCGCGTCGTCTTCGAGGCCGGCGGCGAAACCGCCGGCCCACAGCGCCACCGACGACGGCATCGCCGGCTGGAGATGGGTGTAGCCGGGGAGGGCGAGCTCCGGATGCCCCGCCGCGACGTCGCCGAGCGCCGCGGCGACGGCGCGGGCGCCGGCGGCGAGCACAGCGACCTCCTCCTTCATCCACAACCTCAGGGCGGCGAGCACCTGGTCGTTGCGGGAGCGCCCGAGATGGACGCGGCCGCCGGCCGCGCCGATTCGCGCGGTGAGCCGCCGTTCGAGCGCGGTGTGGACGTCTTCGTCGGCGAGCTCGACTCGCCAGAGACCTTCCTCGTGCTCAGTCGCGAGCGCCGTTAACCCGGCCTCGATCGCCGTGAAGTCGGCTGCCGCGAGGTGCCCCTGATCGCGCAGCATCGCGGCGTGGGCGATCGAGGCGCGCACGTCGTGCGCCACCAGGCGGTTGTCGAAGTTCGCGTCCTCGCCGGCGGTGTAGGCGAGGACCTGCTCGTCGAGGGGCTTGCCCTTGTCCCAGAGTCGGCTCATGTCGCGCTCCCGCTATCGACGGCAAGGCCCTGCGCCAGCTCGAGCAGCAGGCGCTCGTAGAACGCTGCCCCATCGACGATCTCCTGCTCGAGGACGAACTCGTCCGGGCGGTGCGAGCGTTCGCTCTCGCCCGGTCCGACCTTGACCGCCGGAATGCCGCGAAAGAAGGTGAGGTCGGAAAGCGTCGCCGAACCGTAGAGACGTGCTTCGGGACGGGCGCGCAGCGCGGCCTCGACCAGCGGCGACGAAGCGTCGGTCGCGACCGGCACCAGGCGATCGGACAGCACAACCAGCTCGCCCGCGATGGCGCCCCGCAGGCGCGCGAGCAGTGCCTCCGGCGGCTCGATCGGCACCGTGCGGCAGTCGAGCACCGCCCGCGCCTCGGCGGGCACGACGTTCCTTGCCGAGCCGCCACTCACCACCGTCGGCTCGACCGTGGCGCGCCCGAGATACGGGTCGAGCGGGCCTTCGGGAAGCTCGGCGATCGCCGCGAGGTCGCGCGCCAGGCCGACGATCGCATTGCGCGCCCCCAGCGCCCGCGCGTGTGCGGCGTGCGCCGCTTCGCCGTGCGCCACCAGCTCGAGGACGAGCAGCCCCTTCTGCGCCACCGCGAGATCGAGGCCGGTGGGCTCGCCGACGATCGCCATCGCCGGCGCGAGACCGCGGCGCGAAAGCTCCGCCAAGACCTCCGCCGTGCCGACGCTCTTCGTCTCCTCGCCGCGCACCAACATCAGCACCAGGGCGAACGGCAGGTCGACCTGCGAGAGCGCCAGAAACGCCCCGACCATCGCCGCGACCGACGCCTTGGCATCGTTCGCACCCAATCCGAAGACCTTGCCCTCGACGGTCGACGGCTGATGCGGCTCGCGCGTCCATCCCGGTGCCGGCGGAACGGTATCGACATGCGTGTTCAACACCAACAGCGGCACGCTCTCCAGGTCTCCCTTTACCGGGGCTTTTCCTCTCCAAGCCACCAAGCTGCCACCGACGAGCTCGATCGTGGCCCCATGGTCTTGCAGAAAGGAAGACAACAGCGCAACGATGGCGACTTCGTCGCCGGAGACCGACGGCGTCGCGACCAGGTCGCGATGCAGGGCGAGGAGCTCCCCCCGGCTCAGACGATGGCTCAGGCGCACAGCGGTCTCACGTGAGCGGCGCGGCGGAGAGCGCGGCGACCGACGGCACGACGAGCGTGCCGATCCCTTCGTTGGTGAACAGCTCGACGAGCAGGGCGTCGGGAGTCGCGAACGGCACCAGGTGGACGCGCGGCACGCCGCCTTCGAGAGCGCGCGCGATCGCCCGCGACTTGGGCAGCATGCCGCCGGTGAGGGCGCCGCGCTGTTCGAGACCGGCGAGACCTGCGAGGTCGACCAGCGAGACCAGCGAGGCCGGGTCGTCGGCGCGCTCGAGAATCCCCGGCACGGCGACGGCGAAGAGGAGCTTCTCGGCGCCCAGGGCGACGGCGAGCTCGGCGGCGATGGTGTCGGCGTTGACATTGAGGATCGCCCCCTGCTTGTCGGCGGCGAGGGGCGCCACGACCGGCACGTAGCCGTCGTCGAGGAGCTTCTGCACTACCCGCGGGTGCACCGCCACGACGTCGCCGACGAAGCCGTAGTCGATCGCCGCCGCCTGCGCGTCCGCCGAGTGCATCGGCGGACGCCGGCACGCTTCGACGAGATCGGCGTCCACGCCGGAGATCCCGACCGCCGCGACTCCCGCCCTTCGGCAGGCGGCGAGGAGCGCCGTGTTGACCTTGCCGGCCATCGCCATCACCGCCGCCTCGAGGGTCGCGGCGTCGGTCACCCGCCGGCCGTCGATCTTCTGTGTCGCGAGGCCCAGGCGGTCGGCGAGCGCGGTCGTCTGCGGCCCGCCGCCGTGCACCAGGACGACGCGGATGCCCAGCCGGTGCAGGACCTCGATCTGCTCGAGGAAGAGCAGCAGGCGTGCCTCTTCCTCGATCGCCTCGCCCGAGAGCTTGACCACGAAGGTCTTGCCCTGGAACAGCCGCAGGTAGGGCAGGGCGTGCTTGAGCCCGGCTACTTCGGTCATCCGGTCGCTCCTCTGTCCGACGTCTTTCATCGCTTCTCCTCGATGCTGGGTTCGTTCCCTCGGCGCTCCCCGCCGCCGGCGGCCGCGCCGGCGAGCAAGCGGTGGAGGATGGCCATCTGCGCCCACAGGCGGTTGTGCGCCTGGCGCACGACGACGCTGCGCGGCGAGTCGAGCACCGCGTCGGCGACGACGACGTTGCGCCGCACCGGCAGGCAGTGCATGAAGGGCGCGGCAGGGGCGGTCTCGAACCAGCTCTCGTCGACGCACCACGCGGCGAGTCCGGCGCGCAGCTCGGCCTCCTTCGCGGCATCGCCGTAGTGCTGCGCCGACGCCCACGACTTGGCGTAGACGACTTCCGCGCCGGCGAGCGCCGCGCTGCGATCGCCGGTCTCGACGACGGAGCCGCCGTGCCCGGCGGCGAGCGTTCGCGCCTCGGCGACCAGAGGCTCCGGCAGCGCATAGGGCTCAGGGCGCAGCACCGTGACTTCCATGCCGCGCAACGCTGCCATGCGCAGCACCGCCGCGGGTACCGCGAGCGGCAGCGCTTTCGGGTGGTTCGCCCAGGAGAGCACGAGCTTGCCGTGGCGCGGCACGCCGAGCTCGTCGAGCGTCTTCCAGTCGGCGAGCGCCTGGCACGGATGGTCGAGCGCCGATTCGAGATTGATCACCGGCACGGGCGAAAGCGCAGCGATCCGGCGAAAGCTCAGGTCGGCGAGATCGGCGGCAAGATCGCTGCCCGAGGCGAAGGCCCTCACGCCAAGCACGTCGGCGTAGCCGCCGAGGACCGGAATCGCCTCGCGCACGTGCTCCGAGGCGTCGCCGTCCATCACCACGCCAGTGCGCGTCTCGAGCTTCCAGCTCGAGCCCCCCGGCGTGATGACGAAGCTCGAGCCGCCGAGCTTCGCCATCGCCGCCTGCATCGAGGCGAGGGTGCGCAGCGACGGATTGAAGAACAGCAGGCCGAGGATTTTCCCGGCGAGCGCCTGGGGGTCGCCTTCGCGCTCGAGGCGGGAGGCCAGCGTAAGCAGGTCGACGACCTCTTCGCGCGGTAACGCGGCGAGAGAGAGGAAGCTCCTCACGGCTCGAGCCCGTCGAGCGCCGCGGCGAGGATGGCCACGTGCTCGAGGCCGAGGGTGAGCGGCGGCAGCAGGCGGACGACGAACGGATCGTCGCTCGTGCCGACGAGGATGTCCTGCGCCAGGAGCTCCGCCTGGATCTCTCTCGCCGGCCGCCGGGTGCGCAGGCCGAGAAGCAGCCCCTCGCCCTGGACGGCGACCACCGGCCCACGGCCGGCGAGGCCGCAGATCGCTCGCGAAACGACGCGCACGCGCGGCATCAGACCCTCCTCGATGATCGCGCCGAGGGTGGCCTCGATCGCCGCGCAGACCAGCGGTCCGCCGCCGAAGGTGGTTCCGAGGTCGCCGGCAGCGAGCGCTGGCAGCGCTTCGGGGCGAGCGAGCACCGCCGCGGCCGGAAGGCCGCCGGCGAGCCCCTTGCCGACCGTCAGGAGGTCCGGTGTCACGCCGTGCAGGCGCGCCGAGAACGGCGCGCCACTGCGGCCGAGGCCGCACTGGACCTCGTCGAAGATCAGCAGGGCACCCTCCCGCTCGGTCGCTTCGCGCGCGGCGACGAGGTAGTCGCGGCCGAGCGCGTAGGCCCCCGCGAGGCCCTGGACCGGCTCGAGAATCAGTGCCGCCGTGTCGCCGTCGATCGCCTCGGCGAGCCGCCCGTAGTCGCCGCGCGGCACGAACTCGACGTCGAACGGCTTGCCCGGGAATCCGTACCAACGCTCGGAGCCCCAGGAGACGGCGGCCGCGGCGGCGGTGCGACCGTGGAAGGCACCTTCGAGGGCGACGACCTTGCGCCTCGCGGTCTTGCGAAAGGCGAGGCGCAGCGCGTTCTCGTTCGCCTCGGCGCCGCTGTTGACGAAGAAGGCCTGATCGAGCCCTTCAGGGGCGAAGCCGACCAGTGCCTCGGCAGCCCTCCCGCGTACCAGGTTGACCACCGCGTTCGACTGGAACTGCAGTTCCGCTGCCTGCTGCGCCAGCGCCGCGAGGAGGCGTGGATGCCCGTAGCCCAGAAGCGCCACGGCGTGCCCGCCGTAGAGATCGAGGAGCCGGCGGCCCTCGCGCGTCTCCAGCCAGACACCCTCGCCGCGTACCGGTTCGACCGGCAGGTGCTTGTAGACCGGCAGCAGGTAGCGTTCCTCGAGCTCGGCGGCCGAAGCCTCGATCGCGGGATCGCTTCCAGTAACGGGGGCGGCAATCATCGTAGCGTCCTCCAGTTCGGGTCCAACCACGTCAGTACCAGCCGAGACTCGGCGCATTGAGGCCGACGGTCTCTTCAAGACCGTAGATCCGGTTGAGCCATTGCACACCGCCGCCGGCCGCGCCCTTGACCAGATTGTCGATCGCCACGGTGACGGCGAACGAGTCGCCCGAGCAGGCGAGGCCAAGACGCGCGCGATTGGTGCCGACGACCTCGGTCAGTGCGGGGGGCATCGTCGTCACGGCGACGAACGGGCATCCGTCGTAGAAGTTCGCCAGCTCGGCCGCGACCTCCTTGGCCGTCGCCCCGGCATGCCCCGGCGCGAGACGCCCCTGGATGGAGGCGTAGATGCCGCGCGCTTGCGGGCCCGAGAGCGGCACGAACGCCACCTCCGGACGCGCCACGGCTGCCGCACCGGCGGCGAGCGCCGCCATCTCCGGGGCGTGGCGGTGGGCGAGTGGCGAATAGGCGGCGACATTGCTGCGCCGGGACGGATGGTGGGTCTTGTCCGAGAGCGTGCGGCCGCTGCCCGTGGAGCCGGTGATCGCCGTGACTGCGAACCGTGGCTCGGCGAGGCCGCGGGCAAGGAGCGGCACGATGGCGAGCAACACGGAGGTCGTGAAACAGCCGGGGTGCGCGACGAGGAGCGCGCCGTCGGCGGCGACGTTCGGCCCGACGTGCTCCGGCAGCGCCCGCACGAAGCGGGCGAGCAGCGCTGGCGCCGGATGAGGATGACCGTAGACCGCGGCGTACTCCGCCGCGTCGGCGAAGCGGAAGTCGGCCGAGAGGTCGACGACCGAGAGCGCCACGCCGGCGGCCCCGGCGAGCTCCAACGTCTGCGCCACCCGTGCCGCGGAGGCGCCATGCGGCGCCGCGGAGATCAGGGCGCAGCGGCCGCCGGCCAGCGTGCCGAAGAGCCCGGCGAGCGACTCCCAGGCCACGAAGTCGAGCCCGTCGATCGTTCCGGCGAGGTGGGGGAAGGCTTCCTCCACCGGCGCGCCGACGCGGCTCTCCGAGACGACCGCGGCGAGCGTGAAGCCCGGGTGGCCAGCGAGCAGACGCACCGCTTCGCCGGCGACGTAGCCCGAGCCGCCGAGCACGACGACCGGAATTCCCTCGCTCAACGGGCGCCCTCGAGAATCGGGTCCGCGTCGGCGGTAGTGGCCGGACGCGTCGCGATGCCGAGCCGCGCGAAGACGGTCGCGGCGAGCGATTCCGGTGCGGTGCGGGCGTTGGCGGCCGGCACGCCCATGCGGTCTTCGATCAGCCGCACGCCGACGGCGTTGTCGGTGGCCGGTCCGGTGACCGCGACCGGCTCGATGCCGTAGTCACGGCGCAGCAACTCGATTCCGCCCCAGGCGGCGACCGGATCGTTCGCCGCCAGGACGACAGCGGTGAAAGCGGCGCGAAGCTCCGGGTCGGCGAGGATTGCATCGACGCCGTAGGCGCCGAGGAGGCCGTCGCCGAGCTCGAGCACGATGAGGTCGGCTTTCTGATGAGTCTGCGCAGCGAGGCGGGTGAGCAGCATGCGCGTCGCTTGCGCCGAGTTCGCAGCCGTGGTCGAGACGACGCCGAGGTCGGTGAAGATCGCCGTGGCGCGCGCGCCCGCGTCCTCGAGCGCCAGGATGTCGCGACGCAGCGAGACGCCGGTCGCCTTGAGCCCGTCGATGCGCAGACCCTGGTGGGCGAATTCGCGCACCAGCGCGCAGGCCGCCGCGGTCTTGCCACAGTTCATGCAACTGCCGACCATGGCCACGACGGGGATGCCCTGGAGGTCGAGCGCCGGCAGCTGGGGCAGCGGCTCGCCGCCGATCCGCGCCGGGCGTCCGATACGTTCGCCGAGGACGGGGAAGCTCAGCACGGCTCCGAGAACCTCGCACTCGAACGGCCTGCCGAGATCGGGGTTGACCGAGTCGCAGATTCCCAGCACGCCGCCCAGGTTGAGCAGGTGCACGACATCGCCGGGCGCGAGGCGCTCGGGAATTCGCCCCGAGTAGCCGAACAGCGCATGGCGGTGCCCGAGGCAGCCGGCGACGATGTCGCCGCGCTTGACCTGCGCCATCCGCCCCGAGGGGAGCTCGATCTGGTTGTAGACGCTCTTGTCGGTGAGCACCCGCACCGCGATGACGATTCCCTCTTCGCAGGGAATCGTCGCCGACAGGCGGACCTCGCGCTTGAGCGCGACGCTCTTGGTGACCGAGGCGATCTTGTCGAGGACGAGGGTCTTCATGCCGGGCCTCCCTTGGCGACGGCGAGCTCCTGTGGATGGTGGGTAGCCTGCTCGGTCGCGCCGGCGCGTGCGTGCAGCTCTCCGGGCAGCGCCGCGAGGCGCGCGAAACCGCGGGCATCCGCGGCGGTCCACTCTCCGGCCGCTTCACCGTAGGCGCCGCGCGAGGCGGCAAGAAGCGAGAAAGGCGACTCCACCCCTTCGATGAACAGCGCTCCGGGGCGCAGCAGCAGGTGCACCTCGCCGGTCACCCGCGTCTGCGACGAGAGCAGGAACGCCTCGAGGTCGCGACAGACCGGCTCGAGATGCTGTCCCTCGTGCACCAGGTCGCCGTACTGCGCAGCGATTCCCTCCTTCGCGCGCAGCTGGCGGCCGGTGAGCACCAGCTTTTCGAGCTCCCGGTGTGCCGAGAGCAGCACCTCGGCCGCCGGCGCCTCGAAGGCGACCCGCCCCTTGATGCCGAGAATC
Source organism: Acidobacteriota bacterium (assembly GCA_052035735.1). Taxonomy (GTDB): domain Bacteria; phylum Acidobacteriota; class Thermoanaerobaculia; order Multivoradales; family JAGPDF01; genus JAGPDF01. The sequence continues at coordinate 12,261 of JBPOHI010000095.1, forward strand.
GTCTCCCCCAGGTGGATGCCTCGGCCGATCCCGAAGGGGGCCGCCGCGTTCTCGACCCTCTCGACGAGCGCAACCGGCTCGAGGACCTCGCCGTCGAAGGCGACCGGGACTCCGCGCTCGAAGGCGATCCGGTGGCTCGCCGGCGCGAGCGGGCGGTCGAAGGCGCCGCGTGTCGTCACCCAGGCGCCCTCGGGCAGCGGCTCGCGGCTCGTCTTGGTCTCGCTGCCGCCGATCGTCGTACCCCAGAGACCGCGGTTCACCGAGTAGGCGGCGCCGTGCGCCGGCACCGGCAGGCCGCGCTGCTCGAGAAAGGCGACCTGCGCGGACCGCGCAACCAGGGAATCGCGCACCGGAGCGAGGATCTCGAAGCCGGGCTCGAGCGTGCGCAGCGCGACTTCGAAGCGCACCTGGTCGTTGCCGGCCGCAGTGGAACCGTGCGCCACCGTGGCGCTACCCAGCTCGCGCGCGGCGATGGCGACGCCGCGCGCCTGGATGCTGCGCTCGGCGCCGACCGAGAGCGGATAGGTGCCGCCGCGACGGACGTTGCCGAAGACCAGGAAGCGCAGGACGCGCTCGAAGTACTCGGCGCGCGCATCGAGCATCCGATGCTCGACCGCGCCGAGGGTCGCGGCGCGCGCCGCGAGATCGGCACGCGCCGCGCCGTCGAAGCCACCGGTATCGACCGTCACCGTGACGACCGGCCTGCCGGTGGTCTCGGCGAGGTAGGGGATCGCCCAGCTGGTGTCCAGGCCGCCGGAAAATGCCAACACAATGGGCTTCATCGTCACGTATCTCCGCAGGTTCGAGGGGTTCGAGGGCGCGGGTCTGAAATCAGACCGCGCGACGTCCGGTGGGGCGGGTGGAGCTGGCAGGGCGGGTGGAGCCGGAGGAGGCAGGGTTTCCGGAGGCGTCGGAAAGCAGATCGCGCAGACGGCCGAGAAAACGGCGCTGGAGCGCCGCGGTGGGCGTCGCCGCGAAGATCGTGTCGTCCCCGGCGACGGTGCCGGCGAGCTCCGGGAAGTCGGCGTGATCGAGCGCGATCGCCACTGTCTGCGCCGCGCCGACGGTGGTCGAGATCACCGCCATGTAAGGGCCGGCCGGTCGCACGTCGCGGACGAAGTGCACCACCTCGGCGAGCGCGTCGCGGGTCTCCGGACCGAGCTCGTCGGCCAGCACGTATCGTCCACCTGCCTTGCCCACACCGAGATCGCGCAGGTCCCTCGAGACCGAAGGCTGCGTCGCCTCGAACCCGCGCGCGGCGAGCTTCATCCGTAGCTCCTCCTGGCTCGCGATGCGCGAACGGCGCACCAGGTCCACGATGGCTTGGCGGCGGCGGTCTCTCTGTTCGATATCGGTCGGCATCGTCGTTACCAGAAGATGCGCATAATCATGCATGTTGGTGGAAATGTCAAGCGCCTCACTCACGGGAACTGTCACCCGTTTCCGCGCATAGACTGGCGCCAGCCCGACCGAGGAGAGCCATGTCCGAGAACATCGCAGCGACGCCCCCAACTGCCGTGCTGCACCTGCCGACCGTGATCGCGATCGCGCTCGTCGCCTTTGCGCTGACGAATCTCGCGCACGAAGGCCTCGGGCACGGCGGCATGTGCGTCGCGATGGGCGGCGAACCGCGCGTGCTCAACGCGGTCTATTTCGACTGTGGCCGCGGCGACGTCACCGATGCCGGCAGCCGGTGGATCTCGGCCGGCGGCACGCTGACGAATCTCGCCTTCGCCGCCCTCACGGCGCTGCTCCTGCGCGCGCGCTTCGTGCGGGCAGCGACCGGCCGCTACTTTCTCTGGCTCTTCCTGACCCTGAATCTCCTCCAGGCCTTTGGCTACTGGATGTTCTCCGGGCTCGGCGGCATCGGCGACTGGAACGCGGTCGTCGCGGGTTCGCCGAACTACCCACTCTGGCGCATCGCCCTCGCCGTCGCCGGCACCGCCGCCTACATCTTCGTCGCCGTGCCGATCGCGCTGCGCGGACTTCTGCAGTTCCTCGACGGCGACGAACCGGGCCGCGTCGCTCGCGCCGTTCGCCTGACGGTGGTGCCGTACCTCGCCGGCGGCGTGCTCTACGTGACAGCGGGCCTGCTCAATCCCGAGAGCCCCATGCTGGTCCTCATCTCGGCGGCGGCCGCCTCGTTCGGCGGCGCATCGGCGCTCGCCTGGATGGCCCAACTGCTGCGCAACCGCGAGCGCTATCCGCCGACCGGCCCGGCGCTCGGCGTTGCGAGGAGCTGGCCCTGGCTTGTCGCCGGGGCGGCTGCAACCGTGGTCTTCATCGGAGTGCTGGGGCGCGGAATCGGCCTATCCTCCGGTCACTGAAGACGAGCGCCGACTCAGCCGCCTGCTTTGCGCAGCACCCAGGTGGTCATCGCGCGCTGGTCGTGGACGACGGTGGTCTTGAGCGGATCGAGGAGCTCGCCGCCGAGTCGGGCGCTCAGCGAGAGGAGCTCTTCGGCGTCCACCAGGTAGCGTTCGCTGCCGTCCGGGAGCGCGAAGCGGCCGGCGCCCACGCTCCGAATCCGGTCTTCGATCCCGACGCTCGACGCCAGCCGGCAGAAGAAGAGGCCGCCCGGCGCGAGCACCGACCAGGACGACTCCAGCATGGCGCGGAAGTGGTCGGGGTCGCGCGCGAAGTGCAGCACGGCGCTGCTGATCACGACCTCCGCGCAGGGGCGCGGGAAGCTATGGTCTTCGACCGTCTCGCAGCGGAAATTCTCCGCCGCCAGCTCTGGCGCCCACTTCGCGGCCAGCCTGCGCACCGCGCTCACTGCCGCCGCGTCAGCGTCGACGCCGGAGACGTCGTAACCTTGGCGCAGGAAGTAGAGGAGGTTTCGGCCGCCGCCGCAGCCGGCGTCGAAGACGCGCATCCCGGGCGTGATGCGCCCTCGCATCAGCTGATCCACGAGGTAAATGTCGGTTTGTCCGAGCCACCGGCGGAGGTCGTTCATCGCGCCTGCGAGGCTAGCGCAGTCGCCGGGCTCGACCCGCAGGCGCTACTGAGGCGAGCCCGTTCTGGAACCGCGACTTCCGGCGACTGGGGTCCACCTCGCCTGTCACATCCGCCATGGACCGGCTCCTATGTGGGCAAGGAGATCCACCCATGGCCCATGCCAATGCCGGGAAGTCCGTCGCCGCTCTCGCCCTCATGTTCGCCCTGGCGACCACTGCCGGCGCCCAGTCGCCGCACCCCTCTTTCGATGTCCAGGTCACGGGGACGGGCCCGGCGATCGTCCTCATTCCGGGATTGCTCTCCACAGGCGAGGTCTGGCAGGCGACCGTCGAGCGCTACAAGGACCGCTACACCCTGCATGTGCTGACCCTCGCCGGCTTTGGCGGTCCGGCGCCCATCGGCGCCCCCTTCCTCTCTCGGGTGCGCGACGAGTTGGTCGGCTACCTCCACGGCTTGCAGGGCGCGCGCGGCGAGCAGAGGGTTGTGAGCAAGAAGCCGATTCTGGTCGGCCATAGCCTCGGTGGCTTCTTGTCGTTCTGGGTCGCCGCCACGGCGCCCGACCTCGTCGGCGGCATCGTTGCGGTGGACGGCGTGCCGTTCCTCCCCGCCCTCATGAATCCCGCGGCCACGGCAGAGGGCGCCGCGGCTCAGGGAGAGCAGATCCGGACGATGTATGCGGCCTTCACCCCCGACCAGCTCGTGAGCCAGAGCCGCATGGCTCTCACCACGATGATCTCGGCGCCGGCGGACGTCGAGCGTGCGCTCGCCTGGGTCCGGAGATCGGATCCGGTCACCGCCGGGATCGCCGTGGCCGAGCTCATGTCGACCGATCTGCGGCCCACGGTCGCCAAGATCACCGCCCCGACGCTGCTCATCGGCGCCTCGGGCGCCGCTCCGGAGGCGATGCAGCCGGCCTTCCAGAAGGCCTACGAGCTTCAGCTCCCTGGGGTATCCAAGGGCCGTGTCATCATGGCGACCGCGGCCCGCCACTTCATCATGTTCGACGATCCGACATTTCTCTTTGCCGCGCTGGACGAGTTCCTCGCCGAGCGCGCCAAGGAAGAGCGTCGCTGACGGCGGGCCCGATTGCAGCTCTCGCCTTCGCCCCATCGCCGATGGCCATGGACCCGCTGACGCTCTCGCTTGCCGCACTCGTCCCTGCCGCCGCGCGCGGCGACCGCGATGCGTTCGGCCACCTCGTCGACGGCACGCGCTCGCTCGTCGGCTCGATCGCCCTCGCCATCGTGCACGACGCCGAGCTCGCCCGCGACGTCGCCCAGGAGGTCTTCCTTTCGGCCTGGCGCGATCTCGGGAGCCTCCGCGACCCGCACAGTCTGCTCCCCTGGCTGCGGCAGATGACCCGGCACCGCGCCTACCACGCGCTGCGCACGGAACGACGGCGCGCCCGGCGGGTGACTTCGCAGGATACCGAACAGCTCCTGGCGATGGCGCTCGACCCCCGCCCGCATGCCGGTGCGGCGATGCTCGCCGACGAGGAGCGCCGGCTGTTCGAGGCGGTCTTCGACGAGCTGCCGGATGCGGCGCGCGAGGTGGTGACGCTCTACTATCGTGAGGGCGAGTCGACGGCCCATGTCGCGAACCTCCTCGGCCTCTCCGAGGCGAACGTCCGCCAGCGCCTGTCGCGCGCCCGCACGAAGCTGCGCGGCTCGCTGCTCGAGCGCTTCGGGTCGGCGGCCCGGCGCACCGCGCCCGACGCCACGCTCACGACCGCGGTGCTCACGGCGCTCGCGGTGGGCGCTCCGACCCTGGCTTCTGCATCGACGCTGCAGACGACCTCGTCTGCGGCCGCTTCCGGAATCTTGCCGCCGCTCGTCGCGAAGCTCGCAGCGATCGGCGGCGGCGCGATGCTCGGCGCCGCGGGGGGCATCGCCGGGGTGCTGTTCGGAACGCGGCAGCTCAAGCGCCAGGCGCGCTTCGCCGAGGAGCTGCACGCTCTGCGGAGGTTCGAAAAGACGAGTGTCGCGCTCGTTCTGGTCGCTGCGGCGATGTTCCCGATCTCGTGGCGGCTGACGCACCAGCCCTGGTCGCAAGTCGCGACGTTCGCCGCGTTCCTCGTCGGCCTGGGGGGCCTCCACCTCCTCTGGCTGCCGCGCATCCTGCGGGCCCGCAGGGAGCTCGAGGCGACGGAGGATCCCGTCGGGGCGGCCAGGGCGCGGGCCCGGGAGCGCCGGATGGCGGCCCTCGGCTGGACGCTGGGCATCCTCTCCGGCACCGCGGGTCTCGTCGCTGGCCTGCTGCTCCGCGCCAACTGAGTCGAATCGGTCCGCGGGCTCCGGCCTAAGGCGCGGTGCGCGTGAGGTTCATCTCGAAGAACTTCGTCCAGGTCGTGCCGTCGGTCGACATCTCGCCGATCTCGCTCCAGCGGTCGGCGACCGACCAGTCGACGACATAGCGGATCTGGCGTCCGGGAGGCGCCGGCGGCGCCCAGACGAACTTGCCGTTCTCCCAAGCGCCGCGAGCGTCGGCGGCGCGGCCGTCGGCGAGGAAGGTCGAGAAGCGGAAGCCGCCAGCCGGATCGGCCGAGTCAGCCGAAACGATGGCGAGCGCGTGGTGCACGACCTTGCCGGCGGAGCCGTCGGGGAGCTTGGCGTGGTGCAGCCCTTCGATGACGAGAACGAGACCGTCGAGGCGCATCTCGACCGTCTCCTCGCTCACCGATCGCTGCGGCTCGCCGGTGCCCATCTGCCTCCAGCCCTCTCCGCGCCAGTGCCCGACAGCGGGTAGAAACGGCTTCATTGTCTCGCGCAGCCTGGTCGCGTCGGGGGCCGGCGGACGTCCGGGCTGAGTTGCCGCGGCGGCCGGCGCCGGAGCGGTGGCGGGCGCGCCACCAGGAGCTTCTGCCAGCGCGGGGCTGGCCGGGGCGAGGGTGCTGCAAGCGCAGAGAGCGAAGAGGCGAGCGGCGTGGCGAACGAACATGGCGATCCTCCTTGAGTGAAACCACTCTAGAGGGAGTTCGCGCCCCCGTCTTGAAAGAATCGGCCACTCTTCCCGGCAAGTGCGGCGCTTACGACGCGCGCGGAGACTACGGTGGACGGGAGGCCGATCAGACCGGCTGCAGATCGCGGTGCGCGATACGCGCGAACTGGCGTGCGAAGGCAGTCGGGGGTAGACCCAGCAGATGACGGAACTCGCGCACCAGATGTGCCTGGTCGGCGAAGCCGTGCGTCGCGGCCAACTCGGCCCAGCGCGCGGCTTCACGGCTCGAGGCGGAGAGCGCGGCGAGCGCACACCGGCGCGTGCGCCAGATGCGCGTCAGCTCTTTGGGCGGCAGCCCGACTGCGGCCGTGAAACGGCGGCGAAATTGCCGCGACGAAAGGCCGCTCGCTTCGGCCAGGGCTGGGATCGACACCTCGCCGCCGGTCGCCATTACCCGTCGGGCGGCCAGGACGACCGCCTCGTCGAGCGGCCGCGCTCCCGGCAGGAGGGCGACCAGCGCCCGGTTCGCCGCTTCCGCCTCGGCCGGGCCCTCGGAAGAAGACCAGAGCGCTGCGGCCAGGTCCGTGCTCCAGGCGAGACCTTCGATCCCGGCCGCCGGCACGACGCGATCCTTGAGACTTATCGGAACGATGGGCAAGAGGGCCGCAGCCGCTCCTGGCCAGAAGCGCACGCCGAAGTAGGCGTCGCCAGCGGTGACCGGTGGAGTAAGGGGAGCAGTCCAGGGCCCCACCAGGACGGCCGTGGGGCTCCCACGGCGAAAGGCAAGGCTGACGCAGCCGTCCGGCGGCACCCAATGTTCGACCGAGCCCGCATGGCGATCGACGGTGAACGACCAGAAGCTCGCGACATACGGCTCGAGCACCTTCGCCGGTTCGATCTCGGCGTAGGTCATGGGTGAGGCAGGCGGGGCGGACAAGAGGGGAGATGGCTCCTGGGGAGGGATTTGAACCCCCGACCGATCGGTTAACAGCCGATTGCTCTACCGCTGAGCTACCCAGGAATGTTGCAGTCGGCGCCCTGTCGGCGCCGAAGGGGAATCGTAACGCAGGCCGGGGACTCGATCAAGATCGTGTCCCCCGGCGTTCTACAGGCCGGTATCCAGGAACGGCTTGAGCTTCCCGGCGCGCGACGGGTGGCGGAGCTTCCTGAGCGCCTTCGACTCGATCTGGCGGATGCGCTCGCGGGTGACGTTGTGGATCCGACCGACCTCTTCGAGGGTGTGCTCGGTACCGTCAGCGAGACCGAAACGCTTGGCGAGCACCTCTTCCTCTCGCGGAGTCAGCGTCTTCATCACGCGCTGCACCTCTTCGCGCCGCGAGGTCGAGATCACCGAGTCGATCGGCGAGACCGCCGTCTTGTCCTCGATGAAATCGCCAAGATGCGAATCTTCCTCTTCACCGATCGGCGTTTCGAGAGAGATCGGCTCCTGCGCGATCTTCATGATCTTGCGCACCTTGTAGGCCGGCAGATCCATGCGCTGGCCGATCTCCTCGGCCGAGGGCTCGCGACCGAGCTCCTGCACCAGCGAACGCGAGGTGCGGGTGAGCTTGTTGATCGTCTCGATCATGTGCACCGGAATGCGGATGGTGCGCGCCTGGTCGGCGATGGCGCGGGTGATCGCCTGGCGGATCCACCACGTCGCGTAGGTCGAGAACTTGTAGCCGCGGCGGTACTCGAACTTCTCGACCGCCTTCATCAGGCCGATGTTCCCCTCCTGGATGAGGTCGAGGAACTGCAGACCGCGATTGGTGTACTTCTTGGCGATCGAGACCACGAGGCGGAGGTTGGCGACGATGAGCTCTTCCTTCGCCCGCTCGCACATCGCCTCGCCTTCGCGGATCTTCTTGATCGTCGTCGCGACCATAAGGTGGGTCGTGCCGTAGCGCTCCTCGATCTCCACCGTGCGCAGCTTGTACTTCTCGATGCGCCGCTTCTGCAGGTCGCGGAGCTCCTTGTTCGACTCCTTCTCGTAGGCGGTCTTGGCGCGGCGCACGTCCTGTTCGAGCGCCGAGAACTGGCGGTCGAGGTTCTTCAGGTAGTCGACCAGGCGATTCCGCGTCTGCAGCGAGAAGTCGATCGACCGGATCTCCTGCGCGATCTTGCCGACCACGCGATCGACCTCCCGGGCGAACTCCGAGAAGCGCGCGCCGCCCTCCTTGTACTTGGTCTGCTGGCGCTTGAGCTTCTGCACCTCGCGGTCGAGCTTGGCAATCTGGTCGAAGATCCGGAGGTTGCGCTTGATGCGGTCGGCCGCCTTGGGATCGAGCGGCTCCTCCGGGTCGTTACCGGCGACGAGCTCGCGCAGGACCTTCTTGTCCTTCTGGGCGAGCTCGTTCAGCCGCAGCAGCTCGCGCAGCACCAGCGGGTTCTCGCACAGGGCTTCGTAGATCAGCCACTCGCCCTGCTCGATGCGCTGGGCGATTTCGACCTCGCCTTCGCGGTCGAGCAGCGGCACCGTGCCCATCTCGCGCAGGTACATGCGCACCGGGTCGTTGGTCTTCTCGTGCTCGTCGACCGCGTAGACCTCGTGCTCCTCGCTCTCCTTCTTGTCGAAGTCGATCGGCGCGGCTTCGATCTCCTCGCGATTGGCGTAGCGCTCCGGCCGGTCGAGGACGAAGATCTTGAGCTCTTCGAAGCGGCGGTAGATGGCGTCGACTTCCGCCGGCAGCCCGATGACCTCGTCGGGGAGCACTTCGTAGATCTCGTCGTAGAGCAGATAGTGCTTCTGCTTGCCGAGCTCGATGAGCTGCTTGACCGAAGTGTATTTGTCTTCGATGTGAACGATTTTCAGTCGCGCCACGCGGGAACCCTCGAAACGCACTTCAGAAAGGAAAGTACCGGACGGCTAAACGCTTCTACCCGGCAGAAAAGGGCGCAGCGGAGTACCGCCTCCGCTTGAGCGCCTCCAACTCGTTGAGGATCTCTTCAATCCTGTGCTGGTCACCGGAAGCTTCGATCTGCCGCAACTCGCGATTCAGATCGGCGCGCTGACGATCGAGCCAGCGCTCCCACAACCCCTTGAGGTGCATCTCGGGTGCGGGCTCGCCCACCGAATCGGCCGATTCTAGCAAAAGCATTGAAGCTCTGTCACTTATGCCGTCGCCGTCGGAAAGACGGCGACGCAGATCGGCCGTTCCCGGCAGCTTCCCGGACTCCTGGTAGAGAGCAAGAAAGAGGGCGTAGATATTCCTCAGCTGGGGATCGTCCAGGGCGGCTTCCGGCGGCAGCATCTCGCGCGCCGGTGCCGGTCGTCCGGCGTCGCCGATCCACAGCAGGCAGCGCAGCAGCGCCTCCTCCGCCCCGCGGCCGGGCGAAGGCCCGGTGGCGGCGGGAGCGGCGAAGGCCTCGGCGAGCGGCTTCGGCCCGACTCCGAGGCGCTGCAGCAGGAGCTGGGCAGGCAGGCCCAGACGCTCGGCGGCGATCCGGCCGTAGCTGTAGCGCAGGACCGTGTCCTTGACCGGCGCGAGCAGGGCGGTGACCTCCTTGGCCGCTTTCGCCCGCACGTGCGGGTTGCGGTGAGCGTCGGCGGGAACCAGCCGGTCGAGCTCGAGGAGAATGAGGTCTTCGGCCTGGGCGACCGCCTCGGCGAGCGCCTTTTCCCCCCGGCCGAGCCGGAGGGAGTCCGGGTCTTCGCCCTCGCCGAAGCGCACCCGGCGCACCGCCAGCCCCTCGGCGAGAAGGATCGGCAGCGCGCGCCGCGCCGCCGTCTCGCCGGCCGTATCGCCGTCGTAACCGATCACGACCTCTTCGACATGGCGCGCCAGGAGCTTCGCCTGCTCCGGGGTCAACGCCGTCCCCATGCTCGCGACCGCCTCTTCGATTCCCGACGCGACGGCGGCCACCTGGTCGAAGTAGCCCTCGACCAGGAGCGCGCGCCCGCTCTCGCGCATCGCCCGCTTGGCGGCATCGAGACCGAAGAGGATCGAGCCCTTGTGGAAGCGATCGGTCTCGGCGGTGTTGACGTATTTCGCCTTGTCGTCACCGAGCGTCCGGCCGCCGAAGCCGACCAGACGCCCGGTACCGTTGCGGATCGGGAAGATCAACCGGTTGCGAAAGCGATCGTAGGGCTCGCCCCCCCCTTCCGGCCGGGCCGCCAACCCGGCGTCGAGGAGGTCCGCCATGGCGATCTTCGGATGCAACGCCTGGGTGAGATGGCGCCAGCCGTCGGGGGCGAAGCCCAACCGGTATCGCGCCACCAGCTCGTCCGGAATCCGGCGCTCCGTGAGGTACCGCCGGGCCGAAGGCGACTGGGCGAGCGACGCAGCGAAGAACTCCGCGGCCGCTTCGAGCACTGCCTCGAGATCGCGCGGGATATCGGACTTTCCGCCGCCGCCCGGGCGGCGCGCGGCCGGCGCCGGGATCGGCACGCCGAAGCGGCGGGCGAGCGATTCCATGGCGGCGGGGAAGTCGTCGCCGGTAAGCTCCATGTGGAGCTTGATGGCGTCGCCCCCCTTGCCGCAGCCGAAGCAGTAGTAGAGCCCCTGCTCGGGGTCGAGCTGGAACGAAGGCGTCTTCTCCTTGTGAAAGGGGCAGAGCGCCTTCCACTTGCGCCCGACGCGCTGGAGCTTGGCGTGCGCGCCGGCGATCTCGAGAATGTCCACCGCTTCGCGCACGGCCTGCACGAACTGCGGGGTGAGCTGGAGGTTGGAGAGCGCCATCGGACCGGTAGACCGGACCTCCGACTCTACGACAGCGGCCCCGGACGCGCGCGCGCCCCGCGGGCGGCCGATCGAGGTGGCAGGCACACCTGGAGTACGTCTTCGTGCGCCGGCAGGGGCCAGCCGCGAGCGTCAGTCCGGCGCGAGCTCCCGCTCCCGGTCGCGCAGACCCTGGCTCGACGGCAGGAGCGCCGCGCGATAGAGCGCGAGGGCTTTCGCGGCCGCCGGCCTCGCCTCTTCCGGCCGCCCGGCGCGCGCCCTGCTGCGCGCCACCGCACGCCAGGCTGCCGCCTCGCTCAGCCGGCGGTAGGTTCGCCCCGGCTCGCTCGTCGCCAGCGTGAGCCCCCGCGCCGCCGCCTCTCCCGCCGCACCGAGGTTGCCGAGCTCGAGGTCGACCGCGCTCCTCAGCAGCTCGAGCCGAGCGCGGCGCGCCTCCGTCGCGACGCTTCCGACCACCTGCAGGGCAACCTCCGCCAGGCGGTCGCGTGCCGCAGCCGGAGCGCCGCGGGCGAGGGCGATCTCGCACTCGAGCAGGCCCGCTTCCACCAGCCAGGGGCTCGACTCACCGAAGCGCGCGAGGAGGAGCGGCTGGGCGCGACCGAGCTCCGCCGCGGCGACCTCGACCCGTCCGCTCTCGAGCAGCGCGCGGGCCATGAGCCAGGCGACGACCCCTTCACGGTCCTCGCGCAGACGCGCGTCCGTGGCGAGATCGCGGTCGAGCGCCGCCGCCGCGGCGAGCGCGCTCGCGAAGTCGCCGGCGCGGAGCTGAGCCTGGGCGAGCGAGAAGCGCGTCGAGACCGAGAGCGTATGGACGGGCCCCAGGCGCGCCAGGCGGTCGGCCAGCGCACGCTCGAAGAGCGGCAACGCCTCCACCGGGCGGTCGGTAGCATCGAGCAGACGTCCCAGGTCGTTGCCGGCTTCGAGCGTCAGCCGATGCTCCGGGCCGGCGAACTCTTCGAAGACCGCCATCGCGCGCCGGATGCTCTCCTCGGCGTTGGCGAACTCCTGCGTCGCCACCTGCGCGCGCGACAGCTGCTGGTAGCCGCCCGCGACGACGGTGCGCGCGATCCCCGGAGCGGCTTCCGCGACCTCGATGCCGGCGCGAAAGGAACGCTTCGCGCCCTCCGCATCGGGCCGCGATTCGAGCACCCGGCCGAGACCGTAGTGCGCGTTAGCCAGCTCGCGCGACGCCCCATGCGGCTCGAGCACTGCGATCGCGGCGCGGAAGAGCTCTTCCGCTTTGCCCTTCCCTTCTGCCGGGTGGCTCCAGTAGTGCTGGCCCAGGTTGTAGAGCGCCCAGCCGCGCTGCACCGAAGTCGTGTCGCCCTCAGCGTCGAGAATGGCGAGGGCGCGTTCGAAATCGAGCCGCCCCTGGTCGGCGCCACCGATCAGGCTCGCGGAGATGCCGCGGCTCACCAGCACCGCGGCGAGGCGGCGGTCGGGCAGCCGGGTGTCGAGCCCGGCCGCGAGCGCCGTCCACAGCCGCACGGCCTCCTCGTGCAGCCCGAGGTCGGCCAGGAGGTCGGCGATCGTGCTCTGGAGCTCGCCGTGCACCTCGCGCTGCGCCACGGTCGCAGGTGGACTCTCCTCGAGCTCCACCACTGCGAGCTTCAGCAGCTCCTCCGCGGTGGTCTGCCGCGCCTTGGCGCCGTCGGGATTGCGCACCCGATTGACCTCGAAGAGACCGAAGACGAACTTCTGGATGGCGGTGGCCTTCGCCGCCTCGAGCCGCGCGAGTCTGGCCTGCCAGAGCGAGATCGCGGTGCCGGCGACGAGCGCAATCGTGACCAGCGCCGCGGCGCCGACGACGACGCGATGGCGGCCGACGAACTTCGCCAGGCGGTAGGAGGCGCGGTCCGGCCGGGCGAGCACCGGTCGCCCGTCGAGATGGCGCTCCAGGTCGTCGGCGAGCGCGGCGGCGCCGCCGTAGCGCCGCTCGGGCTCGCGCGCCAACGCCTTGAGCACGATGGTGTCGAGGTCGCCCGCGAGCTCGCGGGCGTCGCCAGCCGCCGCCGCGATCCGGCTCGGACGCACGAGAGTCTCGCGCCCGACCTCCTCGGCGAGCGCCGCGACGGAAGCGGTGTCGCGGCGATGAGGCAGCCGCCCGGCGAGCAGCTCATAGAGCACGACTCCCAGGGCATAGACATCCGTGGCGGTGGTGACCGGTTGGCCGAGGATCTGCTCCGGCGCAGCATAGGCCGGAGTGAGGGCGCGCTCTTCGAGGCGCGTCTGCTCGGCCTCCACTTCGTTCTCGCCCGAGATCAGCTTGGCGATCCCGAAGTCGAGCAGCTTCACGCGCCCGTGGAGGTCGACCAGGATGTTGGAGGGCTTGAGGTCGCGATGGACGACCAGGTTGCGATGCGCCGCATCGACCGCCTGGCAGACCGCGATCATCAGGCGCAGACGCTCGGGAATCGAGCTCCCTTGCCGCCTGCACCAGTGGTGGATCGGCTCGCCCTCGACGCGCTCGAGCACGAGGTAGGGGCGCCCGTCAGCGGCGACGCCGCCGTCGAGCAACCGGGCGATGTTCGGGTGCTCGAGCCGGGCCAGGATCTGACGCTCGCGCAAGAAGCGCGCGACAATCGCGGTGGAGTCCATGCCGCGCTTGAGGAGCTTCAACGCGACGACCTGCTCGAACTGGCCGTCGGCGCGTCCTGCCTCCCAGACCTCGCCCATGCCGCCGCGACCGAGCAGGGCACGGAGCCGATAAGGACCGACCCGCTCGCCCGCCGCGGCGCCGCGCGGCTCGGCGTCGGCGAGCGCTTCGCCGACGATCCCCGGATCGAGCGCCGCCGCGCCGCCGGCGAGGAACTCGTCGCCCGCCGCCTCGTCAGCGGCGAGGAGGTCCGCGACGGCCCCTGCGAGCTCCGGTTCAGTCGCGGCGAGCGTTGCCAGGGCCGCAGCCCGCTCCGTCGGCGTGAGCTCGGCGATCTCTTCGAAGCGCTGCCGGGCAGCGGCGAAGCGCGCCGGGTCCGGCCGATTCAAGTGCTGATGCCCTGCGCCGCCAGGTCCTGGAAGAGGAAGGCACGCGCGGCGCGCCAGCGGCGCTTGACCGTGCGGTCGGAGACGTCGAGAAGGCCGGCGATCTCCTCGACCGACAGGCCGCCGAAGAACCGCCACTCGACGAGCTG
>JBPOHI010000074.1:0-3712 GCA_052035735.1 Acidobacteriota bacterium
GAGAATGTCCTGGGCGATGCTCCTCTGCGGACCGGTGCGCCAGCCCTGGAGGCCCGCGATCAGCACGCCGGTGAGGGCGCCGCCAGCGACCAGGCCGGTGGCGTAGAGCATGCCCGAGGTGATCTCCGACTCGTCGTGACCCTTGTTGCCGCTCTTGCGATCCATCAGGCCGCGCAGGAAGCCGCCGATGGCGATCGGCATGGTCGTCGAGAGCGGCAGGTAGAGGCCGACCGCGAACGACAGCGACTTGACGCCGCAGAGCTCGATGACCACGGCGATCGCCATGCCGGCGAAAACCAGGCCCCAGGGCAGGTCCTGCGCCAGCAGGCCGCGAATGATCGTCGCCATCAAATTCGCCTGCGGTGCCGGGTAGTCCGACGAACCGATGGCGTGACCCTGGACGATCGGGTCAGCGACCTGGGCGTTGTCGATCAACATGATGGTGCCGCCGACCGCGAAGACCGAGACGATGACGCCGATGATCAGTCCCCACTGCTGGAACTTCGGGGTGGCGCCGAGTATGTAGCCGGTCTTCAGGTCCTGCGAGGTGTTGCCGGCGTTCGAGGCGGCGATGCAGACCATGGCGCCGACGCAGAGCGCGACCGCCTGGTAGGCGTCGCCGGTCCAGCCGAGCGAGACGAACAGCAGGCAGGTCCCCATGAGCGTCGCGATCGTCATTCCGGAGACCGGGTTCGAGGAGGTGCCGATGATGCCGACGATGCGCGACGAGACGGTGACGAAGAAGAAGCCGAAGATCACCACCAGGAGGCCCATCAGCAGCTTCGAGCCGAAGCCGCTGCCGGGAAGCTGCGGCATCAGGGCGATGACGCCGACCAGGATGATCGACCCGAAGATCACCCAGGTGATCGGCAGGTCCTGCTCGGTGCGGGCGACGGCGCCGGCGGCCCCTTTCTTCTCGCGCAGGCTCTTGAAGCTCTCGCGGAAGGCGGCGGCGATCGTCGGCAGTGTCTTGATCAGCGTGATGAGGCCAGCCGCAGCGACGGCGCCGGCGCCGATGTAGCGCACGTAGGAGAGGCGGATCTGATTGAAGTTCATCTCGCCGATCGGGATCGTCCCGGGCGGGAGGGCCGCCGCCATCGTGTCGCCGAGGATGGCGATGAGCGGCACCAGCACCAGCTGCGACAGGATGCCGCCGGCGACCAGCACACCGGCGATCTTGGGGCCGATGATGTAGCCGACACCCAGATACTCCGGGGTGATGTCGCAGTTCACCGTGGCGCGCGGGAAGGCGGAGGTCTTGGCGGCGGAGTAGATCGGCGTCGCCTTCCACAGGCCGAGGATCTCCATCGAGACCTTGTAGAGCGTCGCGATGCCGAGTCCCTTGAAGACCATCTTGGCGAGCGAGCCGCCCTTCTCGCCGGCGACCAGAACATCGGCGCAGGCGGTGCCCTCAGGGTAGGGCAGGATGCCGTGCTCCTTGACGATCAGCGCCCGCCGCAGCGGGATCATGAACAGCACGCCGAGGATGCCGCCGACCAGCGACAGGGTGAAGATGTTGAAGTAGTTGAAGTACGACTCGCCGTTCGAGAGGAAGATGAGCGCCGGGATGGTGAAGGCGACGCCGGCGGCGATCGACTCGCCGGCCGAACCGATCGTCTGTACGATGTTGTTCTCGAGGATCGTCGACTTGCCGATGTACTTGAAGACGCCGATCGCCAGCACGGCAATCGGAATCGAGGCCGAGACCGTCAGCCCGGCGGTGAGCGCCAGGTAGACCGTCGCCGCGCCGAAGATCAGCCCGAAGACCGATCCCAGCAGGATCGCCTTGAGGGTGAACTCCGGCATCACGGTCGACGCCGGAATATAGGGCTGGAACTTCTTGTCTTGCGCCTCGGGCTCGGCCATAGGGAACGATCTCCAAGAAAAGAAAGCGTTTGAGAAGTGGCCGGGATCGTACGCTCTTGGCCCAGCGGGCGCAAGCCGAACGGGCCTCGCGGATGCGGCCTCCGGCGGCGCGCCGGGGGCTTCCGGCACGCGGTGCTAGACTGCAGGTCGTTCCGGTCCCGCAGTGAGGCGCAGCCCTCCGCCGCTCGCGCCCTCGGGGTTCAGAGAACCTGCCCATTCGTGCAAGGAGTCGTCGTGAATTCAAACCGTTCGTCGTGTGGAGTGTCGCTGTGAGCCCCTGGTGGTTGCGCCCGCCGGGAGAAGAGTCGGATGAACCCGAGACCGCCGGCGGTCGCCGCGGCGGCAAGGGGGAGGCGCGGGAGGAGTCGGGGAGTGTGCCGTCGATCGCCGATCTCGTCGGTGGACGCGCTGCGCTCGAAGCGGCTGCGGAGGAGAAGGAACGCGCCGAGGCTGCCGGCGAAGCTGGCGCGGCGGTGATCGAGCCGCCAGGCGAAGCGGCGAACGCGCCGGTACGCGAAACCGCCGGGTTCTTCGCGCCGCGCCGTGCGTTGGAGATTCATCCCGCCGCCGAGGTGCCGGGCGACCTGCAGGAGAGCGCGGACGCGCTCGAGTCCGACGAGCCAGCGGACGCCGTCGACGCCGCCGACGGCAGCGAGGCGGGCGAGCCGGCCGAGCGGTCCGGCCGCCGCCGTCGCCGCCGCGGCGGTCGCGGCCGCAGCCGCAGTGGCCTCGCGGCAGCGCCGGCGAGCGCTGGCGAAGGCGACGCGCGCGCCGCGGGCGCGAAGGAGGCGCCGCCGCGCGAGTGGGAAGAAGAGGACGAAGACGACGACGACGAGGACCTCGCGCGGCAACTCATCATGTCGATGCCGGTCGCCGTCTCCTCGCAGCGTCAGGTGCAGGAGGAGGAGCGCAAGATCGCCCTCTTCTGCGACCTCGAGAACGTGGCGCTCGGCGTGCGCGACTCGGAGAGCAAGAAGTTCGACATCAATCTGGTCCTCGAGCGTCTGGTCGAGAAGGGCAAGATCATCGTCAAGCGCGCCTACGCCGACTGGGAGCGCTACAGCGAGTTCAAGATCCCGTTCCACGAAGCGGCGATCGAGCTCATTGACATCCCGCAGCGGCGCTACACCGGCAAGAACTCGGCCGACATCAAGATGGTCGTCGACGCGATGGATCTCTCCTACTCCAAGGAGCACCTCGACACCTTCGTCCTGCTGTCGGGCGACTCCGACTTCTCGCCGCTGGTGTCAAAGCTGAAAGAGAACAACAAGTACGTCATCGGCATCGGAGTGAAGAACTCGTCGTCGAACCTGCTGATCGACAACTGCGACGAGTTCATCTTCTACGAGGACGTCTGGCGCGACCAGCAGAAGGGCCCCGCGCTCACCGGCCTGACCAAGAAGAAGGCCGAGGTCTTCCAGATGCTCACCGAGTCGATCCTCGCTCTCCAGCGGGAGAACAAGGACGTCCTCTGGGGCTCGATGATCAAGCAGACGATGAAACGCAAGAAGCCGTCGTTCAACGAGGGCTACTACGGCTACTCGACCTTCTCCGAGCTGCTGCAGGACGCCGAGCGCAACGGCCTCCTGAAGCTGCGCAAGGACGAGCGCTCGGGGAGCTGGGTGGTCACGGGGTTCGCCAAGAAGCGCTGATTCTTCGCCACAGCTGCATCGTCTCGTTGGGGACACATCGCAGGCTCTGCGGTGTGTCCCCTTTTTGCTGGCGGGTGCGACGGGGGGCGGCGGGGTTCTTGCGGAGGCCTCGGTGCTCGGTCGGGACCCCGGAGATCGGATTTTCTTTCTGGAGGAAGGGGGCCCCCGCCACTGCGCGCCGAGGCCTCCGCAAG
>JBPOHI010000301.1:0-11411 GCA_052035735.1 Acidobacteriota bacterium
AAGGCCCCGGCGAGGGCTGCCTGATGGAAGTTCGACGAGGCGTCCTGCCAGTCGCGCTCGAGGTCGCGGGCGCGCAGGTCGAGGGAGACCTCTTCGACCGCCTTCGTCGCAACGCTCTTCCAGCGCAAGCGGAGCGTGGCGATTCGCTCGCTGCCCCCCACACCGTCGCGGAGCCGGACCTCGTAGAGCGCTGTCGCCTGGTGGCCGGCGCCGAGCTCGCCGGCGTCGATGCGGTCGTTCCTGAAGTCACGGTCGGCGACGTCGCGGTTCTCGTAGCCGAGGAGGCGCCAGCGGACGACGGCCGCGGGGTTGAACTCGACCTGCGCCTTGGCCTCCTTGGCCACGGTCTCGAGGGTGCCGGTCAGGTTCTCGACGAAGACTTTGCGCGCTTCGGCGAGGGCGTCGACGTAATGGTAGGTACCGTCCCCCTGGTCGGCGAGCTGCTCCATCAGCGCGTCGTTGTAGTTGCCCATGCCGAAGCCGATCGACGTCAGGGCGATGCCGCGCTGCGCCTCCTTGCCGATGCGGGCGAGAATCGACTCCGGGCCGGTGACGCCGACATTGGCGACGCCGTCGGAGCAGAGCAGGATGCGGTTGCTCGCCCCCTGCCTCCAGCCTTCGTCAGCGAGGTCATAGGCGAGGCGCAGCCCCTCCTCGACGTTGGT
Source organism: Acidobacteriota bacterium (assembly GCA_052035735.1). Classification (GTDB taxonomy): domain Bacteria; phylum Acidobacteriota; class Thermoanaerobaculia; order Multivoradales; family JAGPDF01; genus JAGPDF01. The sequence continues at coordinate 666 of JBPOHI010000301.1, forward strand.
CGAGCCTTCGGGGCGGAGCTCGGCGATCGCCCGCCGGATCTCCTCGAGGTCCCGCGTGTGGCGAAGCAGCACACGCCCACTGGTGCCGTAGACCACCAAGCCGACGCGGTCGTCGGCGCCGAGCTCATCGAGCAGCAGGCCGAGAGCCCGTTTCACCAGGCCCAAACGGTTCTCCTGGTTCATCGAGCCCGAGACATCGACGACGAAAGTGAGAACGGCGGGCTTGCGGTCGCGCTCGTCGATCTCGCGCGCCTTGACGGAGAAGCGAAGGACCCGAGTCCGCTCACCCGGATAGAAGGCCACCGGGGCTCCTTCGGCGTAGAGCGCGAAGTCCCCCCGCCGCGGGGCCGGGTCGTCGTAGGTCTGCGCGTTGACGAACTCTTCGACCCGGATCGCCGCCGGCGGCGGGAGGATCCCACGGTCGAGATAGCCGCGGGTGAGCGTGTACGAGCCGGTGTCGACGTCGAGCGCGAAGGTCGAGAGGCGATCCTCCGCACTGTCGACGAAGCGGTTCGCCGGCGTCTCGCGGAAGATCATCGTGTCGGGGGTCGCGCGGAGCGCGGCTTCATTCTCTCGCGCCGCCTCGCGGGCATCGGCGGAGTAGTCGCGCCCTCGGGGCAGACGCTCGATCTGCTCGGCCGAGATCGTCGCCGCAGTGGCCGAGCTCTTGCCGTCGACCCGGCCGGCCTCGCCAAGAACGAGAGGCTCCTCGTGAATCGCGCCGTTTTCGTAGTAGCCCCTAGGTGCTGGCTTGGGGGCGGCAGGAGCGTAGGTCCCCGGCGCGTTCGCGCCGCCGACCGTTCCGCCCGCCACTCCGCCCGGTACACCGCCGGCCACACCTCCGACGACACCTCCGACGACTCCTCCGGTAACCCCGACTCCTCCCCTCTCCAGGAAGCTGTCGTCGAGCTCGGTCGATACGCTGCCCTCGACCGTTTCGACGGCCGGGGCCTCTTCGACCTTCTGAAGCGGAGCGCGAACGGCATAGCTCGTCTCGGGAATCTCGACCGGCTGGGCGACCTGCTTCTGTAGCTGATCTCTTGCCGAAAAGCTCTCAGTAAGGGTGGACGAGGTCGACTCGGCGCCGGTGGGGTAGGGCTTCGCCTTCGCCGCCGAGGGCGGAGGCGGCGGGGGCATCGCTGGGAGGCTCCTTCCAGCCTCGGCCGGCGCGGCATGCGCTTCGAGGTCGACCATCTGACGGTCGAATTCTCGACCTTGCCGGCTCTTCGCGACCTGCCAGGCGACGGTGGCGCCGACGGCGGCGAGGACGAAGGTCGCCGCGAGGCGCAGCGGCCAGCGGCGCGGGCCGGTTTCGGTCGTCGGGGTCTTGCCGGCGAGGGTGGCGGCGTCGGGGATCTCGGCCTGGATCTTCTCGAGCAACCCTGCCGGGGGCGGGGGGACGGGGAAATCGCGCAGATCGCGATCGAGCATCTTCGGATCGTTGTCGTTGGGCTTCATCACTTGACCTCCAGTGCGGCTTGAATGGCGGCGAAGGCGCGGGCGAGGCGCTTGCGGACGCCGGGCGGCGTCATCCCTTCCTGCTTGGCGATCTCCGCGACGGGGATCTCGCCCCAGTAGTGGGCGGTGACGACCGAGCGCAGCTCTTCGGGCAGGGCGAGCACCGCCCGCCGCAGGCGGTCGCGGTTTTCGTGCTTTTCGGCGGTCTCGTCCGGGGGAGGGTCGTCACCGACCGCTGTCGCCTCGACCACCGGCTCGAGCGGCACGATGCGGAACGGCCGCCGGCGCGAGTTGAGGAAGGTGTTGTAGGCGATGCGGAACAGCCAGGTGGAGACCTGGGAGCTCTGGCGGAAGCCGTCGAGCGACTGCCACGCCTTGCGGTAGGTCTCCTGAGTCAGGTCGGCCGCCTGGTCGGGGTCGCCGGTCAGCCGGAAGAGCGAGCCGTAGACCCGGGCGTACGTCGCCTCGACCAGCCGCTCCGCCGCCTCGCGGCTGCCGCGCTTGAGCTCCTCGAGCAACCGCCTCTCGGCCACCGCCTCGGGACTGTCTGGACCTCCGGGTCCGTCATCCGGTTCCGCAAACGCTTCGTTCATCGGGTTCTCCCTCAAGGCGAGCGCCGGTTTCATGCTACTTGGACCCGGATGCGGCGGAGAAGGAAACTCGGGGACAGGAGGCGGGGAAGAAGCGAGCGGCTCGGTGGCGGAGGGCGCTTGAGTGGCACCGTCTCACGAGAATTAGTCGCGACTGGGGAGCAGGAGATCGGTTCTAGCGCTTGCGTGAAGAATCCCGAGATCTCGACTATGGACTTGGCTCATCGACAACCCCGTCTGGACCATTGAGCAACCTAAGCCGCCCCCAGTCAGACGAAGCGTGCATCCCCACGCAGGCAATGGTGCTACGTTACTCAACCCAAAGAGGGAATACGACGAACGAGACCTACTACCTTGCGAACTTGAGGCGAACCTGTGGGAAAGAACGAGACGGTAGGCTCGACATGGAAGAAATGGGACCTGCACGTTCATACGCCGTGTTCCATCTTTCAGAAATACGGCGGAGATACTGCTGAGGCCTGGGAGCGGTTCTTCGTCGACCTAGAATCCCTTCCCCCCGAGTTCAAGGTAATTGGAGTTAACGACTACATCTTCGTGGATGGATATGAAATCGTATTGCGAGCAAAGCGCGCAGGGCGACTCGCCAATATCGATCTTGTTCTGCCGGTCTTAGAGTTTCGACTCGACAAGTTTGGCGGTGTCGTGCTGAAGCAAGATGACGGTACTTACTCGCCGTCGGAATGGAGTCGACTCAATCTTCATGTGATTTTTGATGAGTTGGAACCAGAGGTGATCAGACAGCAGTTCCTTCCAGGGCTTGCGCGCGAGTATCGAATTATTCCAGAGGCCGGAGAGGTGGCTGGGACTTGGCGCCAACTGATTACGCGCCAGAGTCTCGCCGAGCTTGGGCAGATGCTGATCGACGCAGCGCCTCAGCCGGAGCGCCGGAGGTACGGCACTCCCCTTGTGGAAGGATTCAATAACCTCTGCACCAGCCTGGAGGACGTCTTAGACGCCCTGAGCGTCAGCCCTCTACAAGGGCGCTATTTGCTGGCTCTGGGAAAGACCGAATGGGAAAACCTCAGGTGGACTGACGGTTCGATTGCCGAGAAGCGGCACGTCATTAGCAAGGTGGATTTTGTCTTCACAGCGGCGGCGACTCCTGAAGCCTATGAGATTTCCCGGGCGAGGCTCAAGGCGGCGAACGTCAACTCGAAACTGCTCGATTGTTCGGATGCGCATGCTTTCAGCGAAAGCACCGACAAAGACCGAATTGGAAACTGCGGGACCTGGATAAAGGCCGACTCCACCTTCGAAGGATTGCGCCAAGCTGCCACTGAGTTTGAACAGCGTGTACAAGTGGGAATGCGGCCAAGGAAGCTGGACCTCGTGAGCGCCGGGCCGACCAAGTACATCTCCGCGATCACAATCTCAAAGAAGCCAGACTCAGGACATCCGAGCAAGTGGTTCGATGTTAGCCTTCCTTTGAATCACGACCTCGTCGCAGTGATCGGGAACAAGGGCAGCGGCAAGAGCGCCCTAGCGGACAGCATTGCACTAGCTGGCGCAACTAGGAACTTTCAGCGGTTTTCGTTCCTCACACGCGAGCGCTTTAGGGATCCGAAGGCGAAATTAGCCAGCCACTATCACTGCACACTCCATTGGAGCGATGCCCCAGCCGCACCAACTTCACTAGACTTAGACCCTGCGCCGAGTGAAATAGAGCGGGTTAAGTACCTTCCACAGAGCTACCTGGAGTCTCTTTGCAACGAGATCGGAGGTGGAGGTTCCGCCACCTTTGACAAGGAGTTGCGCAAAATCATCTTCACTCATGTGGAACCGGGATTGAAAGTTGATCACGCCACCTTGGATGACCTGATTCATTCCCGAGTTGAAGAGAGTCGTCAGAAGCGGTCGCTTCTCAGAGCGAAACTCTCCGAGATTCACGAGCGGATCAGTCGGATCGAAGAAAGGCTGGAGGATACCTACCGCGCCGCTCTGATCGCTCGACTGGAACTTCGCAAGCGGGACCTCGCGACTCTCGTCGAGTCTCGGCCACCTGAAGTCGAAAATCCAGCCGAGTCTCCGACTGCAACGAAACTGGCTGCAGAGCACGTAGAGCGCATTCACGACTTGACTCAGGTCATAGTTGAGATCGATGCGGAGCTCCGAGAGGCAACAGAGTTCCGCGACGGAGCCGTCGCTGTGGCGGCGAGAATTGAGCACGTCTTTCGCCAAGTGCGATCGGTTGGCGCAGCATTCGCCGACTTCAAGGTCAACGTGGAGGCACTCCTTGCGCGCATACCTGGAGCGCCGGCCTTCGAGGAGATCGCGGATCTGCAATTGACCACAAATTCGCTCGAAGCACTTCAAGAGAGGGTTAAGGGCGACATCGCAGTTCATTCGCGGCGAATTGAAGGCGATGAGCCCGACAGCCTGCGGGGAAAACGGTTGGCAGCGGTGGGGGAGATCTCAGAACTTCGCGGCCGACTTTCGGAGAAACAGCGACAGTTTGAAGAGTATCGAGCTGCACAGGCACGATGGCATCAAGATCTAGAGGCGATCGAGGGGCCGGAGTCCCGCGAAGGAACCATTGCTGCGCTACAGAGTGAAATCGAGAACCTCTCGACGCTTCCAGGTGTGAGAGCAGAGTTGATTGAGTCGCGCCGAGACCTTGTCCGACGGCTGCATCTTGAGATTCGAGCCGAAATGAACGAATACTCGCGCCTCTATGAGCCTGTGGAGAAGTTTGCTGCAACGATTCCCGAGCTTGGAATGGACTTGCCGCTCTCGTTTCGAGTACAGATTCTCGAGGGCGGATTTCAAGACGCATTCTTCTCTAGGATCAATAGACAGGCGCGAGGGAGCTTTTCAGGGGTTGACGAGAGCAGCGAACTGCTGGCTGGTCTGCTGCGCGAAACGAGCTTTGACCAAGAGGCGTCAACGTTGGAGTTTGTGGAGCGAATATTCGAGATGCTCCATGAGGACCAGCGTCCGGGACATGAAGGCAAGACAGTTCCTTCGGAGCAATTACGCCGTGGGCAGACGCCAGCCAGCGTCTACGATTATGTCTTTGGCCTGGATTACGTTCAGCCGATGTACACCCTCGCGTTCGGCGGAGAAGAGATATCCAAGCTGTCGCCCGGCGAGCGAGGTCTATTACTTCTTGTCTTCTATCTGCTCGTAGACAATGACGACATACCGCTTGTTATCGATCAACCGGAAGAGAATCTCGACAACCAGACGATATTCAGCGTCCTCGTCGCCGCCATCAAGGCCGCCAAGGCGAGACGGCAGATAATTATGGTGACTCACAATCCAAACCTTGCAGTCGTCTGCGACTCGGAGCAAATTGTTTGCGCGAGCTGCGATAAGGCCGCGAGCGAGTTCAGCTATGACTCTGGCGCCATCGAGAACCCTAAGATCAGAGCGAGGGTTGTGGAGGTACTCGAGGGAACTGCGCCCGCGTTCATCAACAGACAGCGAAAGTACAAGATCTCCTAGTTCCGGAATGGGAGCACAGCCATCCAGCTGCTCGGCGGCGAGTTGCGCGACACGGACTTCAGGCGCTAGAACTTCTCGCCTAACCGGCTGGCGATCGTGCCAGGCCGCACCCACTGCCTCGTCCTGGAGACGCCGCTGCTACTGCTGACGATCCTGCCGTTTCTCGACGGCCACGCCGAGAACCCGGCCGAGAGGGCGGCAAAGCGACCGATCGTCAGCCCGGCGCTAGGGCCCTATCAGGCCGGTCTGGTCCCAGCTGTCCCAGCCTTCGGCCATTCGGCCGCCGCAGAGGTGTCTGCCGATTCGAAGATCCGTAGAGGTGCCAGCCGATTTCCATCGTAAACATCTGAGGGCAAGTGCGTTACCGTAAATCGCTTCCCTTCGACTCGGCGGGCGTCGGGAGGATCCCAGGTTTCATCGAATCAGTTCCTGAGTGGGTGAGGGGCCTCGATTTCGGCAGATTCGGCGCGAGAACGCGGTGCAGGTGGACTTTGCGGCGAAGGGCTCTCATAAGCGCCGCAAGAGATGCGGCGAAGGTGCCTTCCCGAACTCAAAGGTTGGCCCTTCTTGCTCTCGGGCCGCCTCTGAAGAGGTGCCAACTGATTTCGCAGAGCTCCAGAGCGACGGAGATCGGCATCGTGAACTGCGGATCCACGTAGTCGTAAGTAATTTTGCGTCAGTGGCTTGAGAAGGTAATCGGCTGGCACCCCACCGGGGGCCTCGCACCCGGGTAGGCAGGTGCCGGGTAGGTAGGTGCAGCCGGGGTACGCCGTTCGACGAGCCTTCAGGGAGCGGCACCTCTTTGGGTCGAGTCCGGGACTTTCGGGCTGGGGAGTACAATTCGGTCGAGGATCCAAACATGAGCTCCTGTGCGAACAGTTCGATGAGATCTCTTCCCGGCATCCTGCTCGTCGTGGCGGGGGGCCTCTGCTGCAGCGGGTTCTCCAGTGCTGGCGCCTCTCCACTGCCCGAGATCTCGCACGGTTGGACCTGGGCCCCGACGGGCACCGGCATCGGCTGGACCGGAATGTCCGTCGGCGACTTCGATGGAGACGGGAATCTGGAGATTCTCGCGGATTCCTCCGGAGGCGCCATCTGGGGGGCCGAGTACTGGTTCATCCTGGAGGATGTTTCGGCGGGCCGCCAGATTCGACATGTCAGTCTTCCACTGGCCGGGCAGCTGCGATCTCTTTCCGCGGAACAGCTCGATACCGATGCGGCGCTCGAGATCGTCCTCCTCGAGGACTCCAGGCTCTCGGTCCTCGATGGCGCGACGCTCGAGGTGCAGTCGACATTCGACCTTGGCCTGCCTGAAGTCCTGGACCTGGAGTTCGGGGACCTGGACGGAGATTTCGCGCTCGAGCTCGTCGTCACAACACTCCACGACCTCCACGTTTTCGACGCGGCGACGGGAATCCCGCTCCGCACGGGTCTGGGGCTTGGAGGTTACTCGCTGGATATCGGCCAAGCCGACAGCGACCCTGACCTGGAGATCGCGGTCGCCTCGATGGATGAACTGGGTCTCGTGTTCGACGGGTCCTCACTGGAGATTCAGTGCCACCTGGGTCCCTATGTCGGTACGCAGATCGCGTTCGCCGAACTTGACGATGACGACGACCTCGAGCTCGTCGCGGCCAGGCGCGGTGTCGGTGGAATCCGCGCATTCGACAGCTCGAGCTGCGGCTCTGTCTGGGAAATTCCGATCTGGGAGGTCGACACCTTCGCCATCGGCGACCTCGAAGGCGACGGCCGGGAGGAGCTGATCTACGCCGATTCGCAGTCCGGGCCCGTTCATGTCCTGGACCTGATGACCCAGGAGGAGCTGTGGAGCGTCTGGAATCCGCTGAGTGGCGTTCTGCGAATCGCTCTCGGGGACCTCAATCACGACGGTGAATCGGAGATCGTCTTCGGCGGCGGTCACTATTCGACTGGCCCCGATCGACTCCTCATCATCGACCCGGCGCTCCAAACCATCGAATGGGAAAGCGTCGACATGAGCGGAGCTACGTTCGGCCTCGACGCCGCTGACATCGACGGGGACGGGGAGATGGAACTGGTCGCGGGCGCACTCTTCTCCGAGTCGACCTACGCCGGTGGCAGGTATCTGGCACTGAACGCTTTGACCGGGCGAGCGGAGTACCTGAGCGAATCCAAGAGCTCGAGCATGTGGAGATTGGCCGTCGCGGATGTCAACGACGATGGCCGAGTGGAGATCTGTTTCGCATCGGGTAATTCGAATCAAGGTTCCATTGCCTGCGACGACTGGAGCACCCATGCCGAGATCTGGCAGGCTCCGCTCGGCAGCGGGCAGCGAGCCGGCGCCTTGCGCGCCGCGGACCTGGACGGCGACGGCGAGCAGAACCTCGTCGTCTCCACCGTGAAGTCGGACTCGTCTGGTGCCGGCGTCTTCGTTCGAGCTTACGAGGGCCAAGCCGGGATCTGGACGAGCCCGAACCTGGCGAGTGGCTATTTCGCATCGTTGGACTTGATGAGGGTCGGACAGGTCGACGACGATCGTGTGATGGAAGTCGTCGTCGCCGACTCGGCGACCGGAAACGTGTACATCCTCGATGGCGGATCCGGCAACATACAGTCGAGCGGCCCTGCTCCCGGAATCGTTGCGCTGGACCTCGTCGATCTGGACCGGGATGGGAGGTTCGAAGTGGCGTGGGCCCCCCGCAACGGCGAGCTGAAAATCCTGGATGCCGAAACCTGGATACTCCAGAAGTCTCTGGGACCGTACTCCAGCCTCGACACCTTCCTGTTCCGGGAGCTCACGAAGGACGCCGCACCGGAGCTTCTGCTATCGGCAGGCGGCATCCTGCGAATCTGGGACGGAGAGTCGGCCAAGGAGATCTGGGAGAGCCCCGGGCTCGGAACTCGGGCCGGGGCCTTCGACAGTATGGTCGTATTTGGCCCGGATTCCCGCGGTGCGCAGCGAATCGCCGTGAATCTCGCCTATGGACTGGCCGTGTTCGACGTAGGCCCGGTTCGGATCTTCTGCGGTGGTTTCGAGACCGGCGACCGCAGCGAATGGCAGGGCGGCGCTTCCTGAAGGCGAGCGGCTTGCCAAGCGGCTGAAGCTCTCCTAGAGGCTTCTCCTTCGATCTCGACTGGCGCCTGGTTCGACGTCGGCTGGCGCGGATCAGGGATCTCACGCAGGGATCGAGTCTCGAGGAGCAGTGCTTCCCGTTGCAGGACCTGGAGGTGCCAGGCCTCGGGTTGCCCGAGGGACCGGGACAGTTCGACGGTCTCCCCGAGGAGGGCGGCATCCGCGTCGGCGAGGAATGCGTCGTCATTCCGCGGGACCTTGAAAACGCTATCTGAGTAGGTGCCAGCCGAAAACCCGGAGCGAGGAAGACGTCGCGCTCCGGCCCGGCCGGGAGTCGCGCCGGGTTCGGTAGCTCATGTTTCTCCAACACTTGCGCTGATTGTCGCCTGGCTCCTGCATGTCCCCTTAGAGCGCCGCGGCAGGGTCTCCCGGGAGCGCGTCCTGGGCGGCTTTTCGGTTGTCGATAGACACGCACCGCGTTACTATGAGCAGGTGATCCGATCGTTCAAGTGCCGCGACACGCAGGAGCTGCATGCGAGAGTTCGGGTCAGGCGGTTTGCGGGCATTGAGGAGGTGGCACGCCGAAAGCTCCGCCAGCTCGAGATCGCCGCGGGCGTGGGTGACCTCAGAGTCCCGCCGGGGAACCGGCTCGAGGCTCTCAAGGGGGATCGCGCCGGGCAGCACAGCATCCGGATCAACGATCAGTGGCGTGTCTGCTTCCGCTGGCGAGACGGCGGCGCGGAGGCAGTCGAGATTGTCGACTATCACTAGAAGGAGAACGGCCATGAAGAAGCTCCCACGCCTTCCTCCGGTGACTCCAGGAGAGCTCCTCAGAGAGGAGTTCCTGAATCCCATGGGAATCAGTCAGTACCGGCTCGCGAAGGAGATCGGTGTACCCGGCCAGCGGATCGGGGAGATCGTAGCTGGCCGCCGCGCGGTGACGGCGGATACGGATCTCCGCCTCTGCCGCTTCTTCGATCTTTCACCTGGATACTGGCTGCGGGCCCAGGCCGCCCACGACACTGAAGTCGCTCAGGAAGAATTGGCCCCGACGCTGGCGAAGATCCAGCCGTGGCACGCGTCGCGCGCGGAGCGGTGACGCCGCTTCCAGCGCCGCGAGTCGACAACAGAAAATGCGGCGAATGTACATTCATGAGCTCGAGGATTGGCCTCGCTTCCGCTGGAGCAGCCAGCGGATCGGTGCGCAGCTGGCCGACGTGCGCCATCGGCAAGGGCGCCTCGTGGGTCGCATGGAGGCGATCGGGATCGATTTGCGCGAGGAGGCTGTGCTTCAGACCCTGACCGCTGACGTCACCCACTCGAGCGCGATCGAAGGGGAGAAACTCGACGCGAAGAAGGTGCGCTGGTCCATCGCCCGGCGTCTCGGAATGGACATCGGTGACCACGTCGCCGCCGATCGCAATGTCGGAGGGATCGAGGGCATCGTCGAAATGATGCTCGACGCCACTCGCCACTACGACAAGGGCTTAGACGAGCAGCGTTTGTTCGCCTGGCGCGCGGCCCTCTTTCCGACCGGCCGGAGCGGCATGGCGAAGATCGCCGTCGCTGCCTGGCGCGCGGACGCCAAGGGGTCCATGCAGGTCGTTTCCGGCCTCATCGGCCGCGAGCGCGTCCACTTCGAAGCCGTACCGGCGTCACGAGTGGCGACCGAGATGTCCGCTTTTCTCGCATGGTGGAACGGCGAGCCGGAGATCGACGCGGTCCTGAGGGCCGCTCTGGCGCACCTCTGGTTCGTGACTGTCCATCCCTTCGAGGACGGCAACGGCCGCATCGGGCGCGCCCTCGCCGACATGGCTCTTGCACGATCCGAGAACAGCTCGCAGCTTTTTTCAGCATGTCCGCGGAGATCCGCCGGGAGCGCAACGTCTACTACGACATCCTCGAGCGCACGCAGAGAGGCACGCTCGACGTCACGGCGTGGATGGAGTGGTTTCTGGCCTGTCTGGGCCGGGCCATTGACGGCGCGCAGGCGATGCTGGCCGGCGTGCTGGACAAGGCGCGATTCTGGGAAGGGGTAACGGGCGCGCCCCTGAACGAACGCCAGACCCTGGTTCTCCATCGCCTGCTGGATGGGATGCAAGGGAAGCTCACGACCTCCAAGTACGCGACCCTCGCCAAATGCTCCCAGGACACGGCGCTGCGCGACATCGCGCAGCTCGT
>JBPOHI010000219.1:0-2089 GCA_052035735.1 Acidobacteriota bacterium
TGACCGAGGCGGCGATCTCCTGCCGCGAGAGGCTGTTCGCGGACGGGGCCTCCGCGCCGCGAAGCGGCGCAAGAGTGAAGGTGAGCAGCAGCGCGGCGACAGATCCAGCGAGCGGCAGGGGGTGGCGATTCATCTTCTTGAACTCCTTGGGGTCAGCGTGGAAGGAAAAGGGCTGCAAGCGGAATACGGTCGGAAGCGCGGTCAGTTTTCGGCCGCCGTCTCGAGCTGAATCTGCGTGATGTTCTCGGGCCCTTCGTTGGCCGGACTGTTGACGCGCTTGCTGACCGGAAAGGCCTCCATCTCCGCCGCCGGATAGGAAAGAAAAAGACCGGTAAGGGTGGCAGTGTCGGCGGCCGGATCGAGCCAGGGTCCTTGACTCGCTGCGGGCAGAATCACCGGCATGCGGTCGTGGACGGTGGCGGTGAGCTCGTTCGGAGTCGTCGTCAGAATGGCGCAGGTCTCGAGCGTCGCGCCGCTCTCGGGGTTCTTCCACTGCGACCAGAGGCCGGCGAAGGCGAAGGTCGAGCCGCTCCGCAAACGCAAAAGAAACGGCTGTTTTCCTTTACCGAGCCTTTTCCATTCATAGAAAGCGTTCGCAGGAATGAGGCAGCGGCGCCGCTTCATCGCGTCGCGGAAGGAAGGCTTCTCGGCCGCGGTCTCGGAGCGCGCGTTGATCAGGCTGTTGCCGATGCCCGGGTCTTTCGCCCAGTGCGGGACGAGCCCCCACTGGACCAGGGCAAGCTCGCGTGTCGCCGCGGCCGCGGAAGAGCGGCGGATGATCGGTACGGTCTGCGTCGGGGCGATGTTGTAGCGCGGCACGATCGCTGCGAGCGTCGCTTCGGGAGGCGGCGCCGTCTCGAAGACTTGCGCCAAGACCTCGCCGGGGGTGGTCAGGACGTAGCGGCCGCACACAGGTGGACGATACGGGGCGGGCCGCGATGGCACAAGTCGGCGCCCGATGCCGTTTCTCCGGGTGTGCAGGAGTCCATTGGCCCGGCGAGTCGCCGGAGCCGACAATGCGCTCCGATCTGTACCCTTTGGAGGACGCTTCGATGCGCAAGTCGATCTTCGCTCTGCTGTTTCTCTGCAGTGGCTTCGCCGCCCACGCGCAGCGGCTCTATCCGATCCTCTTCGTCACCCAGACGCCGATCCCCTACGATTTCACCGCGATCGGCTCGGTCTTCGGCAACCACCGCGCCGACATGGAGAGCACCGGGCGCGGCGGCGACCTCTACGTGCTCTACCAGGACGGCACGCTCAAGAACCTCACTCAACTCGGCGGCTACGGCGTCGCCTCCGGCTTCCAGGGGGCGAGCGCGATCGCCGTGCGCGAGCCGGCGGTGCACTGGAGCGGCACGAAGGCGATCTTCTCGATGGTCATCGGCGCACCGACCGAGCAGTATGCCTGGGGCACCTACTACTGGCAGCTCTACGAGGTGACCGGTCTCGCTGCCGCCGATCCGGTGACGATTACCAAGGTGCCGAACCAGCCGGCGAACGCCAACAACGTCAGCCCGGTCTACGCCCCCGACGGCAAGATCCTCTTCACCTCCGACCGGCCGCGCGACGGCCAGGCCCATCTCTATCCGCAACTCGACGAATACGAGGAGGCGCCGACCGTCAGCGGGCTGTGGAGCCTCGATCCGGCGACCGGCGCGCTGAAGCTCCTCGATCACTCTCCGTCGGGCGACTTCAAGCCGACCGTCGACAGTTTCGGCCGCGTCGTCTTCACCCGCTGGGATCACCTGCAGCGCGACCAGCAGGCCGACGGCGACTACTATGACGAGGTCGCCGGCAATCCACCGACCTACGGCACCTTCAACTGGTCGAGCGAGCGCGCCGACGCCACGGCGCTCTCGACGCGCGTCGAGCAGTTCCCCGAGCCGCGCGCCGGACGGAGCGACCTGCTGCTGCCGCACGAAGAGGGGCACAGCTTCAACCACTTCTTTCCCTGGATGGTGAACCCGGACGGCACCGGGCTCGAGACCCTGAACCACATCGGGCGCCACGAGCTGCACACCTACTTCAATCGCAGCTTCAACAACGACGGCAACCTCGACGAGTTCCTCTGCGGCGACAACTCGTGCGG
>JBPOHI010000284.1:0-33197 GCA_052035735.1 Acidobacteriota bacterium
ACCGCGCGGTAGAACGTCGCGAGCACGGCCCGGTCCCGGACCAGCCGCCGATTCACGAACACGAAGCTCCGCCGAGCCCCGCGCGCCGTCGCCGGAGAACCGACGAAACCGTGAGCAAAGGGCTGGCCAGAGCTCGCCAGCGACGACCCGCCGGCATCCACCTTTACCAGCAGCTTTTCAAACGCTTCGCCAAACACCTCGCCGATGCGTCGGCGCAGACCATCCGCTTGAGCATCGTCGCCGGCCGGCTGGGCGGAGGTTTCGAGCAAGACCCGGCCTTCGCTTCGGACGCGAAAAGAGACGTCCGGCCGTGCGAGAACGTAGCCCTCGACCACCTCGACGCAGCGCCTCAGCTCGGTCTCTCTGGATTTGAGGAACTTGCGCCGGGCGGGGACGTTGAAGAACAGCGAGGCGACATCGATCGTCGTGCCGCGCGTTCGCGCGGTGGGCTCGACGGCGAGAATCCGGCCACCTTCGAGGAGCACGCGGGTCCCCTCCCCCGGCGCCGTCGCGGTGGTGAGCTCGACCTTGGCGACGGCGGCGATCGTCGCCAGAGCCTCGCCGCGGAAGCCGAGCGTCGACACATGCTCCAGATCCTCGAAGGACGCGATCTTGCTGGTGGCGTGGCGATCGAAGGCGAGCAGCGCGTCGTCGCGGTCCATTCCGCTGCCGTCGTCGGCGATGCGGATGCGCTGCCGTCCGCCCCCTTCGAGATCGAGCTCGATCCGCGTCGCCCCGGCGTCGAGGGCGTTCTCCACCATCTCCTTCACTACCGACGACGGCCGCTCCACCACCTCGCCGGCGGCGATCTGCGAAACGAGGCGGTCTGGGAGGATGTGAATGCGCGGCATGGAGGGATCTTATCGACTCCCAGACCACGCGAGGCCTCGCGCGAGCTCACCGATCCGCCGGAAAGGGCGGGCGCTTGTCTGCTAGGTTTGCCGGCGGAGGCTCGGACCTATGGGATCGACACTTCGACGCTGGATCGGCTTTGTCGCTGCCGGAATGGTGGCGCTGCTTTCCGCGGATCCGTCCCCTGCATGTTCGATGGCCTGGACCTACCTCAAGCCTACGAACTACGAGCTCGTCCGGTTGGCGGACGCAGTCGTTCTCGGACGGGTCGCGATGTTTCGGTCGGTCGCGACGCGCTGGGGAGAGCGGTCCGTCGTTCGATTCCAGGTGATCGACGTCATCAAGGGACCCTTCCCCGAGAATCGCGTCGACCTCCAAGGCGACGATCGCTTCGAAGGAGGAGGCGATCCACTCGACTTCACATGGGCCCGCCCAGGGGCGATGACGGGCGGCTGCCAGGCCCGCGACTATCGTCTGGACGGACTCTTCGTTCTCCTCCTGCAGAAGCTCCCGAAGGAGTCGTCCCAGGCGCTGGGCGTCACTTGGTCGATTCTCCCCTATTCCTTTGCCCGTTCCAACGAAGATGTCGCGTCGCCTCGTGCTCCCTGGGCCGAAGCCGTGCGCAGGTACGCCGAGATCCAAGATCCTCACGGGAGCGCTGCAGAACGCTCGGCACTCCTAGAGTTGCGGCGACTGGCGAGCGCGGAACCGGAAACGTCGCGGTTCCCCAGGGGGTTGGCGACAGACATCGACCGGCACTTCGCGACGCCGACCAATCAGAAGTCCGCCAAACAGCTCCTCGACCTCTTTCGCCAACCGGAAGCGAGCCGGAAGCAACAAGAGGGCGTTCTCATCGCGTTGGCGAACAGGGAGGACCCCGAAGGTCTGCAGCTGATCAGGGAGCTGATCAGCAAGAACTTCGACCTTGGCGAGTGGCGAGCGCCGATCGCCAGCATCGCCGCTAGATCCAGTGACGATCTCGTTGTGAGCTGGCTGTTCGAACAGTATCTCCGCAGCGACCTGAACTACAGCAGTCGCTGGTCCGTTCTCGGCGCGCTCGTCGCCGGCGCAGGCGCGAGGCCTCCGGAACGGATGCTGGCACTGCTGCGGTCAGCGGGAGACGAGCAGGCTTGCTTCATGTCGGAGTGGTTTCGGAAGCACCCATCCCAGGCCGCCGAAGACGAGCTCTTCCGCAGACTGGCCAAGGCGAACTCGGAGGAATCGTCCCTCGCACTCGCCCTAGCTGCCTTGGGAGACGACCGCATGTTCGGACCCTCGAATCCGGCCGCCGCCAAGAAATGGCGAGAGTCGTGGGTTCCAAACTACGCCATCGGAAGATCACCGCTCCCTGCCGCAGACGCCAAGCTCACAGCGCTCCTGGCGAAGGCCGACATCGAGAGCCTCGTCGAGGTCGCGCAAGGCCTCGAGGGCTCTCATGCTCCGCAGCGCGACAGGCGCCTCCGCCAGATCTTCGAGCATGCACCTGCCCACAAGTCTCTTCGCTGTTGGATTCTCCGGGGGGCTCGAGTGTTGGCGTACCGAGAGCCCGACAATCCGGCTCTGCAGTCCCTCGTCGCCGAGATCGAGGCTTTTCACCAGGGAGATCAGGAATTGCCGACGACCTGCGACTGAGCTTCGGCGCACTCCTCGAAATTCGACCGGACGCTATTTCGCGACAACGCCGAGATCACTGGTACCGGCGCCGCTCTCCCAGGAGCTGGCCCGGCGGAGCACGAAGGCGGCGAGGAGCAGCGGCGCGGCGAGCTGGCCGAGGAGCAGAGCGAGCTGCGCGCCGGCCGGCAGGCGGTCGAAAGCGCCGCCGTTCAAGAAGAGGACGGCGAGCGAAAGCGTCCCGACCAGCACGGGCTCGAGGAGCGGCGACCGCCCCTCTGACGCGCGGCGGGGCCGCACTGCGAACTGCGCCCGGACGACGGAGACCGCCATCACCGGCACGGAGAAGAAGACCGTCGCCGTGTAGGGCCAGGTCGCGGGCGACGAGAACATCACCATGGCGAGCGCGACGGCGATCAGGGCCACCCGGTCGGTCGCCCAGCGGCGGCCGGCGGCGAAGGCGAGCGGCGACATCAGCGCGAGCAGGAGACCCTGGTGGAGGTCCCACCCGAGGAGCCAGGCGACGCGCAGCAGCGAGATCGTTCCCGCGAAGGTCCCGGAATGGAGCTTGACCGCGAGGAGCTCGCGGAAATAGGGCAAGAGAAGTAGTCCGGCGAGGCAGACGGTGGCGGCCACCAGCACGGTCGCCGGGGCGATCTTTCGGCCGTCCCGCCGGGCCGTCGCGGCGCCGGCGAGGATCGGCAGCACGATCGCCGCCAGCGGCTTGGTGACGAGGCTCGCGCCGAGCAGAACTCCGGAGACGATGGGCCAGGCGTGCGCCGCATGCAGCGCCAAGTTGATCCAGGACGAGGCGACGAGCGAGAAGTTGCCGCTCGCCAGTCCCGCGCCGACGCAGGGACTCACCAGCATCAACACCAGCGCGACGAGCAGGCGCTCGGTGACCCTCGCCCGCACCGACGGGCTCGGGCTCCACCACCAGGCGGCGGCGAGCCAGCAGGTCAGAGCGGCTCCGAAGACGTTCAGGCAGCGCAACAGGAGCCGTGCTCCAGACGCTCCGAGAGCCGCCACGGCCTTGGCGCCGGCGAAGGCGAATGCCGGTGGATAGAAGTAGCCGGGGGTGCCGTAGGGCGAACGGCCCGCCGCTACGGCCGCGAAGGCGGACTCATAGGTCGACTCGTCGATCGTCGGAGTTGCCGAGGTCAGGATCGGGACTGTACTCGCCGCGAGCACGGAGACGAGGAGGGCGAGCGCGAGCAGGTGCCATTTCCAGGCCAGGCTGCGGAAGTCCCGCCAGCAATCGACGAGCAGACCTGCTGCCGGCGCCGCCGCGGGTGCTGTCCCCGTCAAGCCTGCGCGCTCCCCTACTTCGCCGTCAGGCCGCGCTCCTTGAGCGCGGAGGACTCGATGCCACGCTCCCTGAGCGCAGCCTGCGCCGCAGCGAGGCGGGCGATCGGAATCCGGAAGGGAGAACAGGAGACGTAGTCGAGGCCGATGTCGTGGCAGAAGGCGATCGATTTGGGGTCGCCGCCGTGTTCGCCGCAGATGCCGATCTCCATGCCCGGGCGGGTCCTGCGGCCGAGGTCGACCGCCATTTTCATCAACTTGCCGACGCCCATCTCGTCGATCGACGCGAAGGGGTTCTCGGGCAGGATCGCCTTCGACAGGTACTCGAGAAGGAAGCCCTTCTCGGCATCGTCGCGCGAAATGCCGAAGGTCATCTGCGTCAGGTCGTTGGTGCCGAAGGAGAAGAACTGGGCGAACCGCGCGAGCTCGTCGGCAGTCAGCGCAGCGCGCGGAATCTCGATCATCGTGCCGAACTTGTAGCTCACCCGGCGACCCTGCTCGGCCATCACCTTCTCGGCCTCCAGCTCGAGCGCCTGCTGCTGGACTTCGAGCTCGCGCCAATGTCCGGCGAGCGGGATCATCACCTCGGGATGGACATCGACCCCCTCCCTCGCCGCCTGACACGCAGCCTCGAAGATCGCCCGCACCTGCATGCGCGTGAGCGCCGCCATGTGGATCCCGAGCCGCACACCGCGCAAGCCGAGCATCGGATTCGACTCCTGCAGGCGCTCGATCGCCGCCAGCACGTGACGCCGCTCGGCGAGCGCTGCCGGATCCGCTCCCGACTCCTCGAGCTTCTCGACCTCCATGGCGACCTGCAGATGACCGGGGAGGAACTCGTGCAGCGGCGGGTCGATCAGGCGCACGATCACCGGCAGCCCGTCCATCGCCTTGAACAGCCCGTAGAAGTCCTGGCGCTGGTGCTGCAGCAAGATCGCGAGGCACTCGTCGACGATTTTCGGGTCGTCCTTGGCGAGAATCATCCGTTGCACGACCGGCATGCGCTCGGTCTCGAAGAACATGTGCTCGGTGCGGCAGAGCCCGATACCCTGCCCGCCGTACTCACGCGCCCGACGGGCATCGAGCGGATAGTCGGCGTTCGCCCAGACCTGCAGGCGGCGTTCGGTGTCGGCCCAGGAGAGGAGCTTCAACAAGTACGTATCCTTGAGGTCGGGCACGATCGTCGCCAGTTCGCCGGCGAAAACCTCGCCAGAGGTGCCGTCGATCGAGATCCAATCGCCCTCAGCGAAAGACCGCGACGCCACTCGCATCGTTCGGGACTCCAGGTCGATCTCGAGCTCCGCCACGCCGACCACGGCCGGCTTGCCGAACTGACGAGCGACGAGCGCCGCGTGGCTGGTGCGTCCGCCGCGGCTCGTGAGCAGCCCCTTCGCTGCCAGCATGCCGTGCACGTCGTCCGGCTTGGTCTCCGGCCGAACCATGATGACCGGCCGAGCGGACTCCTTGGCCCAGCGCTCCGCGACATCGGCGTCGAACGCGATGACCCCCACCGCGGCACCCGGCGAGACGTTCAGCCCGGAGGCGATGCGGTCCCCAGACAGCTCGGCTCTCTTTACCGAGCTGCTCTCGAGTTGCGGGTGCAGGAAGAAGTCGATCTGGTCGGGCGAGACGCGCAGCAGCGCCTGCTCGCGGGTGATCAGGCCCTCCTGCACCATGTCCACGGCGATGCGCACGGCAGCCTGGGCGGTGCGCTTGGCGTCGCGCGTCTGCAGCATCCAGAGCTTGCCGCGCTCGATGGTGAACTCGACGTCCTGCATGTCGCGGTAGTGACGTTCGAGCTTGACGGCGATCTCCTCGAACTCCGCATAGGCCGCCGGCATCTCGACCTTCAGCTGCTCGATCGGTTGCGTCATGCGGATGCCGGCGACGACGTCCTCGCCCTGGGCATTGATCAGGTAGTCGCCCTCGATCCCCGGCGCGCCGGTCGCTCCGCTGCGCGTCATCGCGACGCCGGTCGCCGAGTCGTTGCCCAGATTGCCGAAGACCATGGTGCAGATGTTCACCGCCGTGCCCAGGTCGTGGGCGATTCCGGCCGCATTGCGGTAGTCGACCGCGCGGCGGCCGTTCCAGCTGCGGAAGACGGCTTCGGTGGCGAGGCAGATCTGCTCGCGCGGGTCCTGCGGGAAGGGGCGCCCGGCACGCTGTTCGATGATGCGTTTGAACTCGGCGGTCACCTGGCGCCAGTCGTCGGCGCCGAGGTCGGAGTCGCTGTCCACTCCGGCCTTTCTGCGCGCCGCCGTCAGCACCTCTTCGAAAGGTTCGTCGGCGATCTCCATCACCACCGAGCCGAACATCTGCACCAGGCGGCGATAGCTGTCGAAAGCGAAGCGCGCGTCGCCGGTCAGACGTTCGAGGCCCATCGCGACGTTGTCGTTGAGGCCGATGTTGAGCACCGTGTCCATCATGCCGGGCATCGAGAAGCGAGCCCCCGAACGGCAGGAGACCAGGAGTGGGTTCGACGCATCGCCGAAACGCTTGCCGGTCACCGATTCCAGCCGGACGAGCGCCTCGAGCACCTCTTCCCAGAGGCCTTCGGGGAAGGTCTCGCCGCCCTCGAGATAGGCGTTGCAGGCGGCGGTCGTCACGGTGAAGCCGGGCGGCACAGGGAGTCCCAGGCGGGTCATGTCCGCCAGGTTGGCTCCTTTCCCGCCGAGCAGCGAACGCACGGCATCCCAGCCGCCGACGGCGCGTTCCACCGCCGCCACTTCGTCGAACCCGAAAACCCATTTCTTGCCCATCGTGCACCCTCCGGTACCGGAAGATCGATCTGCCAGGCGAACAGGCTGGGAGCTGCGACCCAGTCTATCGCCGCTCCCCGTGCAACTTTGACAGGTCGGGCGATTTCTCCCAGCCGTCCAAAGAGGTAGTGCGACGCGGCGAGTGGGATCGACGCGTAAGCCAGCCGGAGGGTTCCCGTAAGAGCCGGCGGCGAGAAACTTCACACCGCCCGCCAGAGCGGCCGTGCGAGCCTCGCTGTCGCATTTCCGCTCCTTTCTGCGAGGTGAGAATCGATGCCCTATCCGCGAACGTCGTCGCTCCGACCCGACTCTCCGCCGATTCTCTCCGCGCTTCGGCTCGTTCTCGCGAGCGCCTCGGCTCTCGGCCTCGTGCCGCTGGCGATCACTCCTGCCGGGGCCGTCGGCTTCCCCAACATTCCGCAAACCCCCGGAACGCTGCTCGCCGGCCTGGTCGCGCCCAACCAGGGGCGGACGGCCATCCTCGCGTACCACAACGGCATCCTCTTCTCGGTGCCCGAGGCGCCGTCGAGCGAGCCGGGCTCGGACCTCCAGGTACGTACCTGGGATCTCGCCGACCCGGCCCATCCGGTCGAGCTCGCGACCTGGGGGGTGACGCCGATGCCGATCAACGCGCACGGCTACCTCCAGAGCGGCGACTACCTCGTGCTCGGCGCCAACTGGCCGCCGGAAGCCCCCTGGTCCTTCCGGGCGAACGCCGCCCCCGGAAGCCTCACCCGCACGAGCTTCCCCGACCTGCTCTGCGCAGGCGTGCGGGGCTGCCTCTTCCAGCCGTTCTTCGTCGGCGACACCTGGTGGAGCTACAACGCCATCGGCGGTCTCGCCACGATCGAGCGCGACGGCGTCGTCCTCGGGAGCTGGGACCATCTCGGGCTCACCGGTGTGGTCGGCCAGCCGTTTCTGATCGGCAATCTCCTGATCTTCGCCTCCGATCAGAGCCGCACCGGTGTGGCGACCTACGACGTCTCCGACCCGGCGAACCCGGTGTTGCTCGACGTCCTGACCAGCGGCGGACCCGGCGGCTACTGGCCGGAAGTCTGGGGCGGCGACGGCAAGCTCTACGTCGTCTTTCCCTACCGCGACGGCGGCAACGGCATGCAAGTGGTGGATGCCACCGATCCCTCGGCGCTCCGGCTGGTCGCCGATGTGCCGCTCCCCGGCGCCCAGGCGATGTACGCCCAATTCCAGGACGAGTACGCCTTTATCGGGGATCACAAGATCGACCTCCGGACTTTCGAGTCGGTGCTCGATCTGCACGGCGCGACCGTCCCGCACACCACGAGCGGAGGTGTCGGCATCGACACGTCGCAGTTCGCGTTGCCCCTAGGCAACCTCCTGGTCACCGGCGGCGTCGGCGAGCACCAAGGCATGGCGGTGTGGGCGCACCAGGCAGAGCCGGACACCCGGGGCCCATCGGTCGGCTTTCACATTCCGCGCGCCGGGGCGACCGGCTATCCCACCGGCTCGCCGATCACCCTGCTGATCCACGAGACGCTGGCGACACCCACCATCGTCAACGGCACCACCTTCCTCGTCCGGCCGGTGGGCGGTGCCGCCATCCCCGGCCGGCTCACCTTCTCCTTCGACGACGTGCTGACCTTTACGCCGAGCCAGCCGCTAACTGCTGACACCACCTACGAAGTCGTCCTGCCCGAGGGGGGCATTCGCGACGCCGCCGGCAACGGAATGGTCGGCTACAGCTTCTCCTTTTCGACTGGCGGTACCGTCAACGGCAACCTCCCGCCGGGCTTCGACTCCTTCGACGCCGGCCCCTACCCAGCCGCCCCCGGCGTCAACGTGAGCTTCGAGGCCGCGGCGAGCGATCCGCAGGGAGAGGCGATCACCTACCGTTTCGACTTCGGCGACGGCTCTCCCAAGACCGCCTGGGGAGCCGCGGCCGCCGAGCACGCTTACGGTACGCCGGGGCACTATCGCGCGACGGTTCAGGCGCGCGACCCGCAGGGCGCCGTGGCCACCCGAAGCCGCATCGTCACCGTCGCCGCCCCGCCCGCGGGCGCAGCGCCTCGCGCCAGCGGCGCGCTGCTCTGCGACAGCGAGACGCGCCGCGTCTGGACGGTGAACCCGGACCATGGCACCGTGACGGCGCTCGACGCCGACTCCGGCGCCCTCGTCCTCGAGTCGCCCGTCTGCGCGCATCCGCGAGCGGTCGCACGCGCCGTCGCGGGCGAGCTCTGGGTGAGCTGCGGCGGCGACGACCGCCTCCGGATCCTCGACGCCGGCGGCAGCGCCGTCGGCGAGATCGCGCTCGGCTACGGCAGCGCCCCGGCCGGCCTCGTCGCTGCGCCGGGCGGAGCGACGCTCTACGTCGCTCTCGAAGGCCGGGGTGAGGTCCGGCGGATCGACGCCGCCAGCCGCCAGACGACCGCCGTGCTCGCTCTCGGCCCGGGTCCGCGGGCCCTCGCGCTCTCGGCCGACGGTGCCCGGTTGCTGGTCACCCGATTTCTCTCGGATTCTGATTGGGGGGAGGTCTGGGATGTCGCCACTGCAGGACTCACGCTCACCCGAACGATCCGGCTGCCCAAGCTGGGTGGCGACGCCAACCGCGATACGACGGCGAGCGGCCGCGGCGTCCCCAACCAACTGGTGGCGATCGCCATCGCCCCCGACGGCGGCCGCGCCTGGGTCACCGCCACCAAGCCGAACGCCGAGCGCGGGCTGCTCTTCGGCCCCGACCTCGACTCCGACAACACCGTGCGCGCGACGCTCGTCGAGATCTCGCTCGCCTCGGGGACGGCTCTCCGTGGGATCGATCTCGACAACAGCGACTCGCCGTCGGCGCTCGCCTTCTCGCCACTCGGCGACTACCTGTTCGTCACGCTGCAGGGAGACGACGAGCTGCTGGTCCTCGACGCCTTCGAGATCGCCTCCGCGGCCGGTCTCGGCTCGCTGGTCACCCGGCTTTCGACCGGAGCTGCACCGCAGGGAGTCTGCGTGGACGAGGCCAGCGCGCGCGTCTTCGTGCACGATTTTCTCGGGCGCTCGGCCACGCTCTTCGAAGCGGCGGACTTCTACGCCAGCGGCGACATCCAGCTGCCGGCGAGCACCGTCGCGACCGCTGGAACGCTCGGCGGCGAACCGCTGCCTGCCCCCGTCCTTGCCGGCAAGCGGACCTTCTACCGCGCACGCGATCCGCGGATGAGCTCCGAGGGCTACCTCTCCTGCGCCACCTGCCATCTCGAAGGCCGGAGCGACGGACGAGTCTGGGACTTCACCGGCCGCGGCGAGGGCCTGCGGCGCACGCTGCCGCTGACAGGACGCGCCGGCACGGCCCAAGGTAACGTCCACTGGAGCGCCAACTTCGACGAGATCCAGGACTTCGAGGGCGACATCCGGAACGCCTTCGGCGGCACCGGCTTCATGGACGACGCCGACTACGCCGCGACCGCCGCCCCGCTCGGTCCGGCGAAGGCGGGCCTGTCCCCCGAGCTCGATCAGCTCGCAGCGTACGTCACTTCGCTGGGGCCGGCCTCGATCCCCCGCAGCCCGTTGCGCAACGCCGACGGGAGCCTGACGCCGGCCGCGCTCGCCGGGCGCGAGCGCTTCCGCAGCCTGGGCTGCGGCGCCTGCCACGGCGGCACCGAGTTCACCGATTCGACGCTCGGCGCAGAGACCCTGCACGACGTCGGCACGCTGCGCACGACCTCCGGAGACCGCCTCGGCGGCCCCCTCGACGGCATCGACACGCCGACGCTGCGCGGTCTCCACGCCGAGCGGCGCCTGCTGCACGACGGCTCGGCCGCCGGCCTCGACGCCGTTTTCACCGCTGCCGGCGGCGCCGTACTGCCGGCCGAGGACGCCACCCCGTCCGGGGGTGCGGAGATCGTCGCCAACTATGTCGAGCTCAACAGCGACGACACCGTGCACGGGCGCGCCTACGCCGCGCTGGGCCCCAACGGTGCCCGCGTCACGTTCAGCGGGGTGGACGGCGGGACCGGCGGAAGCGGCGCCATCGAGCTCCGTTTCAGCGACTCCGCGGCGACGGTGGTCGCAATCGCGGTCAATGGCCTGACGCAGAATCTCAACTTGCCGGCGGTGGGCAACGACCCCTCCTGGCGGCATACGAACTGGCGGAGCGCGCGCCTCGAGGGCGTTGTTTTCACTGCCGGTGCGACGAACACGGTGCAGATCACCGGCGCCAGCCCCTTCCCCAACCTGAGCCTCGACGAAATCGTCATCTCGCGCCCGAACGAGCTCGCAAAGGCGGCCCAGCACCGGCAGGTGGCAGCGCTCGCCCCGGCGGCCCGGACCGAGCTCGCCGCCTACCTCCTGCAGCTCGATGGCACGCCCGAGGAGAATCCGTCGTCCGAGCTCTTCCGGGACGGCTTCGATCTGGGGGGCACCGGGGCCTGGTCGGCGACCGTGCCCTAGCGAACCGACCCGCCCGAGCACGGCGCCGAGTAAGATCTGCCGGTGACCGCGTCCGGAGACTCCGGCGACTCCACGCCCCCCCGCTCGGCCGTAGGAGCCCTCCTGCGGATCGCCGGCTACGGCGCAGTCTGCGGCCTGGGGCTCGCCGCCCTGCGCTACTCCGACTACCGCTTCCGGGTGATCGAGCACTCGGTCGAGATCTGGGGTGCCCTGGTCGCCGCGCTGTTCGCCGCCGTCGGCATCGGACTCGGCCGGCGCCTGACCCGCCCGCAGGTCGAGACCGTTTTCGTCCCGGTCGAGGTTCAGGTCGAGGTGCCGATCGCGGTGCCTGCCCAGGCGGCCGGGCCTTTCGCTGTCGACGAACGCCGGCAGCGCGAGCTCGGGGTGACACCGCGCGAGCTCGAGATCCTCGGCCTGATCGCCGGAGGACTCTCCAATCGCGAAATCGCCGCGCGCCTCTTCGTCAGCGAGAACACCGTCAAGACGCACTCCAGCCGCCTGTTCGACAAGCTCGGAGCCCGCCGCAGGACCCAGGCGGTACAGCTGGGCCAGGCGGCCGGCCTCCTTCCCGGCGCCGCCGTCACCCGAAAGCATGAATTCGGGCGAGAATCCCCCCCGCAACCCGAAAATCACTCGAACGGGTGACGACGACCGGCCGCCGCCCGGCCTATCGTCCGCCCCGGATCGCGGCACCGGAGCCGCGGTCGCTACCGTCTGAGGAGCAGACCGTCATGTCGACGAAACGCAGCATTCTTATCTGGGGTCTCGCCGTCGGCGCCGTCTCGATCGGCCTGATGCTCGCCTCGATGCCGCTCGGCGAGCGCCTCGGCTTCGAGTACAGCATGGCGATCGGCTACACCGCGCTGCTCCTCTCGGCGCTGCTGATCTATCCCGGTGTGCGTTCGTACCGCGACCGGGTCGCCGGCGGCCGAATGACCTTCGGCAGGGGGTTCCTGGTCGGCCTGGGGATCGCCGCGGTGGCCGCGGTCACCTATGTCGCGATCTGGGAGGTCGTCTACTTCACCTTCATGCCCGACTACTGCGACAAATACGCCGCCTTCACGATCGAGCAGGCGAGGTCCTCCGGGGCGTCGCCGGACAGGATCGCCGAAGCGACGGCCCAGGCGGAGCAGATGAAACGGCTGATGCAGAACCCGCTCACCAACGCCGCGATGGCTCTCCTCGAGCCCCTTCCGGTCGGCATCCTCACCGCACTCGTCTCCGCCGGCATTCTGCGCAGGAAATGAACCGCCGCGGCCGGGCGTCCGGCCACGGCTGACCATCCACCCACTTTACCGATCATTCATCCAGGGAGGCAGAGATGCAGAGAGTCACAGGCATCGGCGGCATCTTCTTCAAGGCCAAGGACCCGGTCGCGCTGCGCGCCTGGTATCAGCGCCACCTCGGCATCGACGTGCAGGACTGGGGGGGAGCGGCCTTCCGCTGGGTCGATGCCGAAGGCGCTCCCGTCGCGGGCACCACGATCTGGAACGTCGCCCCCGAGACCACCGACTACTACGCCCCGAGCACTTCGACCTTCATGGTGAACTACCGGGTTGCCGACTTGGGAGCTCTCCTCGTCGAGCTGCGCCAGGAGGGCTGCAACGTCGTCGACGGCAGCGGCGAGGCGTCGGAGTACGGCAAGTTCGGTTGGGTCATCGACCCGGAGGGCAACAAGGTCGAGCTCTGGGAGCCACCCGCAGGCCAGTAAGTCGCAGCGTCGGACCTTTCCAACTCAACTTCTTTCAGGAGAAGCAACCCATGTCCATGCAACGCACGATCCTCACCTGGGGACTCCTCTCCGGCGCCGTCCTCGGCGGCATGATGGTGGTCACGGTGCCGTTCGCCGAGAAGATCGGCTTCGAACGCGCCGAGATCTTCGGCTACACCACGATGGTGCTCGCGGCGCTGATGATCTTCTTCGGCATCCGCTCCTACCGTGAGAACGTCGCCCGCGGGCCGCTCACCTTCGGCAGGGGGCTCCTGGTGGGAGCCGGCATCGCCCTGGTGGCGGCCATCTGCTACGTCGTCGTCTGGATGATCATCTTCTACACCATCTTCCCCAACTTC
Source organism: Acidobacteriota bacterium (assembly GCA_052035735.1). Classification (GTDB taxonomy): domain Bacteria; phylum Acidobacteriota; class Thermoanaerobaculia; order Multivoradales; family JAGPDF01; genus JAGPDF01. Next base: position 13,005 of record JBPOHI010000284.1, read on the forward strand.
TACGACGACTTCGCGACCCACATGCTCGAAAAAGCCCAGGCCGACGGAGCTCCGGCAGAGACCGTGGCCAGGATCCGCGCGCAGGCCGAGCAGATCCGGGGGATTGCCGGCAAGCCCCTACTGGTCGCCGCCATGACCTTCGCCGAGAACTTCCCGCTCGGCCTCGTAGCGGCGCTGCTCTCTGCCGGCCTCCTGCGGCGCAGAGCGCATCCCGCCCCGGAGCCGAGGACGGCTCCGGCCCCCTCAAACGACCATCTGCGATAGATCCGCCAGCCAGCGGATCTCTCCCTGGATCGACTGGAGCAGGGCGATGCGGTTCTGCTTCAGTCGTTCGTCGGGATCCATCACCATGACGTCCTTGAAGAACGCCTCCAGGGGATCAGCGAGCCTGGCCACACTGCGCAGACCCCGCGCGAAGTCCAGCTTGGTTCTGGCCTCCAGAATCTCCGCCTGAAGCGCCACGCTCGCCTTCCACAGCGCGACCTCCGCAGGCAGCGCAGCAGAAGCTTCGGTAAAGGTAAAGGCTTCGCATCCCTTGGTGATGTTGGCGATGCGCTTCGCCGCCTGAGCGACGACGGCGAAGCCGGGCTCCTGCCGCACGTTCTGCAGGGCCGCCGCACGCGCCGCGATGCCGCGAAAGTCGAGCGCTCCGCCTTCCGCCCCCATCGCCGCGGCGACTTCGTCGTAAGCGAAACCGCGCTCGCCGAGCACATGCGTCAGCCGGTCACGCAGAAACTCGACCAGCAACTCGAGTGCCTTTTCCCGCGAAGGCTGCTTCGACGGCGCCGCGGGCGCTGAGCCCTCGGCATCCACCCTTGTGCGAGTCTTCTCGTCGAGCAGCTCGAACGCAGTGGCAAGCGCAGCGAGCAGATCGAACTCGAGAGCCCCCTCGAGCGAGATCCGCACGACCCCGAGCGCAGCGCGCCGGAGGCCGAACGGGTCCTTCGACCCGGTCGGAATCAGCCCCAGACCGAAAAAGCCGGCCAGCGTGTCTAGGCGATCGGCGAGGGCCGTTACCTGCCCCACCGCGCCGCGCGGCAGGGCGTCCTTCGCCCCCGCCGGCCGGTACTGGTCGTAGATCGCCTGCCAGACCGCCTCGGGCGCGCCTTCGGCGCACGCGTAGATCCCGCCGACGACGCCCTGCAGGTCGGTGAACTCCTTGACCATGTCGGTTCCGAGGTCGACCTTGAGCAGCTCCGCGGCCGAGCGCACCGCCGCCGAATCCGCCGCGCCCGCTTCCGACGCGAGGACCTGCGACAACTCCACCAGCCGGGCGCTCTTCTCGGCGTAACTGCCGAGCTTCTCCTGGAAAGTGAGCTTCGCCAGGCCCTCCCGCCGGTCGCCGAGCGCCACGGCGCGATCCTTCTCGAAGAAGAACTTCGCGTCGGCGAGCCGCGCCGCGACGACCCACTCGTTGCCGGCCCGCACTCTTCCCGCCGGATCGTCCGGCCGGTCCATGACGGTCAGGAAGACCGGCAGCAGTGCGCCGTCCCTCTCCACCGTCAGCGCGCTCTGATGATCGCGCAGCGAGGTCGCCAGCACTTCGCGCGGCAGTGCGCACAGGGCGGGGTCGAACGAACCTTCCATCACCCCCGGGATCTCGCAGATCGCCGCCAGCTTGTCGAGCAGCGCCGAATCCTCGACCAGGACCCCACCGAGCGCGCCAGCGCGCTCGGTCATGCGTTCCAGGAGCCGGCGTTTCCGCTCCGCAGGAAAGATCACGATGTTGCGCTCTGCCAACGCCGCCAGATAGTCCTCAACCCCCTTTACCGGAAAGCTCTTCGGCGAGAGTGTCGAGTGCCCCTCGGACTCGCAACCGGCTTCAACCCCGAAAAGCTCGAAAGGAACCACCTCCCCCTCGAACAGCGCCACGACACCATGGACCGGCCTGACCCACGGACCCGTCCCGGCGCCCCAGCGCATGGTCTTCTGCCACGTCAGCGCGACCAGGATCTTGGGCAGAAGCTCGGCTAAGAGAGCCACGGTCTCGCGCCCGATGATCGACTTCGTCGCTGCGAGGTATTCGCCGCCGCCGGTCGCGCTGCCTCCGGCCGGTTGCGAGAGCTGCTCGGCGAAGGTGCGCAGGGTCCTGCCGATCTTGCCCTTCGCAGCCTCGACGATCCGCAGGTCGCCCTGTTCGACTTCGCACTTCTTCGCGAAAGCTGCGACGGCCGCTGTCGGCTTGCCTTGGGCGTCGAAGGCGTTCTTCACCGGCGGCCCGAGCACCTCCTCTTGCCGGTCCTTTTCTTTACTCGGCAGGCCGCGCAGGATCAGCACCAGCCGGCGCGGAGTGAACGCCGAGTCCAGAGAGGCAGGCGACAGCCCGCGGGTCATCAGCTCCTCGAAGAGGCGCGTGCCGAGCTCCTGAACGGCCCCCGGCAGCATGCGGGCCGGAATCTCCTCGGCGCGAATCTCGAGCAGGAGTTCTCCCTGGAGAGCGCTATCCACGGGCCACCTCCGCCGTTCCCGCCGTGGCTGCGCCTGCCGGAGGCCCATCCGGACTCTTGGGCAGGAGCGGGAAGCCCAGCCGCTCGCGGCTCGCCAGGTACTCCCTGGCGCAGGCGATGGCGAGATCGCGCACCCGTTTCATCACGCCGACGCGCTCGGTGACCGAGACCGCCCCTCTGGCGTCGAGCAGATTGAACAGATGCGAGCACTTGAGCGCGCATTCGTACGCCGGGAGCACAATCCCCGCGGCGAGGCAGCGCCGCGACTCGTTCTCGTAGCCGTCGAACTGCCGGCGCAGGAAGTCGACGTCGGCGATCTCGAAGTTGTACTTCGAGAACTCGTGCTCGTCCTGCCAACGCACCTGGCCGTAGTCGACGCCGTCCGGAACCCAGCGGATGTCGTAGATCGACTTCTCGAGTCCGAGGAACATGGTGATGCGCTCGAGGCCGTAGGTGAGCTCGCACGAGATCGGCGTGAGCTCGAGGCCGCCGGCCTGCTGGAAGTAGGTGAACTGCGAGATCTCCATGCCGTCGAGCATGACCTGCCAACCGACCCCCCAGGCGCCGAGCGTCGGCGCCTCCCAGTTGTCCTCCTCGAAGCGCAGGTCGTGCACCGCGAGGTCGACGCCCATTGCCTCGAGGCTCTGGACGTAGAGCTGCTGAACGTCGAGCGGCGACGGCTTGAGGATCACCTGGAACTGGTTGTGCTTGTAGAGGCGGAACGGGTTGTCGCCGTAACGCCCGTCTGCCGGGCGGCGCGACGGCTGCACGTAGGCCACACGCCAGGGCTCGGGGCCGAGGACGCGCAGAAAGGTGTCCGGGTGCATCGTGCCGGCCCCGACTTCGAGGTCGTAGGGTTGCTGCAGGACGCAGCCCTGCCGCGCCCAATAGTCCGATAGGGCCAGTATCAACTCCTGAAAGCTCTTCATCCGATCCTCTTCCTCTCTTCTCCTGCTGCCCTGTCCCTCGTGCCCGAGCGCCTCGTCAGGGTGCGAGGCCGGCGAGCGTGCGTTCCATGACCATCAGACTGCGAACCTCGTGCTGCAGGAAATGCCGGCGAATCCTCCCGGCCGCGGCGGCCACCTCGGCGAGCACCGCTGGAGCGGGCGGACGCGAGGCCATCGAGTCGATATTCTCGCGCCCGATCCGGCGCCAGAAATCGACCGCCGACGGGGAGACCGGCGAAGCCCCGAAGGCCCGCCGCGCGCAGTCGCGGCAGACGAGTCCTTCGCCGCTCGCCAGGAGAGCCGCGCCGCCCTCGAGTCCGCTGCCGCACTCGGGACAGGCGTCGGGGGGCGGAAAGATCCCCGCCGTGCGCAGTAGCCAGCTTTCGAAGTAGCGCGCCACCAGATCGCGGTCGCGTCCCGCCTCGAGCGCTTCGACGGTCGCGTCGAGCAGCCGGTAGGCAACGTCGGACGGCTCCCCGTCCTGGGCGAAAAGTGCCGCCTGCTCGGCGATCGTCGCGCCGAGGAGGATCCCTTCGAGATCGCGCTGCAGGAGTTTGACCGGGCGAAGCAGCTCCACCGAGCCGATCCGGACCAGCTCGCGCCCCTCCTTCTCCATCCAGCCGATGCGCGCCTTGGCGAGCGGCTGCAGCTCGCCGGCGAAGCGGCTGAAGCGACGTTTGGCGCCGCGCGCCACGCCGCGGCGCTTGCCCTCTTCGCGGGTCAGGAAGACGACGATCCGGTCGGCCTCCTGGAGGTCCGCGACCTCGAGAATCAGCGCTTCGGCCTGAAGGAACTTCACCCGCGAAGCTTATCGCGGCGGCGCCCGCTCCGCCTTCAGCGGGCCAGGTGGGAGAGCAGCGCCGCAGCGAGCCCGAAGTAGATCAGGATGCCGGTGATGTCGTTGGCAGTCGAAAGCACCGGTCCCGAGGCGACTGCCGGATCGAAACCCAGCCGTTCGAGAGCCAGCGGCAGGAGGGCTCCGGTCGCCGAAGCCATCAGCAGGGCGAAGAACAGTGCCAGTCCGACGACCAGCCCGAAGATCGGGTTCTGCCAGAAGATCAGGGCGGCCAGTCCGACCAGCACACCGCAGGCCAGGCCGAGCAGGACTGCCACCCGCAGCTGACGGACGACGAAGGCGCCGAAACGGCCCTCCCCCGCCTCGAGGCGCCCGGTGGCGAGGCCGCGCACGGCGACGGTCGAGGTCTGGCTGCCGATCGAGCCTCCGAGGCCCATGATCACCGGCACGAAGGCCAGCAGGAACAGCGAATCGACGAACTGGAGCTGGAAGTACTGCAACAGGAAGCCGACCGCCAGGAGCCCCACGATGCTTACCAGGAGCGAGGGCAGGCGAAGTCCGGCGACGCGCAGCGCACGCTCTTCGTAGAGCAGCTCGCCGTCCGAAGAGCCGGCGAGCTTGAACAGGTCCTCGGTCGCCTCCTCCTTGACCACGTCGATGATGTCGTCGACGGTGACGATCCCGACCAGGCGATTCTGATCGTCCACCACCGGCACCGCCAGCAGGTCGTAGCGCGCGGCCTGCGCCGCGACCTCCTCCTGATCGGTATCGACGTGCACCTTGATCACCGACTTCTGCATGATCTCGCCGAGGGTCTGGGAGGGGCGGGAGAGCAACAGCTGGCGCAGCGAGGTGACGCCGACCAGGTGTGCGTCGCGGTCGACGACGTAGAGATAGAAGATCATCTCCAGATCGCGCTTCTGCTGAATCGCGGCGATCGCCGCCTGCACGGTCTCGCCCTCGGCCAGGGCGAAAAACTCCGGATCCATGATGCGGCCGGCGCTGCCCTCCCGGTAGGCCAGGTGGGTCTGCATCTCCGACCGCCCGGAGAGATCGACGAGCTCCAGGAGCCGGTCGTGCAGGTCCGCCGGGAGCGACTCCAATACGAACACCGCGTCGTCCACCGGCAGCCGCTCGAGGAGCTTCGCGGTGCGCTCGGGGGGCAGGTTCTCGAGCAGCTCGAGGCGCTGCGCCGGCGCCATCTCGGTCAGGACGTCCCCCGCCGCATCGGCGAAATCGGCGCTCAGGATGTCGAAGACCTGGCGGCGCTCGGCGCTGCCGAGGTCGGCGAGCAGCATCGCCACGTCTTCGGGCCGCACGCGTGCGAGCAGGCGGGAGATATTGACCTCGGCGCCGCGCTCCTGGAATTTCCTCAGGGTGTCCGCGAGCAGCTGGCGCCGGGGCGGTTCCTGCGGCGTCGGGGCTTCCACGGCGGCGAATGTAGCACAGCGACTGGCGCGCTCGCGGAGGGGTAAACTACCCTGCGATGACTCGCCCACTCGCCCTCATCGTCGACGACGAAGCCGGCATCCTCACGACGCTCGGTGGCATCCTCACCGACAACGGTTTCGAGGTCGCCACCACCCCGAGCGGCAGCGAAGCGCTCGATCTCTACGCCTCGCGCCATCCCGACGTCGTCTTTCTCGACGTCTGGCTTCCCGACCGCGACGGCCTCGAGACGCTGCAGACGCTGCGCGAGAGCGATCCGAAGGCCACGGTGATCATGATCTCCGGCCACGGCACAGCGGCGACCGCGGTGCGCGCGATCAAGATGGGCGCCTTCGACTATCTCGAAAAGCCGCTCTCCTACGAGCAGGTCATGGCGGCGGCGAGGGCCGGCCTGGCCCACCATCGCGCTCCCGCGGCCGGCAGCGAGGCCTGCCTGCCGGAAGATTCCGGCGGCTTCGCGATCCACGGCGAAGCGCGCCGCCAGCCGATCCCGGCACTCCTCAACCTGCGTCCGGGCAGCGCAACGCAGAAGACGCTCGCCCGCAACACGGTGCTCTACGGCATGGGCCTGCACTCGGGCGGCCGCACCGGCATGGTGCTGCAGCCGCTGCCTTCGGGCTCGGGCATCCACTTCCACTCGCTGCCCTCGGGGGAGTCGATCCCGGCGCACGTCTCGGCGGTCGGCGACACCGACTACGCGACGACGCTCGGCCAGAACGGCTCGACGGTGAAGACGGTCGAGCATCTGCTCTCGGCGCTCCACGCCGCCGGCATCACCAATCTCCTGGTCAAGGTGCACGGCGAGGTGCCGGTGCTCGACGGCTCGGCGATCGAGTTCTGCAAGACGATCGCCGAGATCGGCGTCGAGGAGCAGGACGCGCCGCGGCAGGAGTTCGTGGTCGACCGTCGCTACGAGGTCGGGAAGGGCGACAAGACGCTCTCTTTGGAGCCGTTCGACGGCTTCGCCGTCTCCTACCTGCTGCGCTACCCGCCGCCGATCGGCGAGCAGTTCTACGACTTCACGCTGACCAGCCTCGCCGCCTACGAGAAGGAGATCGCCCCGGCCCGCACCTTCGGCTTCCTGCGCGACCTCAAGATGATGAACGAGCTGGGCCTGGGCTCCGGCGGCAGGCTCGACAACTTCATCCTCGTCGGTGAAGACCACGTGGTCAACACCGAGCTGCGCTTCCCCGACGAGTTCGTGCGCCACAAGATCCTCGACATCATCGGGGATCTCTACCTGCTCGGCTACCCCATCCGCGGCCGAGTCACCGCCCACCTGACCGGCCACCGCGACAACATCGCGATGGTGCGGAAACTGGTGGCGGAGAACCGGATCGACTAGGAGCGCTGCAGATCGCCAAGTCAACGTCGGCGTCTTTGAACCAGCCAGACCGAGACGAGCGCGAGACCTACCAACAAAGCGGCGACGGAGAGCCAGCTCGTCCGGCGTGTGCCGACCACTCGAATCGTCGTTTCCTTGCTTCTGGCGAAGACTCCGGTCTGCTCGGAGACGACGTGAATACGCACCTCATAGTCGCCTTCGACCGCGTCAGATCCGAGCTGCAGTCTCAATTTCACCGCGGTCCGGTGGCCCGCTTCGATCTCCGCAATCGAGACTGGAATGGCGTCGACGGCGAGGCCGAGAGGAGAAGCGACGATCACGCGCACGTCCTGAGCGGCAGCGCGTCCGCTGTTGACGACGACAAGAGGAACGTCGCGACTCGACCCGGCCTCCAACCGCACCGAGAGAGTCTCCGCCACGAGGTCCAGCTCCGGCTTGCCGATCGCTCGCAGGAGGAGTCCCAATTCCGCGAGGTTCTCACCTCCCTCAGGAACACCGGCAATCAGTGCCAGCTCGAGCTCCTTGTCGCTCCAATCGGCGTTCTCCTTGTCCGGTACCGAGATTCGCGCCACCACCTGCACACGATCCACTCCCTGCGGAAACTGAATCCGCCTCAACCGCGACCGCTTCGACTGATCCAGGATCTCGTACCCGAAAGCCGTCGGAAGTCCACGGAGCTCCAGCTCGACGTCGGAGATATCGGACCTGGACCGCTCGACGACCACGTCGAAGCTCACCGTCTCGCCGAGAGCTCCATCCTGAGAGGAGTTCAGGCAGGAGAGCTGGATCGCCCGGAGCCCCGGGTCCCGCTGCACCGGAACACGCATCTCGTCGCGGCGGCTTCCCGAAATCGTGATGACCGACAGTTCACTCACATCTCGGATCAGTTCGAAGTCGAGCTCTTTCGGCGACGACACTCCCGCTGCGAAGCTCAGCAATTGCTGGAAGGGCCGACCCACGACGAGGCCGTCGTGCTCGACGCTGACGATCGCAGCCTGTCCGAAGCGTTCCGCCGCGGATCCGTTCGGCTCGAACTTCAACTGGACGCGCGGCGGGCCGGGCGCCTTCTGCTTCCGGGTCACACTCAGCAGCCTCACCGGCGGAAGGGCCGAGGTCAGCGCGGCTCTGGCCATCTCGGTTTCGATGCTCGCCCGAGCCAGACGACTGCGGACACGCCGGACCTCGACTTCCGAGGCGAGTCCCTGTTCATGGAGCCTCTCCTGAACTTCGACGTCGGCTTCGAGCTCGCGCTCGGCGACTTCTGCGCTTTCGACCGCGAGTTCGAGCTCGGGCGCGCTCTGTCCGGCGAGTGTGCCAGGAATCAGCGACGCGAGCATCAGTCCCGTCCAGAGAAGGTCGCTGAGTCGACTCGTCATCCGACTCCTCCTGTCCTCGATGCCGATGGCGGTCGCCGGTCGTATTCAGGTTGAGCGCAGCCGCCCTCCAGGGTCAGCACCCGCGCTCTCGCCTCTGTCGCCAACTCGAGGTCATGGGTCGCGATGAGCAGCGCACAGCCGTCGTCCGAAAGGCGCAGGAGGGCCGCTGCCAGGTCTCGACGGGAAGTCGGGTCCAGGCCCGACGTCGGCTCATCCAGGATAAAGACTCCGGCTCCCTTCAAGAAGCCGAGCGCCAGAGCGAGCTTCTGCCGCATACCCTTGCTGTAGGAGCCGGTCGCTCGCCCCAACGCCTCGACCGGGAATCGAACATCCGCGAGAAACGCGGAAAGCCTCTCCTCGGACGGTGGGCGACCGCTCAGGCTGCTGAAGAACTTGATGACCTCGGCTCCGGTCAAGTGCGGGTAGATGCGAGCCACTTCGGGCACGTAGGCGGTCTGTGACCGCAGCGCCCTGGAGGCTAGCCATGGGTTCTCGCCCTCCACCTGTACGCTTCCGGCGGTGGGACGCAGAAATCCGAGACAGAGAGAAAGCAGGGTGGTCTTGCCGGCGCCATTCTCTCCGAGGAGTGCGACGGTCTCGCCTCTGTGAACACGAAACGAGACGCTGCGCAGAACGGGTTGACCGACGACGAACTCGAAGGCGACATCCTTCAGAGCAATTCCTCCACTTGGACTATGCACGAGGATCGAGATTTCTGAAGGCGCCAACTCCGATGCCGAGCCAGATCAGGCCGAAGGCCGCAATGGCGATCGCAGGCAGCAGGCAATCTTGAATCGTCCGGCGCAACGGGCTCCAGGGCACTTCGAACTGGACCAGGAGGTGGCTGTATTCGTCTGAGGTCGACAGCGCAACGCCGCTATCACCGCTCATGCTCAGATAGAAGCGCTGACTCTCGGCAAGGCGAAGGCCGATCCTGTCGTAGTACTCTCTCGCCGCAGAGTAGAAGAGCTCACGTTGGGCGTTGCCAGTCTGCGCGATCTCGGAGGCGGCGGCCTGAAACAGCGCTGCTGGAGAGAGCGTCAGGAACATGAGCGCCCTTCGCTCCTGGCTTCGTTCGATTCGAACCTGTTCTTCCCAGACCCTGGCAGAGAGGGCCCGTCGCTCGCGATTCAGCGACTCCTGCGCCTCGCCCTGGGCGTCCTTGAATGCGGACTTGGCTGCGGGATCGTTCAAGCCGACTCGCGCAAACTCGCCAAAGAGCCTGCTGACCGTCTCCTGGTACTCGCGGCGCAGCGACGCGAGCGACCCCTCCTCGTAGATGGAGAGCTGCACCAGACGCTCTGCGACGTCGGCCCGCGCCGAGAGCGCCGGGATCACCCTCGGCGCCACGAGAACGAAAAAGGACCAGAACACGAGCCCGAGCAGCAGAGATGTTCCCGGCTGCTTCGCCAGGCAGCTCGCGGCCAAGCCGACGCAAACCCAGGCGGCCAGGAACAAGCCGGAAACAACCGCGAACACCCACCACCGCGCCGCCTCGCCTGTCGGGAATCCCAGCAGCTTGAGGCACGCGATCGCAGCTATGAGCGCTCCAGCCAGCCAGGCGAACGCTACGAGCGCCAGCGCCGCGAACTTCGCCAGGAGGAGTTGGCGCCGGGTCACCGGATAGGAAAGCAGCAGCGCCAGAGTTCCATTTGCCCGCTCTCCAGAGATCGAGTCGTAGCTGACGACGACGGTCAGCAGAGAGAGCGCCACCGCCACGACGAAAGACAAGTCGAATGGGCCCGCTACCGACTCAAGAGCAGCTCGCGCGGATCGGCTCTCGCCGAATCGCAGGCGCTCTTTCGTCGAGAAGAACCGCTGGGGCAACGCTCCGTCCAGTCCGACCGCCAGGGGTCTGAGTGGCGAGGCCATCCGCACGCTGCTCACCTCCAGAGGTTCGTTCCGGACGAGCTGTTCACGGAGGTCCTCCTCCCAACGGGCGCTCAGCAGGTTCTCTTCGTGGCGGACCGACGTCAGCCGATGCGCTTCCGAGAACGCGCTGCCGAGTGCAAGGGCAATGCAGAAGACTCCGCCCAGCACCCATCGCCGGTCCCTGATCAGCTCGGTGAGCTCGCGCCGAACTAGAGCAGCAAAGGCGCCGCGATACTCCGCCACTACTTCTCCTTGGGACAATCGCCAGTTGGGCAGGACGCGCGTCGCAGAATTTCCTCAAAATCCTCACGCGCGCAGCCGCGAGCTACACCAACGCGAAAGCCATCCTCGCGATGGTACATTCTCAAACAACCTCTCAGGTCGTTCGTCACCGGCTCTTCGACGAAGATTCCGAAAACGATGCTCCCGCTCTGCTCCACTTTCCAGGAGCCATTCACTTGCATCGAGGCGAACTCATAAGTCGTCGGCAACTCCAGGACCGCCCTGCTCGATGACTTGCCATCCAAAACCGATTCGAGGCTCGCTGCGAAAGTTGTTTCGAGACTCTTCGACTCTCGCGATCCAGCCTTCGTAACGTAAACCCAATCCAAGACTTGCAGCGACGGCTCATCGACAAGGAAGAACGGCCTCGGTGGAAGGAGCTTCCCGTCCGGTCCGCGCTCGGGTGGAGCGGTGCCACCCAGGACCTTGAGATTGGGAGCGACCTTGAGAGTTACCCTTGTTCCGACGGGAAGGTCCTGATCGAAGGCCTCGAGATGAACTGTCGTCGCCATCGGGGAGGCGGAAGCCAAACTACCAACGAGCGCAAGAATCACCGCGAGTGCATACTGTCGGTTCTTCAAGTCCGATCTCCTCAAGCCTTCAGGAATCTCCATGGCTCTTGCGTGCCTTGTCCAGAAAGCGAAATGTCACGACGTCAGAAAGGCGCTGGGCGCCTCACGGTGCAAACGGCTCGCCATGCGCGCAGCGCCGGGCAACGACCTCAGAAGTCGCCGAATACGCACTCGCGGACGCAACCCCAACCACCTGTCTCCACGGGATAGCAATACACCCAACACCCATTGACCTGAATCTAAATCGCCTGGCAGCGGTCACGCTTGGCATGAGCCGGAGGCGTGCCGATGAAACCCGGGCGAAGTCGGGAGAAAGTAGCAGGTCGTCGAGAGGCGCCAAGCACGACAGCTCGCTCGCGGCGTTACAGAAATTTCTTGTGGTAGGTTTGATAACTGCCTACGACGACCGCGGCGAACTCGCGCCGGAGCAAGGTCGGAAGCCCAAGCCGCTCCTCCTGCTGCACATGGAGCGCGGCAAGGTCGTTCGACGGGTAGAGCTCGACGAGGTACCGGGATGGGCGAAGCCGATCCTCGCCGCGGCGCTCGGAGCGGCCTGACTCAGTCGTCTTCGTCGAGGTCGCCGAGCAGCTTCTCGAGGTCGTCGGCGTCGTCGCCATCTTCGGACACCGCGTTGAGGTCGTCGAGGTCGAGCGTCGTGCCGGCGTGGAGGTCTCTCTTGATGTCGGCGATGATGCGGGGGTTTTCGCGCCAGTCGTCCTCGGTGCGGACGCGCAGGTCGAGGAAGACCTTGCGGCCGAGGAACTCTTCGAGGTCGTGGCGGGCCGCGGTGCCGATGGTCTTCACCATGTCGCCGTGGTGGCCGATCAGGATCTTCTTCTGCGACTCGCGTTCGACGAGCAAGGCGGCGTGGATGCGCAGGGCCTTGTCCGGCCCCGGGTCCTCCCAGCGCTCGAGCAGCACCGCGGTCGAGAACGGCAGCTCGTTCCGCGTCTCGCGCAGGATCTTCTCGCGGATCCGCTCGGCGACCAGGAAGCGCTCGGGGTGGATCGTCAGCAGCTCCGGGTCGTAGAGCGGCTCGCCCTCGGGCAGGAGCTTCCACAGCACCTTGAGCAGATCCTCGCAGCCGTCGCCGGTCTCCGCCGAGATCGGAACGATGGCGTCGAAGATCCCCGCCTTGCCGTACCGCTCGAGCATCGGCAGCAGCTTGTTCTTCTTCACCAGGTCGATCTTGTTGAGCAGGGCGATCTTCGGCTGCTTCGCCTTCGCCACCAGATCGAGCAGGAACGCCTCACCCTTGCCGAACGGCTGCGAGACGTCGGTGAGCAGGCAGACGACGTCGGCCTCGCCCAGGGCGTCGGCGGCTTCGCGCACCATCTCGCGGTTCATCCGATGCATCGGGCGATGAATGCCGGGGGTGTCGAAGAAGACGATCTGCCCCTCCTCGCGCGACAGGATCCCGACCATCCGGTGGCGCGTCGTCTGCGGCTTGTCCGAGACGATCGAAAGGCGCTCCCCCAGCAGGCGGTTCGAGAGCGTCGACTTGCCAGCGTTCGGTCGCCCGACCAGCGCGACGGTGCCTGCCTTAGCCAATGGGGATCTCCTGGATGCCGGGCCGGCGCACGCGCACCGCGAGCACACGGCGTTCGTCGGCCTTTTCGATGTCGAACTGCAGGCCGGAATGATGCAAGGTCGTCCCTGCCGGCGGCACCTGACCCGAGACCCCCGACAGCAGGCCTCCGACGGTCTCGTAGCCGTCTTCCGCCGGGGTGACGCCGAAGAACTCGTCGAGCGTGTCGAGCGGAGCGCGGCCGTCGAGGAGGAGGCTCCCGTCCTCGAGCAGGCGGTTCTCCGGAGGCTCGTCGTCGTGCTCGTCGGCGATTTCACCGACGATCTCCTCGATCACGTCCTCGATCGTCACCAGACCCTCGGTCCCGCCGAACTCGTTGAGCACGATCGCGATCTGCTGCCTGCGCGCCTGGAGCTCCTTGAGCAGCTCGCCCAGGTGCTTCGTGCCGGGAATGTAGTAGGGAGTCTGCACGATCGACTCGAGCGCCGGCCGCGGTTCGGTGCGCAGGGCACGGAAGAGATCGCGCAGATGCAGCACGCCGACGATCTGATCGACCGACTCGCGATAAAGCGGAAGGCGCGAGTACTCGGACTCGGTGAAGATCTCGGCCAGCCGGTCGAGCGAATCGCCCATGCGGCCGCACACCATGTCGACCCGCGGCGTCATCACGCTGCGCGCCTGCGTATCGCCGAAGTCCACGACTCCCCAGACCAGGTCGCGGTCCTCCGGCTCGAGAATCCCCTCCTGGGTGCCGACCTCGATGAACGCCTCGACCTCCTCCTCGGAGGCCGCGTCGTCCTCGGCTCGCTCGTCGACCAGATCGCGCGGCGCACCGAGCAGGGGCCCGAGAAGAGCCACCAGCGGCCAGAAGACCCAGAACGCAGCGCGATAGATCCAGGTCAGCGAAGCGAGAGCACTCTCGGGACTGCTGCGCAGCATCCGCCTGCCGGCGATCTCCGACAGCGCCACCACGACCGCGACGATGGCGACCGCGGCGAGAAAGGGCCGTCCGACCGCCAGGCGCTCGCCGGCCTTGCCGAGGGCGAGACAGAGACCCAAGGGGAGGAGCTTCGCCGTCAGGTTGAGCAGGTAGCGGTAAAGACCGAAGCGCGCCGGATCCTCCCACAGGCGCCGCAGATGCCCCCCGGTCTCTTCGACCCAGTGACGCAGGCGAATCGGGCCGGAACGCTCGAGCAGCGCCGTGGCCAAAGACAACAGCGGCAACGCCCCGAGCAGGAAGGCGGAGAGCCAGAGAAAGGCCGCGGGAGAGCCGGTCCCGTCGCTCACGTGCGCTGCAACCACCGCCGGCGCAGCCGGCCTTCGAGCCGTTCCATCTCGCCTCCGTCGGTTTCGTGGTCGTGACCGAGACAATGCAGCACACCGTGCAGGAGCAGGAGCCGGACCTCTTCCTCGAGGCTCGCGCCGCGCTCCGCCGCCTGCCGCCGCGCGGTCGGGATCGAGATCACGATGTCGCCCAAATGGCGCCCCTCCGGCGAGGCCTCACCCGGGAACGACAGTACGTCGGTCGGCTTGTCCTTGCCGCGGAAATCCCGGTTCATCCGGCGGACGGCCCGATCGCCGGCAAAGCGGACGCCGAGCGAGTCGAAGCCCGGCGCCACCTCCGCCACCAGCTCCTCGAGCCACGGCGCCAGGCCCGCGACGCGCAGCCCGGGAAACCGGCCGGCACCGGCAAGCGCCAATTCGAGACTCACGGCTGCACGACTCCCTGCCGGGAGTGGCGATCGTACGCAGCGACGATCTTCTGCACCAGCGGATGCCGCACGACGTCGCGCTCGTCGAAGTGAATGAAGGCGATCCCTTCGACGCCAGAGAGCACGTCGATCGCTTCGCGCAGACCCGAGACGATCGACTTCGGCAGGTCGGTCTGGGTGATGTCGCCGGTGATCACCGCCCGCGAGTTGTAACCGATGCGGGTCAGGAACATCTTCATCTGCTCGGGCGTGGTGTTCTGCGCTTCGTCGAGAATGATGAAGGCGTCATTCAGCGTGCGTCCGCGCATGAAAGCGAGCGGCGCGACTTCGATCATGCCGCGCTCCAGCATCCGGCCCACCTTCTCGTAGCCGAGCATGTCGTAGAGCGCATCGTAGAGCGGCCGCAGGTAGGGGTTGACCTTCTCCGCCAGATCGCCGGGCAGGAAACCGAGCTTCTCGCCCGCCTCGACCGCCGGGCGCGCCAGCACCAGGCGCTTGACGCGCTTCTCGACCAGCGCCGCGGCGGCCATCGCCACGGCGAGATAGGTCTTGCCGGTGCCGGCAGGACCAACGGAGATGACCATGTCGTGCTCGGTCATCGCCTTGACGTAGGCCTGCTGATTCAGGCTGCGCGGCGCGATCAACCGGCGGGTCGCGGTGGCCGTCGAAGCGGCCGACTCTCCCGCGAAGAACTCGACCAGCGAGGTCTCGGGCGCCTCGCGGATGACCCGGATCGCCGTCTGCACGTCCTCGTTGCGCAGCTGATAGCCCTTCTCGATCAGCCGCGAGAGCTGATCGAGAAGGCGCGAGGCCGCTTGCACGGCGCCAGGGTCGCCCTCGACCGAGACATGGCTACCGCGGGCGGCGAGCTCGACGCCGAAGGCGGCCTCGATGCGGCGCAGATTCTCGTCGCGGGTGCCGAAGAGGAGCTCCAGCCCCTCTTCGGCGAGGTTCAGTTCGGGCATCTGTAGTAGAGGCGGGTCATCGACTGGAGTGCGATCCTACCAGCCTCGGCCGGCGAGCCGGGAGCGCTCACTTGGCGTAGTCGTAGAAGCCGCGGCCGCTCTTCCTGCCGAGCCGCCCGGCCTGGACCATCTGCTTGAGGAGCGGCGGCGGCGCGAAGCGCTTCTCGCGGTACTCCTCGAACATGATGTTGGCGATGAAGTAGGTCGTATCGAGACCCACGAAGTCGAGCAGTTGGAACGGACCCATCGGGTAGCCGCAGCCGAGCTTCATCCCTTCGTCGATGTCGGCCACCGAGCCCACCCCCTCTTCGAGCGCGCGGATGGCGTCGAGCAGGTAGGGCACCAGCAGGCGATTCACGATGAATCCGGAGTTGTCCTTGCAGGCGACCGGCGTCTTGCCGATGGCACGGCAGAACTCGTCGATTTCGGCGAGCGCGGCGTCCTCGGTGAGCAGGGTGCGCACGACCTCGACCAGCTTCATGACCGGCACCGGATTGAAGAAGTGCAGGCCGACGAAGCGCGCCGGACGGGAGGTCGCCATGGCGAGCTGGGTCACGGTCAGCGAAGAGGTGTTCGAGGCGAAGATGGCCGTGGACTTGGCCACCTTGTCGAGCGCCGCATAGGTCGCCTTCTTCTCTTCGAGGTTCTCGACGATCGCCTCGACCACGAGATCGCAGTCGGCCATCGCCTCGAAGCCCGTCGTACCGTGGATCCGGCCGAGCACGGCGTCGCGCTCCTCGGCGCTCATCTTGCCCTTCTCGACCGCCTTGCCCAGCGAGCCACGGATCTTGCCCATCCCCTTCTCCAACAGGGCATCGGAGACTTCGCGCACGACCGTCTCGAAGCCTGCCTTGGCCGCCACCTCGGCGATCCCCGATCCCATCAATCCGCAGCCCAGGACTCCAATCTTCCGAATAGCCATCTCTTCCCTTCCTCTCCGTTGACTCCGGTCAGATTCGCGCCGGCGCCGGTGGGATCTCGAGCTCCTCGATCTCCCGCGCGCCGTCCGGCCTCTCTCGCATCGACAGCGCGAGCGCCCCGGGTACCTCGAACGGCAGGCGCTCCGCCCATTCCACGACCTTCACTCCCGAACCGAGGAGCACCTCCTCGAAGCCACACGCTGCCGCCTCTTCCGGTCGCAACCGGTAGAGATCGAGGTGCGCCAGGCGGCTACCCGCGTGGGGCGCCGGCAAGGCGTGCTCGCGCAGCAGCGCGAAGGTGGGCGACTGCACCTCACGCGGGTCGAGCCCCAAGCCGAGCGCGACTCCCTGGGCGAGCACAGTCTTTCCTGCCCCGAGGTCGCCATAGAGCAACAGACACCCGTCCGGCGCCAACTCGTGCGCCAACTCGGCGCCTAGCTCCCGCGTCTCGTCGACGCTCGCGGTGAGCCAGGTCCTCATGCCTGAACGAGCTTGGCGTAGGCCCGGGGCAGAAACTCCGCCAGCGTTCCCGCCGGCACGGCCGGCGCGTGGCCGGCCGCTACGGCCAGATCCCCCGCCAGACCGTGCAAGTGTACCGCGAGCCGCGCGGCCAGTCCCGGCTCGTCCCCTTGGGCGAGGCGGGCGGCCAGGAGACCGGTGAGCACGTCACCGCTGCCGCCGCTCGCCATGCCGGCGTTGCCGGTGGTGTTGATGGCAACTTCCCCCGTCGGCAGAGCGACAAGCGTCCGGGCCCCCTTGAGCACGACGATCGCGCCCGAGGCCTCCGCCGCGCGGCGCGCACTGCCGAGCCGGTCGGCCTCGACCTCCGCCGTACTCACGCCGAGCAGGCGGGCGAGCTCTCCGGGGTGGGGCGTGAGGACGGTCGGAGCCCGCCGCTGGGCGAGCGACTCCAGCCCACCCTTGATCCGCCGCCCCTTGCGTGTGCCCTGCGCCGGAACGCCGGCAAAGGCATTCAGTCCATCCGCGTCGAGGACCAGCGGCACGCCGGTCGCGCCGAGCACGAGGCTGCGCACCAGCCGGAACGTCCCGGGAGCCTGACCGAGGCCCGGCCCGACCGCGAGGACGTCCCGCTCTCCGGCGGCCTCGAGGAGCGCGGCCAGCGAGCCGAGCGACAGGCCGCCGCCGGCGTCGGCGGCGAGCGGCAGACTCATCGCCTCGGGCGCCGCAGCCGCGATCGCCGCCCAGGCGGCTTCGCTGGTGGCGACGGTCACCAGGCCGGCACCGCCCTGCACCGCTCCACGCGCGGCGAGGATCGCCGCTCCGGCCTTGCCGCGCGAGCCGGCGACCAGCAGCAAGTGACCGAAATCCCCTTTGTGCGAGGCGGCAGAGCGCACCGGCAGGGCGTGCGCCAACTCCTCGCCGGTGAGAACCTCGAGATCTCCCTGGGCGACCGGACTCGAGTCGAACGGCACCCCGAGGTCGGCGACCGACAGCTCCCCGACCCACTCCGCTGCCGGCAGCAACATATGGGCGATCTTGGGCGCTCCGAAGGTCACCGTCGCTTCGGCGCGGATGGCCGGCCCGATCGGCGTCGCGCGGCTGGCGTCGAGTCCGCTCGGGATGTCCACCGCCAGGCGGGGCTGCGCCAGACCGTTCATCCATTCGACGAGACCGGCGTAGGGCGCGCGCAACGGGCGCTCGAGCCCGATGCCGAAGAGAGCATCGACGACGAGGTCGGCGGTGACGGCAGAGGCGGCCACCTCGCGCCAGTCGTTGGCGAGCTCGAACAGCGGCAGATCCATCGCCCGGCAGATGGCGAGCTGACGGGCGCAGTCTTCGGAGAGCGGTCGGCCGAAAGCGGCGAGAAAGATCCCGACCTCGTAGCCCCGGGTCGCGAGTTGCCGCGCGAGCGCCAGGCCGTCGCCGCCGTTGCCGCCCGGACCGCAGAAGATCGCCACCCGCCGCGCCTCGCCGAAGCCGGATCCGATCGCCTCGGCGAGCGCCATCGCGGCGTTCTCCATCAGCACGAGGGCCGGCACTCCGAGCTCGTCGATCGCCCAGTGGTCGAAAGCCCGCGCTTCGGCTGCCGTCAGGACACGCATGTGCGCTCCGATCTCCCGCCGTCGGCAGGTGGGTGCCCGATCTGCCAAGTCGCGACCAGAGCCGCGGTCCGCGGGCAGGCCGCAAGTTGGTTTGTCGCCAACCGGTCGAGGAACCTCGCCAGGGCCTCCCCGGTGTCGATGTCCTCTTCCTCCGGCAGCAGCGCCACTGCCAGCCCGGCCGCGCGGCAGCGTTCCAGTGTCTGCTCGAGCACCGCCGACGTGCTCCAGGCGATCCCTTCGAAGAGTGCCGCACGCAGCGCCACGACGCCCAGTCCGATCAGGTAGTAACCGCCATCCCGTGCCGGACCGAGCACCACGTCGGCGCCGGCGGCAAGCGCGGCGAACGCCTGTTCGATGCGCTCGGGAGCGAGCTGTGGCAGGTCGCTGCCGATGGCGATCGCCAGCCCGGCCTTCGCGCCCGATTCGCCGCCCAAGAGAAACGCTTCGAAGGTGTACCGCATCCTCGCGCCGAGGTCACCGCCGGCCTGGCGCTGCCCGCCCGGCGGTTGCGGAGGCAAAGCCTCCCCATCGGCCAGCGCCCAGACGGGGACGAGGGCAAAGCGTTGGGCGGAGAGCCGTTCCGCCAGATCGGCGAGGAAGGCCGCGTGCAGGCGAGCCGCCTGTTCCGCGCTCAGCGGACCGATCAGACGGGTCTTCACCCGGCCGGCGACCGGCGGCTTGCTGAACAACAGGACGGCCCGGTTCGTGGCGGCATCGGCCGGCGGCGGCATCGGCAGATTCTAGCGCCGCCTTCCGCGAGGAGGCGGCGCTGGATCAGCGACGGCGCCGCCGCGACGGAGTCGCCTCGCGCAGGCGAGGCAGGTTCCGCCGGAGCGCGACCCCGGCGACGACGCCGGCGGCGAGCGCGACGAGGGGGACGATCCAGCGCAGTCCGCTCGGTGCCCAGCCGAGCTCCTCGTGCAGGCCGGTGCGCAGATCGTCGACCTCGGCGGCGAAACGGTCGCGGCGGGCCGTGAGCTCGGCCAGCCGCTCCCTCACCGCTCCCCCCGGAGGTCGTCTTCGTCGTCAGTCCCGTCACCCGGGAGGCGCGGGGGCAAGCCGTCGGCCTCGTCCTTCCCGCCGATTCGCGACTGCCACCACGCGGTGTGGTCGCGCCAGCGCCGCTGGAGCATCTCTGCCGGCGCCTCGATTCGCCGCAGGCGCGCGACCGCAGCTGCGGCGAAGGCGACGGTGGCGGCCACGAAGAGCGCGAAGACGACGCCGACCGCACCCCAGCGCGGCAAGCGGAGCGCGAGCATCTCGATCAGGAAATAGACCAGCAGGCCGACGGTCCAGAACCCGAGGGCCACCGTCACGGTGAAGAGCAGAGCCGCGCGCAGGAGGCTACGGCCCGAGGCCTGGAGATCCTCGAGCGCGGCGGTCACCTCGGCACGCAGCACAGCGAAGTAGGCCGAGCCCAGTTGCTGCATCCGACTGAGCCAGCCCGCGGGAGAGATCATCCGTGGCCGCCGATGTTCATCGTGCGCACGGTGAAGGCCTGCGTGGCACCGACCTCGTCCCGCACTCCGACGGCGAGCTTCTGCGGTCCCTTGCGCATCATCAGGGAGATCCCGTAGACGTAGACCTGCTGCACGGCGGTCGCGACTTCTGCCTCCGGAATGACGATCGGCACGATCGCGCTCTGCACCTCCGACATGCCGCCGTCGCCGTCCATCGCAGCGAAGAACACGCGCACCCGCGCCTGCCGGACACCCTCTGCCGGCACCAGCACGAGCTTGCCGATGGGGATACGCACCTCCATCGGCACGGTGAACAGGCCATCGTCTCGGCGAGTCTCGGTACCGCGCTTGACCTCGACCCCCATGCTGTTGCTTTCGGCATCGAAGAACAGCGCCGACATCACGCCGTCGGACATCTTCGCTTCCGTCGTCTTGTCGCGATAACCGTCGCGGTGCCGG
>JBPOHI010000099.1:0-9118 GCA_052035735.1 Acidobacteriota bacterium
GCATGAAGGAAGCGCCGATCTCGGCGAGGTAGGTCGTCGGTCCGAGAGCGACTTCGACGTCGCCGGAGGCCGTCGTCAGCCGGACGTGGAGACCGCCGCAGGCGCACGCCTGGGGCAGAAGCTCGACGACCTTTCCGGTCAGGGTCGTTTCGGCTGCGCTGTCGTAGGCCGGCGGCCCGCCGGCATGGCGGCCCTGACAGGCCCCCTTGCCGTTCCCGTAGCCGGGTCCAGGCCCACCTTGGGCGACGGCAACGGAAACCGCAGCGACGAGACCTGTGACGGCGAGCGCGGCGATCGCGAATCGGGCTTTCATGGAAACCTCCTGAGGCAAGAGATGGCACCGCACCGAGCGGTGTCGAACGCATCACTTCGCAAGAGACCCAATCAGCGGAAAAAGTTCCCACACCGGGCAGTCCGGACCCTCGACCGGCTCTAGACCGGCGCACGCTTCTCCCAGGCGGAGATGTCCTGGAATCCGCCCAGGGCTTTGGGGAAGAAGCCGCGGATCTCGAGGTGCCGCGACCACGAGCCACGCAGGTAGGCCTCGGAATGAAACGTCGACTGCTCGTTGAACGGCCCGACGCTCGGCCGGAAGAGGAATCCCCGCGCCTCGAGCTCCGCCAACTCGTCCGGGGTGACGCCGGGGCTGGAAGGCGCGATGTCCGGCGCGTGCGTGGTCGCGAGCAGCAGGCCTCCCGGGCGCAGCAGGCGCGCGAGCTCGTCCAGCCAGGCGACTTGGGGCTCTTCGTCGAGGTGGGTGAAGACCGAGATGGTGAAGATGACGTCGAACTCCCCGTCGCCGAGGGCGGTCGGCGGCGCGGCCGGGATGACCTCGAAGCGGCCCGGCAGATGCCGCGCCGCCCAGGCGATCTGGCGGCGGTCGACGTCGACCCCGGTGTAGACCAGTTCGCCCGGGGCGCTGTTCGCCTCTGGAGCGAGGAGATGCCGCGCCACCCGGCCGCAGCCGCAGCCGAAGTCCAGCCAGCGCCGGTCGCCGGCCGCGGGCCGGCCGAGCTCCCCGTAGGTCTTCAGCAGATCGCCGGCGCACAGCGCCCCGACATGCAGGAACTCGGCGCGCGAGCTGTTCGGACCGACGCGATGCCGGAGACCGGGCGGAGGAAGGGGCAGGCCATCGGCGCCGGCGAGGCGCTCGCGCAGGTCCGCGAGAAGGTCTTCGCGGCGGTAGCGCGCATCCGCAACAACCCGCCGCAGACCGGCGCGCACCGGGCCGGGGACCACTCGGCGGATCAGCGCGCGCAGCATGGCCGATCCAGGGTCGGAAAGCGTGGGCTGCGCGCGAGCGCCCGCCGCTTCAGTTGACCGCTCCGGGAACCGCCAGGGTAAACGGGGCGATCGCAGCGGCGAAGGTCTCGCCGGTCGCGACCAGCTGCATCTCGTAGTGCCCCTGCATCGCGCCCACGGCGGTCTTCAGCGGGCAGAAGCTGGTGTACTCGAAGGCCTCACCGGGGGCCAAGACCGGCGTTTCTCCGACCACGCCGGGACCCTCGACCGTCTGCACTTCGCCGTCCGAGTCGGTGATGATCCAGACCCGGGCGAGCAGTTGCGCGGTCTCCTCGCCGAGATTCGAGATCCGCACGTGGTACGAAAAGAAGTAGTAGCTCTCGTAGGGCGAGCTCCGCTCGGGCTCGTACTCGCTCTCCACCTCGATGCGGATCCCGCGCGTCGTCGTATCGCTCACGATGTCTCCTGACGAACGAGGATAAACTCCTGCCCGAGGCGGGAGCAAACGGCCCCTGCCCAGAAACACCGCAACTCTCTCGCTCTCCGCCATCTCAGCCACCTCAGCTACCCCATCCAACGCCGCCATGACCGTCACCCCCGATGCTTTTCGCGACGCCCTGCGGCACTTTCCTGCCGGAGTGACGCTGGTGACGCTCAGGGCGGGCGACGAACTGCACGGGCTGACCGTCTCGGCCTTCGTCTCCGTCTCTCCCGATCCGCCGCTCATCGCCGTGATCATCGACCACCAGCATCGTGCCCACGCGCTGCTCGAGAGGCCGGGGACGGTCTTCGCGGTGAACATTCTCGCCGAAGCCGATCAGGCGCTCTCCGACCGCTTCGCCTGGGGCCCGGAGCCCGATCGCTTCGCCGCCGGACGCTGGACGACTGCGGTGACCGGAGCCCCGGTGCTCGCCGACGCCGTCGCCTGGCTCGACTGCACGATCGACTCCCGTCATGCGGCCGGTACCCACACGATCTACATCGGTGCCGTCCAGGCGAGCGCCGTTCCGCGCCCCGGCGGAGCTCCGCTCCTCTACTGGAATCGCGACTACCGCCGTCTGAAGCTCGGCGAGAGCTGACCGGCGCGTGCGCTGGATCGCCACCTGCGGTCGCGGCCTCGAGCCGCTCCTCGAGCTCGAAATGGGCGGCCTCGGCCTCGCGGCGAAGAGCCGCGAGACCGGCGGCGTCGCCTTCGACGGCACCTTCGCCGACGGCCTGCGGGCGAATTGGCGTCTGCGCACCGCCAACCGCGTGCTCGTCGAGCTCGCCAGCTGGCCGGCAGCCGACAACGACCAGCTCTACGCCGGCGCCCGCGCCCTGGTCGAGAACGCTCGCGAGGCCTACGGCAAGCGCGACGGCGGCGCGACCCTGCCCCTCGCCGAGCTGTTCTCGCCCGACCGGACCTTCTCCATTCAGGCGACCTCCTCCCATTCGCAGATTCGCGATACCCGCTGGATCGCCATGAAGGCGAAAGACGGCATCGTCGATGCGCAGCGCGAGCGCTTCCAGGCGCGCTCCGACATCGAGCGTTCGAGCCCGGACGTAGCGCTCCGCCTGCGGCTTTTCCGCGACCGCGCGACGCTCCTCCTCGACACCTCAGGCGAGCCGCTCGACCGTCGCGGCTATCG
The DNA here is from genome assembly GCA_052035735.1 of Acidobacteriota bacterium. Taxonomy (GTDB): domain Bacteria; phylum Acidobacteriota; class Thermoanaerobaculia; order Multivoradales; family JAGPDF01; genus JAGPDF01. Next base: position 2,871 of record JBPOHI010000099.1, read on the forward strand.
CGTCGCCTCCACCGCGGCGCCGCTGCGCGAGCAACTCGCGGCGGCGGCGCTCCTCGCCTCGGGCTGGAACGGTCGCGGCCCGGTGGTCGACCTCATGTGCGGCTCCGGCACATTCCTGGCCGAAGCGGGCGCCATCGCGATGGGCCTCGCGCCCAACCGGCTGCGCAATCTCTGGGCCTTCGAACGCCTGCCGGGCTTCGACCGCGAGCTCTGGCGATCGATCCGCGACGAGCCGATCGCGGCGCCCGATCCCGGGGTGCGGATGATCGGCGTCGACCTGGCGCGCCCGGCGATCGTCGCCGCCCAGCGCAATCTGGCGGCGGCCGGACTTCTCGCGCAGACCGACTTCGTCGAGGGTGACGCCATCAGCTTCGAACCGCCCACGGGCCCCGGCCTGGTGGTCGCCAATCCGCCGCACGGCGAACGTCTTGCCGACTCTCCCGAGCTCTGGAAGACGCTCGGCGACACGCTCAAGCAGAGGTACCGCGGCTGGAAGGCGGTCATCTTCGCCGGCGGCGAAACCCAGGGCAAGCTCCTCGGCCTCAAGCCGACGCGCCGGATCCCGGTCTGGAACGGGCCGCTCGAAGCGCGCGTGCTGGTGCTGGATCTCTGGTGAGCGCCTTTCCTCCCGGCGAGCTCGCGGCCTTCGACGAGCTGCTGATCGACGCCGAGACGCATCCCGAGATCGCTGACTGGTTCGGCGTCTGGGACACGCTGCTCCCCGCGGCGCTCGCCGGCGAGCGCCGCACGCCGCTCTTCGCCTCGCGCTTCGGCACCCTGTTCTACGCCCGCCCCGACGGCAGCTGCCACATGCTGGATGTCTTCTTCGGCGAAGTGCAGGAGCTCGCTCCGGACGCGGCAACCCTGGCCCTCTTTCTACGCGAGCCCTCCTGGCGGGAGACCTACCTTCTCGCCGCCTCGGTGCGCGCCGCTGCCGCTTCCGGCACCGTCGCCCGCGGGACCGAGTGCTACGCCATCGCGCCGCATCCGGCGGTCGGCGGGCCCGATCCCTGGGCCGAGGCGGAGCTCGATCCGGCGGCGCTCATGGTGCTCGAAGGCGCCCGCTGGCAAGAGCAGTGCGTCGACTTCCTGCGCCGCGCCCGGGCGTAGAATCCCCGGTCATGATCCTCGCAGCCACGCTCCTCACCGCCGCCGTCGCGCTGCTGCACGTCTACTTTCTCGTTCTCGAAATGTTCCTCTGGGAAGCCCCCGCCGGCCGGCGCGCCTTCGGCCTGTCGGCGGAGATGGCGAAAGCCACGCGTACGCTGGCCGCCAACCAGGGGCTCTACAACGGCTTCCTCGCTGCCGGCCTCGGCTGGGCACTCTTTCGGGGCGAGTCCGGTTTCGAGATGCGCGTGTTCTTTCTCGCCTGCGTGATGGTGGCCGGCGCCTTCGGCGCGGCGACGGCGAGCCGCAGGATCCTCTGGATCCAGGCGCTCCCGGCGGCCCTGGCGCTGGCGGCGAGCCTGCTGGCTCGCGGCTGACTTCGCCCTCCAAGACCGGCTCCCGGACTCTCGCTACCGCCCGGATCGAAGAAAGAACCACACCATGGAAAGACAACGTCAGGTGGCCGTCGCGTTGGCCGCGATCTTTGTCCTACTGTCCGCCCTGCACGTCGTCTGGGCCTTCGGCGGCAGGCTCGCGAACGGCTCGGTGATTCCGGTCGTCGAGGGGAAGCCGGTTTTCCGCCCATCGGTGGCGATCACCCTGGTCGTCGCGGCGCTGCTCGCCGCCGCTGCGCTGGTGGTTCTGGTCCGCGCTGGCGTCATCCTGAGTTCCTTTCCGCCGCACCTGGCGACACTCGCCGCTGCTGTTCTGGGATCGATCCTGGTGCTGCGCGCCATCGGCGACTTCCGCCTCGTCGGCCTCTTCAAGTCGGTGCGCAACACGGCGTTCGCGCAGTGGGACTCCTGGCTCTACTCGCCCCTCAGTCTTGCCCTGGGCATCGCGGCGCTCTGGCTCGCGACGCGACCTCGTCGCTCGTGAGGCTCGTCCGAAGGTGATCTTGCCCTCATGATCCGGGTTACCGATCTCGCCCTGCCGCTCGAACACTCGGCCGCCGATCTCGAGACGGCGCTGCGCCGCCGGCTGGGGCTCGCGCCGGCCGAGCCCGCGACGCTGACGATCTTCAAGCGCAGCGTGGACGCCCGCCAGAAACGGGCGATCCGGCTGGTCTACATCCTCGATCTCGCGCTCGCCGATCCCGCCCGGGAAGCGGAGCTTCTCCGCCGCTTCGCCGACGACCGTCACGTAGGGCCCACGCCTGACACCTCATACCGCTTCGTCACCCAGGCGCCCCCCGATTTCGCCGGCCCGCGTCCAGTGGTCATCGGCATGGGGCCTTGCGGACTCTTCGCAGCGCTCACGCTCGCCGAGATGGGCTTTCGTCCGCTCCTTCTCGAGCGCGGCAAGCGGGTGCGCGAGCGCACCGTGGACACCTTCGGTTTCTGGCGCAAGGGCGTGCTCGATCCCGAGTCGAACGTCCAGTTCGGCGAAGGCGGCGCCGGGACCTTTTCCGACGGCAAGCTCTACAGCCAGGTGCGCGACCCGCGCCACCTCGGGCGCAAGGTCCTCACCGACTTCGTCGCCGCCGGCGCGCCGGAGGAGATCCTCTGGGTCCATCGCCCACACATCGGGACGTTCAAGCTGGTGAAGGTGGTCGAGAGTCTGCGGGCGAAGATCGAGGCGCTGGGCGGCGAGATCCGCTTCCAGACCCGCGTCGAGCGGCTGCTGCTCGAGAACGGTCGTGTCCGCGGCGTGCGGCTCGCCTCCGGCGAGGAGATCGCCGCCGACCAGGTCGTGCTGGCGGTCGGACACAGCAGCCGCGACACCTTCGAGACGCTGCTCGCGCAGGGGGTCACCATCGAGCCCAAGCCGTTCTCGATCGGCTTCCGCATCGAGCATCCGCAGGCGATCATCGACCGCTGCCGGTATGGCGAGAGTGCCGGGCACCCGGCGCTCGGCGCCGCCGACTATCGGCTGGTGCATCACTGCGCCAACGGCCGTTCGGTCTACAGCTTCTGCATGTGCCCCGGCGGCACGGTGGTCGCCGCCGCCTCGGAGCCCGGGCGGGTGGTGACCAACGGCATGAGCCAGTACGACCGCAGCGAAAGGAACGCCAACTCGGGGATCGTCGTCGGCATCACCCCGGCGGATTACCCTGAAGGTCCGCTCGCCGGGATCGAATTCCAGCGCCGCTGGGAAGAGGCGGCGTTCCGCGCGGGCGGCGGGACCTACGACGCCCCCGTGCAGCGCGTCGGCGACTTCCTCGCCGGGCGCCCCTCCACCGCCCTCGGAAGCGTTCTCCCGTCCTACACCCCCGGCGTCAGGCCGACCGACCTCTCGACCTGCCTCCCCGACTGGGCGATCGCCGCGATCCGCGAGGCGATTCCGGCGTTCGACAGGAAGATCCCCGGCTTCGCCATGGCCGATGCGCTGCTCACCGGCGTCGAGACCCGCACCTCCTCACCGATTTCGATCCGCCGCGACGAGGCGACCCTCCAGAGCGTCAGCACCCCCGGCCTCTTCCCCGCCGGCGAAGGCGCCGGCTATGCCGGCGGCATCCTCTCCGCCGCCATCGACGGCATCCAGATCGCGGAAGCGGTCGCGCTCGCGGCGAACGACGGAGCTCTCGCGCCGCAGCGCTGACTTCCGGTCCGCCCCGTCAGAGCGACCTTCGCGACCAGAAGCGGTTGGACTGCGACTCGAAGCCATCGGCGAAGAGGAGCGAGCCCGTGAGCCGCACCGGCACGACGACATGTTCGTCTTCGGCGACCGAGCCGTCGGCATCGACGAAGACGTAGTAGTCGCCCCCTTCGACGACGAGCGAAACGACGTCTTCGTCGCCGTTGCCGTTCGGATGATCGACATCGACGAAGCGCGAGCCGACCGTGCCAAAACTGTTGTCGCCCACCACGCCGCCGGGAAATAGCGCGAAGTAGCGATCGACCCGGAAGCCGTCGGCACCGGTGTCGCGCGCCACGACGATCCGGCCGAGCCCGTCGACCGCGATGGCGCGGATCCGGCTCTCGGCGAGGCCCGTCGCGACCGTCGACGCTCCGGGTTCGCCGGAGGCGAAGACGCGCACGATGCCCAGCTCGGGCGCCGTCAATCGGTTCCATCCCAGCACGATCTGGCCCGCGGGGCCGATGGCGAGCGCGCCGGGCGAGGCCGCGATCGGCGGCGAGTCGATGCCGTCGATGAAGTAGGTACCGGCGTCGCCCCAGGTCGGATCGAGGTCGCCGCCGGCGTCGAAGCGGGAGAGGCCGGCGTCGAAGTCACCCGCGTCCTCGGGGTCGAGGGAGGCGTGGAGGACGTAGATCCTGCCCGCGGCATCGACCTCGATCTGCGCCCACGAGACGGTCGTCTGGCCGAGGTTCGCTGCGGCAACCTGGCGGTATCCGCCCACGCCGAAGGCGGTGGCGAGATCGCCGTCGGCTTCGAGTCCGACGAGATAGTAGTCGGCCGCGATGCCGCCCACGGTGCGCTCGAGCAGGAGCACATAGCGCGGCGATCCGGCGTCGGTTTCGGCGATGTCGACGAAGCGGCAGCTCTCGGTGTCGCAGAAGGCCGCGTCGTCGAAAAACGCCCAGCCCGAGCCGGAGAAGCTGTCGTCGAACGGACCGAACGGCGCGCCGCTCACGGACGAGATGGTGCGCCCGACGAAGGCCCGGTCGACCGTGCCGGTCGGAAAAAGGCCGATGGCGCCGGCAAAGAGCGCCCGGCCTTCGCGGTCGATGTACACGGCCCGCGCCTCGAAGCGCTCGAGGAACGGCACGTCGAAATCCCAGCCGCAGCAGCCCGACCAGGAGCCGATCCCCGGCTCCACCCCCCAGAGCGCGGTCATGTCGGTCGGGTCCGCGAGGTTTTCGCCCAGGAACGCCGCGTCGCCAATCCCGGTCGCGCTCGCCGCCGCCACGCGGAAGTTGGCGAGTCCCGCCCCGATCCCGCCGACGCCCCACGTCGGATCGAGATCTCCGTCCGCCCCGCGAGCCGCCGCCGCCAGCCCCAAGCCCAACCCCACCATCGCCAGCCCAAAGGCCCAGACGCTCCGCATCGATTGCCCTCCTGGTCGCTCGAGGGGATACCCCCCACCAGGACAGCCGTCTTCTCGCGGCGAAGGGGGACAAGGAAACCTCGAGAGCGGAGTGCGATCACAGTCATACTCCGATCATGATGACCGCGATCTCTCTGCCCGACGATCTCTTCGAGGCCGCGGAGGACGTCGCCGAGCGTCTCGCGATCAGCCGAAGCCAACTTTACGCGCGGGCGATCGCCGAGTTCGTGGCGAAGTGGAGCGCGGACGAGGTTCGCGAGTCGTACGACCGGGCCTATGGCGCAGCGGAGGCGGACGAGGAGGCGACGTTTCGCCGCACTGCCGCGCGGCGAACGCTGCAGGGGTCGGACTGGTGATTCGCCACGGCGAGATCTGGGGGGCGGATCTCGAGGAACCGAGCGGTTCCGAGCCCGGCTTTCGCCGGCCGGTCGTGGTCGTCCAGTCCGATCCGCTCAACGGCTCCCGGCTCCGCACCACGATCGTCGCCGCAATGACCTCGAACCTCGTCCGCGCCGAAGCGGCCGGCAACGTCCTCTGCCCGGCGCGACTCACCGGCCTCTCGAAAGACTCGGTCATCCAGGTCTCCCAACTCCTGACCCTCGACCGCGACCGCCTCACCGAGAAAGTCGGCCCGCTCCCCGCGAAACTCCTCCACGCCCTCGACACCGGCCTCCGCTTAGCCCTCGAGCTCTAGGCGGCTCGGCCAGCGCGCCAGGCGGCGCGCTATGCCGCGATCGCCGGGCGGGCGATAGTCAGGGCTCGTCGGTCCGTTCGCGCTGCCAAAGCGCGGTGAGATCTCGCGCGCCGTGAACGAGAGCGAGGATCTCGACGCGATGGGCGAGGATGCGATAGACGAGGCGGTAGCTGCCGACAAAGACCTCGCGGATCGCGGGATCGCTTAGCTCCGGGACGACTCGACCACGCTCGTGCGTCCAATCTACCGCTCGGGCCACTTGGCGATCCGACGCTCGACCTCCTCCTGGCTCAGCAGGCGACCCTCTTCAGCGTCGCGCAATCCGGCTTCGATCTTCTGGACGACGTAGAGGTGATACTGGATCTGCTCGAGCGAAGTGTCGTCGGGCAGCGCGTCGAGAATGCGCTGCGCTTCCTGCTTGGCGGTCGCATTCATGACTCGTGGATTCTACGCCGTGAGCGCTCCTCCTCGTTAGCCGCTGCTTCTGGCGCTTCGGGC